>NZ_DASPIS010000086.1:0-49048 GCF_035628975.1 Azospirillum sp. | reverse complement strand
CGTACGAGGGTCTGGTAAAGCGGCAAACACCTTCGCGTACCACGACATCGGGGGGCTCCTTCCCTGAACGCCAGAGCCTCCCTACTGAATCCTTTTCAGCCCGCCGCGCTACCCTCTTTTCTCAAATGCGATTCCCCTGGGCAGTCCCCTCTCCCGCCGAAGGCGGGGGAGGGTTAGGGAGGGGGCAAAAGCTCAGCTCAACCCGCCCCCTCACTCCACCATGTAATCCCGCACCAGCAGCTCGGCGATCTGCACGGCGTTCAGCGCGGCGCCCTTGCGCAGGTTGTCGGCGACGCACCAGAAGGACAGGCCGTTCTCCACCGTGAAGTCGTCGCGGATGCGGCTGACGAAGACCGGGTTGTCGCCGGCGACCTCCACCGGGGTGACATAGCCGTCGCCGGTCTGCTGGTCGACCACCGACACGCCGGGGGCGGCGCGCAGGACGACACGGGCCTCCTCGGCGTTGATCGGCTCCTCCGTCTCGATGTTGATCGACAAGGCATGGCCGATGAAGGTCGGCACACGGACGCAGGTGGCGGCGACCTTGATCTTGGGATCGAGGATTTTCTTGGTCTCCACCATCATCTTCCACTCTTCCCTGGTGGAGCCGTCCTCCATGAAGGAATCGATTTGGGGGATGACGTTGAAGGCGATCTGCTTTGGGAAGACGCTCTTGGCGATGGGATCGTTGACGAAGATGGCGCGGGTCTGGGTGAACAGCTCGTCCATCGCCTCCTTGCCGGCGCCCGACACCGACTGGTAGGTCGACACCACCACGCGGCGGATTTTATAGCGGTCGTGCAGCGGCTTCAGCGCCACCGCCATCTGGATGGTGGAGCAGTTGGGGTTGGCGATGATGCCGCGCTTGCGATAACCGGCCAGCGCCTCCGGGTTCACCTCTGGCACCACCAGCGGCACGTCGGGGTCCATGCGGAAGTGGGAGGTGTTGTCGATCACCATGGCACCGGCGGCGGCAGCGCGCGGCACATGCACGGCCGACACCTTGGCGCCGGGCGACGACAGCACGATGTCCACGCCATGGAAGTCGAACTTGTTGAGATCCTCGACCTTGAGGATGTCGTCCTCGCCATAGGACACCTCCTGGCCGATCGACTTTTCGGAGGCGAGCGCGATGACCTTGTCGGCCGGGAACTTCCGTTCGGCCAGCGTTTGCAGGATCTCGCGCCCGACATTGCCGGTGGCGCCGATGACCGCGACGGTATAGCCCATGACGGTGGTTTCCTTCTGCCGAATGTCCGCGAATACAAGAATGGTGCCGGGGGGCGTTAGGAGCTAGGCGCTTTCCCCGCGAATTGCAACCCGTCGCCTTATGAAACCTGCCCTCCGGCCGGGTTGACAGGCCATGGAAGGCGGCGGGAAGATTCCATCCCTCGACAGTGCCCGCCCTCAACAGCGCCCGAATGGGCCTCCAGGGAGACATCACGGATGACCAGCTTCAAGCGCGGCCTTATTGCGCAGACGGTTCTTGGCGCCGCCGCTCTCGCCCTCGCCGGTTTCGCCGCCCCCGCCATCGCCGACACGCCGAAGGACGCGCTGGTGATGGCCTGGCAGTTCGACGACATCGTCAGCCTCGACCCGGCCGAGATTTTCGAACTGTCGGGGGCCGAATACAGCGCCCAGGTCTATGACCGGCTGGTCCATTTCGACGTCAACGACGTCAGCAAGATCGAGGGCGAGGCCGCGGAGAGCTGGACCGTGTCGCCCGACGGCAAGACCTTCACCTTCAAAATCCGCGACGGCATCGCCTTCCATTCCGGCAACCCGCTGACGGCGAACGACGTGGCGTGGTCCTTTGCCCGCGCGGTGAAGATGAACAAGGGTCCGGCCTTCATCCTGACCCAGTTCGGCCTGACCCCGGACAATGTCGAGCAGATGGTCCGCGCCACGGATCCGCGCACGCTGGTCTTCACCACCGACAAGGCCTATGCACCGACCTTCGTGCTCTACTGCCTGACCGCCGACGTGGGCTCCATCGTCGATTCCAAACTGGTGAAGAGCAAGGAGAAGGACGGCGATTTCGGCGCCGGCTGGCTGAAGACCGCCTCCGCCGGCTCCGGCCCCTTCGTCCTGAAGCAGTGGAAGGCGAGCGAACTGCTGACCTTCGACGCCAACCCGAAATATTGGCGCGGTGCGCCGAAGCTGAAGCGCGTTCTGATCCGCCACATCCCGGAGCCGGCGACCCAGCGCCTGCTGCTGGAGAAGGGCGACGTCGATGTCGCGCGCAACCTGAAGCCGGAGCAGTTCGAACCGCTGAAGTCCAGCGACGCCATCCGTCTGGTCCAGGCGCCGAAAGGCACGCTGTGGTATCTCAGCCTGAACCAGAAGAACGCCACCCTGGCCAAGCCGGAGGTGCGCGAGGCGTTCAAGTATCTGGTCGACTATGACGGCATGGCCGGCACGATCATGAACGGCATCGGCGCCGTCCATCAGGCCTTCCTGCCCAAGGGCTTCCTGGGCGCCGTCAACGACAATCCCTACAAGTACGATCCGGCCAAGGCGAAGGAGCTGCTGGCGAAGGCCGGCTATCCCGATGGCTTCACCGTCAGCATGGACGTGCGCAACACCAACCCGACCCAGGACATGGCCCAGGCGATCCAGGCCAGCGCCGCCAAGGCCGGCGTGAAGATCGAGATCATCCCCGGCGACGGCAAGCAGGTGCTGACCAAGTACCGCGCCCGCAACCACGACCTGATGATCCAGCAGTGGGGCGCGGACTATCAGGATCCGAATTCCAACGCCGACACCTTCGCCTCCAACCCGGACAACAGCGACAACGCCAAGTCCAAGCCGCTGGCCTGGCGCAACGCCTGGGACATCCCGGAACTGACCAAGAAGACCGCCGCCGCGGTCGAGGAACGCGACAGCGCCAAGCGCGCCCGGATGTACGAGGAACTCCAGCGCTCGGTCCTGGCCGACTCGCCCTTCGTCATCATGTTCCAGCAGACGGAGATGGTGGCGGAGCGCAAGACCGTCAGCGGCCTCGTCTGGGGTCCGAGCTTCGACACCAACTATTACTGGAAGGCCGAGAAGAAGTAAGGATGTAACGGTGAAATCCCCCTCTCCCCCCCGGGGAGAGGGAATTCACCCCCAGGCCCGTGCATCCTCCACCACCACGGCGAGGCTGTCGGACAGGCCGGTCAGCACGCCGCGCTGGATGTCGGCCGCCGGCACCACGCCGCCCTTGCCGTCCGGCAGGTCGCGGGTGGCGGTGGCCGA
Source organism: Azospirillum sp. (assembly GCF_035628975.1). Taxonomy (GTDB): domain Bacteria; phylum Pseudomonadota; class Alphaproteobacteria; order Azospirillales; family Azospirillaceae; genus Azospirillum. The sequence continues at coordinate 45,811 of NZ_DASPIS010000086.1, read as the reverse complement.
CGCCACGACCGTCACCCGCCAGCCATGATCCACCGCAGACCGCACGGTGCTGCTGACGCAGTTGTGGGTCATGAAGCCGGCGACGATCATCTCGGTCCGCCCGGTGTCGCGCGCCACCGTCTGCAGGTCGGTGCCGGCAAAGGCGTTGGCGAGCTTCTTGACGATCACCGGCTCGCCATCGCGCGGCGCCACCGCCGGGATGATCTCCGCCATCGGTCCGGTCGGGTCGAAGACCGGCGCGCCCGCCGCGGTGTGGTGGACAATGTGGATCACCGGCACGGCATGGGCGCGGGCGAGGTCCAGCAGCGCCGCCGCCTTCTCCACCGCCGCATCGACACCCGACAGCCGCAGGGCGCCGTCGGTGTATTCGCGCTGAAGGTCGATCAGCACCAGCACCGCCTTGTCCAGCGGAGCCGGAGTGTTCGGCGCGCCGGCGATCTGGCGCAGGGTCTTGGCGGTTTGGGTCGTCATCGGGTGGTGCTCCGCGTTTGTTCGAGCGTTGATGGAGGCGATGCTGCCCCGTTCACCGATGCGCAGCCATCCGCTATCCTTGCACCATGACTGTTCAGAAATTCACAAGCCCGTTGGACTGGGACGACCTGCGCGTCTTCCTGGAACTGGCGCGGGCCGGCAGCCTGTCGGCGGCGGCGCGCAGCCTGCGGCTGAGCCACGCCACGGTCGGGCGCCGGCTGGCCGCGCTGGAGTCCGCGCTCGGCCGCAGCCTGATGGAGCGCCGACCCGAGGGCTATGTCCTGACCGATGAGGGCGAGAGCGTCCGCGCCCTGACCGAGGCGATGGATGAACGGGCGCAGGCGATCCGCCGCCGCGAGGGTGCAGACACCGGGCTGACCGGCACCGTGCGGCTGACGATGACCCAGGCGCTGGCGGACATCTTCCTGATCCCCCGCATGGGGGCCTTGCGGGCGGCCAACCCCGGCCTGGACCTGGAGATCATCGTCGACAACCGCACCCTCAGCCTTGCGCGGCGGGAGGCCGATCTGGCGATCCGGCTGGCCCGGCCGCAGCGCGGCGATCTGGTCGGGCGGCGGCTGGCGACGCTGGGCTATGGGCTCTACGCCGCGCCGGACGCGCCCGACACGCTGATCGCCTATGACGAATCGATGGCGGAATTGCCGGAGGCGCTGTGGCTCGACCGCCATGGCGGCGGCCGGCGCGTCGCCTTCCGGTCCAACAGCGTGCAGGGCCAGCTTGCCGCAGCAGTCGCCGGCTTTGGCACCGCCTTCCTGCCCTGCATGCTGGCGGACGGCGTGCCGGGGCTGGAACGCCTGCCGTTGTCCGGCCCGCCGTTGACACGCGAGGTCTGGCTGCTGGTTCACCGCGACCGCCGCGAGGTGCCGCGGGTGCGGGCGGTGATCGAGCATCTGGTGACGGTCTTCACCGCCGAGCGGGCGCGGCTGAAGGGAACCGCCGTCGCTCAGTAACGCGCCGCCATGAAATACAGTCCATCGGGCGGACAGGTCGGCCCGGCTTTGGCGCGGTCACGGGCCTCCAGCGCAAGGCGGACATCGTCCGCCTTCCATTTGCCGGCACCCACCAGTTCCAGCGTGCCGACCATGTTGCGGACCTGATGGTGCAGGAAGGAACGCGCGGCGGCATGAATGCGGATCTCCTCGCCCTGGCGCTCCACATCCAGCCGGTCGAGCGTCTTCACCGGCGACTTCGCCTGACACAACGCAGCGCGGAAGCTGGTGAAATCATGCTGGCCGACCAAGACCTGCGCCGCCTCGTGCATCGCTTCGGCATCCAGCGGGCGGGTGACGTGCCACGCACGGCCGGCGTCGAGGGCCAGCGGCGCACGGCGGTTGACGATGCGGTAGACATAGGCGCGGCCGATCGAGGTCAGGCGGGCGTGAAAGTCCTCGGTCACCGCCTCCACCTCCAGCACGGCGATGGGGGCCGGCTTCAGGTGGAAGTTCAGGGCGTCGCGCAGCTTCAGGCCGGTGAAGGGCTTTTCCAGGTCGAAATGGCAGACCTGCCCCAGCGCATGCACGCCGGCGTCGGTGCGGCCGGAGCCATGGACCCGCACCACCTCGCCGGACAGGCGCTGCACCGCTTCCTCCAGGCTCTGCTGGACGGAGGGGCCGTTGTCCTGGCGCTGCCAGCCGACGAAGGGACGGCCGTCATACTCGACGGTCAGTTTCCAGCGCTGCACGGCGGTCAGTCCGCGACGGTTTCGGCGGATACGGGGGCGGAGACCGGCTGCCCGACCGCCAGCGCAAAGCCGCGCAGGAAGGCCGCGCCGTCCACCGGCGCCTTGCCGGGACGCTGCACCTTGACCAACCGCACCGCGCCATCGGCGCAGGCGACCGTCAGCCGGTCGTCCAGCAGCGTGCCGGGCGCGCCCTTGCCGGAGGCCGGCTCAGCGGCCAGCACCTTGATCCGCTCACCGTTCGCCGCCCCATTGGCGACATCGAACCAGCAGCCCGGCCAAGGCGTCAGCGCGCGGACCTGCCGCTCGACGTAAGCGGCGGGCTGGGTCCAGTCGAGCCGGCCATCCTCGCGCGTCAGCTTGGCGGCGTAGGTGACGCCCTCTTCGGGCTGCGGCACGGCGGCGAGCGTTCCGGCGGCCAGACCTTCCAGCGCCGGAGCGATCATGCGGGCGCCGAGCGCCGCCAGTTCGTCATGCAGGCTGCTGGCGGTGGTGGCGGGGGTGATCGCCACCGCTTCCCGAGACAGCATGGCGCCGGTGTCGAGCCCGATATCCATCTGCATGATGGTGATCCCGGTCTCGGCATCGCCGGCCAGGATGGAGCGCTGGATCGGCGCCGCCCCGCGCCAGCGCGGCAGGAGCGAGCCATGCACGTTGACGCAACCCAGCCGCGGCGCATCCAGGATCGGCTGCGGCAGGATCAGGCCATAGGCGGCGACCACCGCCGCATCGGCCTTGAGGTCTGCGAACTCGGCCTGGGCCTCGGCGTTGCGCAGGCTCTTGGGCGTGCGCACGAGGATGCCGTGCTCCTCGGCGAAGCGGTGGACTGGCGATTTCTGCACCTGCTGGCCGCGGCCGGCCGGGCGCGGCGGCTGGCTGTAGGCGCAGACGACCTGATGCCCCGCCTCGATCAGCGCGGCAAGGCTGGGCACGGCGAAGTCCGGCGTGCCCATGAAGACGAGACGGAGCGGGGTCATCGAATCAAATCGCCGATCTGTTTTTGGGCGGGTCAGGCCGTCGCCTTCTGCATCTTCTGAACCTTCTTCAGCAGAATGTTCCGCTTCAGCATCGACAGGTAATCGACGAACAGAACGCCGTTCAGATGGTCGATCTCATGCTGGATGCAGGTGGCGAGCATCCCGTCGGCCTCGATCTCCTGCTGCTGGTTCTTTTCGTCCAGATAGCGGACGCGGATGCGCTGGGGACGGGTGACCTCGGCATACTGCTCCGGCACCGACAGGCAGCCCTCCTCGCAGATCGCCTTTTCGTCCGACGACCAGACGATTTCCGGGTTGGCGAGGCGGATCGGGTTCGCCGGCTCGCCCTTTTCATGGACGTCGACGACGATGACGCGGTCGAGCACGCCGACCTGCGGGGCGGCCAGACCGATGCCGTTGGCGTCGTACATGGTCTCCACCATGTCGTCCATCAGCTTGACGACGCGCGCATCCACTTCGGCGACGGGTTGCGCCTTGCGCTTCAGGATCGGATGCGGGGCGACGAGGATCGGAAGACGGGCCATGGGTGCTCGATGATGATAGGGGGAGTTCAAACGGACAAAGTAGGCGGACCAAGTGTTTTGGTCAAGGAATCGGACCGGCAGGAACGCGGGCTAAAGCAGTCCGCCGAGCAGGGTTGCACCGAACGCCGCTTGGGCGTAGTCGATGCCGATCATGCATGACGCGACCACCGCCCCCTCCCCTTCCCCGCGCTGGACCCAGGACGCCGCCTTGGCGCTGGTGTTCCTGACCCGCCTGCCCTTGCCCCCAATCGGCCCGCTCAACGGACCGCTGGCCGAAGGCGCTTCGGCGCGGGCGATGGGGTGGTTTCCGCTGGTGGGGGCGCTGGTCGGGCTGGCCGGCGGTGCCGTGTTCGCATTGGCGGCACTGCTGAACCTGCCGCCGCTGGCCGGGGCGCTGCTGGCCTTGGCGGCGACGGTGCGGCTGACCGGCGGACTGCACGAGGACGGCGCGGCCGACGTCGCCGACGGATTCGGCGGCGGGCGCGATCTGGCGCGCAAGCTGGAGATCATGCGTGACAGCCGGGTCGGCAGCTATGGCGTGCTGGCGCTGGTCTTCTCGGTCGGCATCCGTGCGGCGGCGCTGGCGGCCCTGCCGGTGCCGGCGGCGGTCGCAGCGCTGGTGGCGGCGGGCGCTCTGTCGCGCTGCGGACTGGCGGCGATGGCGCGCGTCCTCTCCCCGGCGCGGCGTGACGGGCTGGCGGCGGCACAGGGACGGCCGGCGATGGCGACAGTGCTGCTGGCGCTCGTCTTCGGCATCGCGATTGCGGCGGTGGCTCTCGGCGGGCTGGCCCTGCCGGCGATGGCGGCATCCCTGCTGGGGGTGGCCGCGGTGGGCGCGCTCGCCAGGCGCCATCTCGGCGGACAGACCGGCGACGTCTTCGGCGCGTCCCAGCAGGTGGCAGAGGCCGCGGTCCTGCTGACCCTTTCCTCCTTCCTGGGGTCCGCCCTCATTGGAGCAGCGGCATGAACGCGGTGAGCCTCACCCCCCTGACCGTCACCCGCTGGTGGCTGATCCGCCATGCGCCCGTCCACAACCCCGACAACGTCATCTGCGGGTCGAGCGACCGCGAGGCCGATACCGGCAACCGCGCGGCGGCGGCGGCGCTCGCGGCCGGTCTGCCCGCTGACGCCCTGTGGCTGACCAGCCCGCTCCGCCGCAGCCGGCAGACCGCCCAGGCGCTGTGGACCCGCAATCCCCGCCTTGCCGACACGGCGGTGGTGGAGCCGGCGCTGGCGGAGCAGGATTTCGGCGCGTGGGAGGGCATCAGCCACGACACCGCGGCGATGCGCGATGCCGAGGCGGCGGCGCGCTTCTGGCGCGACCCGGCACGCCACGCGCCGCCCGGTGGCGAGAGCTTCGCCGCGGTGATGGACCGTACGGCGGCGGCGCTGCGGCGGCTGACCGACATCCATGTCGGACGCGACGTGGTTGCGGTGATCCATGCCGGAACCATCCGCGGCGCGTTGGCGCTGGCGCTGGATCTGACGCCGGAGGCGGCGTTGCGGCTGCGGATCGACCCCTGGTCGCTGACCCGGATCGACCACTACCACGCCGGGACAGGATCCTGGTCGGTCGGGGGAGTGAACGCTCAACCCGGAACCTTCTGACCACGAAAGGCGTTCCCCTGTCTCCGCTGGGCTACCGAACGAGAGGCAGACCATGGTCCATAGCACCACCGCCGGCCACAGCCCTGACCAGGGTGAAGTCAAGAAGCTCTGGGAGATGATGAAGGGCGTCCAGGTCGCGATGATGACGACGCTGGACGACAACGGCCGGCTGAACTCCCGTCCGATGGCGACTCTGTCCCATGCGGGTTTCGAAGACGGCACCTTGTGGTTCTTCACCCGCGCCCATTCCGAAAAGGTTGCGGAGATCGACCGCCACTGGCGCGTCAACCTCGCCTACTCCAACCCCGACAAGCAGGATTACATTTCGGTTTCAGGCGTCGCCGAGGTCGTGCGCGATCGCGACAAGATCCGCTTCCTGTGGCGCGACATCATGAGCACCTGGTTCCCCCAGGGTCCGGATGATCCGGAGGTCGCCCTGCTGAAGGTGTCGGTCGATCAGGCCGAATACTGGGACAGCCCGTCGAGCACCATGGTCTACGCCTATGGCTATGTGAAGGCGAAGCTGACCGGCCAATCGCCGGACCCCGGCGACAACGCGAAGATCGCGTTTCAGTAAGGCGCATCTGAAAGAGCGGGCCTGAAATGAAAACGCCCTCCCTGCCGACCGCGAGGCCGACAGGGAGGGCGTTTTCATTCGAGGGTCAGAAGCGTCAGGGACGCTGCTTACCAGCTCTTCGCACGGGCAGCCGGCTTGCCGTTGCCGTGGGCTTCACGGCGGGCATGGGCATGGTCCGGACGGGCATCGCCGCGGTGGTTGTCGTTGCGGGCATAGTCCGGACGCGGGCCGCGCGGGGCGTGCGGACCCTTGGACTCGCCGTTGCGGTGCCACGGCTTGCCGGCGCCGCCACCCGGACGGCCGCCGCGACCGGCCGGACGGCCGGCGCCGCCGGTGGTGAAGGGGCGCGTCGGCTCCAGGCCGGGCACCACATGCACCTCGAGCGTTGCCTTCGTGTAGCGCTCGATGCGGACCAGGGTCTCGCGGTCGGCGCGGGCGGCGAAGGAGATCGCAACGCCCGAGGCGCCGGCGCGGCCGGTGCGGCCGATGCGGTGGACATAGTCCTCCGCCGAGCGCGGCAGGTCGAAGTTGATGACGTGGGTGATGTCGCGCACGTCGATGCCGCGGGCGGCGACGTCGGTGGCGACCAGCAGGCGGACCTGACCGGTGCGCAGACGCTGGAGCGTGCGGTTGCGCTTGGTCTGGTCCATGTCGCCGTGCAGGGCGGCGGCGGCATGGCCGGCGGCGCTCAGCTCCTCGGCCAGCGTGTCGGCATCACGCTTGGTGGCGGCGAAGATGATCGCCTTGCCGACCTCTTCCTGGGCGGCGAAATGCTGCAGCAGGCGGCGCTTGTGGTCGAGGTCGTCGGCATGGTGCAGACGCTGTTCGACGTTGATCGCGGTCGCCTGGCTCTCGACGGCCACGCGCTCCGGGTTGCGCAGCAGGTTGCCGGCCAGCTGCGCCATGCGGCGGTCCAGCGTGGCGGTGAACAGCAGGGTCTGGCGCGTCGGCGGGCAGCACTTGGCAATGGTCTCGACATCGTCGAGGAAGCCCATGTCCAGCATGCGGTCGGCCTCGTCGAGGATCAGCACCTCGACCTCGTCCAGCGCGATGCGGCGGCGGGCGACATGGTCCAGCAGGCGGCCCGGGGTGCAGACGAGAACGTCGACCGGGCGCGACAGCAGGCGCAGCTGCTCGCGGTAGGGCATGCCGCCGACCACGTCCACGATGTTCAGCTTCATGAACTTCGCGTATTTGCGGGCGGCGTCGGTGACCTGCTTGGCCAGCTCGCGGGTCGGGGCCAGAACCAGCACGCGCGGGGTAGCGGCGCCGTTCAGCGGCAGCTCGGCGGTGCGGGTCAGCGCCGGCAGCATGAAGGCGGCGGTCTTGCCGGTGCCGGTCTCGGCGGTGGCGAGGATGTCGCGGCCCTGGAGCGCCGGCGGAATGGCGGCCAGCTGGACCGGGGTGGGAACGGTGTATTCGAACGCCTCGAGGGCCTTCAAGACGAGCGGGTGCAGGCCGAGTTCGGAAAACGTCAAGTCGTAACAACCTTCTCAAAGCAACACGGCACGGCCCCGCGCGCCCCGATGGCGGGCGTGGGACATACCGGCGGACTCGCCGGGAGGAGGTCGATAGAGGGAGAGGCGTCTATCCGATGCAGCGGCCAGTGCGCCCCAGAACCTTGGGGGCGTTCGCCGTTGCGCAATCACAGCGCGTCTCGCTCAAGAGACGCGCGAGCCTCCAGCGATCAAGACGCCCTACATAAGCTATTGCGCCGCACAAGACAAGGGGCATCGCCGAACGAGCCCCGCGTCGTTCACTTGACGACCATGCGTTCGATGTAGACGTCGCGGATCAGGCCGGTCCCGGCCTCGCGGTTCACGGCGTCCCTGATGCTCTGTTTCAGAAAGGCGGCGGAACCGGTGCCGGTCAGGGTTTCGGCGTCGGCCTGGCTGACGGTCTGGAACAGCCGGTCGGCGATGCGGTCCTGGTAACGCAGGACTCGGTCGGCCTTCACCTTCGGCGCCAGCACCAGCGAGACCTGCATCTCCACCGCGCGCAAGCCCCCCAGCGGAACCTCGATCGCCGGCAACTGCGCAAGACTGGGCTTCGGCCCCATGCGCGCCTCGATCCGCCGCTGTTCCACGATGCGGTCCACCGCGATGCCGCCGCCATAGGCCAGCCCCGCCAGGGTCAGCAGGGCGATCAGGACGACGATCAGCGTGCGGGTGGGATGGGCAGGTTCGGAATGGGGCGTATGCTGCGGGGCAAGCGCATCCAGCGGATCCGGCTTCAGCGGATTGGGAGGCGGGGCCGGGTACGGCGTTCCGTGCAGCGTGCGGTGCGTGGCCATGGTCGGCCTCCTCCGGGCCGGGCAGGGGCATGGAGGAGTCTACCGCCGCCGCGGTTAAGATTCGGTGGAGGTGGGACGCCGCCCTGGTGCGGACGCCCCCACTTGAATCCTCCGGCCGGCGCTCAGGCCGCTACGGCCATCCGCCCTTCCCGCGTGCGCATCAGCAGCCACACCGCCGACACACCCAGCAGCTTCGACGCGAGGCTGGCGGCCCACACGGTGGGATCCCAGATGTCCAGCATGCCGAAGAAGATGGCGGTGTCGACCGGCACCGACAGGGCGGCGCTGATCCACAGACGGTCGCGCAGGGGCCGGCGGGTGATGGTGAAGACCGCCCAGTCGATCATCTCCGACACCGCGAAGGCGAGGACGCTGGCGGTGGCGACGAAGGGATCGGTCAGCAGATAGGACAGCACGGTGCCGCCCAGCATGGCGGCGAGCGCCCAATGGCCGAAGCGGACCTGAACCATGTCGCGCAGGATGAAGATCAGCCCGGCCCAGCAGGACCAGACCAGATCTAGGTGCGGAAACAGGCTGAAGGCGAAGTTGATGGCAAGAATGCTGCCGATATAGGCGGCGAGCCAGAGCATGGCGATGATCCTCCGAGAGCGGACCCGCGGCAATACGGGCGCCGGTGACCGGAGCAGTCCCCGCGTGAATGCGAGCGCCCCGAAACCGCCGTTGCTATCAGAACATCGCCATGGTGGGAAGGTGTAGTCTGCCCCCTCCCTAACCCTCCTCCGCCCTCGGTCGGCCGAAGGCCGATCCGATCGCGGGAGAGGGGACTACCGCCGCTCTGCGCTATACTCCCTCTCCCGCCAAAGGCGGGGGAGGGAAGGGGCCCATGCGCAAGCATGGGAAGGGAGGGGGCATTCAGCCCTTACACCCTGGCCCTCAGACCGGCTTCGCCTCGCTCTTCATCAGGGCGTAGGTGTAGCTGTCCACCAGCGCTTCCATCGAGGCTTCGATGATGTTGGTGGAGACACCCAGCGTCGACCATTCGCTGCCGTCGGTCCGCGCGCTGCGGATCAGCACGCGCGGCATGGCGCCGGTACCGTCCTTGGCGGCCAGGATGCGGACGCGGTAGTCGGACAGGCTGACCTGGGCCAGCGCCGGATAGACAGGCTCCAGCGCCTTGCGCATGGCAACGTCCAGCGCATGGACCGGACCGTTGCCGTCCGCCACCTCCAGCCGGATGGCGTCGCCGACGCGCACGCGCACCACCGCTTCCGATTCCACCACCAGCTTGCCGACCGCGTTGTAGCGGCGCTCGTCGGTGACGTGGAAGCGCAGAAGCTCGAAGAAGCGCGGCACCTCGCCCAACTCGCGCCGGACCAGCAATTCGAAGCTGGCCTCCGCCGTGTCGTAGGCGTAGCCGTCGCTGTCGCGCTGCTTCACCAGATCGAGCAGGCCGGCCAGCCGGTCGTCCTTCGCATCCACCGCCATGCCGATGTCGCGCAGCCGCACGATCAGGTTGGATCGGCCGGCCTGGTCCGACATCACGATCTGGCGGCGGTTGCCGATGGCCTCGGGCGCCACATGCTCGTAGGAGGACGGGTCCTTCTCCACCGCCGAGACATGCAGCCCGCCCTTATGGGCGAAGGCGCTGGCGCCGACATAGGGCGCATGGCGGTTGGGCGCGCGGTTCAGCCGGTCGTCGAAGGCGCGGCTCAGCTGGGTCAGGAGATGCAGATCCTCGCGCCGGATGCCGGTCTCGTAGCCCAGCTTCAGCATCAGCGTCGGGATCAGCGAGACGAGGTTGGCGTTGCCGCAGCGCTCGCCCAGGCCGTTGATGGTGCCCTGCACCATCCGCGCGCCGGCCCGCACCGCGGCCAACGAATTGGCGACCGCATTCTCGGTGTCGTTGTGGCAGTGGATGCCCAGCCGGTCGCCTGGGATGCCGTGCGTCTCCGCCACCTCGCGCACGATGGCGTCGATCTCGTGCGGCAGGGTGCCGCCGTTGGTGTCGCACAGCACGATCCAGCGCGCGCCGGCCTCATACGCCGCCTTGATGCAGGAAACCGCATAGGCCGGGTTGCGCTTGTAGCCGTCGAAGAAATGCTCGGCATCGAACAGCGCCTCGCCCTTGGCGGCGTGCAGCGCAGCGATGCTGTCGCGGATCAGGTCGAGGTTTTCCTCGCGCGGGATGTTCAGAGCGACGTCGACATGGAAGTCCCAGGTCTTGCCGACCATGCAGACCGCCTTGGCGCGCGACTGCACCAGCGCGGTCAGCTGCGGGTCGTTGGCGGCGCTGCGGCCGGGGCGGCGGGTCATGCCGAAGGCGGTGAAGGTGGCGCGGGTCAGCTCCGGCGCCTCGGCGAAGAACTGGTCGTCGGTCGGGTTGGCGCCCGGCCAGCCGCCTTCGACATAGTCGATGCCCAGCCGGTCGAGGTCCTTGGCAATCGCAATCTTGTCGGCGACCGAGAAATCCACGTCCTGGGTCTGCGCCCCGTCGCGCAGCGTGGTGTCGTAAAGATAGATGCGTTCGCCCGTCATCGCCGCCTGACCCGTCTTAAGCCGGTGGAACGGCAGATGGTCCGCCGCCCCGTGGAAAGCCGGGAGAATGGACGATGCGGCGCCTGCGCTCAACCGTTTTGAGAAGAAACTTGCGAAAACTGCCCCTTTGCCGCAACGGAAGGGATTGGCGACCGGAACAGGCCGGCCGGAGCGGGATCGCCGATCAGGCGGTCCGCACCTGCCGGATGAAACGCTCCACCTCCGTCGACAGCCGGTCGGCGTCGGCGGACAGGATATCGGCCGCACCCAGCACGTCGCGGGCGGCACTGCCGGTGTCGTCGGCCGCCTGACGCACCACCACGATGTTGGAGGAAATCTCCTCCGTTCCCACCGCGGCCTGCTGGACGTTGCGGGCGATCTCGCGCGCGGCGGCATCCTGCTGGTCGATCGACGCGGCGACGGAGGCGGCGATGCGGTTGATGTCGTCGATGGTCCGGCCGATCTCGGTGATGGCGTCCACCGCTTCGCCGGTCACGCCCTGCATGCTGCCGATCTGGCTCGCGATCTCCTCGGTCGCCTTGGCCGTCTGGTTGGCGAGGTTCTTGACTTCGCCGGCCACCACCGCAAAGCCCTTGCCGGCCTCGCCGGCGCGCGCCGCTTCGATGGTGGCGTTCAGCGCCAGCAGATTGGTCTGGGCGGCGATGGCGTTGATCAGCTGCACGACGTCGCCGATGGCCTTGGCATGGTCGGCCAACTGGCGGATGGTGGCATCGGTGCGGCCGGCCCGTTCGGCGGCGTGGCGCGCGACGGCCGCCGTGTCGCTGACCTGCCGGGTGATCTCCCCGATGGAAGCGGCCATCTCCTCGGCCGAGGCGGCGACGGTCTGCACGTTGGCGGAGGTCTGCTCGCTGGCACCCGCCACCGCCGCGGCCTGCGAGCGGCTCTGCTCCGCCAGCGTCGACAACGACCGCGCGTTGGCGGTCAGTTGCCCGGCGGCGGCGCTGACCTGGGCGACCACGCCGCGAACCGCCTGTTCGAACCGGTCGGCCAATTCGGCCATCATGCGGCGCCGTTCGGCCTCCATGTTCTGTTTCTGCCGATCCTGCTCCGCCTCCATGCGCTGCTTTTCGATGGCGTTGTCCTTGAACACGGCCACGGCGCGGGCCATCCGGCCGATCTCGTCGCCGCGGTCGGTCGCGGGAACCGTCACGGTCACGTCGCCGCCGGCCAGCCGGGCCATGGCGGCGGTCATCGCCGTCAGCGGCGCGATCACCCGGCGGATCACGACGGCGATCCCGGCCGCCAGCAGCAGGGCCGCGCCGGCAAGCAGCATCCAGGAGCCGCGGCGCTCGCGCTCGTAAGACTTCTGGGAGTCGGCGAAGTCGTTGCCGGCGACACGGACCTGAAGGTCGATCAGGCCGCTGACATGCTCCGTCACCGGGTCGATGGTGGGGTACAGGTCGCGGGCGATGAAGGCTTCCAGCCCCGCCTTGTCGCCGCCGTCCAGAACGCGCAGCAGCGTGGCGACGCCGGCGTCGGCCCGCTCCATCGCCGCCCGCGTCTCCGCCACCATCCGGGACTCTTCCGCCGTCAGCGAGGTGGAGGTGTAGGCCTGCCAGCGCTCGCGCACCGTGGTCAGGGCCTTGCGCACGGAAGCGGCGCCGTCGGTCCAGGGCATCGCCCCTGCGCGGACCTTGTGCGAGGTGTCGACGATCATCACCGCGTAGGCGTCGGAGACGATCTTCAGGTCCCGCAGCGGCACCACCCGGTCCTCATAGACCGACTTCATCCGTCCGTTGGCGGTTTCCAGCGTGGTGATGCCGTTCAATGCCTCGAAGCCCAGCATCAGACCGAGCGACGTGAGAACCCCAACCAGAATCATGCGCAACGACATTGCCATCCCCCGCCGCGGCGTCACAGAACTGCAACACCTCCAGCCGGTATGGATCAGGATTATTGCTTAAGGCAATGCGAGGTGTTGACGCATACAACCATAGTCGGGGCTCGAAGGGTCCTTTCAGCGCGCGAACAGGCGATAGAGCGCGGAATGGTCCAGCGCGCCGTCTCCCTGTTCGACCAGCATCTCGAACAGTTCCAGCGACAGGCCGAGCGTCGGAAGGTCGATGCCGGACTGCTGGGCCAGTTCTTCCGCCTGCCGCAGATCCTTGACCTGGGTGGTGACGCGGCCGCCCGGCGTGAAGTCGCCGCTGACCATGCGGCCGCCATGCAGGTCGAGGATGCGGGATTCGGCGAAGCCGCCGCGGATGGCGTCCCGCACCTTCGCCGGATCGGCGCCGGCCGCACGCGCCAGGGCCAGCGCCTCCGCCACGGCGCCGATGGTGAGGGCGACAATGACCTGATTGGCCGATTTGGCGATCTGTCCGGCGCCGCTGGCCCCGACATGGGTGATGCGGCGGCCCATCGCCTGCAGCACCGGCAGGGCACGGGCGAAGGCGGCGTCGGAACCGCCGGCCATGATGGTCAGTGCCGCGGCCTCCGCCGCCACCGTGCCGCCGGAAACGGGAGCGTCGAGCCAGTCCGCGCCGGCAGCGGCAGCCCGCTCGGCGAGCGCACGGGTGGCGGCGACCGCGGTGGTGCCCATGTCGATCACCAGCTGACCGGGGCGCAGGACCGGAAGCAGCGCGTCGGCCACCGTCTCCACCGCCGCCGTATCGGTCAGCATCAGGATGATGATCCCGGCCTGTCCGGCGACCGCGGCCGGACCGGTGGCGGCGATCATTCCCTCCGCCGCCAGTTCGGCGACCGGACCGGGGCTGCGGCTGGTCACCACCGGCTCCGCACCGGCGCGGGCCAGGGCGCGGGCCATCGGCTTGCCCATCAGGCCAAGCCCGATGAAGCCGATGCGCTGGCCGGAAAGGTCGGGGCGGGTGGTCTCTTCGCTCATGTCCAGGCTTTCGGTAGAATCCGGGCTTTCGGTAAAATTCCGGGCTTTCAGAAGAAGGCCGGCAGGATCACAGGCGCATGTGGCGGGCGCGGGCGCCGCGTTCGATGGCGGCGGCGCACAGCCGGTCCACCCCAAGCCGGTGGCGGATCAGCTCCAGCATGCGCAGCTCCTCCTGCGAGGCCTTGGGATCGGCGGCGGCGATGTCGCAGGCAACCGCATAGGCGGTCTCGCGCAGCTTGGCCGGCAGCGCCTGCTCGACAATGGTCAGCACGGTGTCCAGCCCGTCATTGTCGGTCAGCATGGCGGTGCATTCGCGGGTGGCGGCCATCACCTGATCGCCGCTGTAATCCTTGAAGATCGGCAGGTAGCGCACATTCTCGCCGATGGCCTCCAGTTCCGCGTCGGTCATGTCGCCGTCGCAGGCGGATACCAGGACCATGACGTAGATGAGGGCGCTGTGGTGGTCGATCATTGCGTCTGTCGGCTTTCTCATGAGGCGGTCTCCCTCGGGGAGCGGTCGCGTGTCCGGGCGGCAATCTCGAACGCCGCTCCACCCGCGTCAAGCCCGGCGTCCGACGCCGCTTGTGCGGCGTCAAGGGTGCCATGCTCGGGGCGGAGGGGTCGGTCGCTCGACGCGACGGTTGGCTCCCCCTATTGTCGCGCATCATGAACGTCGTCCTCAATGTCGCTTTTCCCGTATTCGCCATCATCCTGGCCGGTTTCCTGTCCGGAAAGTCGAAGCTGCTGGGCGCGGCTTCGTCGGAGGCGCTCAACAAGTTCGTCTACTGGATGGCGCTGCCGCCGGTGCTGTTCCTGGGCACGGCGCGACGGTCGATCCCGGAGATCTTCAACGGCCCCTTCATCGGCGCCTTCCTGGGGTCGATGCTGCTGGTCTATGCGCTGGGGGCGGTCATCGGCCGGCTCCTGCGGCGGGAACGCACGCAGATCCAGTGCATGCAGGGGCTGAACGCCGCCTTCTCCAACACCGGCTACATGGGCATCCCGCTGTTCCTGGCCGCCTTCGGCCCGGACCATCTGGCGCCCACCATCCTGGCGACCGTGATCATGAGCGCCATCATGGTCGGCATCGCCGTGGTCTGGATGGAGTTCGCCAACAGCCACGGCAACGGGGTGGGCAAGGCGCTGCGCGACGTCGGGCGCGCGCTGGCGAAGAACCCGCTGATCCTGTCCACCGCCGCCGGCCTCGCCTGGTCGGCGCTGCTGCCCGGCGTGGCGGTGCCCAAGCCGATCGCCACCTTCTGCGAATTGATGGGCTCCCCCGCCGGCCCCTGCGCCCTGTTCGCCATCGGCCTGTTCCTGGCCTCGCAGCGGCTGACCGCCGGGCTGGCGGAGGCGGGGTGGATCAGCGCGCTGAAGCTGCTGGTGCATCCGGCGCTGGCCTGGGTGCTGACGCAGACCCTGTTCCCGATGGACCCGTTCTGGACCGGCAGCGCCGTGATCCTGGCGGCACTGCCGACCGGCGCCCTGACCTTCGTGGTGGCCACCCAATACCAGACCTATGTGGAGCGCACGTCCTCGGCGATCCTGGTGTCCACGGTGTTCAGCGTGGTGACCCTGTCGGCGCTGCTGGCGGTGTATGCGCCTGGCGGGTGAGGTTCGTCGGCCGTCAGGACCATTGACATCTCTTTGTATCGAGTTTACCCGTTTTTACCAATATCCAGGTCAAAATGGATAAAGTCGATACAAAGAGGTCTGGGATGGATCGCGTCCGTAACCCCTACGCTCCCGGTGCCGGTAACCCGCCCCCGGAACTGGCCGGACGCTCCTCCGTCCTCGATGATGCGCGCGTCGCACTGCAAAGGATCGCCATAGGGCGGGCTGCCCAAAGCTCAATACTGGTCGGCTTGCGTGGCGTCGGAAAAACCGTGCTTCTTGTGCGCATCAAGGAGATCGCCGAAGAACAGAGTTACAAGACCCACATCGTCGAAGCTCATGAAGCAAAGCCGTTCGCCGAACTGATCGCGCCGGGCCTGCGATCCTTATTGCTTTCTCTCAGCCGATTTGAGAACGGGAAAGACAAGGTTCGCCGTGGATTGCGCGTGCTGAAAAGCTTTCTGGGCAGCATCAAGGTGAAGGTCGGCGAACTCGACATCGAGTTGGGTATCGAGTCCGAAACCGGGGTTGCCGACAGCGGCGACATCGAAGTCGATCTGCCGAACCTCTTCCTTGCCGTCGGGGACGCTGCAAAAGCGGTCGGCTGCCCCGTGGCGCTTTTCGTCGATGAACTCCAATACCTATCGGAGAAGGAGTTCAGCGCATTGATCATGTCCATTCACAAGATCAGTCAAGCGCAGTTGCCTTTGACCCTGATCGGTGCTGGGTTGCCGCAGATCCTCGGTTTGGCCGGAGAGTCCAAATCCTATTCCGAGCGGCTATTCCGTTACCCGAAGATCGGCGCACTCGACGAGATTGATGCAGAGGCGGCCATAGCCGGGCCGGCTATCGCGGAAGGTGCGAGTTTCAAGCCTGAGGCAATCAAAGAAATACTTCGGGTTACCGAGCGGTATCCTTATTTTCTTCAGCAATGGGCGCACGATGCTTGGAACATCGCGTCCGGTCCTTCCATTACATATGGCGATGTCGTCCGGGCAACCGATATATCGATTAGAACGTTGGACGAGAGCTTCTTCCGCGTCCGCTTCGACCGCTGCACTCCTTCCGAAAAGCGCTACATGCGCGCTTTGGCTGAATTCGGCCCGGGCGCACATCGTTCGGGAGATGTCGCCGACTGTCTCGGCCTGAAAACCACGAGCGTTGGTCCGACGCGTGGCAAGCTGATCAAGAAAGGGATGATCTACTCTCCCCAGCACGGCGACACGGCCTTTACCGTTCCACTGTTCGACTCCTACATGCGGCGGGTGATGCCGACGCTGGAGTAGCCTCACCACCCCCGCAGGAACTCCGCCGTCTCCTCCACCGCCTGCTTCAGACCGACGCGACGCATCTCCACCCCCTCCGGGAAGGCACCGGCCAGCCGGCTCGGCATCATGGAGTCGAGCAGGACGAAGACGCCGGTGTCGTCGGCGCGGCGGACCAGACGGCCGAAAGCCTGCTTCAGGCGCAGCCGCGTGATCATGTCCTCGTAGCGGCGGCGGCCGAAGGCCTCGCGGCGGGCACGGTGGAGGATGTCGGGACGCGGCCAGGGAACGCGGTCGAAGACGATCAGGCGAAGCGAGCGGCCCGGCACGTCCACCCCGTCGCGCACCGCGTCGGTGCCGAGCAGGCAGGCATGCTCCTCGTTGCGGAAGATGTCGATCAGGGTGGACACGTCCAATGGATCGACATGCTGGGCGTAGAGCGGGATGCCGACCTGATCCAGCGGCTCGGCGATGCGGTCGCGCACGGCGCGCAGGCGGCTGATCGCGGTGAACAGGCCGAGCCCGCCGCCGCCCGCCGCCAGGAACAGCGATTTGTAGGCCGCCGACACCTGCCCCAGATCGTCCTTGCGCACGTCGTTGACCACGAAGACGCGGGTGCGGTTCGGATAGTCGAAGGGCGACGGGACCTGGGCGCGGATCGCCGGGGCCGGCAGGTGGCTGGCGCCGCAGCGGTCCTCCGCCGCGCGCCAGTCCTGCCCGACATCGCCGGTGCCGTCGGTCAGCGTGGCGGAGGTCACCACCAGCCCGTGGGCCGGACCGGCCAGCGCCTCGGCGAAGGGAACCGTCGGATCGACCCAGTGGCGGTACAGCCCGACATCGACGTCGCGGCCGTCGATCCGCTCCACCGCGAACCAGTCGACGAAGTGCGACGGCGTTTCGGTCGGCAGGGTGCGCAGCATGGCGCGCCAGGCCTCCACCGTCAGGGTGCCGCGGCGGTGCAGGCTGCGCGACAGGGCGTCGATGCGGCGGCGCTGGTCGGAATCCAGTTCGGCGCTCTCGTCCTCAAGCCGCTGCGCCAGCCGGCGGGCCAGCGCCTCCACCGGTTCCGACAGGCGGACCAGCGCCTGTTCCAGCTCCGCCGCCGCCTCCAGCAGGCCATCGACCGGATAGGCCTTGTCCGCCTCCAGGCTGTAGGGGCCGCCCTGCCCGGCGGTGCGGGCGTAGACCTGCTGGCGGGCCAGCAGCAGGAAACGCTCGGTCGGCCCCTGCGGGTTGTCGGCGGCCAGCCGCGCCGACCAGCCGTCGCCGGGCAGCACACGGGCGCCCATCAGGATGTCGTCGAGGTGGCGCAGCGCCTCCTCGTCGCCGGCAACGATGTCCTCCAGCCGGCGCTTCAGGCCACGGGCGCGGCTGCGGCCGGTCTCCTCCGCCCCCAGCAGCCAGCGTCGCAGCTCCTGCGTCTCGCGGCAGGTCAGGTGGCCGGCGAAGGCGCTGTCGGCGGCGTCGAAGACATGGTGCCCCTCGTCGAAGACATAGCGGCTGGGCAGCGTCGGCTCCTCGCCGCCGCCAAGCGCCGCCTGCACCATCACCAGCGCGTGGTTGGCGATGACGATGTCGGCGCGCCGCGCCCGGCGCACGCTCTTCTCGATATAGCAGCGGGCGTAATGGTCGCAGGCGGAATAGATGCACTCGCCGCGGCGGTCGGCCAGCCCCATGGTCGGGCCGCGCCCGGCAATGTCGACCAGCCAGCCGGGGAAGTCGCCGCCGGTCATGTCGCCGTCGCGCGTCGCCGCCGCCCAGCGCGCCATCAGCCCGACGCCGATGGCGTTGTGCGGCTGGAAGGGCATGGCGCGCACCGCCTCTTCCAGGTTCAGCAGGCACAGGTAGTTCTCGCGCCCCTTGCGCAACACCACCTTGCGCGCCTTGGTCGCCGGGTCGGCATAGAGCCGGTCCAGTTCCCCGTCGATCTGGTGCTGGAGGTTGCGGGTGTAGGTGGAAATCCACACCGTCCCGCCATTCTTCTCCGCCCACACTGTGGCCGGCGCGAGGTAGCCCAGCGTCTTGCCGACGCCGGTCCCGGCCTCCGCCAAGACGACATTGGGCGTGTCGGGCAACTGGCGCGGGGCGAAGGCGGCGGACACCGCGCTGGAGTAATCGGCCTGCTGCGGCCGCGGCTCCGCCACCTTGCCCAACACGTTGGCCGACAGCATGGCGGCGAGGCGGCGGCGTGCCTCATCGGGATCGACCGGGTTCTGCGCGGGCGGAGGCGGCGGCGCACCCTCCTCCCACTCCTTGATGCGGGTCCAGACGCGCAGGCCCGAGCGGGCGGCGCCCTTTTCCGGTCCGTCCGGCTTGCCGAGCGCCGCCAGCACCGCGGGTGCCCAGGGCCAGCCGGCGCGCCCCATCTCCCAGGCGAAGGCGACGGGGTCGGAGGACTCCTCGCGCCCCCCAGGAGTCAAGGGGGCGCCGAGATCGCCCAGCAGGCGGCGCACGGCGCGCTGCAGGGCCAGCGCTTCCGCCTCGTGCCCATCCGGGGTGGGGAGGTCGAGCGCCTCGGCGATGCCGCGCGGGGTGGGGACGCAGAAACGGGCGGGGTGGACGAAGGCGAACAGCTCCAGCACATCGAAGGCCGGGAAGCCGTCGATCCCCAATCGGCGGGCGAAGGCGCGGGCATGGCAGACCAGCGGCGGCTGGCGGCGCACCTTCGATGCGGCGGCGGCCAGCGACAGTTCCTCCACCTCGCCGTCGAGCGTCAGCGACACGACGCGGCGCGCGCCGGCCACCATGGCAGGCGCGTCGTCGAGACTGTGGAGCGGAGTGGGATCGGCGGTCAGGTCCATCGGCGGCACTATATGGCGGCGGCATGCCGCAAAGCGAGTGCCGGATGTTGACGGGCCGCCGCTTCACCCCCATTGAGGGAAGTCCGGGGGAGCCGAGCGGAGACGGGACTTTATGCGGAAGCTGCTGCGCTGGGCGTTGATCGGGGTGGCGGGTCTGGTGGCCTTCACCATTCTGTGGGCCGCGCTCTACCGGATCGTGCCGCCGCCGGCGACGCCGCTGATGCTGATCCGGGCGCTGGGCGGCTCCGGCCTGTCGCGCGACTGGGAGCCGCTGGAACGCATCTCGCCAGCCCTGGTGGAGGCGGTGATCGCGTCGGAGGACAGCAATTTCTGCGGCCATGGCGGCTTCGACTGGGCCGCGATCGAAGGCGCCTTCGAAGACAACGAGGAGGGCAAGCGCCTGCGCGGCGGCAGCACCATCAGCCAGCAGACCGCCAAGAACACCTTCCTCTGGCCCGACCGCAGTTGGACCCGCAAGGGGGCGGAGGCCTGGTTCACCCTTCTGATCGAAGGGCTGTGGACCAAGCGCCGCATCCTGGAGGTCTATCTGAACATCGTGGAGTGGGACGACGGCGTCTATGGCGCGGAGGCCGCGGCGCGGCACCATTTCGGCAAGTCCGCCGCGGCGCTGACCCGGCGCGAGGCGGCGCTGCTGGCCGTGGTGCTGCCCAGCCCGCGCAACTGGTCGCCCACCCGCCCCGGCCCCTATGTCGTCAGGCGGGCGGGGGTGATCGAGCGGCGGATGGCGGTGGTGCGCCGGGACGGGCTGGCGGACTGCGCGCGGTAGGGCCAGCCCTCAGGCCGGTCCCCGCCTCAGAACTTGATGAAGCGGTTGAACAGCCGCCCCACAGGACCGGTCAGCCTCAGGCCACCGATGGTGGTGGCGAGGCACAGGCAGCCCTCCGGGTCCGACACCGGCCGGTGGACCAGCGACGGGTCGCCGATGGCGAGGTCGCCGGGCAGGAAGGCGCCGAACTCGTCGGAGAAGCCGCCCTCCAGCACCACGGTCAGTTCGATGCCGCCATGGGTGTGCTTGGGCACGCCGACGCCGCCCTTCATGCGGATCAGCCGGGTCGTCCCGTTCGGACCGGACAGCAGATCCATGCAGCGCATGCCCGGCTGCAGAAAGCGCCAACCGCCCTCCCCGATCCGGCCATCACGGTCGAGACGGCCGCGCAGGTAGCTGCGCAGCGGCTCCGGATAGCGCGACTGCTCGGCCGGCGGCTTCGGAGTAGGACGGCAGGGCGCCGGCCGCTCATGGTCCAGGCGGGCCATCAGCGCTTCCAGGCAGCCGCTGGACAGCGGTTCCGGCTCCAGTTCGTCGAGCAGGACACCGCCGATCGCCTCCATCTCCGCCACCTCGTGGCGGCAGGCGGGACAGAAGGCCAGATGGGTCGCCACCGCGAGCGACGCGCCTTCGCACAGGGCGCCGCCGGCATAGTCGATCAGCAGGGTATCGCCCGGATGGTGGCTGGGCCGAATCATCGGAAATGCCTCATCCCACATCCCTCAGCGACCGGCGCAGGCGTTCCATCGCCAGACGCAGCCGCGATTTCACGGTGCCCAGCGGGATGCCGTGCTCCGCGGAGATGACGCTGTGCGGCTTGTCCTCGAAATAGGCCATGCGCAGCAGTTCGGCCTGTTCGTGCGGCAGGTCCTTCAGCGCGGCGCGCAGGCGGCCGCTGCTCTCCTTCGCCTCGATCCGCCGGTCGGCGGCCTCCTGGGGTTCGGGGACCAGGGCCGGATCGTCTGGATCGATCTCCGGCCGCTGTTCGCGGCGCAACACGTCGATTCGCTTGTTGCGCGCGATGGTGAACACCCAGGTGCCGGCCGAGGCATGGATCGGATCATAGGTTTCGGCACGACGCCAGACCAACAGCATGACCTCCTGAACGAGTTCTTCCGCGCCGGCGGAATCGCATCCCAACCGGCGCAGATACGTCTTCAGCCGTGGCGCGAAGTGGCCGAACAGAACCCCGAACGCCTGACGGTCCCGCTCGCGCCCGACGGCGACGAGCAGGTCTTCCAGGCTGGGGGCCATGTCGGCCGCGGGGGTGTGCTGGTCCTGCATGGACCCATTCAAGGGGAACATCGGCCGCCGCACAAGCCGGGGATGGCACCCATTCCCGGAATTCGCGGCACCCTCCCCTTTCCAGGCACCTTTTCAGGTCTCCTGCACCGGTCCCCCACGCCACCGGCCGTGACGCCGGGCTGTATGTCGCATCGTGACCGTCGGTACGCAACCGCCCGGCCGTCGGATCACGAAAAATCCTGACCTGCGGCATTTTGTTCGGATTTGACGGAAGAATTGTTCACACCCTATCGCATGAACCCCATGGCACGCAGGGCCTCCGCCACCTCCGGCGTCTCCAGCGCCTCGACGAAGCGGCGGACCGCCGGACGGTTGCGACGGGCGGCGGGGACGATGAAGTCGTAATGCTCCTCCTGCAGCGGCAGGAAGCCCAGCCCGTACATGGTCGCAGCCGTCCCGATGGCCACACCCCAATCGGCGCGGTTCTGCGCCACCGCGACGGCGACGGCATTGTGCGACTTGGCCTGTGTCCAATAGCCGGTCGGCCGCGCCGGCCCCAGCAGCCGGTCGGTCAGGATGCGGGTGCCGCTGCCGGCATTGCGGTTGATCAGGATGCAGTCGGGCAAGCCCGCCACCGCCGCGACCGCCTCTGCCGCCGACTTGCCCTCGAAGCGCGGGTCGCCGCGGCGGAAGACGATGCCCTGCATCCGGCGGTATCCGGTGACGAGGTCCAGCCCCGGCGCCAGGAAGGGCGTGTTGTAGGTGCCGGTGGCGGGATCCATCAGATGGACCGGCGCGATGTCGCACTCGCCCCGCCGCGCCGCCGCCAGCCCGCCCATCGAACCGACATTCAGCGCCTTCACCGTCATCCCCTCGCCGATCAGGCCGCCGAGCACGGCGTTGAGGCCGATGCACTGGCTGCCCACCACGATCAGGTCGGCAGGCGTCACCGAACGGCCGAGCAACTGGACCGAGACCGGCGTCCCGGCTTCCACCGCCTCGGCCTGGGCGTCGATGGCGAGGAAGCCGTCGGCATGGCTGAAGGCGGTGACGGCGCCCGATCCCTTGGACAGCGGATAGGCCGCCAGCGCGTCCCCATCGGCGCCATGGACCAGCGAGACCATGACATATTCGGTGCGCCCACGCTCCGACCCC
Source organism: Azospirillum sp. (assembly GCF_035628975.1). GTDB lineage: Bacteria > Pseudomonadota > Alphaproteobacteria > Azospirillales > Azospirillaceae > Azospirillum. The sequence continues at coordinate 23,412 of NZ_DASPIS010000086.1, read as the reverse complement.
AGCCGCACCGGCAGGGTGGCCGGCACCTCCTCCGCCGTCGCGGGCGGCAGGCCGGACAGGGCGCGGATCACCGGCGCCACGAAGCTGTGGAAGGTGAACATGGCCGAGGTCGGGAAGCCCGGCAGGATCACCACCGGCTTGCCGCCGGTCACCGCAAGGCACAGCGGCTTGCCGGGTTTCAGCGCCACGCCATGGGCGACGATGCCGGGATCGGACAGCTGCGCCACGATGCGGTGGGAGCGGTCGCCCGCCCCCTTCGAGGTGCCGCCCGACAGCAGCAGCGCGTCGCACTGCAGCCCCTGGGCGACCAGCCGCTCCAGCGCCGCGTCCTCGTCCGGGGCGATGCCCAGCGGCACCGGCTCGGCCCCCAGTTCGGCCACCGCGGCGGCCAGGATGGCGCCGTTGCTGTCATAGACCGCCCCGGTGCGGATCGGCTGGCCGGGCGCCACGATCTCGTCGCCGGTGGACAGGATGGCGACGCGCGGCCGGCGCACCACCGCGACCTCGGCCAGTCCGATGGCGGCGAGCACGCCGATTTCGCGCGAGGTCAGGGCCTGGCCCTTGCGCAGGACCACCTCCCCCCGGCCGATGTCGGACCCGGCGGCGGCGACGAAGGCGCCGGGGTTGGCCGGACGGGTCAGCGTGACGAACAGGCCGTCCGACCGCTCCACCGCCTCCGTCGTCTCCACCATCACCACCGCATCGGCACCGCGCGGCAGCATGCCGCCGGTTGCGATCACCGTGGCGGTTCCGGGCTCCACCGTCAGTTCGGGTGCATGGCCGGCGGCCAGCACCTCGTCGTTCAGGCGCAGGGCGACCGGGCTGTCCTCCGCAGCGCCCACCGTATCGGCGGCGCGCACGGCGAAGCCGTCCACCACAGAACGGTCGAAGCCGGGCACGTCCACATCCGCCACCACATCGGCGGACAGCACGCGGCCAAGGGATGCGGCCAGGGGCACCCGTTCCTCCCCGCGAGGAGACAGATCGAGGTGACGGTGGAAGCGGGCGCGCGCCTCTTCCCCGCTCACCACCTCCAGGAACTGGTCCTGGCGGGCGGCCTGGGCGACGAAACGGCGGATGTCCTCGCGGCTGGGGTCGGAACTGTGCACGCGGCAAACCCTTGCAGAGTAAGATCAGGCGAAACGATACATGGTAACCGCAACGCCGTCCGGCACGCCTTCGCTGTCCGCCCCGATCAGGACGAAGCCGTCGGCCCGCGCGGCGGCGGCCAGTCCGGGCCAGCCGGGCGAAGCGGCCGGCTCCAGCCGGCCGTCGTCGGCCAGCCGGACCCGGTGCAGGTCGAGACAACCGATTTCAGAGACCAGCTTGCGCGCGGTCACCGCTTGAACGGTGGCATGGGGCAGCGCGGCGGGCAAGCCGGCGGCACGCCGCACCGCGCGCCCGGCCAGCAGCTCGTAAGCCGCCAGCGCCGCCATCGGCTCGCCCGGAAGCAGCAGGACCGGGGTGCCGCCTGCGGCTCCCAGCCCGGCACTTCCCCCCGGCCGCATGGCGATGCCGTGCAGGTCGAGGCCGCCGGCCTTCGCCAGCGCGGGCGGCGCCGCATCGTCCGGACCGGTTCCGGTGCGTCCGGCCGACAGAATCAGGTCGGCGCCGGGCTGGGTGAAGGCGTCAGCCAGCGCATCCATGTCGGCGGGCAACGGGACGACCGCCTCGACATTGCCGCCGTCGCGCCGGACCAGCGCGGCCAGCATGTCTCCCAACTGCTCCGGCGCGCCGGCCTTGGGACCGCCGGCGAGCAGGATCCGCACCCGCGGTGCCGGCAGGACCGGCAGGGCGCGGTGCCCGGCGGCGGCGAGCAGGCCGAGATCGGCGGGGCGCAGGCGCCGGCCGGCCGGCAGCAGCGGGCCTCCATCCGCCATCCAGGCGCCCCGGCGCTCCACCCCGCTGCCGGGCGCCACGGCATCGACCGCCTCGACGAAGGGGCCGGCGGCCTGCGCCGCTTCATACGGGATCACCGCGTCGCAGTCCGGCGGCAGCGGATCGCCGGCCACCACTGCAACCGCACCCATCAGCGGCACCGGATTGTAGGAGCTGGCACCCAGCGTATCGGCCGCCGCCACGGCATAGCCGTCCGTCGCGGCCCGGTCGGACGGCGGCCAGTCGCCCACCGCTCCGACCGCCTCCGCCAGCACCAGACCGCCGCAATCCGCTAGCGGCAAAGGCCGGGCGGACGGCGGAACGACCCGGCCGTCGATCCAGTCCCATGCGGCGTCCAGCGTCGAGCGGCGGGAGAAGCCTCGGCCGCGGACATCATGGAATGCAGGCGCAGCGGGCGGGGCGGCGGACGGCGGGGCGGTCACAGCGCCGGCACCGTTGCGTCCTGCACGCGGTTGCGGCCGGCGCGCTTGGCACGATAGAGCAGCTGGTCGGCCATCTCCGCCAGCCGCTCCGGACTGCCGTCGGTGGACGGGATCACGGTGGCGACGCCGAGGCTGATGGTGACGAAGGGGGCGACGGGCGACTGGGCGTGCGGGATGCGCCGTTCGGCCACGCCGGCCCGGAAGCCTTCGGCGACGCGGGTGGCGCCGGGCCCATCCGTCTCCGGCAGCAGGCAGACGAACTCCTCGCCGCCATAGCGGGCGACGAGGTCGCTCGGCCGCCTCGCCCTATCCGCCAGCACCTCGGCCACCACGCGCAGGCATTCGTCGCCGGCCTGATGGCCGTACTGGTCGTTGTAGGCCTTGAAATGGTCGACATCGAGGATGATGAGCGACAGCGGCAGGTGCGAGCGGGCGCAGCGCCGCCATTCGCGGGTCATCGCATCGTCGAAGCGGCGGCGGTTGGCGATGCCGGTCAGCCCGTCCAGGAAGGACAGGCTGCGCAGCAGATCGGTCTGGCGTTTCAGCAGCAGGTGGTTGCGCACCCGCGCCTTCACGATGGGCGGGCTGATCGGCTTGGTGATGAAGTCGATGGCCCCGACCTCCAGCCCACGGGTCTCGTCCTCCACCTCGCTTTTGGCGGAGATGAAGATGACGGGGATGTCATGGGTGGCCGGGTCGGCCTTGATGCGGCGGCATACCTCGAAGCCGTCCATCCCCGGCATCATGATGTCCAGCAGGACAAGATCGGGCATCCGCGCCTGGACGAGATCCAGCGCCTTTTCGCCGTCGGTGGCGAAATAGATGTCGTAGTCGCCCTTCAGGATGCGGCTGAGCACATGGACGTTGGACGGAATATCGTCCACCACCAATATCTTCGGGCGGGGTTCGGCCATGGGCGCGTTCAGACCGTCGGCAATGAGAGGCCAAGGTCACGCGCGATCCGCTGCACGATCCCAAGCGCCTTGATGAAATCCAGACCGTCGATGGCGGCGGACAGCCCCTTGATCGTCGAGGGCTCGACCGAATCCGTCAGCAACGGTGCCAGCATAGCGAACTCTTCCGCCGCTGCGAAGTTGCTGTCATGTAACAATGTTGCGAACTGCGGCAGTCGCTCCGCCAACTCCTTGCGGTTTTCCGCCGACCGGCCGGAGTTGCCGGCGCCTGCCGGGTTCCCACGACCGTCGGCCGTCGCCGCCAGCAGGGCAGCGCTCTCCAGCACCAAGGCCAGTTCGGCGTGCAGCACCGGCACCTGGGCGGCGGCCGCGGCGGCATCGCCCCTTTGCGCGGCGATCTGCACCGCGTCGGCGGCAGCGGACAGGCGCACGGCGCCGACATTGCCGGCGACGCTCTTCAGTTCATGCGCGATGCCCTTGGCGGTCGTCAGGTCGCCGGAGCCCAATGCCGCCGAAATCCGGTCGGCGACATCGCCGTAGCCTGACGCGAACTGGCCGATGAAGCGGCGGAACAGCCCGGAATCGTCGCCGAGCCGGTTGAGCGCGTCGGCCAGATCGATACCCGGCAGGTCACTTGGCAGGTCGCTCGGCCGGTCCCCTGCGGCCTGGTCCGACACCGCCGCGGGCGGCATGGCGATGCCGGGAGAGGCCGCGGCGGTCAGCATTGTCTGGCCGCGTGAGGGGATCGGTCCGGCGGCGCAGGGCGTGCAGGGCCGGATCGCCACCAGCGGTGGTCCGATCCAGCGGGCCAGCGTGGCGAACAGCTGCGGCAGGTCGAGCGGCTTCGGCACATGGGCATCCATTCCGTTGTCCAGGCAGCGCTGACGGTCGGCGGGCAAGGCGCTGGCAGTCATCGCGATGATCGGCAGATCCCGCCCGCCCGGGAGCGCACGGATCGCCGCGGTCGCGGCGAAGCCGTCCATGTCCGGCATCTGCACGTCCAGCAGCACGGCGTCGAAGGGCTGGGCGGCCGCGCGCACGCAGTCCACCGCTTGCCGCCCGGTGGCGGCCACGGTGACGGCCGCCCCCGCCCGCTCCAGGATTTCGCGCGCCACCTGCTGGCTGATGGCATTGTCGTCGGCCAGCAGAAGCCGGCGGCCGTGCAGAGCCCGGCTGGCATCCCAGGCCGCCCCGGAAAGCCCCCCGTCCGGCCGCCCGCCGCCCTCCGCCTCGGATCGAAGCGTGGGAAAAGCCGGGGCCGGAATGGCGGCGGGGAGGCGGACGCCCTCGCCGGGCGGCTCCGTCCGGGCATAGGCGACGGTGACGGCGTCGAGCAGGGTGGAGGCGGTGACCGGCTTCACCAGGAATCCGGCGGCTCCGGTCTCTTCGAAACGGGCACCCAGCCGGTCGCGGCCATAGCCGCTGATGACGATGATCATCGGGGTGCCGGCACGGGCATCGGCACGGATGCGGCGCGCCGCCTCGATCCCGTCCATCCCCGGCATCTTCCAGTCCATCAGCACGACGTCATAGGGGTTGCCGGCCGCCGCCGCCCGCTCCAACTCGTCGATGGCTGCCTGTCCGTCGGCGCAGGCGGTCACCGCCCAGCCGAAGGCGGCGGCGATCTCGCTCAGCACCTCGCGCGCGGTGGCGTTGTCGTCCACCACCAGAACCGTCAGGTCGCGCGGAACCTGACGCGGCAGCCGGCCGGCCGGCCCGGCCGCGATCGCGCGCCCCGCCCCGCTCCCGCCATGAAGCCCGAACTCCGCACGGAAGCGGAAGACGCTGCCCTTGCCGGGCTCGCTCTCCACCTCCATGGCGCCGTTCATCAGCCTGACCAGCCGCGCGCAGATGGCCAGCCCCAGCCCGGTGCCGCCGAAGCGCCGGGTGGTGGAGCTGTCGCCCTGACTGAAGGCCTGGAACAGCCGTTCGCGCTGCTCCGGCGCGATGCCGATGCCGGTGTCGCGCACGGCGAAGTCCAGCACGGCGCGGTCGTTGGACAGCGAGCGGACCTTGACCGCCACCACCACCTCGCCGGCCTCCGTGAACTTGATGGCGTTTCCGGCAAGGTTGATCAGGATCTGCTGCAGGCGCAGCGGGTCGCCGATCAGGTCGAGCGGCACGTCCGGCGCCACGGAGAACAGGACATCGATATCCTTTTCCTGGGCGGCGGAGCCGACGATCACCGCCAGCGTCTGCAGCAGGTCGTCCAGGCGGAAATCGACCCGCTCCAGTTCCAGCTTGCCGGCCTCCACCTTGGAGAAGTCGAGGATGTCGTTCAGGATGCCCAGAAGCGACTGTGCCGACACCCGCACCTTGTGCACGTAGTCCGCCTGCCGGTCGGTCAGCTCCGTCTGCTGCAGCAGGTGGATCAGCCCGAGGATCGCGTTCATCGGCGTGCGGATCTCGTGGCTCATGTTGGCCAGGAACTCGCTCTTGGCGCGGCTCGCCGCCTCCGCCGCCAGCCGGGCGCGCTGCATCGCCGCCTCCGCCCGCTTGCGCTCGGCGATCTCGTGGAAGACCACCACCGCCCCCTCCACCTTGCCGTCGGCCAGCATGGGCGAGGCGGTGTATTCCACCAGGAAGGGCTTTCCGGCCTTGGTCCAGTAGGTGTCCTCCAACCCGCGCCGGCTTTCCCCGCTCAGCAGCACCGCGGTCACCGGGCACTCCAGCGCCGGGAAGGCAGAGCCGTCGGCGCGGCGGGAATGGATCAGCGCATGCAGGTTCCCGCCCAGAAGTTCCTCGTTGCCATAGCCGGTCAGCACCGAGGTGGCGGGGTTGGCGAAGGTGATCCGCCCCTCGCGGTCGACGCCGCAGATGCTGTCGGACGCGGAATGCAGGATCAGGTTCAGGCGGCGGTTGGCGCTGGCGAAGGCCTCGTTGGCGGACTCCAGCTCCTGCTTCTTGGCGTCGAGTTCGGCATTGGTGTCGGCCAGCCGGCGGCGGCCGGCCACCTCGCGCTCCAGGCTGCGCAGGGCACCGTAGGCCAGCCCGGCACAGGCCAGCACCGCCAGCCCGACCAGGATGCCGCCACGGACTGTCCGCTCCCGCCACGCCGCCAGTTCCGTCCGCTCCGACAGGGCGACGAAGACGACCAGCGGCAGGGTCGGCACCCGCTGATAGGACAGGATGCGCCGCTCGCCCGGCATGTGCCCTTCCACGTCGAAGGTCTCGGTGGCGGCTTCGGCGGCGTGGCGCAGCACGATCCTGCCGTCCGGCCCGTCCAGCGGTTCGCTGTCGGGGAAGCGCAGCACCGGCTTGCCGTCGGTGCGGTAGACCGCGACCGCCGAACCGGCGCCGAGATCCAGGCTTTCGTACAGCTGCTGGTAGTAATCAAGGTCGATGTTGGCGTGGACGACTCCCAGGAAGCGGCCATCCTGCAGGACCGGCCGGGTAACCGTGAAGGATTGGATGCCGGTCATCCTGCCGGTGATCCGCTCGCCGACATGGAATTCCGCGCCGTCGCGGTGGACCTGGAAATAGGTACGGTCGGCGACATTGCCGCGCGGCACCGGAAACTGGCGGCTGGACAGCACATTGTCGCCGGTGGGACCATGGACCCACAGGGCCGCGATCTCCGGCAAATTGTCCACCATGTCGCGGACGGTGATCCACGCCTCGCGGTTGGTGTCCAGCCCCGGCATGCCGTAGCGGCTTATGAGGTCCTGAGTGCGCCGGATGGCGAGATCGGCGGTCGCGACCGTCCGGCGCACATGCTCCTGCGTGAGCCGCGCCGACGCCTGCGCCTGCTCCTGCGCATGGCGCAGCGTCTCCGTCCGGTCGGCCCAGACCACATAGCCCCAGAAACCGATGCCCAGCAATGCGATCAGCGAAAAGGCGGCGGCAAGCAGCAGGCGGGTGCGGGTGGGCGACAGGGCAAGAGCCGCAGCGTCGATCGCGTTTCTGTCCATCATTGCCGAACCGTCGCCGCACCGCTGCCGTCGGCCGGCGCCCGCCGCCAGCCTTTTCGCCTACATCGGTCGGAGTATGGTCTGGTGCGCTCCGTGACCGCAAGCAACTTGATGTGCGCAACGGTGACGATGGGGACATCCGGCGCTTGCGGGGGACCCCGACGGTACAGCCCCCCTTGCACCGCCTGCCTTTGCGCGCGGCCGGCGGCATCGTGCCCCATATTTGTCATGATGCCCGTTTCCGTTCCCGTCCCGTTGAAAGTGCCCGATCGATGGCCGACCGCCGCCTCGTCCCAGCCAAGTTCCTCCCAGCCAATCTGTTGGGCGCCACCCTGTTGGGCGCTGGCCTGCTGGCTCTGGCGGTCTGCACCACCCCGGCCGCGACGGCGCTGGCGCAGGGGGCGATGACGGGGCCGGTACGGACGGACCCGATGCAGACGGTCGGCGCCGAGGTGCATGTGCGGATGGAAACGCTGCCCAAGCCCTATGCCACGCCCGCCGTCGCCAACGAGGCCGTGCTGGTGCCGCGGCCCGGTGACCAGCCGCTGCGGGCGCCGCGCGGCTTCACCGTCACCCTGTTCCGCGACGGGGTGGAGAATGCCCGCAACCTGCTGGTCCTGCCCAACGGCGACGTGCTGGTGGCCCAGCAGCGGCCCGGCACCCTGACCCTGCTGCGCGACGGCGACGGCGACGGCCACGCGGAGATGGCACAGGTCTGGGCGGAGGGCTTCGACCATCCCTTCGGCCTCGCCTTCCATGGCGGGGCGGTGCTGGTCGGCGACCTGAACGGGGTCTGGCGGCTGCCCTGGACGGCCGGGACCGCACAGGCGGGGGAGCGGCGGCGGCTGACCCCGGAGGGTGCGTTCGGCAAGCGCGGCGGCCACAACACCCGCTCCGTCGTGGTGGCGCCGGACGGCCGGCATTTCTACGTCGGCATCGGGTCGGAGGGGAACATCGGGGTGGAGCCGGAACCGCGCGCCACCATCCAGGAATTCCGCATCGACGGCAGCGGCCAGCGCCTGTTCGCCGGCGGGCTGCGCAACCCGGTCGGCCTCGCCTTCAAGCCGGGCACCGGAGACCTCTATGCCGTGGTGAACGAGCGCGACGGGCTGGGCGACCAGCTGGTCCCCGATTTCCTGACGGCGGTGACCCCCGGCGGCTTCTATGGCTGGCCCTATTCCTACATCGGCACCAACCCGCAGCCGGACCTGGCGGGACGGCGGCCCGATCTGGTCAAGGCGGCGCTGGTGCCCGGGCTGCTGTTCCAGGCCCATTCCGCGCCGATCGGGCTGGTCTTCGGCGACGCCACCCATTTCCCGGAACGCTACCGCATGGGCGCCTTCGTGGCTCTGCGCGGGTCGTGGAACCGGTCCCGTCCCACCGGATACGCCATCGCCTTCGTGCCGTTCGACACCGCCCCCTTCGACAAGAACCGCCCGACCGGCACCTACGAGACCTTCGTCACCGGCTTCCGCATCGACAGCCGGTCGGACGGCGACGAGACCCCGCGGGTCTGGGGCCGGCCGAGCGGGCTGGCGGTCGCCGCCGACGGCGCCCTGCTGATCGCCGAGGACGCTTCCGGCACGGTCTGGCGGGTGGCTTATGCCGCGGCGGACCGGGAGCCGGAACCGGCCGCCAAGCCCTGACCGCGCCGCCGCCCGATCCGTGATCCGGTCAACAGCACTCGTCCTCCAGCCGGCGGAGCATCGCCAGCCCCTCCTCGTCGTCATGCTCTTCAAACAGGTCGGCGATGTAATAGATGTTGGAGCAGAGCAGGCACAGACCGTCGGCCTGCCGCTTCAGCGGGTCCTCGGCCACCGCCAGCTTGGCGCGGAACCGCTCCCAGAAGGCGTTGGTCTTGGCCGGATCGTCGATGTGCATGTACAGCCAGTCGATGATGCGGCGGCTGTTGCCCTCGCAATCGATTCCCTTGAACGAGACGTAACGGTCGGGCGCGTCGATGCTGTCCACGGGATGCGGCCTCCTCATGCCGGTTGCCAGGGGTGGGGAACATGGCATCGATGCTTCGCCAAACGCGACCCTGCCCGCAAGCCGCGCAGCACCAGCGGCATCCGGCCTGCGCGAACGGTGGAATCGCTGCGTGAACGGAGACGCCTAAAGCGCCAGCCGCTTCTTCAGCGCGTCGGCCCGGTTGCGGCTGACCGGCACGCGGGGAGCGCCAGGGGCGGCCATGACGAAGGCGGCGCGGCCGTCCTGCCGCTCCACCGCGCGGGCATGGCGCAGGTTGACGATGTAGCCGCGGTGGGTGCGCACGAAGGACCGCGGATCGAGCCGCGCCTCCAGTTCCGACAAGGGCAGGCCGCAGAAGAAGGCGCCGTCACCGGTGTGGACGGTGGTGTAATGGCCGTCGGCCTGCAGGTAGACGGCATCCGCCGGGTCGAGCAGGACGATGCCCTGCCCCTTTTCCACCGGCAGCTTGACCAGCGGTTCGGGCGGCGATGCGGATGGCGGGACGGAAGGGGCCTGCGCATCCACCACGGCGGGCCGAACGGCCTCCATCAGCATCAGGGCGGTGACGGCACTCCCCTCCGCCACCGTAGCGGCGGACGCCAGCGCGGTCGCCTTCACCACCAGAACCCGGCCGGGCAGTGCCACCATCATCGAACAGGCGGAGGCCGGAGCGGCCGGATCGCCGGCCGCGGCCAGCAGCAGTTCCACCTTGGCCCGGTGCGAGGGCGGGTGCAGGTCGTGCAGATAGGCGCCGACCAGCCCGGCCGCCCGTTCCCCCAACAGCCGCACCGCCGCCGGATTGAGGGTCAGCACGCGCCGCGCGCTGTCCAGCAGCACCAGCCCGACGTCCATGTTCTGCAACGCATAGTCCATGGACGCCCACTATAACGGTGATTCAGTCCTGGCTCTCGCCTTTCCGGCGGCTGCCCTGCACCAGGGCGGCGACGACGCCGTGGAAGGTGCGCACCTCCTGCTCGGTCATCTCCATGCGTTCGAAGGCGTTGCGCAGGGTGCGGACCATCGATGGGCGCTTTTCCTCGCTGGTGAAGAAGCCGGTGCGATCCAGCGCCGCCTCCAGCCGCTCGAAGAAGTTCACCCGTTCCGCCATCGTCGCCGGGCGGGTCTGGCCGGTGTGCAGGAAGCGGTCGGGCGTGCGGTCGCCGGCCTGGAACCATTCGTAGCCGATCAGCAGGACCGCCTGCGCCAGGTTGAGCGAGGAGAAGGCGGGGTTCAGCGGCACCGTCACCAGCGTCTGGGCGAAGGTCAGGTCGTCGTTGAACAGCCCGGTGCGCTCCGGCCCGAACATCACGCCGACCTTCTGCCCGGCGGCATAGCGTTCCCGCATTTCGCCCGCCGCGACGCGCGGGGTGACGAAGCGCTGGATCATGTCCCGGGTGCGCACCGTGGTGGCGTAGACCGCCTCAAGGTCGGCGACCGCCTCGGCCGTCGTCTCGAAGATCCTGGCGTTGTCGATGACGAGGTCGGCGCCCGATGCGGCGGCACTCGCCTTCGGGTTCGGCCAGCCGTCGCGCGGCTTGACGAGGCGCAGGTCGGTCAGCCCGCAATTCAGCATCGCGCGCGCGCAGGCGCCGATGTTCTCGCCGAGTTGCGGCTGCACCAGGATGACGGCGGGGCCGCCAAGGATGGACTCACGCGTGGGATTCTGGCCGGAGGTCATGGGACGTAGGTTCGTTTGAGGTAAAGTGCAGAGGCCCCCTCCCTAACCCTCCCCCACCTTCGGTGGGAGAGGGAACTGCCGCCGCTCTGCGACTAACTCCCTCTCCCGCGATCGGACCGGCCTTTGGCCGGCCGAGGGCGGGGGAGGGTTGGGGAGGGGGCAAACCGGACCCGAGCGCCGCCTAGTCCTGCTGTTCCGCCTTCTCCGCCTCGACCTGAACCGGGCCGCCGTCGATGGCGGTCAGGCGCTTCTTCAGGTCGGAGACGTCGGCGAACAGGCGCTTCAGGCGGGCGAGGCCCTTGTATTGTTCGAAGGCACGGGCGCGCGGCACGGCGGGATAGCCCATCCACACCGACTTCGGCGGGATGTCCATGCCGACGCCGGAATTGGCGGCCACCACCGCGTCGCTGCCGATCTTCACATGGTCGGCCACGCCCACCTTGCCGGCCAGAACCACGCGGTCGCCGATCACCGTGCTGCCGGCGACGCCGACATGGCCGCACAGCATGCAGTTGGTGCCGACCTGCACGTTGTGGCCGATCTGGACGAGGTTGTCGATCTTGGTGCCGTTGCCGATGCGGGTGGCCGTCACGGTGCCGCGGTCGATGGTGGCGCCGGCGCCGATTTCGACATCGTCGCCCAGGATCACCGTGCCGATGGAGTTCACCCGGCGGATCAGCACGTTGGTGCCGACGACGCGGCCGGTGGTCTTGGCCGATTCGACGCTGCCCGGCTCCGGAGTGACGAAGCTGAAGCCGTCGTTGCCGACGGCGGCGTTGGGATGGATGATGCAGCGCGCGCCCATCTCCACCCGCTCGCCGATGCGGGCGCCGGGGTGCAGCAGGCAGCCGTCGCCGATCACCGCGTCGGCACCGACGGTGACGTGCGGCAGGATGATGGCGCCGGCCCCGATGCGGGCGCGCGGACCGATGTAGGCGAAGGGGGCGATGGAGGCATCCGGCGCCACGACCGCGTCGGGCGCGACATAGGCCTGCGGCGACACCCCAGGCTCGGCATGGACCGGCTTCTCGAAGATGTCGAGCATCCCGGCCATGGCATAGCGCGGGCGCTTCACCACGATGCGGTTCTCGATGCCGTCCGGCACCTCGACCCCCTCGGCGACCACGGCGGCCACCGCCTTGCTGCCGGGCAGCAGGGCCAGCAGGTCCTTGTCCATGGCAAGCGCCAGATCCTCCGGCCCTTCCGCCTCCGACGGGTGGACGGCGCGGCGGACCAGGATGGAGCCGTCGCCTTCGACCGTCGCGCCCAGCGCTTCGGCGATCTCGGCCAGAGTACGGGGGGCCTGGGTCGGATGGGGCTTGGTCATGGGAAAGCACCGGTGTCAGAGTCGTCACGAACCGCCTTGCCGGACGGCGCGGCGGACCCTAACACGGGCGTCCGGCGGATGGCGAGGTATCAGAACGCGGCACCGGCCTGCGCATCTCCCGTCTGCCCTCCCTTGGCGCCCCGACGCAACAAGCCCTTCACCCGCTCCTTCACCCGCCGCAGCAGCGGCTGGCGTGCCTGGACCGCATAGTATTTGCGCACCGTTTCCAGGATCTCCCAGGTGCCGGTGAAGCCCATCGGCAGGACCAGCGCGTCGCCGGCCTTGTATTCTCTCGGCATTCCGCCTTCGGGCGTGATGATGACGCGGCCGGACAGCAGGACGCAGAACTCGTGATACGGCCAGTCCTTCATCGCCACCAAGCCCGGTGTGCATTGCCACACCCCCGACTTGAAGCGGCCAAAGTCGCCGTCGAACAGGTTGCGGTGAATCTCCTGCGGCTGGCCGGACAGGATGGCGCCGAACACCGCGGGCTTGCCGGTCTCGTCATCGGCGATGCGGCGGCTTTCGATGGGCACGGGGGTGAAGTCGGGCATCGGCTCTCCCGGTCAGGAAGGTGTAAGGGTCGGCGGCGCTCCTGCGCAACACCGCAAGCCCCCGAAGGTTCCCGGTAGGACCAAAAAAAATCAGCCGCCTAGATTGACGATCTCCACCCGCCGGTTGGCCGCCGCCTTCGGCTCGTCGGGCAGCAGCAGTTCCCGCGCGCCCATGCCCGATGCCTCCAGCCGGTCACGGCGGATTTGGTGGTTCGACCCCAGATACTCGACCACCGCCGCCGCCCGCCGCTTGGACAGGATGAGGTTGGCCGCATCGCCGCCGACGGCATCGGTATGGCCGACGATGCGGAAGCGCGTGTTGCCCGCCGTCACCATCACCGCGGCCACCTTGTCCAGGATCGCCCGCGACTCCGGCTTGATGCGGGCGGAGTTGAAGTCGAACTCCACCCGGAAGGCGGCGCGCATTTCCGGCGCCGGCAGGGCGGCCGGTCCCGGCAGCGGCGGCAGCGCCACCGGTCCGGGGGGAGCGGCCACGGCTGCCGGCGGCGGGGCGGCGGGACGCTGCATCGTCACCGGCGGACAGTTGGGGCCGGTGGTGCCGAGCAGCGCCGCCTGGATCTCGCATTCGCTGGGATTCGGCCCCATCGGCATGGCCGGGTTCGGCAACCCCTGGGCAATGGCCGCCACCGGCAGAACCAGCCAGACGCAAGCACCGAGCATCAGGCCGAGCCGCATGGTCCAATTGCGGCTCCGCCGCATGGCCGCATTGTTCGGACCGCGGACGGTCGTGTCACATTGCCCGTGGAACAGTCCTGCGTGCATCTGTACGATCCCGGTCCGTATCTTTCGTATAGGGCGCTTGGGAGGAAACAAGCATGAAATCGCTGAAGGCTCTGCTCGCCGGCATCGCGCTGGCCGCGCTGACGGTTCCCGCCGTTCTGGCCGGTGCTGCGAACGCTGCCGACTACAAGGCGGAGTACAAGCTTTCCACCGTTCTGGGCAAGCCTTTCCCCTGGGGCGTGGGCGGCGACCGCTGGGCCGAACTGGTCAAGGAGAAGACGGGCGGCCGCATCAACATCAAGATGTATCCCGGCACCTCGCTGGTGAACGGCGACCAGACCAAGGAATTCACCGCGCTCCGCCAGGGCACCATCGACATGGCGGTCGGCTCCACCATCAACTGGTCGCCGCAGGTGAAGGAACTGAACCTCTTCTCCCTGCCCTTCCTGATGCCGGACCACAAGGCGCTGGACGCCCTGACCAAGGGCGAGGTGGGCCAGAAGCTGTTCGACCTGCTCGCCACCAAGGACGTGGTGCCGCTGGCCTGGGGCGAGAACGGCTTCCGCGAGATTTCCAACTCCAAGCACCCGATCCGCACGCCGGCCGACCTGAAGGGGCTGAAGATCCGTGTCGTCGGCTCGCCGCTCTACCTCGACACCTTCACGGCGCTGGGGGCCAACCCGACGCAGATGAGTTGGGCCGACGCACAGCCCGCGCTGTCCACCGGCGCCGTCGACGGGCAGGAAAACCCGCTGACCATCTTCGTCGCCGCCAAGCTGGCGACGCTGGGCCAGAAGAACCTGACGCTGTGGGGCTATGTCGCCGACCCGTTGATCTTCGTGGTCAACAAGGAGGTGTGGGCGAGCTGGTCGAAGGAGGACCAGGAAGCGGTGCGCGCCGCCGCCGTCCAGGCCGCGGCCGAAGAGGTGGCGATCTCGCGCAAGGGCATCACCGCCGAGGACGACAGCCTGCTGAAGGACATCGCCGCCCAGGGCGTCGAGGTCGTCCGCCTGACGCCGGAGCAGCAGAAGGCCTTCCAGACCGCCACCCAGCCGGTCTTCGACAAGTGGTCCAAGCAGATCGGTCCCGATCTGGTGAAGGCCGCCCAGACCGCCATCGCCGAGCGGAAGTAAGCACCTTCTCGCGGGAATGACGAAAGGCGGCGCCTTCAGGGGCGCCGTTTTTCATGGCCGCAGAGCACTTGCTTGTGATGCGTGCCCGTGCGGATTGCGCTACAACTCCCCCAACTTGCCGGATGGTTTGCGGAGCGGGCGCGTATGACGTCGGAAATGCTGCTGGCGCTGTTCTGCGTCGGCGCCACCCTGCTGTTCCTGGCGGTCCGGCGCGGGTTGATCCTACGCACCGACCAGGAAATCCGCTGCGCCGGCGCGACCCTGATCAGGGAGCGCGATGCGCTGGAACGTCAGGCCAACGAGCTTGAGGCCATGCAGGCCGGCATCGGCGCGATGAAGGCCAAACTGGTCGAACTGTCGACCGACAAGCTGATCCTCAGCCGCCGCGGCGGCAAGCGAGCCGCGGCGTCGCGCCTCTTCATCCACGAGATCGGCCGGCCGGAGCCCGGGCGCAAGTGCTTCGCCTTCCGGCTGGCGATTGCGCCGGGCTTCGTTGCCCAGCCCGACGCCAAGGCGGTGGTTCATCCCGCCATCTGGCGTTTCGAGAATGTGGCGCAGGTTTGGGCTGCCGATTTCGCCGCCGCCCAGATGCTGACCCGCAGCATTTTCCATGAAGGCGTCGGCGTGACGGTTTCCGGCGAGGATGCCGAGCGGGACGCCGTTGCGGGAGCCGCCGCGCCATGACCATCCTGTGGGTGCTGGGCGCGGTCGCCAGCCTGGGCGCCGGCGTGGTGGGAGAACGGATCCTCGGCATCCGCGCCCGCCGCCAGTCGCAGAAGCTGGCCGCGCTGAAGGAGCGGCTGGACGTCTACGCCAACTACGCCAAGCTCGCCGCACTCCGCCGGGCGGAGACGGAGGAAACGCTGGCCGGCCTGCGCCGCGAGGTGGCGGAGGTGGAGGGCGAGATCCTGTCCCTGCAATCGGCCGTGACCGACGAGGCCGCACTCGCGCCGATGGAGTTTTACTCCGTCGACCGCGTCGCCCGTTCCGGCGGCCCGCTGTGGTACGTCGCGGTGGAGGCGCTGGACGCCACCGCACCATGGTCGGGCGTGCGCCATTACGCCGTCGCCGCCGAAAATGCCGAGGACGCGCGCAAGCGGATCGCCGAACGCTATCCCTCCCCCACGGCTTTCGCCATCTCCCCCGCCGCGCAGTTGGTGCTGCCGGAGCGTTGAGGGGATTCGGTGTTGTAGCGTAGTCGGCTGACGATGCCCCCTCCCCATCCCTCCCCCGCTATCGCGGGAGAGGGGGCCTGACGGAAAAGCGGCGGCAGTCCCCTCCACCGCCGAAGGCGGGGGAGGGTTAGGGAGGGGGCAAAATGCCAACGATATTCCAAGAAAAAAGGGGCGCCCCACCAGAGCGCCCCCCTCTTCCATCAACCGCAGATCAAGCGTTGTTCATGCGGTTGTCGATCAGGTCGGTCACCACGCCCGGATCGGCCAGCGTCGAGGTGTCGCCCAGGCTGTCATGCTCGTTCGCGGCGATCTTGCGCAGGATGCGGCGCATGATCTTGCCCGAACGGGTCTTCGGCAGGCCCGGAGCCCACTGGATCAGGTCGGGCGAGGCAATCGGACCGATCTCCTTGCGGACCCAGGCGACCAGTTCCTTGCGCAGTTCTTCCGTCGGGGTCTCGCCGGCGTTGAGCGTGACGTAGGCATAGATGCCCTGGCCCTTCAGGTCGTGCGGATAGCCGACGACTGCGGCCTCGGCGACCTTCGGGTGGGCGACCAGCGCGCTTTCGACCTCTGCGGTGCCCATGCGGTGGCCGGACACGTTGATGACGTCGTCGACGCGGCCGGTGATCCAGTAATAGCCGTCGGCGTCGCGGCGGCAGCCGTCACCGGTGAAGTACTTGCCCGGGAAGGTCGAGAAGTAGGTCTGGACGAAACGCTCGTGGTCGCCGAACACCGTGCGCATCATGCCGGGCCATGCGTCGGCAATGCAGAGGTTGCCCTCGGTCTCGCCGTCCAGGATCTGGCCTTCGTTGTCGACGACGACCGGCTGGACACCGAAGAAGGGCTTGGTCGCCGAACCCGGCTTCTGGCCGATGGCGCCGATCAGCGGCGTGATCAGGATGCCGCCGGTCTCCGTCTGCCACCAGGTGTCGACGATCGGGCAGCGGGCATCGCCGACCACGTTGTAGTACCACAGCCAGGCTTCCGGATTGATCGGCTCGCCGACCGAACCCAGGACGCGGAGCGAGGCGCGCGACGTCTTCTTGACCGGGCCCTCGCCCTCGCGCATCAGCGACCGGATGGCGGTGGGGGCGGTGTAGAAGATGTTGACCTTGTGCTTGTCGATGACCTGCCAGAAGCGCGAGGAGTCCGGATAGGTCGGGATGCCTTCGAACATCAGCGTGGTCGCGCCGTTGGCGAGCGGGCCGTAGACGATGTAGCTGTGGCCGGTGACCCAACCCACGTCCGCCGTGCACCAGTAGACCTCGCCGTCCTTGTAGTCGAAGACATACTGGTGGGTCATCGACGCATAGACGAGATAGCCGCCGGTGGTGTGCAGCACGCCCTTCGGCTTGCCGGTCGAACCGGAGGTGTAGAGGATGAACAGCGGATCCTCGGCGCTCATCTCCTCCGGCGGGCAGTCGGCGGAGACGGTCTCCATCTCCTCATGATACCAGAGGTCGCGGCCCTCGGTCCAAGCGACGTTGCCGCCGGTGTGCTTGACGACCAGCACATGCTTGACCATCGGCGCGCCGGCAACCGCCTTGTCCGCGTTGGCCTTCAGCGGCACCTTGCGGCCGCCGCGCAGGCCCTCGTCGGAGGTGATGACGAAATGGCTGTCGCAGTCGACGATGCGGTCCTTCAGGCTGTCGGGCGAGAAGCCGCCGAAGACGATGGAGTGCACGGCGCCGATGCGGGTGCAGGCCAGCATCGCATAGGCGGCCTCCGGGATCATCGGCAGGTAGATGGTGACGCGGTCGCCCTTCTTGACGCCGTTCTTCTTCAGGACGTTGGCGAGGCGGCTGACCTTCTCGTGCAGTTCCTTGTAGGTGACGGCCTTGGAAACGCCGGGATCGTCGCCTTCGAACAGAATGGCGGTCTGGTCGCCGCGGGTCGCCAGGTGGCGGTCGATGCAGTTGGCCGAAACGTTCAGCGTGCCGTCGTAGAACCAGCGGATGTGAACGTCGTCGTTGAAGTTGACGTCCTTCACCTTGCTGTAGGGCTTGATCCAGTCGAGCCGCTTGCCCTGCTCGCCCCAGAAGGCCTCGGGGTCCTTGACCGACTGCTCGTACATGCGGGCATAGGCTTCCGCATTCACGTGGGCGGTCGCCGCGATCTCGGGCTTCACCGGAAAGAAGCTGTTGTCGGTCATGAGTGCGATTCCCCCGTGGTGCTTCCGAATTGGCCGGAAGATGTTGCAGGGCGGCGGGCCGCCGCCCGGAATTGAGCGGCATTATCCACACATGTTGCGGGACTAACAAGCAAATCGGCCCCCGCAGGCCCCCCGACCAAAGGAGGATTGTGTCGCTGATTTTGCGGCGCGAGACTGTTTCTTCCTCAAGCATACCCAAGCAAATCAGGGCACGCAGGATCCTGCGCCGGTCGGGTCCGGGCGGCGGCGATCTTTGCGTCGATCCTTTGCCGCGACTATCCGCCGCGCCGCAGTGCAAAACGCGTCATGACCATCCTGTAACGGGTGATCCCTTGCTTAACCCGACCTTAACCGGGAGGCAGCTATAGAGTTGCTGCATCACGGTAACGATCATCGTCGGCAAGGATCGCAATGCCCAGCACCACGAACGCGGATGATCTTCCCGAAACCGGCGACCGCAGCGACCGCCTCGCCGGTCTCGCCGACCGCACCAGCTTGATGGCCATCGACGCCACGCTGCGCGCGCTCGGCGCTCCCCTCAACGTGAATTCCGCCGCCGGCGTGGCGGACATCGCCCGGCGCATGAAGCAGGCGACCAACGACTTCCACGCGGCGATGCAGGACGCGGCGGAGTAGGGGTACTTTTGATTGGGGGAGTGTGTGGGCGGTTGCCCCCTCCCCCGACCCTCCCCCGCTCTCGGCCGGCCGAAGGCCGGTCCGATCGCGGGGGAGGGAGTTAAGTGCGAAGGCAGCGGAGTTCCCTCTCCCACCGAAGGTGGGGGAGGGTTAGGGAGGGGGCATTCGGCAGCCCCTCAAGCCGGCACCCCAACCCCCGCCAGATCGCACACCCGCGCCCATTCCTCGTCGCTGACCGGGCAGACCGACAGGCGGGACTGGCGGACCAGCGCCATCGACTGCAGCAGCGGATCGGCCTTGATCTGCTTCAGCGTGACAGGCATCTTCACCGGCATCACCGGGGCGACGTCAACCATGCCGAAGCGGCCGGACTCATCGCTGGGGTCCGGATAACAGGTGCGGACGATCTCGACGATGCCGACGATCTCAAGCCCTTCGTTGGAGTGATAGAAGAAGGCGCGGTCGCCCACCTCCATCGCCTTCAGATTGTTGGACGCCTGGTGATTGCGCACCCCGTCCCAATGGGTCCGGCCATCGGCGACCATGCGGTCCCACGAGTATTTGAACGGCTCGGACTTCAGCAGCCAATAGGCCATAGCCGGCGCTCTCCCGCTCAGGCCTTGGGGTAGACGCGGCGCCAGGGCCGGATCGTCACGCTGTCGAACAGGCCGGCCTTGGCATAGGGATCGCCGGCGGCGAACTCCTGCGCCGCCGCGGCATCGGCGCACTCGACGATCAGCAGGCTGCCGACCATGCCGCTCTGGTCGTCCGACAGCAGCGGGCCGGCGGCGAAGATGCGGTCGGCGTTGGCTTCCAGATAGGCCAGATGCTCGACGCGGTTGGCGGCGCGGACATCGGCGGCACCCGCCTTGTCGACGCAATGGAACATGAACAGCATGCGGTCCCCTCCTCCATACGGTGGAGCGGGAGCCTAGCGCAGGGGACGGCGGGGGGAAAGCGCCGGCTTTACGGTCAGGCGACCACACGCGGACGCCGCTGCGCCTTGCCCCCCTTGCAGGGGCTGTAGCCGCCGGGCGCGATGCGGCCCAGGCTGATGCCGGCGCGCTCGATCTCGCCGAAGCCGCGCAGCCCCATCTCCTGCGTGGCAGCCAGCGCGATGCGGCCGCAGGCTTCGGCATCGCTGCCGGCATGGTGGTGGTCGAGCGCGATCCCCAGGAAATCGGCCAGGTGGTTCAGCCTGTGCGCGGTCAGCGTCGGCCAGGCACGGCGCGCCAGCACGACCGTGCAGAGATAGTCGCAGGCGGGCCAGTCGAGCCCGTAGTCGGTCAGGGTGTGGCGCAAGACGCTGAGGTCGAAGGCGGCGTTGTGCGCCAGGATCAGCCGGCCCTGCACCCGCTCTCGCAGGGCCGCCCAAACCTCCGGGAATTCGGGCGCCCCGGCCACGTCCTCTTCGCGGATGCCGTGGATGGCGCTGTTGAAGGAGTTGAAGCGCAACTCGCGCGGGCGGATCAGATGCTCCTCCGTCCCGGTCACGCGGCCGTTCTCGATCCAGGCGACGCCGATGGAGCAGGCGCTGGTGCGGGTCTCGTTGGCGGTTTCGAAGTCGATGGCGACGGCGTGGCCGGAGATGACGGTCATTGATGTCCGATTTGCAGGCAGGTCAGAGGCGGAGAATGCCGGCGAGATCCTCGGGAAGCGCCTCTTCCGCCGCCAGAACCCGCAGCTTCAGCAGGCTGGCGACCGCCATGGCGTCGGTGATGGCGCCGGCCAGCACCATGTCGATCACCTCGGGAAAGGGCACGCGGCGGACCGCCAGAACCTCGGTCTCGTCGGGGGCGGACTCGCCCTGCTCCAGACCCCAGGCGACGAAGGTATGGGCGACCTCGTCGGTGATGCAATTGGACAGGTGCAGTTTCATCAGGGGCATCCAGCGCCGCGCCGTCAGGCCGGTTTCCTCGCGCAATTCGCGCGCCGCCGATTCCTGCGGTTCCACCCCCTTGCGCCCGCCGCCTTCCGGAATTTCCCAGCTGTATTGCTTCAGCGGGAACCGATACTGGCCGACCAGGGTCACCGTGCCGTCGTCGTGGATCGGCACCACGCCGGTGGCAAGGCTGCGGGGATGGACGACACCGTAGATGCCGGGAGCGCCCTTCGGGGTCAGAACCTTATGCTCGACCACCTCCATCCAGGCATTCTCGTATTTCGTCGTGCTGGTCAGCACGGTCCAGGGATTGCCGGTGGACTCACCGGTTTCGATCGGCACGCGAGGCCCCCTCCGTCGGTTGCGATCGGAGTATAGGGAGACGGCTCCGCGGTCGCAATGGCTGCACCGCAGCAGGTCACAGACAAAAAATGATAAAATTTTCCAACAATTGGCGGAAACCAAGTCCAAATCGTTAAATAATGGTTTCTTGACAGACAAATCGACCGCACTTACTTCTAAATCGTGTCAGGAAAAGTCGCGGTCATACTCCGAATGGGTGGGGCGGCAACCCGCCCATTGACCTGGAAAGGGCAGCTACGTGGCTCCGCAGTTCAGTCCACAGGATTTGGAGCGGTGGCGAAATCCCGACTGGCGTAACCGTTTGGTTGCCTGGTGGGAAGGGTATGACCTCTCCCGGTTGCCCCGCGTTACGAACCGGTCTGCCCTGCGTAACGTGACGGACGAGCACAGGAACGGGCCGGTCAATGCGGTCGGCACCGCGTTCGGTCTTTCCGCTCCCTTCCCCGCTGCGGTCGATCCGCTTGCCCCCAGCCCGGCGGCCGGCGGCAATCCGGAACTGGACCGGCTGGCGTTGATGCAACTCGACCGCCACGGCGACCCCGTCTGGTCGCCCGCACGCAGCGAGGGGGCACAGCTCCTTTGGGGCCAGGACATGACCGGGCCGGAGGAAGCGGCGTGGATGATCGACTCCGTCCGCTCCTTCGGGCTGAACCCGGCCAAGAGCGTGCTGGACCTGTCGGCCGGGCTAGGCGGCACCGCCCGCGCGCTGGTGGAGAGCTGCGACACCTGGGTGACCGGGCTGGAGCCGTCGCCGCTGCTGGCGAAGCTGGCGATGGACCGGTCGAAGGCGCTGGGCCTGTCGAAGAAGGCGCCGATCGCCCATTACGACCCGGAGCATTTCAATCAGGCCGGCAGCTTCGACCTCGTCATGGCCGACCGCGTCGTCCACCGGGTTCGCGACAAGGAACTGTTCCTGGACCGGATCGGCGACTGCGTGAAGCCCAAAGGGGGCATTGCCCTGTTCGATTACGTGATCGACGGTGCTCCCGGTTCCTGGGATGCCTGGACCGCATGGCGGGACGAGGAGCCGATGGAGGTCTATCCCTGGACCGCCACCCGCATGGCCGACGAGTTGACGCAACGCAACCTCGACCTCCGCATTTCCGAGGATCTGACCCAGTTGCACCGCCGCCACATCATCGACCGTGTGCGCAGGCTGGCCGACACGCTGGCCAACGCCGTCCCGCCGGCGGCCCCGGTGCTGGCGGCGCTGAAGCGCGAGCTTGCCCTGTGGTGGGCGCGGCTGCGCGTGCTGGGCAGCGGCCTGCGCTTCGTCCGCTATGTGGCGATGAAGCCGGCGTGAGACTCCGCGCCCGTCAGCGGATCAGCCCGATGCGGTCGAGCCGCAGGGCGGCCGGCCAGCGGGTCGGTTCGTCCAATGCCGAAGGATCGACGGAGAAATGCCGCAGATCGGCCCGTCCGACGAGGTTTTCGGCGGGGACGAAGCCGACGCCGCCGGCCGTCGCCGCCACCCGGCTGTCCAGCGAATTGCTGCGGTTGTCGCCCAGCATGAAATAATGGCCGTCCGGCACCCGCAGCGGCGGCGTGTCGTCAAGACCATCGCGCCCGGCCACATGCAGAACCCGGTGTGCCGGCCCGCCCGGCAGATGCTCCACGAATTGCGGGATGGTCCGGCGCCGGCCGTCGGCCGCCGTCTCGACGAAATCCTCCACCCGCTCCAGCACCGCCGGCTGGCCGTTCACATACAGAACGCCGCCCCGCATCTGCACGACATCGCCCGGCAGCCCGACCAGCCGCTTCACATAGGTCTGCGCCGGGTCGCGCGGCAAGCGGAACACCAAGATGTCACCGCGCTCCGGCGCATGGCCCAGCACCCGCCCGGCGATGGGAAGCGCATCGAGAGGGAAGGAGTAGCGGCTGTACCCGTAGGGGAATTTACTGGCGAACAGGAAGTCGCCGACCTCCAGCGTCGGCTCCATCGATCCCGACGGGATGTGGAAGGGCTGCGCCACCACCGAACGGGCGCCGAGGGCCAGCAGCCCCGCGACCGCCACCGTGCGGACCGTATCCCACAGACCACCCCTGCCCTGCATCGCCCGTCTCCTCCAGTCCCTGCCGGCTGACGCGCAACAGACTAGGCGGAAGAGCAAGACGCCGAAAGCCATATTCGGTTCCGGATAGCATAAAACTTTGTAATGTATGGACCACCACACCGTAATCGTTTCCAGTACCGGAGCGCACGCCAAGTCTCGCCCCCTGAACCAGACGGCCTTCTTGTCTTGCGGCAAGGGTCATGTGGCGCGTTGATAGACCGGCCTTGCGCCCTACATCTTGGCTGCATGGCGCGTCCTGTCCGACGGCCTTCCAGGTGCCCGCCCGAACCGAAAGCCACGATCCGGACCGCCGGATCCAAAAGCCACAGAAGCCAAGGAGTCTTTCCAGTGACCACCTTCACCGGCCAGGATTCACTCAAGACCCGCCGCTCGCTCAGCGCGGGCGGCAAGAGCTACGACTATTTCAGCCTGAAGGCCGCCGAACAGGCGGGTCTCGGCGATCTGTCGCGGCTGCCGTTCTCGATGAAGGTGCTGCTGGAAAACCTGCTGCGCTTCGAGGACGGGCGCACCGTCTCCGTCGACGACGTGAAGGCGGTGGCCCAATGGCTGGTCGACAAGCGGTCCGACCGTGAAATCGCC
>NZ_DASPIS010000085.1:0-18349 GCF_035628975.1 Azospirillum sp. | reverse complement strand
CGGGCGGTTGCGGTCGCCGAGGAGCGCGGCCAAACGCGCGCGATCCTCTGCTCCAACGATGACGCTGACGGTCTGGGCCATGCCGACAGAATCGCACATCAGCAGGCCGCTGTGAATCCTATGTCTGCGTCAGTGCACTAGCGGTGAAGGGCCGCGTGCAGATCGAGGGCGAGGTCATCCACCTGATCGCGGAGCAACTGGTCGATCAAACGGACCTACTGCGGTCGGTTGGAAGTAAGGAGATGCCGACGCAGCCTGCCGGCAGGCCTGCACGGTTGTAGCGTCACCAAGGTTCAGGCTGCTTTGTCGGGCCACGGCCATGGCATGGTTTGGCTAACGCTTTCGACCGACAGGCCACAGCCGGTATCGACAGCCACGAGGCGCAAGCCGGCGGCGTCTGGCAGCCCCTCCACCAATTGGATTGCGCGCTCGGCCGACATGGCCCGAACGTGCCAGACCACGGTGGGGATCTCTGAGCTCTCTGGAAAACCCTTAACCCCAAACAGGCGCATCAAGTGCTCCATCATAGGTTGGCTGCTGATGCAACTGTACTGTAGCTAGGTCTGCCGATCGATGCACAAAAGGTTCTCGTTCTTGATCATGCGCCGCCGGTCTAGCGCTTTGCTGTGTAACCCAGGTGCCATACCCGATACCCTTCATCTTCGCTTTGATGACACAGAGGCGCTCTGACGGCTTTATTCTCGAAGAACCAGCACGGGTAAATTCTTCCTAACGTATGTTGCCATTCTTTTTTTGCCATCGGTAGCCCAATGGTCTCTGCGACTTCTGCGGCAATCATATCTTCGTCTCTAACATCTATCCAAATATACCTGATCGACTGAGCTTTCCGCCCCTTTGACAACGGAGAGAAATCGACGCTGTAAGGAGAATAAAGGTTGCGCGCGACACATTGTAAATTTAGGCGGTCTTGTGTCTTGCCATTCACACGGTCTTGATGCAGTCGCTCTATAACTTCATCACACCGTACTTCGGAAAATACTCTGCGAACGCTCGCCTCAGACATTCCGGGGCGCACACGCTCCAAATACTCCTTTGCGTATCCGTCGGCCAGCGCGTGAGGAATATTCGCTGCGATCAGCAGAGCCGGTAACATAAAGAGCCGCAATGCCACCATCACCTCCGACTTGGAAATAAAACGCACATAAGTCCTATTATGGAAATCGGTGCATGGAATGCGACGTCGCATAATGTATTGCTATTATTCCAGATGCTGCTTTCCCATCCGATAACAAATGCGCCGCTGCATGAAGGCAGCGGCCCAAGTCTAGCTAGGATGCCCTAGAATTCTTACAGCAGTCCGCGATCACGCCGGATGAACGAGTGCCGCGGGCGGAATGGTCCCGTCAGCGTTCGCGCCATCTGACTCGTAACCGTGGGGCTGAGGTAGAGGATCACCTCCACTTTGGAGGAGATGGATGCGCTGCCCGCACTGCTACTCGACCGCAACCTCGGAGCGTTCGGACCGGACGACGCATGACTATCGCTGCTTTCGTTGCCGCAAATGCTTGCGCGGATTTAACGAGCGCACCGGCTCGGTGCTGACCCGGCTGCAGCTGCCCGCGGACGTGGTCTTCTTGATCATACTGTGGCGGCTTCGGCTCAAGCTCAACCTGCGCGATCTCGCCGAGATCCTGCTCTTGTGCGGCTTGGTCTTCCCCCATAAGGCGGTGCGCGACTGGTAAGCCAAGTTGGTGCCGCTGCTGGTGAACAACCTGCGCTAGCGCCGTCGGTGAAAAGTTGGTCGGAGCTGGTACCTGGACGAGACATATCTCAAAGTCGCCGGCTAGCGGCAGTACCTGTACCGAACCATCGACAGCAATCTGGTCGATGTCTTCCTCAGCGCCACTCGCAACCAAGCCGCCGATGCCTTCTTCCGCTCCGACGTAGAGGTGACAGGCATCGTCCCAGAGACCATCACGACGGATAAGCACGCCGGCTACCATCGGACTCGACTACAAAGGCAACAGGCGTTTGCGCCGCCCTTGCGCGAAAGAGCCGCGGACCGGTGGCCCCTGCCCTCTTTTGTCACAAGCTATCATTTGCTGACACAGCAATCATCTTCGCGCAGAGGCTGCATCTTTGCCCCCAGCCCCTGAAGGTATTTTTATAACGTCACTGAATTCAATCCAATGCAGCCGCTCGTGCGGCCGGTCAAGGGAGGCCCACGGAATGACGAGGTGCCTATCCGCAATGCCCCCTCGCTCCAGCTGCGCTTGCGCTGTTAAAGAAGCAACCGCTGGCGGGACGGGCCCCGGCGCCGGCCGGCCTATGGGTGATCGGGCGGGACCGCGGGGCTTAGCAAGCGGGCTGCAGGAAGGGGAGATCAGGCAGGCCCTCCAGGAGGGTGGCCACATCCGCAACGTTCTCATCGTCTCCAAATGCGTCGGCGGCGCGGTCGAGCATCTGGCCTATCTGCGGGCGAGCTGGCGGCGCGATTTTCTGCCCTTGCGCACCTGGAACGACCGCACCGATCGCACCTACCGCGACCTCGACCGCCTTCTCACCCTCATCCGCGCCGACTTCGGCTTTTGCGGCTGCATTCCGGTCTACCTCGCCGGCGATCCCGAACTCACCCGCTACAAGGCGCTCGCCCAGGATCGCGGGGCCGGCACCTGCCCAATAGGTCCCGGCTAGTCAGACGGCGCAGATGCAAGCCCCCGGCGCCGCTCCGCCGACCGGCGATTCCCCGGCCGTGCTGACCCGCCGCACCGGCAACCCGCCGCCGGTCAACCTGATGTCGGGCAAGGAGGCTGAGCTGAACGCCAAGGAACAGCGCGGCGGCAAGGACCGCCTGGCGCGCGGGCAGGGCGGCCGCGTCACCTTCACCTACGGCTCCACCCTCCCCTCCGTCGTCTGCGCCCCTCTGCGGGTCTGCAATCTCGAACTCCAGCCCGGCGAGGTGGTGCAGCAGATCGACCTCGGCGACATCGCCCGCTGGAAGGCCACCCCCACCGCCTACGGCACCGGTGACAATCAGACCAGCGTCATCGTCATCAAGGCGAGCGACAGCGGTCTGACCACCACCATGACCATCGCCACCGACCGGCGGATTTACGTGGTCCAGCTCGTCAGCCGGACCAAGGACTGGATGCCGCTGGTGTCCTTCGTCTATCCGGAGGACGTCCAACAGGACTGGGACGCCTACCGGGCGGCGGTGAACCGACGCCAGCAGGCCACCACCCTCTCCGATGGCCTGAACGCCGCCAATCTGGACTTCAACTTCGCCATTCGCGGCGACACGCCGTCCTGGCGGCCGGTGCGGGTCTACACCGATGGGCGCAAGACCTACATCCAGTTTCCGCAAGCGATGCGCTACGACGAGTCCCCCGCCCTGGTGGCGATCGGCGCGGACGACAAGGAACAGCTCGTCAACTACCGGGCCAACGGCGACCGCTATGTGGTCGACAAGGTGCTGCGCCATGCGGCGCTGATTTCCGGCGTCGGCGGCGACCAGACCAAGGTCGAGATCCTGCGCGAAAGGAACTGAGCCATGCGGCACCCCCTGCATGCTGCGCTGATCGCCGCGATGCTGCTGCTCGGCGGCTGTGCCGGCGTCGGCCCACGGTCCTCCTACGTCGAGGCGGTGACGCCGGCAGATGCCCCGGTGCTGGCGGCCGACATCGCCGGCTTCATGGCGGAGCGCCTGCCGGCGGCCGCCACCACCCTGGCGCTCGATGCGCCGGCCGGCGAGCTGGCCAGCGACAGCCTGACGCCGGTCCTGCGCGATGAGCTGCGGCGGATCGGCTTCGGGGTGGCGGACGCCGGCCAGAACGCACCAGGCGCCCACCCCCTGCGCTACCTGGTGACGCCGCTCGATGCCGGGGTGCTTGTCCGTCTCCAGGTCGACCGCATCACGGCCTCGCGCCTGTGGCTGCGCAACAGTGCCGGCACCCTCCAGGCCGGCTCCCCCTTCACCGTGCGGGAGGACGCCGCAGAATGACTGACCAGACGCAGCAACCGGCCGATGGCCCCGACCGCTCGCCCGACTTCCTCGCCGGTCCTACCCTGCGGCAGACCGGCGGCCGGCGCCTGACCCGTGTGCCGATCTACATCCTGATCGGCATTTCCGCACTGGTTGCCATCGCCATCGCCTACACGATGAACGAACGGGCCAAGCGCCGGGCGGCCGGCGCCGGCAGCACCGAGGTGGTGGCGGCACCGGAGCCGGTGGATGCCAAGCCGCTGTTCGGCGCGGCGCAGAACGCCGGCATTATCGAGGCGCGGCGGGCAGCCCCGCCCCCAACCACCCCGGCGCCGACGCCTGCGATCACCCCCGCGACTATGCCAGGGGCACCACCGGGCCCGATGGGGCGAGGCCCTGCCGCCAATGGTGGGCGGACGCTGGAGGACGACGCCCGTATGCGGGCATGGCAGCAGTATGACGCCGAGGTGCGGCGGATCGAGGAGCAGCGCCGGGCGGCGCTGAAAGCGGCTCTGGAAGCGCCGACCACCGTCCCCAGCAATCGCACTCAATCCGGGCAGATGCAGCAGCAGGCTACGACCGGCTCTGGCACCGCCGGCACCAACTCGCAAGCGCTCGCTCAGCTCGCCAACGGCTTCGGCAGTTCGGGGGTCAGCGGCGGCCTGGGCGCGTCTGGCGGGACTGGTGGCGGTGCCGGCAGCTATGGCAGCGGCCAAGGGCGAGGCCGGCAGGGCACCGGGCCAGACGCCAAACGCAATTTCTTCAATCAGCAGCCTGGGCGCGGCTCGCACTACCTCGCCGGCACCCGCGAGGCGGCACTATCGTCCTATGAGGTGAAGGCCGGCGCCATCATCCCTGGTGTCATGGAAAGCGGCATCAACTCGGACCTGCCGGGCATCATCAAGGCGCGGGTGCGCGAGAACGTCTACGACACCGCCACCGGGCAATATCTGCTGATCCCCAACGACTCCATGCTGATCGGCACCTACGACAACGGGGTGGAGATGGGCCAGGAACGGGTGCTGATCGCCTGGAACCGGATCATCTATCCTGACGCTTCGTCGCTGGATCTCGGCAGCATGCCCGGCGCCGACCAGGGCGGCTATGCCGGCTTCTCCGATCAGGTGAACAACCACTATTTCCGAACCTTCGGCAACGCCCTGTTGCTGTCGATCTTCTCGGCCGGCGTCCAGCTCTCCCAGCCGCAGCAGCGCGGCGACACGCGCGGCGGCTATGACGCGCAACAGATCATCGCCGGCAGTCTCGGCCAGCAGATGGGCCAGCTCGGCACGGAGTACGCCCGCAAGGGTCTGAACGTCGCTCCGACCCTGGAAATCCGCCCTGGCTACCGCTTCAACATCATGGTCACCAAGGACATGATCATCCCGCCTTGGCAGGGGTGACTTCACCAGAGCCGCAGTTGGAAGGCGTTCACAACCCGCTGGCACGGGGGTGAAACCTGAGGGAACCCCCACAAATTAATTTTCCAAGGACAGATCCGAGTGCGGCAATACGTCGTATTACGTATTAGGGTCTTACCCAATTCCCTAGTCCGTACGGGATATGCCTAACTTCTGGTCGAGGAGAGCCGGCCAGACCCTCCTCAATCAGTTGAGGAGAAGCTTTCTATGGCCCTGGTGAAGAAGACCACCCTATCCTATCCTGACGAGAGCGCAGACTACCGCACGCCCCCGCGGCCGAGCCGCGAGCGCAGCGGGCAATCGGAAGATCAGCGCCGCCGGGCCCGCACCCACGCCAAGTCGCAGAAGGCCGCGGAGCGTATCGCCTCCGCCACCTCCCAGCTCGCCAGCGGCATCACCGAAGCGGCGTCGGCCGCCGACCAGCTGCGCAAGGCGATGGAGCAGATCGCGTCGGGTGCCCAGGAGGCCGCCGGAGCTGCCGAGGAATCCCAGCGCGCGGTGACCGGGATCGGTCGCCAGATTCTGTCCGCCCGCGAAAACGCCGATGCCGCCAGCCGCAAGACCGAGACCCTTCAGGGGCTGATCGCCAGCGTCTCCACCCAGATCGCCAATTCGGTGACCGCCATCGGCACGGCGGCCGAGCGGCAGGCCGCGTCTGTCACCATGGTGGCGGAGCTCGAGCGCCAGGCCGCCAACATCGGCGATATCGTCAAGGCCGTCGCCCGCATCGCCGACCAGACCAACCTGCTCGCCCTGAACGCGGCCATCGAGGCCGCCCGCGCCGGCCAGCACGGCAAGGGCTTCGCCGTCGTCGCCGACGAGGTGCGCACCCTGGCGGAAACCTCCGAAAAGAGCGCGCGGGACATCCAGGACCTGATCGGCCAAATCCAGGGCGAGGTGAAGGTCATCGCCGACGGCATCAATGCCTCCTCCCAGGCGGCCAAGGCCGAGGTGGACAGCGGCCGGACGATCTCCGCCCAGCTTGAGCAGGTGCGGGTCGATATGGTTGAGATCAAGCGCGGCGCCGACGAGATCACGGTGGCCGCCGCCGAGGCAGACCGTGCCGCGGTAGAAGCGCAGAAGGGCTCCGAGGCTATCGCCGCCGCCGCGGAAGAGCAGTCTTCTGCCTGCCAGGAGGCCCTGAAGACGGTCGAGCAGCAGGCGGTCGCCCTGAACCAGTCGGAACAGGCCGCCACCGAGCTGTCGGAGCTGTCGGAGGACCTGAAGAACTCCACCGACATCGGCAAGTCGAGCGAGGAAGTCGCCTCTGCCGCGGAGGAGCTGTCGTCCGCGGTCGAGGAGATCAACCGCGCCGCCACCCAAGTGATGACCGCGCTGGACCAGATCGGCCGCGGCTCCCAATCCGCCTCCGCCGCCACCCAGCAGTCGGCGTCGGCCATCGTCCAGATCGAGAAGAGCGCCGTCCTGGCGCAGGAGCGCGCCGGTTTCGCCCGCGAGAAGGGCACGGCACTTCAGACCACGCTGCGGGAAAACCGCGGGGCTGTGGACACGCTGATCGCCGGCGTCGCCAAGGCGGTGGAGGAGAATGCCAGGAGCCGCGACCAGATCGGCGGCCTGGAGGAGGTCGCCCGCCGCATCGACAAGATCGTCGACGCCATCAGCACCGTGTCGGTCCAGACCAACATGCTGGCAGTCAACGGCTCGATTGAGGCCGCCCGCGCCGGCGAGTTCGGCAAGGGCTTCGCCGTCGTCTCCACCGACATCCGCAACTTGGCGCGGGATTCGTCCGAGAATGCCGAGCGGATCAAGGATCTGGTGAAGGCCATCCAGGACCAGATCGCCAAGGTCCGCCGTGACCTGGAGGAGATCGCCACCTCCGCCGCCGCCGAGGTGGAAAAGAACAAGGCCACCACCGCCAACCTGGAGATCGTGTCGCGTGACATGGCCACCGTGGTGGAGGGTGCGGAGAACATCCTGAAGGGGGCCGACGCCATCGTCACCACGGTGGGCGAGGCCAAGCGGGGGGTGGAACAGATCTCCGCCGCCGCCCAGCAGTCCGGTGCAGCCGCCAGCGAAGCGGCGCAGGCAGCCAAGGAACAGTCGCGGGGGGCCGAGGAACTGGCCGCCGCCGTCGAGGAAATCGCCTCGCTGGCCGACGAACTGCAGAACGCCGGCTGACCGGGGCACCCGACAGGAGAACCCAAGCGATGGCAAACCCCATTGACGTGGGCGCGGACGGATCGGCTCCGTCCGCCGCCCCCGGAGCCGATGCCGCCCGTGGCGACATTCAAGCCGACGGGCAGGCCGACAACCGGCAGTTCGTGACCTTCACCGTGCGCAGCGAAACCTTCGCCGTGCCCCTGGCCGAGGTTCAGGAGATCATCCGCCTTCCCGACATGGTGCAGGTGCCGATGAGCCCGCGCAGCCTGGAAGGGCTGGCGAACCTGCGTGGCACCGTCCTACCGGTCGCCAGCCTGCGCCGCATGTTCCAGGTCGAGGATGCGGAGCACGACGACGCCACCCGCGTGGTGGTCATCAACAGGGGCGTTCCCGTCGGCTTCATCGTCGACCGCATGGCCAGCGTCGTGTCGGTCGAGCCGGCGGACATCGAAACGGTGGACGGCATCCGCTCCACCGTCGCCGCCGATCTGCTGGCAGGCATGATCAAGCACGGTTCGGCGATGATCCAGATCCTGGACCCCGCGCGGCTGATCGAACAGGAGTTCCGCGGCTTCGGTGCGCGCCGGACCTCCGCCGCAGAGCTCGACTCGATGCGCGAGGGCGGGGCGGCGCAGGACCGCGAGGCGGTGGACGAGGTGCAGCTGGTCAGCTTCGAGGTGGCCGGGCAGGAATATGCCCTGCCGATCGAGGACGTGCAGGAGATCGTGCAGGTGCCAGCCAGCATCAGCCACATCCCCAACAGCGACTCCCACGTCGTCGGCGTGATGACCCTGCGCCGGCGCCTGCTGCCGCTGGTCAGCCTGCGCCGCATGTTCGGCCTGCCGGCGACCGGGTTGGACGAGCACAACCGCATTGTCGTCGTGTCGCTGGGCACGGACGCGGAGGGCGGCGAGAGCGGCGGCGGCTCGGTCGGCGTGGTGACCGACACCGTCAAGGAGGTGCTGCGGGTGAACCGCAGCCTCGTCGACAGCATGCCGGCCCTGCTCAACCGCGGCGGCGCGAAGGGTGAAATCCAGTCGATCTGCCGGCTGAAGGACGGCCAGCGTCTCGTCTCCATCCTGACCGCCGACCGCATGTTCCGAAACGCCGACCTGAGCGAGGCCGTCGCCGCCCAGGGCGACGGCGGGGAGATCAGCATGGACAGCAGCAACACGCGGCCGGGCGCGGTCGACGACGAGGAGCAGTTCGTCGTCTTCCGGCTGGCGCAGGAGGAATATGGCGTCCCCATCGACAGCGTGCAGGAGATCGTCCGCGTTCCCGACGAGCTGACCCACGTCCCGAAGACCCCGGACTTCATCGAAGGGGTGGTGAATTTGCGCGGCACCGTCCTGCCCGTCATCGACCAGCGGCGGCGGTTCGGCCTGCCCGAGACGGCGCGCAACGACCGCCAGCGCATCATGGTCTTCACCATCAACGGCGTACGGACCGGCTTCATCGTCGACAGCGTGTCGGAGGTGCTGAAGATCGCCCGCTCCGTCATCGGCCGCGCACCGGAGCTGTCGGCGGAGCAATCGTCGCTGATCACCCGCGTCGCCAACATCGAACGGCAGAAGCGGATCATCCTGCTGCTGGACGTCGACCAACTCCTTGATAAGAAGGAGTTGGGGGCGCTGGTCCAGGCGGCCTGACCGGAGCCGGGGCGACTTTGCCATGGTCAAGCTGCTGATCGTCGACGATTCAGCCCTGATGCGGCGGTGCCTGCGCGAGATCTTCGAGGCCGAAGCCGACTTCGAGGTGGCGCTGGCCCGCAACGGCCGGGATGCGCTGGAGCAGATCGAGGGCTTTCGTCCCGACGTGGTGACGCTGGACGTCAACATGCCGGAGATGGACGGCCTCACCTGCCTCGGCGAAATCATGGCCCGCGAGCCGCGGCCGGTGGTGATGGTCTCCTCGCTGACCGCCGAAGGGGCGGAAGTGACGCTGGAGGCGCTGGCGCTCGGAGCGGTGGACGTCATCCAGAAGCCGGACGGAACGGTGTCGCTGCACATCAACCGCATCAGGCACGATCTGGTGGCGAAGGTGCGCGCCGCGGCGGGCGCCCGCGTCCGCCGCGCCCGCACCCTGGCCCGCCGCCTGCGCGAGCAGAGCGGCCGCCCCGGCCCGGCGAAGTCCCTGCCCGCTCGCGAGCCTTTGCCGCCGCTGCGCACCGCCACCCAAGGGCTGATCCTGATCGGCGTGTCCACCGGCGGTCCCCGGACGCTCGAAGAGGTGCTGCCGCGTCTGCCGGCCGAGCTGCCCTGGCCGGTGCTGGTCGCCCAGCATATGCCGGGCGCCTTCACCGGCGTCTTCGCCCAGCGCATGAACTCGGTCTGCGCACTCGACGTGGTGGAGGTCGGCAAGCCCACAGCCCTTCAGCCCGGCCGTGTCTATATCGCCCGCGGCGATGCCGACATGGTGGTGGAGACGCGCCTGGGCCGGCTGACCGCGGTGCCGGTGCCCAGCGACGAGGCGCATCTCTGGCATCCCAGCGTCGCACGGTTGGTGGACAGCGCCATGCGCCAGCTTCCCGCCGACCGGCTGATCGGCGTGATGCTGACCGGCATGGGCAACGACGGCGCCGCCGCCATGGCCGAACTGCGGCGTCTGGGTGGCCGCACCATCGCCGAAGACGAATCGACCGCCGTGGTCTTCGGCATGCCGGCCGACCTGATCCGCCGCGGCGGTGCCGATGCCGTGCTGCCCTGTGGCGACATCGCCACCCAGCTCCTGCGCTGGCTTTCCTGACGGCCCGAAGAAGGACAAGACTGCAAATGCCGCTCGTCAAGAAGCCGACTCTTCCGGCCCCTGAACCAGTGCCGGACGACTCGTTCCCAGACGATTGGGACCTGCCGGCCCGCCTCGCCGCGCCGGCGGCATCGGTCCGGCGCGCCGCCGTACGTGCCTTGGCCGAAACCGGAGGCGGCGATGCCGCACGCACGCTGTGCGGACGGCTGGCGGTGGAGACGGACGGCCCGGTCCGCGAGGCGATCTTCCTGGCGCTTGCCGCCATCGGCGGGGACGAGGTGGCGGCGGGCCTGCTCGCGCTGCTGCGCCACGAGGACCCGGCGTTGCGCAACGGTGCCATTGAGACGCTGCAGCAGCTTCCCCAACCGGTGGCGCCCCGCATGGAAGCCCTGCTGGCCGACCCCGATTCCGACGTGCGCATCTTCGCCGTCAATGTGGCGGGCAACCTGCGTCATCCGGACGTGGAGCGCTGGATGCTGTCCGTCCTGAGAGGCGACCGGCACGCCAACGTCGTCGCCGCCGCGATCGACACCCTGGCGGAGGTCGGCACGGAAGCCGCCTGCGCCGATCTGGAGCAGGTGGCGCAACATTTTCCCGGCGACGCTTTCCTCGCCTTCGCCCAGCGCACCGCCCTGCGCCGCATTCGCGGAGGCTGAGCGATGCCTGGCCCGCAGACCATGCCCCAGCCGCAGGGGATCGCGATCTCCGACGAGGATTTCGCCCGCTTCCAGGAGTTCTTCTACCGGAAGACCGGCATCTCCTTCGACGCGAAGAAGCGCTACTTCGTCGACAAGCGTCTGGTCGACCGGGTCGAGGCGCTGAAGCTGCGGGACTTCCGCGAGTATTTCACCCACCTGCGCTTCCAGGTATCGGGGGAGGAGGTCCAGACCCTCATCAACGCGATGACGGTCAACGAGACCTATTTCTACCGGGAGGAATACCAATTCCGCTGCCTGGTGCAGTCGATCCTGCCGGAGCTGGTGCGGCGCAAGGCTGCGGGCGAGCGGCTGCGCATCTGGTCGATCCCCTGTTCGACCGGGGAGGAGCCCTATTCCTTGGCCCTCTATCTGCTGGAACATTGGGAGCATGTCGACCGCTTCGACATCGAGATCGTTGCGTCGGACATCGACACCAAGGTGCTGGAGGCGGCGCGCCAGGGCCGCTATGGCGAGCGCGCCCTGCAATACCTGCCGCAGGCGACGCGGCGGCGCTTCTTCACGCGGGTCGCCGAGGACGCCTACCAGATCATCGACGATCTGCGGTCCTCGATCGAGTTCACCACGGTGAACCTGAACGATCCGCTGCAAACCCGACGGCACCGGGATTTCGACGTCGTCTTCTGCCGGAACCTGCTGATCTACTTCGACGACCTGTCGCGGCGGCAAGCGGCGGACACCATCTTCGACGCCCTTCAGCCGGGTGGCTTCTGCTGCCTCGGCCATTCGGAATCGATGAGCCGCATCTCCCCCCTGTTCCGCGTCCGCCGGTTCCCGGACGCCATCGTCTACCAGAAGCCGGACCGTGGGGAAGAGCCATGATCCTGCCGTTTCCGTGCCCACAGGAGGCCGCCATGAAGCGTGTGCTCGTCGTCGACGATGCCGCGACCGTTCGTCTCTATTACCGCGACGTGCTGGAGGCCGCCGGCTTCGCCGTCGAGGAGGCCGTGAATGGGCTGGAGGGCCTGGAAAAGGCGCTGGCCGATGCCTTCGACCTGTTCCTGGTCGACGTCAACATGCCGAAGATGGACGGCTACCGGTTCCTGTCGACCGTGCGGCGGGAGCCGGCGCTGCGCGCCGTGCCGGCCATCATGATCTCCACCGAGGCGAAGGACAGCGACGCCACGCGCGCCTACGCCGCCGGAGCCAATCTCTACATGGTCAAGCCCGTGCAGCCCGACGCCCTGGTCCGCACCGTGGCGCTGATGACCGGAGGTCCGGTGTCATGAGCGACCTTCTCGGCCAATTCATCTCCGAAAGCCGCGATCTGCTGGAAAAGGCGGCGGAGGGCCTCCTGGCCCTGGAAAAGGCGCCGGACGACGGCGAGCTGGTCAACACGATCTTCCGCTCGGTCCATACGCTGAAGGGCGCCTCGGGGCTGTTCGAGATCGCGCCGCTGACCCGCCTGGTCCATGCCGGCGAGGATCTGCTGGGCGCGGTGCGCGCCGGAACCCTGATGCTCGATCCCGGCACGGTCGACCTCCTGCTCGACGGGCTGGACCAGGTCGGCCGCTGGCTCGACGATCTGGAGGCCGCCGGCTGCCTGCCCGACGGGGCCGACTCCCTGTCGGACGGCATGGTGGCCCGCCAGCGCGCTCTGCTGGGTGCGGTGACCGCGGCCGACGGCGTCGTCACGGTGGCCGCCGGCGTGGCGCAGACCGCCGCCCCCTGGCTGGCGGACTTCAGCGAGGCCGAACGGCTCGCGGCGATGGAGCGCGCGCTGGACGGTGCCCGGGTGTGGGCGGTCGAATACCGGCCCGACAGCCAGTGCTTCTTCAACGGCGAGGATCCCGTCCATCTCGCCCGCCAGTTGCCGGACCTGCTGGCGCTCCGCATCGCCCCGCTCATGGAACTGCCGGCGCTGGCCGACTACGACCCCTTCGTCTGCGCGGTCCGCTTCCAACTGCTGACCGCCGCTCCGGGCGAGGCGGTTCGGGACCTCTTCCGCTATGTGGAGGAGCAGGTCGACATCGTCGGGGTGGAGCCCCGGCATTTCGTCCTGCTGGACGGCGACCGGATCGACGGGCCGCTCTACGAGGATTTCGCCGAGAATGCGCTGGGCTGGCTGGAGCGCGGCGATGCTCCACGGCTGCGGACGGCCGCGCGGACCCTGCTGGGGCTGACCGGCGCCGCCACCCATCAGGCATCGGGCCTGCGCGCCCTGCTCGCGGCGCTGGGAGCCGACGATTGCAACCGTCCTCTGCCCGGCTGGCTGAACGCCCTGGTCGAGGCCATCGCCAGTGGCGCCGATCCGGATTGGACCGCCGCACCGCTGTCCGCCGGAACCGCCGGAGCCGCCGAACCGGCTGGAACCGCCGTCGCGATTGGGCTCGACGAGGACAGCCGAACGATCCTGCGGGCGCAGCTCCGTCTGCTCGACAGCCCCTGCGCAGCCGAAGTTCGCCTCGGCCATCTGGAGGCCGCGGCGGCCGCCGTGCGCAACATCCTGCGGGCCGGCGGACATCTCGACGACACCCTGGAAGGGACACTCGCCAAGGCCGTCGGGGACAACGACCCGGCGAGCCTGCGCGCCGCACTGGTCGCCCTCCTCGGCGTGGAGCCGGCCGCGGTGCCGGCCGTCGTTCCGGAGAGCGCATCGGAGCCTGCGCGTGGAGGCGGCCGCCCGGCCGAGCGCATGCTGGAGGAGGTGCGGACCGAAACCGCCGCGGCGCAGAAGGTGCTGAAGGTCGACCAGGGCAAGGTCGATTCCCTGATGAACCTGATCGGCGAGCTGGTGGTTGCCAAGAACGGCCTGCCCTATCTGTCGCGGCGGGCGGAGCAGATTTATGCTTCGCGCGAGATGGCGCGGGAGATCAAGGACCAGCACGCCGTCATCGACCGCATCGCGCAGGAGCTGCAAGAGGCCATCATGGCGGTGCGCATGCTCCCCGTCGGCCAGATGTTCCAACGCTTCCCGCGTCTCGTCCGCGATCTCGCCCGCCGACTGGACAAGCGCATCGAGCTGGTGGTCACCGGCGAGGAGACCGAAGCCGACAAGACGGTGATCGAAAGCCTGGTGGACCCGCTGGTCCACATGATCCGCAACGCCATCGACCACGGCATCGAACCGCCGGAGGACCGGCTCGCCGCCGGCAAGCCGGAGGCCGGGACCATCCGCCTGTCTGCCTGCCAGGAGAACGACCGCGTCGTCATCGAGGTGTCGGACGACGGCGCCGGCATCGACCCGGCGGCGATCCGGCGCAAGGCCGTGCAGCGCGGCCTGCTGGCTGCGGAGGCCGCGGAGGCGCTGTCAGACGCAGACGCGGTCAATCTGGTCTTCGCCCCCGGCTTCTCGACGAAGGAGCAGGTGTCGGACCTGTCCGGCCGCGGCGTCGGCATGGACGTGGTCCGCACCGCGGTGGAGAAGGCGGGGGGAACCGTCACGCTGACCAGCACGCTGGGTGGCGGGACAGCGGTCCGGCTGGCGGTGCCGCTGACGATGGCGGTGACCCGCGTCATGTCGGTGGACGTGAGCGGCCATGCCTTCGGCGTCCCGATGGACATCATCGCCGAGACGGTGCGCATTCCCCAAGCCCGCATCCACAGCATCCGCGGCGACGAGGCCTTCGTCCTGCGCGACACCGTGGTGCCGGTGGTCCGGCTCGGCCGGCTGCTCGACCTGCCGGAGACGGCCGAGCGGCCGGAGGAGGAGGCGGTGATGGTCGTCCGCTTCGGCAAGGAACGGCTGGGCGTGGTGGTCGACGGCTTCCGCGAGAGCCTGGAGGTCATCGTCAAGCCGATGGACGGCATCCTGGCCGGGATGCCCGGCTATTCCGGCACGGCCCTGCTCGGCGACGGCCGCGTCCTCCTCGTCCTCGACCTGAAGGAGTTGGTCTGATGCCGATCCGCTTTGAAAAGACCATGGCCGTGCTGGAGGGGGTGTGCGCCGTCGAGGAGGCCGAAAGCCTGCTGGACTGGCTGAAAGGCCGCAAGCGGCCGCGCGTCGACCTCGGCCGCTGCGAACACCTGCACACCGCCGTCCTGCAGTTGCTGATCGCGGCGAAGCCGGCGGTCGTCGCCTGGCCCGAGGATGCCGAATGGCGGCGCTGGGTCGTCGCGGCCTTCCCTGCGGAGATGCCGTCATGACCGCCGCATCCGACTGTCCGCAGGTGCTTGCCCTGTCCAACCGCAAGGGCGGAACCGGCAAGACCACCACCGCGGTCAATCTGGCCGCCGAATTCGGCAGGCGCGGCCTCCGCACGCTGGTCGTCGACCTGGACACGCAAGGCCATGCCGCCTGCGGGTTCGGCGTGAAGCCGGCCCGGGGAACGCCGCGTGCCCATGATTCGCTGCGCGGCGACGGCGTTCCGCTTGCCGATGCCGTGATTCCCACCGACCAGCCGAACCTGTGGCTGGCTCCGGCGGACGAGCGGTATGAGGAGGCTGAACGCCCGACACCCGCCAGGCGGCTGGCGGAGGCGCTGGCGCCGCTGCGCGGCCGCTTCGACCGGATCGTCATCGACACGCCACCGTCGCTGGGCGGCACGCTGGTCAACGCCCTGACGGCGGCCGATGCCGTGCTGGTGCCGCTGCTGCCGCATCATCTGGCCGGCGAAGGCGTCAGGCAGCTGAGCCGGCTGTTCTTCCGCGTCGCGATGGAACACAACCCGGATTTGCGTCTGCTCGGCATCGTTCCGGTGATGGTCGACCGCCGGCTGAACCTGCACCGGCAGGTGATCGCGGCGATGAGCCGGCAGTTCGGCGCCGACCGCATCTTCACCGGCATCCGTGCCGACATCCATCTTGCCGAAGCCTTCGCCGCTGGCAAGCCGATCGGCGCCTACAGGCCACGCAGCCGCGGCACACTCGATCACAGCCTGCTCGTCGACGAGATCGACAGCTTGTCCACCCACGGGTTCGACCGCCGGCCGGGCCGGCACATCCACCCGCTTACCCGTACCGGAGCCCCGTTATGAAGCCGATTTTCCTCGTCGACGACAGTCCTACGATCCTGATGAGCATGACCGACATCCTGACCAAGGCCGGCTATACCGTGGAAAAGGCGGCGAACGGTCCGGAGGCACTGAAGAAGGCGCAGGGCGGGCTGCAGCCGGCGCTGGTCATCACCGACTACCACATGCCCGGCATGACCGGGGTGGAGCTGATCCGCGAGCTGCGCAAGCAGGCCGGGTTCCGCTTCACGCCCATCCTCGTGCTGACCACCGAATCCCAGCAGGACAAGCGGACCGAGGCCAAGTCGGCCGGCGCCACCGGGTGGCTGGTGAAGCCGGTGGCGAGCGATCAGCTGCTGCAGGTCATCAAGCAAGTCGCCCCAACCGCACGCTGACGCGGCCCCTGCACCGACACACACGGAATCGATCATGTTCGGGTTGACCATCTCCGAGTGGCTGCGATTGAGAGCATTGCGGCGCCTGCAACTCCTCGACACGCCGGCGGACCCGCGCTACGACCGCATCACCAACCAAGCTGCCCGCCTGTTCCGTGTTCCAACCGCCCTGGTGTCGCTGGTCGACAGCGACCGCCAGTGGTTCAAAAGTCGGGTTGGTCTCGAAGCACCAGAAACCCCACGAGAGATCTCCTTTTGCGCGCAGGCGATCAAGGGTCAGGATCCGCTCGTCATCCTGGACGCCGCAAACGACGTGCGATTTGCCAACAACCCCCTGGTGACTGGAGCTCCGGGCATCCGCTTCTATGCCGGCGCGCCGCTGACCAGCTGTGATGGCCACCGGATCGGCACCTTGTGCGTCATTGACGACAAACCTCGCAGCGAGTTCACCGACGCCGACCGGACACAGCTGGTCAGGATGGCTCAGGCCGTGATGGATATTGCGCAAGCCCAATATCTGCCTGTGCAGCGCATGAAGACGCTCGTTGGCGTGGGGCTTGGGCTTCAAATCCTCGTTCTTTCCCTGCTGATCTGGGCGTTTGGTTCAACCTGGGTGGACCTCCTTGGCATGATCGGTCTGCCGGTGCCGGCTGCCATGGCTTTGGCCACCGCCGGTTTGCTGGCCATTGGACTGGCGGTGCTGCTCCTGGTGCTGGAAAAATTCACTGTTGCCGCTGCATTCAGCGATCTGGTACCCAAAATTCCGCTCGTTATCAGCGGAGAAAGCTATTCGGGAAAACACGCCGACGAGGCCATTGCAGCCATCGATGAAGACATCACCTATTCTCGGTCTTGCCTCATCAAATCCGGCATTACAGAGGACTTGGACAATCTCCCATCTCTGTTCGCTGCTCGGCGCAAACACATGGAAGCCTTGGAAGCCCGTGCCACCAGTGCCGCTGCCGCGGTGTCCGATGTTCCAGGATTCTGCGACGTGACCGGCGCCCATCTGCGCACCGTGGTCGACCAGACGGAAAACGCCGCCTTTGCCATCCTTGGGCAGCTGCGCGACATCGATGCCCATGTCGTTCGCCTCGTGGACTTCATCCGCCGCTCCGACCGGGAGTCGACGGCGCTGATAGACGGCTCCGGAGAGAGCATCGCCCGCAACCGCGACTGCATCGACACCTTGCAGCGTTACCTGGAAGAACGGTTGCAGGACGCCATGCACGACCGCAATCGGTTCTCGGAGATCGTTCAAGTGGCCGATGGGCTGGAAAGCTCCATCGACGCCATCACCCGCATCCTGTCCGCCACCAACATGCTCGCGCTCAACGCCACCATCGAAGCCACCCGGGCAGGCGAGTTCGGTCACGGCTTCAAGGTCGTCGCTGCGGAGGTGAGGGAGCTATCGCAGCAGACCTCAGTCGCGATCCGTCATGTGCATGAGGGCATCTCCAAGATGCGCCAAGCGATCAATCACCAGATCAACGGCCAGCAGCTGGAACAGAAGGTGGAGAGCGAGCGTGCCATGCTGACCGGCTTGACCGACCAGCTGGTCGGTATGTCCGACCGGTTCCATGGGGTCGCTCACTACCAACGCAGCCTGCTGGAGGAACTGGACCGTGCCGGTCAGGGGATTGCCGAGGTGATGATGAATGCGATGGGGCAGGTCCAATTCCAAGACATCGTGCGCCAGCAGGTCGACAGCATCCTGGCGGGGTTGGACGGGCTGCGCCGTTTCAATGACAGTCTGGCTGCTCATCTGGAGGTTGGGGGAGACGGAGCCCCGACCGACCTCAAGGCGGTTCTCGAGACGATGACGCGAACCTATGTCACCGAGGTCCAATGGCGGCGCCATGAGGAGGTGATGACCGGCACCATGGGGCGCCCCGCTGACGGGCTCCCTGCCATAGAGCTGTTCTAGGGAGACTGCAGGACAGCCGTCTGTGGCATTGTGGAGATGTAGGTGAATGGTAAGCGGTTCGAGCGCACCCTTCACCGATTCCCCGAGATCACCGCATGGATCTGTTGCGGCGGGCCTTGAAGTGTTCGCGCAGGTCGAGGATGGCCTTAGCGAGAGCGGGGACCTCGGCGTCGGCGATGGGTGCTGTGC
>NZ_DASPIS010000084.1:0-8314 GCF_035628975.1 Azospirillum sp. | reverse complement strand
GGCGTCTCTGCTTGTGATGCTCCTGCTCGATTGGCTGTTCACCCGACGGCCACGTGTGCCTGTCCGAGCCTGACGAACAGGCTCCGGTGCCGACCGGCACCGGAGCCTCATCTACGGTCGCAACAAGACATAGCAGTCAACTTTCAGCCGGCGTCGGGTTCTGGCACCAATGGGCGCGAGGTCCTATGGATGATGAGGCGTAGCGTGTCATCTTTGGTGCAGAATTCCGGGAGAGGGCAGATCTTGCCCTTGTCGCTACCCGGTCAGGCGACCTTTCGGGAGACTGGCATGCCGAAGCTGGTCTTGATGTTCATGATCTTGCACCCTGCGGCGGTCTCGACCTTCTGGGCAGGCAGACTCCGAGCCCGCAGGCTGCGCCCGATCAGCGTTTTGTACCTGAGCACCGCCACCTCGACCAAGGAGGGGCGTCTGTAATCGACAGCACGCTGCCAGCCCAGCCGGCCACACTCCGCGATCAGCTAAATGTGACGGTCGCGCTGGGTGGGCGCACTCTCGGCGGTGTCGCTCAGCACCGCGGTCGAGCGCGGCGGGATGATCACCTCCGCATTCGGCGCTCGTTCAGCAACGGCCCAATAGATGGGTTCGCCGTCGTTAGCGCCGTCGGCCAGGACGGCACCGGTCGGGCGGGTGATCTGGTCGAGCAGCGGGCCGACCAGCGAGGCGTTGCCGTCTTCGCTGCCCGTCAGTTCCGAGGTCAGGATCTCGCTGGTTTCGGTATCGACCGCCAAGTGCAGCTTGCGCCAGCTGCGGCGCGCTTTGCCGCAGTGCTTTTCCAGCAGCCACTCGCCCGTGACGAACACCTTCAGACCGGTGCTGTCGATCACCACCGTCACCGGGCCGTCGCTCTTGCCCAAGGCACTCGTCATCTCTAGACCCACGCTGCGCCGTGAGAAGGTGATGTGGTCGGGCACCGGCAGGTCCAGGCCGAGCAGGAGCATGAGCGAGCAGAGAGCCCCTTCGGTTTGCCGCCACGGACGGCTGAGCGCCAAGCGCAGTATCACTCCGGCCTCGATCGCCAGGTCGGAGTAGCGGGGCGGACGTCCCCGTTGTCCGGTCTTCGTCGGCGTCCAGGCGGCGATCGCCTCGGGCGTCACCCAGATGGTAAGGTTCCCGCGCCGGCGCAGCGCCGCATCGTAAGCTGCCCAGTTCTCAACACGATAGCGAGCCTTCGGAATTTTGTGACGACGGCTCTCGTTCGCCTTGTGCGCCATCCGGCTCTCGGCTCCAGCAGGGCTGCCTTATACCCGCCCGGCCATCTGACCGCCACAACTTCGGCCTTTTTGCATCAATGTCATTGCGCGCCACTTGCCAGGCAGAGGGGGCAGCACGCCGATCAGATCACGCGCGCCCTGACCAGAAAGTCATCAACATTGCGGCGCAGGCGCTCGGCTTCATCGGACAAGTCGAAGGCGCCGGTCATGACCTGGTGGGCGGCCGCTCCGGTGCCGACGGCAGCGTCTTTCATACCAACAACGCTGATGGCGATCTCCTGCGTGCCGATGGCGGCCTGCTGGATGTTGCGGGCAATCTCTTCGGTGGCCGCGCGCTGCTCTTCGATGGCCGATGCGATGGTCTGGGCAATTCCGCTCATTTCGCCGACCGTGCGGCTGATGTCCTGCATGGCCGAGACCGTCTGCGCTGTCGCTTGGCCGATGGCGTCGAGCTTGCCGCTGACCTCGTCGGTCGCTTGGGCGGTTTGGCGTGCCAGCGCCTTGACTTCACCGGCAACCACAGCAAAGCCTTTGCCGTGCTCACCGGCCCGGGCAGCCTCGATCGTGGCATTCAGGGCCAGCAGGTTGGTCTGCGCGGCAATGGCGTTGATCAATTGAACAATGCCTGCGACTTGGCGCGTGACCTTGGTCAGGTCCTGAATGGCCACATTCGTGTGCTCGGCGCGCTGCACAGCCGTCTCGGAGATGCCCGAGGCCAGCGTGACCTGGCGGCTGATCTCGAGCACCGACGCGGCCAGCTCCTCGGTTGCCGTCGCCACGGTCTGCACGTTGGCTGAGGTCTGTTCGGTGGCGGCGGCGATGTGTCCCGCCCGATGGCTGGCCTCCGTCGCAATGCCCGACATCCGCTCGGCGTCCTGGCGCATCTCCAGGCTTGCCCGGGTGAGGTTGGCCACCACCAAGCCAACGCCACTTTCAAAGCGGTTGGCACTCGCTTTCAGTTCCTTGTCTTGCGCCTCCATCAGGTCGCCGGCCCGGTTGATGTCCACGGCGGCAGCGCGGAACGCTCCGGGTAGCCCACGCAGCAGAACCTTGCGATGATAGCGGCCATGGCTCACCGCCGCCATCGAGCCGCTTGCCTCGCGCACAAAGGCGTCCGTGACATCAAGCAGGGCATTGAGGTTGCGGTGCAGCAGGCCAAGCGCTCCAGAGCTCGGCTCGCCAAGGGCTCGGGACTCCAAGTCGCCGTGCGAGGCTTTGGTGCACACCGCTGCCATCTGGAGGAGGGCACGGTCGGTGCGCCTCACCATCATGGCCGCTGCCGCCGTGAGCGCTCCTGCAAGCAACGGAATACCGACTCCCGTCAGGGATGCGCCCTCTCCTACGAGTGAAAGCAGGGCCTGCGCTGACATTACCGCCACGGCGCCGAGCAGCAGGCACTGGATCTTAGATGGAGAAGGCGAATTGGTCATAATCGAGTCCCCGCTCACTCAGGGTTGCCATCAGCGTCGCATGGGCCTGCGCCATCCCGTCCTTGCGATTCGGCCACTGTTCCTCCTGCTCCCGCAAAATCCGATACAACGGAGCGATGCGGGCAACCTGGTCGGGCGTTGGCTTACGTCTGTTGGAATGAAAGCCAATCATACTGCCGTCTACGTCTCGGCTCGGCGTCACGTGGGCGAACACCCAATAGTGATCGCCGTTGCTCGCCAGATTGAGAACATAGGCGAACATCTCGCCTCCGTTCTGAATGGTGTCCCACATCAGCTTGAACACACACCGCGGCATGGCAGGATGCCGGATAATACTGTGCGGCGC
Source organism: Azospirillum sp. (assembly GCF_035628975.1). GTDB lineage: Bacteria > Pseudomonadota > Alphaproteobacteria > Azospirillales > Azospirillaceae > Azospirillum. The sequence goes on along the minus strand of NZ_DASPIS010000084.1, from coordinate 5,306 downwards.
TCCCACAATTTCCTTGAAGCCATACCGCGACACCCGAAGGAACACATCATTTACGTACGTGATCCGGCCTTTCAGGTCTGTCTTGCTGACGATGAGTTCATTCTCCCCGAATGGACTCTCCACACCGCTTGGCGTGATCACTGGACGAACCATGTGCCCTCCCCCAAGTTTGCGCTTACCGGGCAAACCGCACACAGTCATAGCTATACCGGAATTTGAAAAGCATCAATTTTATTTTCGTCGGGGAATACGCAACCGGCGACTAACGTTTTCTTAATTTAACACATGGACCAAAGATATGGATGACGCCGGTTATGTTTCAACTCCGAAACAGTTCTGCCCACCTGGCCGCAGCACCTTGTTTGAGTGCTCTTTTGTTTTGGGCTCGACGGCGTTATCACAAATTCAAGCTGTGACAAACGCCCGCTCTTTGATCCATGTCATATGCTTTTGGTGCTGTCATCAATGGCATCCACCCTTCGACGGGCGGGGTGGGTCATGCTAACCCGGATAATTCACCGGGGCTGAAGCTGGGGCGGCGGGCGTGATGATAAGCCGCTGAATTCATGTATGATTCTGGTGCTGAAACAGTCTCACCACGGATCAACGGAGTTCACGCCCGCCATGGCCGAGAGTACCGGGGTTCTGGCCGGCTTGTCACCGGTTGCCGGCAAGCCGGTTCACGCCGCCTTCGACGGCGGTCGTCTCACCTCCGACGCCGGCATCCTGCTGCTGGCCGAGATCGACCGGCGGCTTGGGATCTGCGAGCGTCTGGCGCACTGCATCGAGGATCCGCGCGCTCCGGAGCGCGTCCAGCACACGCTGGCGGAGATGATCCGCTTCCGCGCCCTGCTGATCGCCGCCGGCTACCCGGATGCCAATGACTGCGACGCCCTGCGCAGCGATCCCGCTTTTAAGATGGCGGTGGGCCGACTTCCCGAGAGCGGGGGTGACCTCTGCTCGCAGCCGACCATCAGCCGGCTGGAGAACCTGCCCGGTCCAGTGGCGCTCAAGCGCATGATGGCGGCCATGGTGGACCTGTTCTGCGACAGCTTCGCCACGGTGCCGCGGCGCATCGTGCTGGACATCGACGACACCGAGGATCGCGTCCACGGCGCCCAGCAGCTCTCGCTCTTCCACGCCCATTACGATGGGCGGTGCTTCCTGCCGATGCACATCTACGAGGCGACCACCGGCAAGCCGGTCGCCGTCATCCTGCGCCCCGGCAAGACGCCGGATGGCGCCGAGGTGGCGCTGGTGCTACGCCATGTCGTGCGGGCCATCCGTGCCCGCTGGCCGCGCGTCGATATCCTGGTGCGCGGCGACAGCCATTACGGCCGCCATGAGGCGATGAGCTGGTGCGAGCGCAACCGTGTCGGCTACGTTTTCGGCCTGGGCGGCAACATGGTCCTGCTCGGGCGGGTCACCGGTCTGGCCGAGGACGCCGCGATGGGCCGGATCGCCGGCGAGGCGGACAAGGTCAGGCGCTTCGGCGACCTCCGCTACGCCGCCCGCACCTGGAAGGTCGAGCGTCGGGTCATCGCCCGGATCGAGGCGTCGGCCCAGGGTACCGACAGCCGCTTCATCGTCACCAACCTGACCGGCACGCCCAAGGCGCTGTACGAGACGATCTACTGCGCCCGCGGCCAGATGGACATCTGCCAACCATGGTGCGTCTCAAACCTCAGTTTGGAGGGTTAACGGGTTCCGTAGCCTCCGAGTGTCCTGGAAAAGAACAACCCGAAGGGCGGTCTCGGCGCAGTTTCCGAAGCCGTTCAATTTCGGCCTCGTCTGCGGTAATCAGCCAAACAGGTCGGCTACTGGCCATGGCGCGCCGTGCTGTCAGAAGACCGCGCCGCAGCCATCGGTAAAGAGTTTGTTCGGGCATGCCGAGCCGGATGGCAAGCTCCTGTAGCGTCAACTCGGTAGGTCCTTGACGCTCCACCGTCAGAGACGGTGCGTCGCGAGCCTGCGTCGGCACACCAAGCCGATGGAGCAGGTCGCGGACCATGGCGTCCGTGAAGGTTTCGCGCCGCTTCGGCGGGTGCCATCCCTCAGCGTTGAGGATGTCGGCGATCGCAGGGGCCTTCAATTTGGTGGCATGAAGCGTTTGGATGCGCGACATCAACTTTCCACAACCACTCAACTGCCGGAGCTCCTTGACCGGCCGGATCAACTGGTGTTCGGTTCGCTCGCTACCGGCCCAGTGGCATTCAATGCGGACCAGTTCAGTCTCGCCCTCGACGGTAACTACGACGCGCTCCAGGATCGTTCGGGCAATCGTCTGCCGGTCGTGCGCCGTCGTCGTTGGGGCGTGCCAGAGTGCCGGAATGTCCGTGGTCAGGCTTCGAATGGCTTCGCGTTCCTCGTCCGTCAGCGGCATCGGCTGGGTTGCCAGGAAGCGTTCATGCTCGGCTTTCAGCATCAGCTCGTCGGACAAAGCCTGCTCCCACTGGCGCTCCAAGCTGCGGGCGACCAAACGGTTCTCCGGCTCAACCGCATCGAACTGACGTCGAGCGCGGTCGGCTTCGTAGCGGGCACGCTCCAACCGCTGACGCCACTGACGGTGCAGGGCGCCCCGTTCCAACTCGATGTCTTCTGCGAGTTGGAGGCTGGCTTCCACCGCGACTGGTTCCAGCGCCCGGAGGATCAGCATCTCGACCAGAGCGTCCAAGGCTCGTCCGCTGAGGGATTGACACACTGGAGCCCCATAGTTCATCGCGTCGCGCGAGCAGGCGTAACGCAGATAGCGCCCGCCATCTGGATAGACCGTCGCCATCCGCAAGCCGCACCGGCCACACACGACAAGACCCGCCAGCAACGATGGGCCGCCCCGGCTCACCCCGGCATAGTCAGTTCGGTTCCTGGCCACCTGCGCACAAATCCCCTCGTGGGTCTCCCAATCAATGTAGGCGGGCCAATGGTCACGCAGCAGTACCATTCCCTCCTTCTCACCCAGAAACCGCCCGGAGCCGGTCGGATCCGACGTCCGGCGGCCATCGCTCCGCCGCCGACCATAGACGTAGGCGCCCGCGTATGCGGGGTTAGTCAGCATCTCAGTGAGGGTGAAACGGTTCGGACGATGCCATTCGAGTTCCCCCTTGTTTGGGCCGGAACGGGCACGCTGCGGCAGGTCGATGCCGTGGGTCACGCAGTAGGCGAGCACGCCGTTGATGGTTCGCCGCCGCTCGAAGACATCGAAGAGCAATCGGATCGTTGCCTGGACCTGCTCGTCCGGGTCGAACGCTATGTCGCCCGATGGCCGGCGAACGTAGCCGCGTGGCAGGTTGAAGAAGAGCTCCCCTCGCCGCGCCTTGGCCCACCGCCCCGCCTGCAGGCGTCCCTTGAGAACGTGCAATTCCGCTTCGCTCATTGTGCCCTTCAGCCCAAGCAAAAGGCGGTCGTTGTAGGCAGCAGGGTCGCAGACACCATCGGCATCGGCGATCAGCGTATCGAACAGAGCGCAGATCTCCAACAGCTGGTACCAGTCCCGGCAGGAACGCGCCAGGCGTGACACCTCGGCGCCCATCACGATGCCGACACGGCCGAGCCCGACCTCGGCCACCAAGCGCTGGAAGCCCGGCCGTGTCTCGGCCGAGCTGCCCGAGCGCCCGAGATCATCGTCAATCACAACGATCCGCTCGGCCGCCCAGCCGAACTGTCGCGCTCGATCAACAAGCCCGTACTGCAAGCGCGTCGACTCCTGATTGTGCCCGACCTGCTGTAAGGTGGACTGGCGGATATAGACGATGGCGAGCCGATCACGGTGGCGCCCTTTGATCTTATCTGTCGGCAGGATGATGGCCATGGACATCCTCCTCACCTGGAGAGGCCGTTGCTGGTTGCTTCGGGTTCAGTCGGCGCCATGCCAACTGCCCGACCAGAACCGCAAGCCGGTGCCGCCGGTTCACCGGCAATCGGCTCCACGTCGGCAGCAAGGGTTCGGCAGGAGGAGTGGTCGTCATCGCTGCGCCTCTGGAGCCAGCATGCCAACGCTAACAAGGCTCTATGGCCGACGCGTGGTGCTGGATTCAACAGTGAACGCTCTTCAGACGTTTCAACGTGAGGAGATGGAGAACCTGATCAAGGCCCACAAGCTGCATCTCGCCTCCGACCGGACGTCCTGCAGCAAGGCGACCGCCAACCAGTTTCGGCTGCTCATCCACACCGCCGCCTACTGGCTGCTGCACAGCTTGCGCGGATTGGCACCGAAAGCGTCGTTCTGGCGCGAGGCGCAGTTCGACACGCTGCGCATCGGCCTCATCAAGGTGGCGGCGCGGGTTACTGAGATGAAGACCCGCATCAAGCTATCTCTGCCGACCAGCTTCCCCTATCAGGAAAGCTTGGCGATGCTGGCGGCCCGCACCGTCAAGCTGCCGCCGTGAACGCCGGGGCGATGTGCCCCCGAACGAGCCTGTCCCCGCAACTATCCAGCCCCGTCATCCCGCGCCGTTGGCGCCACCCATCGACGCGCCTTCGGACAGCCGTTCCAAAACGCTGATGAATGATCCGGGCTAAGTGGCTGGCTTCCCGTTTCATACCGGCGAGCGGATGTGCTGACTCACTGAAGGGGATTCCCAAGGCGAGCGAACCATGATTCAATTCGTCGTCCATGACGGGGAGAAGCGAATGCCCGCGGCGTTGCCGATCCGTGAAGACCTGAGTGCCGGCGAGTTGCGCGCCCTGGCGCGTCGGGAGGGTAAGGGGCGGGTGGCAGCGCGGAAGTTCGCCATCGCCCATGCCCTTGATGGGGGGGAGTCGGGCGGAAGCGGCGCGGCTGGCCGGCATGGACCGCCAAGCTCTGCGCGACGCGGTGGCGCGCTACAACGCCGAAGGCGTGGTCGGGCTCTATAATCGCCCGCTGCCCAGGCGGCAGGAATGGCGCGCCTCAGCATGCCCTTCCGTGCGCAATCGCTGCGTCCAACGGATGGCCGTGCTTTCACTGATCCCGAAGCGTGCCGCGGCGGCGCGTGCCGACGAGCCGCCCGACGGTTCCGGCAGCTTTCGCGCCAGCTTGATCGAAACGGCGGGATGAACGTAGAGGGTCACCTCTCTGCACGAGGTGACCGATGCACTGCCCGCACTGCTCGTCGACCGCAACCGCCGAACGTCCGGACCGGACCGCGCAGGTCCGCGCAGGTCACGTCCGTCAAGGTGGTGGAAATTGGAAGGTGGTCAGGTGCGTCGTCGGTCAGGCCGCCTTTGCTGAGGGAAGTGGCGTGATGGCGGGCTCGTCGGGGGCAGCGATACCGGCCATGGTCTCGAGCGTCAGGTAACGATGCTGGAGCTGCCAGTCATCATTTTGC
>NZ_DASPIS010000083.1:0-69263 GCF_035628975.1 Azospirillum sp. | reverse complement strand
ATCAAACTCTCAGGTTCAGATCGCGACCGAAGCCACGACTGACAGGACCGCCTGACGCGATCTCCTGAAACGTCGATACTGATACAGTTTCTCTGCTCAAAAGATGCACAGACGATCCTCATCGTGCCGATCCCCTTCCGGAAACCCAACACCCCAAGGCCGCAACGGCTACCAACTGCCGCCGCCTGCGCATCCCTTCTCACAACACGGTATAAACTTGTCAAAGAACCCGCCCGATGCAGAAACCGAGAGCCTCACCGAACCTCTGGGGTTCAGGTGACAAGCGCCGGTTTGTCGGGCTTCCCGTTCGCGGTACCGGTCGCTGCCGTTTCGGCGGCGCCGGCGTCGTTCGCGTCGGGAGGCGTCTTATATGCGGCCTCCCCCAAACCGCGCAAGCACTTTTTTCGCCACCATGTCGATTTTTCGAGCGCCCCGCTCAGAAGGCGGCCGACGGGATCTCGTCGTCGTGCCAGGTGCGGCCGTCGCGCTCGATCAGGGCGATGGACTGCGATGGCCCCCAGGTGCCGGCGATATAGGGCTTCGGCATCTCGTGCCGGGCCGCCCAGCCGTCGATGATCGGCTCCGCCCACTGCCACGCGGCCTCGACCTCGTCGCGGCGCATGAAGAGGGTGGAGTTGCCGCGCACCACATCCATCAGCAGCCGCTCATAGGCATCGGGGAAGCGGCCGCCGAAGGTCTGGGCGAAGCTGAGGTTGAGAGCGGCCGGACGCAGACGCATGCCGCCCGGTCCCGGCTCCTTCGTCATCAGGTGCAGGCGGATGCTCTCATCGGGCTGCAGCCGGACGATCAGACGGTTGGCCTGCAACTCGCCCGCCGCCTGCGGGAAGATCGAATGGCGGATCGGGCGGAACTGGATGACGATCTCCGACATCTTGGCCGGCAGGCGCTTGCCGCTGCGCAGGTAGAAGGGCACGCCGGCCCAGCGCCAGTTGTCGATCTCCAGCTTCAGCGCGACGAAGGTCTCGGTGCCGCTGCCGGGCGGGATGCCGGGCTCGTCGAGATAGCCGGGCACCGCACCGCCGGCTACCGCACCGGCGCGATATTGGCCACGGACGGTGCAGCCGCCGATCTCGTCGGTCCCGATCGGCTTGAGCGAACGCAGCACCTTCAGCTTCTCGTCGCGCACCGATTCCTGGGCCAGCGAGATCGGGCATTCCATGCCGACCAGACAGACGAGTTGCAACAGGTGGTTCTGCACCATGTCGCGCAGGGCGCCGGACTGGTCGTAGTAACCGCCGCGCTCCTCGACGCCGACGGTCTCGGCGACGGTGATCTGCACATGATCGATATGGCTGGCGTTCCACAACGGCTCGAACAGGGAGTTGCCGAAGCGCAGAGCCAGCAGGTTCTGCACCGTCTCCTTACCCAGATAGTGGTCGATGCGGTAAATCTGCTGCTCGGAGAAGACGGCACCGACCTGATCGTTGATCTCCTGCGCCGAAGCGAGGTCGCGACCGATAGGCTTTTCCAGAACGACGCGGGAGTCCGCGGTGGCCAGACCGAAGGCACGCAGCTGATCGCAGATCGGGCCGAACAGTCCGGGCGAGGTCGCAAGATAGAAGATGCGCACCGCGCCGGCGCGCTGGGCCGGCGGGTTTTCCAGCCGTTCCGCCAGTTCGCGCCAGCCGTCGTCGGAGGTGGCATCGACCGGAACATAATCCAGCCGTTCCAGGAAGCGCGCGATCAGGGCGATGTCGCGCTCGTCGGCGTGGACATGCTGTAGGATCGCCTGCTCCGCCTTCGCGCGGTAGTCGGACGGGCTCAGCGGGCTGCGCGAGACACCGATGATGCGGCTGCCGTCGGCCACCTGCCCCGCCTTGTCGCGGAGATAGAGTGCCGGCAGCAGCTTGCGCAGGGCCAGATCGCCGGTGCCGCCGAACACGGTGTAGTCGAAGGGAGGCAGTGCGGGGGCGGCGACGGTGGAGCGGGGTTGCATCTTCGGACCTCTCGCGTCGGTGGCACGGTGCCTCAGGCAACCCGTGCGTCATGGTGCCACAGGGATGGGCCGGTCACAATCCGGGGCGGCATGGCCCGGCGCCGACCCGAACGTCTATGGAATTCCGCCGGATCAGCCCAGCAGGTTGAGGACAGAGGCGCCGCTCTCCGCCGGGCCGGCATTGTTGCGGAACAGCGAGAACAGCTCGCGACCGCAGCCGTGGGAGGCATCCTCGCTCGGCGGCGGCGGGGCGCCGCGGTTGTCCCACTCCGCAGCGTCGACCAGTGCGTCGAGCGTCCCGGCCTCCGCGTCCAGCCGCAGGATGTCGCCGTCGCGCACACGGCCGAGCGGACCGCCACCCTTCACCTCCGGCGTGACGTGGATGGCGGCCGGCACCTTGCCCGAGGCCCCGGACATGCGGCCGTCGGTCACCAGCGCGACCTTGAAGCCCTTGTCCTGCAGCACGCCCAGCGGCGGCGTCAGCTTGTGCAGCTCCGGCATGCCGTTGGCGCCGGGCCCCTGATAGCGGACGACCACGATCACATCACGGTCGAGCTCGCCGGCACGGAAGGCAGCCTGGACGGCTTCCTGGTTGTCGAAGACACGGGCGGGGGCCTCGACGACGCGATGTTCCGGCTTGACCGCCGAGGTCTTGATGACGCCGCGGCCGAGATTGCCGGTCAGCACGCGCAGGCCGCCTTCGGCAGCGAAGGGCGCCGCGGTGGTGGCCACGACCGTCGGATCGCCGCTCTGGTCGGTGCCGGCACGAGTCCAGGTCAGGGCGCCGCCCTCGTCGAGGTCCGGCATGCTGCGGTAGGGCTCCAGCCCACCCTCGCCCAGGATGGTGGAGATGTCGGTGTGGACGAGGCCTGCGTCGATCAGCTGGCCGATGACGAAGGGCATGCCGCCTGCCTGATGGAAGCGGTTCACGTCGGCGCTGCCGTTGGGATAGACGCGGGTCAGCAGCGGCACGACCGCCGATAGCTCCGAGAAATCCTCCCAGTTGAGCTCGATGCCGGCGGCGGCAGCGATGGCCGGGATGTGCAGGGTGTGATTGGTCGAACCGCCGGTCGCGAGCAGCCCGACGATGCCGTTGACCAGCGCGCGCTCATCGACGATGCGGCCGATCGGCGTGCCGGCGCCGGGGGCGGTCATCGCCACCACACGGCGGGCCGCCGCATCGGTCAGCGCATCGCGCAGAGGCGTGTTGGGGTTGACGAAGCTGGCGCCCGGCAGGTGCAGGCCCATGATCTCCATCAGCATCTGGTTGGTGTTGGCCGTGCCGTAGAAGGTGCAGGTGCCGGGCGCGTGGTAGGACTTGGACTCGGCGTCCAGCAGTTCCTCGCGGCCGACCTTGCCCTGGGCGTAGAGCTGGCGCGCCTTTGCCTTGTCGGCATTGGACAGGCCGGACGGCATCGGGCCGGCGGGCACGAAGATCGTCGGCAGATGGCCGAAGGCGAGCGAGCCGATCATCAGGCCGGGGACGATCTTGTCGCAGATGCCCAGGCACAGCACGCCGTCGAAGGTGGCGTGGGACAGCGCCACGCCGGTCGCCAGCGCGATGACATCGCGGCTGAACAGCGACAGCTCCATCCCCTCATAACCCTGGGTGACGCCGTCGCACATGGCGGGCACGCCGCCGGCGACCTGCGCCACGCCGCCGGCCGCACGCACCGACTCCCGGATCATGGCGGGATAGCGCTCGTAGGGCTGGTGGGCGGAGAGCATGTCGTTGTAGGCGGTGACGATGCCGATCGACGGCTGCTTCTCACCCCGGAGAGCCGCCTTGTCGTCCGCCGCGCAGGCGGCGAAGGCGTGGGCGAGATTGGCGCAGCCCAGGCGATGGCGGCGGGGCTTCCCGCCGGCGCTTTCCAGCCGGGCCAGATAGGCCGCACGGCGGTCGCGGCTGCGCTCGGCAATACGCTCCGTCACGCGGGCGACGACAGAATTCAGGGGGGCGGGCTTGCTCATGATCGCGTCTCGACCGTTAGAGGGAGGCGATGATTTCTGGACCGGACCATACGCCAGGGGCGGCGGACTGTGAAGAAAATTTTTTTCATATATGGGGGTCTGGTGCTGGATTTCTCGCCATGCGCGGAAAAATTCTTCATAGTGAACGCCGGCTTCCAGCAGGGATGCCGTCCCCCCGCGGGGCATTCCAGGAAAGTAACTTTACGCCATGCCACCCCCGGTCAATAGCGCTGCCGCCAACACTGCACCATTGGATATATTGGATGAGATCCGCCGGCTGCGAGGCGAGTTGAAGCGGTCGGAGGGACAGATCGCCGATTTGGTGCTGGCCGAACCGCGCCGGGTGCTGGACCTGAACGTCACATCGCTCGCGCAGGCGGCGGAGGTGAGCGAGGCTACGGTCGTGCGCTTCTGCCGCAGCGTCGGCTGCGCCGGCTTTCCGGACTTCAAGCTGCGGCTTGCCGAATGCCAGGCACGCGACGCCCTGCGCGACGAGGTGCGGAGCGGAACGCCCTATGTCAGCCAGGATGTGGCGCCCGACGACGATGTCGGCACGCTGGCGCGAAAAATTTTTTCATCGAGCGCCGCGGCACTGACGGCCGCCTCCGCCACGCTGGACGAACAGGCGCTGGATCGGGCCATCGCCCTGTTGGCGGCGGCACCGCGGGTGCTGTGCGTCGGCACCGGCGGGTCCAGCGCGTTGGCCCAGGATGCGGCGCACAAGCTGCTGCGCTTCGGCGCCGATGCCCAGCCCTGCGCCGACCCGGTGCTGGCGCGCATGCTGCTGGTCAACATGGGGGCCGGCGGGGTGCTGCTGGCGCTGTCCAACACCGGGCGCAGCGGGGCGATCAACGAGCTGGCGGCGGCGGCCCGGGCACAGGGCACGACGGTGGTCGCGATCACCGCCCCGCGGTCTCCGCTGGCCAGCATGGCGAGCGTGGTCATCGCCAGCCAGCCGGTGGAGGACACGGAGATGTACACGCCGATGGCGTCGCGGCTGGTCCACCTGACGCTGATCGATGTGCTGTCGACCGGCGTGGCGCTGCGGCTCGGCGATCCGGCGGTGCGGCAGCTGGCGAAGGTGAAGGCGGCGATCAATGCCGGGCGGCTCCCGCCACTGACGTGACCGGAGCGCGCGACTCTGCCGCATGCGTCATCCGACCATCGTTCAGGTTGCCGCCGGACGGTTCGGCCGGGCTTGAGCACGGCGGCGCCTCGCGGTCTTGTACCATTGTCGAATAATTAAGCGAACGAACGATTGCTATCCTCGGCCGCAATCCGGCCCTGCAACCGTCCCGCATGCCCGCAAATCCTTGGACAACGGGCGATCGGACTGCGGCGGGGCCACAAGCAAGGATGCAGGAAGAGGACGCACCGATGACGCTCAGCCCCGCCACGCCGCCTCCCCTCCCCCGTCGCCGTCCGGCACTGCATGCCGCTGCCCTGGCCGGAGTGCTGGCACTGGCGCTGCCCGGTCCGGTCCATGCGCATGGCGATGTCGTCCCGCAGGCGGTCGACACCAGCGGACTCGAGAAGCTGGGCGACAAATGGCGCGACAGCAATCCCTACCGCAGCAACCAGCGCGCCATCGAGATCGGCTCCTCCGCCTTCAACCAGAATTGCGCACGCTGCCATGGGCTGGGCGCCGTGTCCGGCGGCATCGCACCCGACCTGCGCTATCTGGAAAAGGGCGATGCCGGCGACGAATGGTACAAGGAACGCGTGATCAACGGCTCGATCCGCAACGGCGTCACCTACATGCCGGCCTTCGGCGAGGCGCTGGGGCAGGAGGCGCTGTGGGCCATCCGCTCCTGGTTGGAAACCGTGCACGAGGAGTGATCACAGAGGCTGGGACCGAAGGGGGTAACACTGATGGCGGTGCGGCATGTTCGCGCACAAAACAATTCGTGTCATTCGCGGTGTTGCGCCCCCCCATTTCGGTCTGACACAATGAGCGAGAGACTTTTTACCATATCCCGCCCCGCCCGCTGCTGCACAGGGAACCGCAGGCCATGACCCGGATCCTGATTGCCGATGATCACCCGATGGTGCGCGACGCTTTGCGCAGCGCGGTTCTCTATTCCTGCCAGGCCACCGACGTGATGGAGGCGGACCGCCTCGACAGCGTCATGCAGGCGCTGGAGGAGCGCGGCGACCTCGACCTCGTGCTTCTCGACGTCAACATGCCGGGCATGAACGGGCTGGGCGGGCTGCGCACGCTGCGCCAGCGCTTTCCGGCGACGCCGGTCGTCGTCGTGTCCGCCCATGAGGAACGGCGCTGGGTTCGCGAGGCGATGGAGAGCGGAGCCGCCGGCTTCATCCCCAAATCGACCCCGCGGGATGCCATTGCAGCGGCCCTGCGGCAGGTGCTGAACGGCGAGCTTTACGTTCCGCCGTCCGCCGGGGAAGAGACCGCCGCAGAAGAGGCGGAGGACGCCGAAACTGCGGAGATCGCGCGGCGCATCGCAACCCTGACCGCACAGCAGCTGCGAGTGCTGGAGTTGCTCGGCACCGGCAAGCTGAACAAGGAGATCGCCTTCGACCTCAGCATCACCGAAACGACGGTGAAGGCGCATGTCTCCGCCATCCTGCAGAAGCTGAAGGTCTACAGCCGCACCCAGGCGGTGGTGATCGCCAACCGTGTGTTGGCCGAGCGGCGGTGAGGGGCTGGTGAGCCTGCTGACAGTCTGGATCGCCTCCGTGCTGCCCCCTCCCCGACCCTCCCCCGCTTTGCGGGAGAGGGAGTTGAGTGCAGGAGCGGCGGAGTTCCCTCTCCCTCGAAGAGGGGGAGGGTTAGGGAGAGGGCACAACTTCCCAGAACTCATCCCCCTCCTCCTCGCCCTCACCCTCCTGACCACCCCCGCCATCGCCGCCGGCATCCCCCAGCCCGACGGCTACCGCCTGTCCGACTACCGCTCCCCCACGCCGGACGGCATCGCCGGGGGCGAGACGGTCGACACGCCGGCCGTGCAGACCCTGCTGTCGCAAGGCCGCGTCATCCCGATCTTCGTCCAGCGGCTGGAGCGCAGCACGCTCCCCGGCGCCCCCTGGCTGCAATCCAAGCCATACCGCCAGATCCCCGGCAGCGTGTGGTTGCCCAATGTCGGCATGGGTGCGCCCGACGACGCGACCCTGGCTTGGTTCGAATCACAGCTGGAGCGGCTGACCGCAGGCGACCGGACCCGCGATCTGCTGTTCTATTGCCTGTCCGATTGCTGGCTGTCGTGGAACGCCGCCAAGCGTGCGGTGTTGCTTGGCTATGCCCGTGTCCATTGGTACCCGACGGGCATCGACGGCTGGATGGAGGCCGGTCTGCCGACGGAGGAGGCGCATCCGCTGCCGCCCCCACCGCCCGGCGCCGCACGCAGCCCGTCCGCGCCCTGACTCGCCTGCGGACGGTGTCGCCGAAAGGGGTGGCGGATTGCACCATCGTAGCATGGCGGTCCTCCGCCCCGGCCCGCTACTCTTCATCTCGCCAACCATCTTGGTCAGCAACAGTCAGCAAGCAGGAGCATCACGCAATGAAGACCTGGCGCAAACCGAAGACCACCGAGATCGCCGTCGGCACCGAAATTAACGCCTACGCCTGCGCCGGTCTCTAAGCCGGTCGATGCGGAGCCGGGGAGACGGGGTGCTGGCACCTCCTTCCCCGGCATCCAATCCAAGAAACCGCGGCAAGACGGTTTTCAGATAAGACGTGAAGGCGGTGGCGATGAAGATTCTCGTCCTCGGTTCGGCAGCCGGCGGGGGCTTCCCGCAATGGAACTGCGCCTGCGACGGCTGCCGCCGCGCCCGCACCGGCGACCCGGCGGCCAAGCCGCGCACCCAATCGTCGCTGGCGGTGAGTGCCGATGGCGAGCGCTGGCTGCTGCTGAACGCTTCGCCCGACCTGGGCGCGCAGCTGCTCGCCAACCCGCAGCTTCACCCGAAGGAGGGCCTGCGCGGCAACCCGATCGCCGCGGCCCTGCTGACCAACGCCGACATCGACCATGTCGCGGGTCTGCTGACCCTTCGCGAATCCCATCCCTTCGCCGTCTATGCCACCCCGCGCGTGCATGGCGTGCTGGCAGCCAACAGCGTCTTCAACGTGTTGAACCCGGAATTCGTCGCCCGCCGTCCGATGGCGCTGGGCGAGCCGTTCCACCCCGCCGGAGCCGACGGCCGCCCGCTGGGGATGGAGGTGGAGGTCTTCGCCGTGCCGGGCAAGGTCGCGCTTTATCTGGAGGATGCCTCGGCCGGTCCCGGTTTCGGTTCCGTCGCCGAGGACACGGTGGCGCTGCGCATCCGACCGACCGACGGGTCGAAGGATGGCTCCAATGAGGGCTTCTTCTACATCCCCGGCTGCGCCGGCATGCCCGGCTGGCTGGCCGACCGGCTGCATGGCGCGCCGCTGGTGCTGTTCGACGGCACCACCTGGACCGACGACGAGATGATCCGCAGCGGCACCGGGGTGAAGACGGCGGGGCGCATGGGTCACATGCCGATGTCGGGGCCGGCGGGCAGCATGGCCGCCTTCGCGCCGCTGAACGTCGCCCGCAAGATCTACATCCACATCAACAACACGAACCCCGCCCTGCTGGAGGATTCGCCCGAACGGGCGGAAGCCGAGGCGGCCGGCTGGCGCATCGCCCATGACGGGCTGGAGCTGACCCTATGACCGACCATGCGACCGCCCCCACCAACTCTGCACCGATGTCCCGTGAGGAGTTCCGCGCCGCCCTCTATGCCATCGGCGAACGGCAGTATCACGACCTCCACCCCTTTCATCAGCTGCTGCACGGCGGCGGGCTGAAGAAGGGGCAGATCCAGGCCTGGGCGCTGAACCGCTTCTATTATCAGGTGTCGATCCCGCGCAAGGACCTGACCATCATGTCCCGCATGGACGACCCGGCGCTGCGCCGCGCCTGGCTGCAGCGGGTGCTGGACCATGACGGGCTGACCCAGTCCGGCGAATTGGACGAGACCAGGGTCGGCGGGATCGAGCGCTGGCTGCGGCTGACCGACGGGCTGGGGCTGGACCGCGACTACGTGAAGTCGCTGGAGGGCATCCTGCCCGCCACCCGCTTCGCAGTGGACGCCTATGTCAACTTCGTCCGCGACCATTCCCTGCTGGAAGCGGTGGCGTCCTCGCTGACCGAGTTGTTCGCGCCGTCGATCCACCGCGAGCGCATCGCCGGCTTCGAGCGCAACTACGCCTTCGCCAACGACAGCACCCTGTCCTACTTCCGCAAGCGGCTGGACGAGGCGCCGCGCGATGTGGAGTTCGGGCTGGAATATGTGCTGACCAATGCCCATACAGCGGAACAACAGCGCCAGTGCCTGCGCGCGCTCCGTTTCAAGACGGAACTGCTGTGGGCCCAGCTGGACGCCCTGCATCACGCCTATGTCACCCCCAACCTGATCCCGCCCGGCGCCTTCGTGCCGGAGGACATGGAACCGACACGGTACAGCCGGTGAACGCACTCACTCCCCATATCGGCGAATCCGACCGGCTGCGGCTGGCTCCCGGCGTCATGCTGCGCAACGACCGCCGCCGCGGCGAATGGATGCTGATGGCGCCCGAACGGCTCCTGGTGCTGGACGAGATGGCGCTGGCGGTGGTGCGTGCCTGCGTCGGGACGGAGGTCGCCGACGTGGCCGCCGGCATCGACCGGCTGACGGCGGAATACGACGCCCCTCGTGGGGAGGTCGCCGCCGACGTGCTGGAGATGCTGACCGACCTGCGCAACAAGGGCTATGTCGTCACATGAGGTGCGTCCAATGAGCTGCGCCCTGCCCGCCTTCGCCACCGCGTCGGCTGCCGACCCGGCACCGCCCTTCGCCGTGCTGATGGAGCTGACGCACCGCTGCCCGCTGCGCTGCCCCTACTGCTCCAACCCTGTGGCGCTCGATGCCGCCAGCGCGGAACTGGACACCGCCACCTGGAAGCGGGTGCTGGACGAGGCCGCCGATGTCGGCGCCCTCCAGGTCCATTTCTCTGGCGGCGAACCCTGCGTCCGCAAGGATCTGGAGGAGCTTGTCGCCCATGCGACGGAGATCGGGCTCTACAGCAACCTGATCACCTCCGCCGTCCTGCTCGACCAGCCTCGGCTGGAACGGCTGCAGCGCGCCGGGCTTCAGCATGTGCAGATCAGCCTGCAGGATTCCGAGGCCACCGGCGCCGACCGCGTCGGCGGCTTCAAGGGCGGCCATGTGAAGAAGCTGGAGGTGGCGCGCGCGGTGGTGCGGCAAGGCTTGGCGCTGACCATCAATGCCGTGCTGCATCGCCACAACATCGACCGGGTCAACGACGTCATCGATCTGGCGATGGAACTCGGCGCCGGTCGGATCGAGATTGCCAACGTGCAGTATTACGGCTGGGCGCTCGCCAACCGGGCGGCGCTGATGCCGTCGCGCGAACAGCTTCTGGCGATGGACGCCGCGGTGCGTGCGCGCCTGCCGGAACTGGCCGGGCGGATCGTCGTCGATTACGTCGTGCCCGATTACTATGCCCGCCGGCCGAAAAGCTGCATGGGCGGCTGGGCTCGGCGCTTCATGAACGTCACCCCGCGCGGTCGCGTCCTGCCCTGCCACGCCGCCGAGACCATCCCGGGATTGGAGTTCGAGACGGTCCACGACCGCAGCCTGTCCGACATCTGGCGCGACGGCCCGGCCTTCGCCCGCTACCGCGGCACCGCCTGGATGCCGGAACCCTGCCAATCCTGCGACCAAAAGGAAGAAGACTGGGGCGGCTGCCGCTGCCAGGCGCTGGCGCTCGCCGGCAGCGCGGACGCGGCCGACCCGGTCTGCGAACTGTCTCCGGCCCATGCGGAGGTCGCCGTCCTGCGCGACCGCGATGCGGCGGCGCTGGAGGCGGAGTGGCGGTATCGGGGGGTTTGAAGGTCGTCGGTTTCGATTGCCCCTTCCCTAACCCTCCCCCTCAATCCACCATCGGTTCGTCGCCCAGCAGCAAATCGATGCGGCGGCGCAGGCTGATCAGTTCGCGGCGCTGCATGTCGTCGACATAGGCGCGGTGCTCGCGCGGATCGCCCAGCTTGGCGGTGGCGCGGCGCAGCGCGTCGAGGAAACGGCCGACCGCCGACATGGTGCGCAGCGACGGCTCCTTGGCGGCATCCTTGCGGCTGCGGGCGGCCTGGACGGTGCCGTCACCGGCCTTCACCTGCTCCCACAGCGCCATCTGCTCTTCCAGATCCTTGATCCAGGCGATCTCGATCAGGGTGGAGCGGGAGACGTCGTGGTGCGCGGCGGCATATTCCTGCTTTATCGTCTCCGGCAGGCTGTTCAGCCGCAGGGTATGGCTGATGTTGCTCTGACTCTTGCCGATGATTCGGCCCAGCTGTTCCTGTGTGTAGCCGAAACGGTCGATCAGCCGGGCCAGCGCCTCCGCCAGTTCCAACGCGTCCAGGTCGACGCGCTGCACATTCTCTACCAGCGACAGTTCGTCCGGATTTCCGGAGGTGACCAGCGCATAGATGGTCGCCAGCCCCAGCATCTCATGCGCGCGCAGCCGGCGTTCGCCGGCGACCAGCCGGTGACCGCCCACCGTCTCCTGTACCAGGATGGGCTGCTTCAGCCCGTAATGCGCGATCGAGTCGGCCAATCCCTGCATCTCTTCCGGGTCGAAATGGCGGCGCGGCAGATGCGGGTTGCGAAGGATCCGTGAAACATCAAGCTCCAGCAGCCGGGGCGGTTTGCCCGCATCGTCGAACAGGTCCGAATGATCGGGCGCGAGCGTCGGCATGTCGTGTTCTGGTCCCTTGGTTCCCAGTCCTTCCGGTTCCGCAACGGTGCCCCGGCGATCCCGGCCATGTCAACGGTGGAGTGGAAGAAAAGGAGAACATTGCAGCGGTGATTCGCGAATGGAACGGCTTCCGCCCGATCTGCCGCAGCATGGAGTACTCCCATCGGCCAAGTGCGCTGAAATACTCGATGTCCACAAAGCTTCATCGCACGGTCACCGTTTTGTTAAACGATCGTTCAAAATCCATTCGGCTGGCGCAACGAAACGTAACTCAGTAGAAAGGGTTGAAGCAGAGCCGAGGAATTGATCCGGCGTCTGTTGGGAGGTCGGTCGATGTCACTTGCTGAACGCAAGCTTTTTGTCGAGCGCTGGATTCGCTCACCCCTTAAGGTCGCATCGGTAACTCCAAGCGGTCCCGAACTGTGCCGTGCCCTGGCGAAGGCCGCCCAATGCGGTCCCGACCGCCGCGTGGTTGAACTTGGCCCCGGAACCGGCCCCGTCACCTCCGCCCTGCTCGGCCATGGCGTCACTCCCGGCAATCTGCTGATGGTCGAGTTGGACCCCGCCTTCGTCGACCATCTGTCGGTGCTGCATCCGGATGCGACTGTGGTGCGCGGCGACGCGACGCGGGTGCATCGGATCGTCCAGGCCCATGGTTGGGAGACCTGCGACGCGGTGGTGTCGGGCCTGCCGCTGATCGCCATGCCGCTGTCGGTCCAGGCGCGGATCGTGCGCGGCGCCTTTTCCGTGCTGGCGCCCGACGGGGTTTTCGTGCAATTCACCTACGGCCCCTTCGCCCCGGTGAACCCGGAGTTGATCCGGCGGCTGCGGCTGAAGCCGCGGCGCCATGCCTGGATCGCCCGGAACCTGCCGCCGGCGTCGGTGTGGACCTTCCGCCGGCTGCCCCAATGAGTCATTTTGACCGCTGAACCTGTCCTGGTATCCAACCTGTTGGACGAGGCGCGCGCCCTGATCGACGCGCGCCGTTACCGCCCCGCCCTGCGCCTGTTGCGCAGCGACGCCATTCCCTACGGTCTGGAGCGGCTGCATCTGTTCGGGTTGGCCCTTCTCGGCCACCGCGACGCCCCGGCGGCCATCGCCTGCCTGCGCCGGGTGCTGGCGGACCGTCCGGGCGACGCCGAGCGCCTCGCCGCCCTGGCGCAAGCCCATCAGGCCGAAAACGCCCCCTTCCCCGCCGTCCGCTGGTTCGAGCGTGCGGTTCGAGTTTCCCCTGGCTGCCCACCCCTGACGGCGGCGCTGGCCGGCGCGCTGCGCCGCGACGCCCGTTATGACGACGCGCTCGTCCTGGCGCGCAAGGCGCTGGCAAGCGGCGATACCTCCCCGGACATCCGGTACGAGGCGGCGATGGCCGCCGCCTATCTCGGCTGCGACGGCGAATCGCTGGCCCATTTCGATGCGCTGCTGGCCGACGATCCCGAACATGCGGCCGCGTGGTTCGGCAGCCATGCACAGGCGCTGCACGGTCACGGCTCCGACGAGGCGCTACGCCGCCTGCGCCGTGCGACGCGCTGCGGCGGGGCCAATGGGAAATACTGGGGCTATCTCGCCGCCACCCTGCGGCTGCTCGGCCGCGATGCGGAGGCGGATGCGGTCCAGGCCGCGGAGATCGGCGACAACCCGAAGCGCCGGCCGCTGCCGGACGGGGCCAGGGCGCTGCTGCCGAAGCTCTCATCCGACTTCCGCCTGTTCGGCAACAGCGGCCGGCTGCTGCGCCATGCGCTGGCCTGCGCCACCACGCCCGGTCTGGTGCTGGAGTTCGGCGTGCGGCGCGGCACCTCGCTCGACCACATCGCCGACGCCGCCGGCCAGGAGGTCCACGGCTTCGATTCGTTCGAGGGGCTGCCGGAGGGCTGGGTGAATTCCCCCCGCGGCGTGCTGACCACCGGCAGCCAGCTGCCGCCGGTGCGCGACAACGCCCGCCTGCATGTGGGGTGGTTCGAGGACAGCCTGCCGCCCTTCCTGGCGGCTCATGCGGGGCCAGTGCGGTTCGTGAATGTGGACAGCGACATCTACGCGTCGGCCCGCACGGTGCTGACCGCGCTGGCGGGCCGGGTGCGGCCGGGGACCGTCATCGTGTTCGACGAGTATATCGGCAATCGCAGCTGGCGCGACGACGAGTATCGGGCGTTCCAGGAATTCGCCGCGGAGAATGCGGTGCGGTACGAGTATTTTGCGGCAAGTCCCTACACCAAGCAGGTGGCGGTGCGGGTGTTGGGGGTTGGACGCGCGGGTTAGGTGCTGCGGCGGTGGCCCCCTCCCCATCCCTCCCCCGCTTCGCGGGAGAGGGGGTAGGACGCTTGCGGAAGTGATGTAGAGGACAGCGGCAGTCCTCTCTCCCGCGATCGGATCGGCCTTCGGCCGACCGAGGGCGGGGGAGGGTTAGGGAGGGGGCAAAACCTCCCGCGCCGCTGAAATCACCTCACCCCGCCGCCTTCACCTGACGGCGGCGCGCATGCAGGACCGGCTCGGTGTAGCCGTTCGGCTGGACACGGCCCTTGAACACCAGATCGCAGGCGGCCTGGAAGGCGATGCTGCCGTCGAAGTTGCCGGCCATCGGCTTGTACAGCGGGTCGCCGGCGTTCTGCTTGTCGACGACGGCGGCCATGCGCTTCATGACCTCCATCACCTGGGCTTCGGTGCAGATGCCGTGATGCAGCCAGTTGGCGATGTGCTGGCTGGAGATACGCAGGGTGGCGCGGTCTTCCATCAGCCCGACATCGTGGATGTCCGGCACCTTGGAACAGCCGACGCCCTGGTCGATCCAGCGCACCACATAGCCGAGGATGCCCTGGGCGTTGTTCTCCAGTTCCTCCCGGATCTCGTCCTCCGACCAGTTGGGGCGGTCGGCGAGCGGGATGGTCAGGATGTCGGACAGGGCGGCGGCCTGACGCTTGGCCAACTCGTCCTGCACCTCGGCCACGTTCACCACATGATAGTGGGTGGCGTGCAGCGTGGCGGCGGTCGGCGACGGCACCCAGGCGGTGTTGGCGCCAGCCTTCGGGTGGCCGATCTTGGCGACCAGCATGTCGGCCATCTTGTCCGGCATGGCCCACATGCCCTTGCCGATCTGCGCGCGGCCCTTCAGACCCGCCTTCAGGCCGACATCGACGTTGTTGTCCTCATAGGCCGAGATCCACTTGGTGGCCTTCATCGCCGCCTTGCGGACGACCGGGCCGGCCTCCATGGAGGTGTGGATCTCGTCGCCGGTGCGGTCCAGGAAGCCGGTGTTGATGAACACCACGCGGTCCTTGGCGGCGCGGATGCATTCCTTGAGGTTGACGGTGGTGCGCCGCTCCTCGTCCATGATGCCGACCTTGAGGGTGTTGCGGGCCATGCCCAGCAGGTCCTCGACGCGGCCGAACAGCTCGTCGGTGAAGGCGACCTCTTCGGGGCCGTGCATCTTCGGCTTCACGATGTAGACCGAGCCGGCGCGGCTGTTGCGCAAGCCCCCATCGGCCTTCAGATCGTGCAGCGCGATCAGCGAGGTGAAGACACCGTCCAGGATGCCTTCCGGCGCCTCGCTGCCGTCGGACAGCTTGACCATGTCGATGGTCATCAGGTGGCCGACGTTGCGGACCAGCAGCAGGCTGCGGCCGTGCAGGGTGACGCTGCCGGTCGGCGTGGTGTAGGTGCGGTCCGGGTTCAGCTTGCGGATGACGGTCTTGTCGCCCTTGGGGAAGCTGGCCTCCAGCGTGCCCTTCATCAGGCCCAGCCAGTTGCGGTAGGCGACGACCTTGTCCTCCGCATCCACGGCGGCGACGGAATCCTCGCAATCCTGGATGGTCGACAGGGCGGCTTCCAGCACCACGTCGGCGACGCCGGCCGGATCGTCCTTGCCGATCACGCTGCCGCGGTCGATGCGGATCTCGATGTGGGTGCCGTTCTGCACCAGCAGCACGGCCGACGGCGCCGAAGCCTCGCCCTGCCAGCCGACGAAGGCGGCCTTGTCCTTCAGGCCGGTCTTGCCGCCGGTCTTCAGCGTCACCGCCAGCGCCTCGCCCTCGACCGCATAGCCGGTGGCGTCGGCATGGCTGCCCTCGGCCAGCGGAACGGCGTCGTCCAGGAACTTGCGCGCCCAGGCGATCACCTGCGCGCCGCGGGCGGCGTCATAGCCGCCGGCCGCCGGAGTGCCCGGAATGGCGTCGGTGCCGTACAGCGCGTCGTACAGGCTGCCCCAGCGCGCGTTGGCGGCGTTCAGGGCATAGCGGGCGTTGGTGATCGGCACCACCAGCTGCGGGCCGGCGAGATAGGCGATCTCCGGATCGACGTTGCCGGTGCCGACGGCGAAATCACCGCCCTCGGGCACCAGATAGCCGATCTGGCGCAGGAAGGACTCGTATTCGGCCTGATCGAAGACCTTGCCGCGACGGGCGGCGTGCCACGCGTCGATCTGCGCCTGCAGGCTGTCGCGCTTGTCCAGCAGCGCCCTGTTGCGCGGCGCCAGCTCGTGCAGGAGCTGGTCGAGGCCGGTCCAGAGACGGTCGGCGTCGACACCGGTCCCCGGCAGCGCCTCGTCATTGATGAAGTCGTACAGCGGTTGGGCGATTTCGAGGCCGCCACGGCGGATCCAGTTGCTCATCTCGTTGCGTGTCCCATTCTCTTGCGCTCGGTTCGCAGACTCCTCTCCGGGAGTCTTGGTTCATCGGTTATCGCGTCTTCCGCGCGAGCCGGTCAACACAATGTCGCACCGCAGCGTATGGAGAAATGGTAGCAGACGGCAGGTGTCCGCCGGGCCCGGTCAGGCCAGCAGATCGAGGGCCGCAGCCGGTTGGGCAATGGAGGCGACCGGCGACGACACGCCCGGGATCTCCGCCGCGTCCGCATCGCCGCCGCCCAGCAGCCCGGCCGCGCCGAGCGCCTCGCCGGACCCGAAGGCGGCGGCGCGCAGGGCGTTCACCTCCTTCTGGGCGGCTTCGACCATCTTGTCGTCCGCCTTGAAGCCTTCGCGACGCTCCCGCCGCCGCTTTTCCGATTCCTCCAGCATGTTGGCGGCCTTGGCCTCTCCGATGATGCGCTTGGAGGTGGCGAGCACGCCCTCCACCCGCTGGCCGAAAGCATCGGCCTCGCGATAGCGCGACATCTTCATGGCGTTGTCGGCCATCATCTGCTGGATCATCGGACCGTGGCCGCTGGTTGGTCTGCCGGCCGCCACGCCATTTCCGGTCATCCCACCGGCGCCGAGACCGGACAGAACATCCTCGACCAGCCGGGCAATGTCGTCGGGCAGTTCGCCGTCCTGGGACGCGGTTTGGGCAGCGGACTCGGCATCGGCCGCGGCACCGGCTGCCATAAGGTCGGCGGTTGTTTCGGCCGCGTTTTGGACGGCGCTTTGGGCCGGAACTCCCTCCCCCGCCGAAATGTCGACGGTCAGCGTCAGTTCGGTCTGCTGCAGAGTCAGGCTGGTGGTGCTGCGCGTGATGGTGGTCTCGCTGGACAGCATCGTTCCGCCGGCCGCGGCGGCGCTGTCGCCGGGCAGACCCAGTTCCGCCGCGGCCTTGATGCCGGCGCCGTACTCCTTGGCAGCGCGCCCGGCCTCACGCGCCAGCAACGCGGCTTCGCGCGCCAAGGCCGCCAGCTTCTGCGCATCGCCCTGGGCGAAGCGCATCGCCAGCTTCAATTGCTCAATTTTGCGTTCGACCTGCTCCAGCCGGGCCGCTGCGGCCTCCTTGGGCCCGCCGACACGCCGCGCCTCCTCCAAGGCGGCCCTGGCGGCGGAGTTGTCGCTCTGCCATTTGGCCGATGGCTGGGTCATGGCATGCGCACGCTCCGCCTTCTGGGCGAGCTGGCCCTTGGCGTCTTTCGCCTCCAGCTCCTTCTCCCAGGGCTTCTTCGCCTGCTGCAGCCGGAAAAGGCCGGACTGGCCGTCCGCCACCACGCTGAAGACGCTCATGCCGCCACCCTCCGGCCCGGCCGAACCAAGTTGTTCGCGGCAAAGTTTAGCACAATCGCCGCAACTGTCCATTTCGCGCAGCCCCTGCGTGGAACCCCAAGGCTTGGCTGGTGTTTCACTTCCCGACACCCGATTCCGCAACGGGCGGTGCGAAACCGCAGGCGCGGAGCCGCGGAATACCGGAATCCCGAGGAGGAAAGACACGATGCCGAACCGCGACATGACCGGCACCGGCGGAACGACCCCGACCGGCTCCACCACTGGACATTCGACCGCCGGCAGCAGCTCCACCACCGCCAACACCCCGTCGGGCGGGCGCGGCAGCGTCGAGGACATCAAGAAGACCGTCAACCGTGCCGCCGACGACGCCATGGAGACCGGCCGCGAAACGCTGGGCCAGGCCCAGGGCCGCATCCGTTCGCTGCTGGAACAGCAGACCGGCCGCGCCGCCGACCAGCTGGGCGGCGTCGCCAACGCCCTGCACAAGGCCGCCGAGCAGCTCAACCAGGAGAATGGCGGCGTGGTCGCCGATTACGCCGTGCAGGCGGCCGACCGTGTGGAGCGCGTCGCCGACATGCTGCGCGACGCCACGGTCGACGACATCGTCGGCGAGGTGGAAGGCTTCGCCCGCCGCCAGCCGGAGGTGTTCATCGGCGCCGCCTTCGCCGTCGGCTTCCTGGCCGCACGCTTCATCAAGAGCTCCGGCGAGCGCCGGATGCACCGCGCCTCCACCTCGTTGCGCGGCAATGCCCACCCGTCGCAGTCCGTGCGCAGCACCCGCGGCACCGCCTATGACGTTGGCCGCGACCGCGGCCGCGACATGAACCGGGACTCCGACCGCACGCCGAGCCGCGGCATGGCCGGCGGCATCGCCGAGTCCGTCAGCCGCGGCACGCCGTCCCACAGCGCGGACACCCCCAGCACCGGTTCCACCAGCGTCAACACCGGCAGCCTGACCGGCCGCATGGAGTCGGAGCGCGGGGCGGAGCGCCTGGGTGAGCCGAAGCCGGCTGCCGCCGGCCGCATCGGCATGCCGCTGTCCACCGCGCCGGCCTCCGTCACCGGCCGCACCGCGTCGCCGTCGGCCGACACGGCGCTCGGCACCAGCACGGTCAGCACGCCCGCCGGCGTGACGGGGACGACCGGCAGCGCCGGCAGCTCCGTGAATGCCGGCACCACCGGCGTCGGCACCACTGGCGTCGGCGGCACCGGCAACACCACCGGCACCAGCGGAACCCAGGGCGGGGCCGCCGGCACCACCTCCTCCACCTCCAAGCCGCAGGGACAGCGTCCATGAGCGCCGCCGAGAACCGCTATGACGAGCCGCGGGATCCGCGGCAGGACCGGCCGCTCGCCGGCCTGTTCGCCGATCTCGCCCGCGAATCCGCCAACCTCGCCCGATCCGAGATCGCGTTGGCGAAGGCCGAGTTGACCGACAAGGCCACCGAGGCCGCCGGCGGCGTGGCCTTCATCGCCGTCGGCGGACTGGTCGCCTTCGCCGGCGTCCTGGTCCTGCTTGCCGCTGCGGTTCTCGGCCTGTCCAACGTCCTGGCCCCATGGCTGTCAGCGCTGATCGTCGGCGTGGTGGTTCTGGCGGTGGGCGGCATCCTGGCTTACGTCGGCAAGAACCGGCTGAGCCCCGCCAACCTCCGCCCCCGCCGCACCATGAACACGCTGGAAGACGACAAGCGTTGGGCCAAGTCCCAGCTTGCCCGCTAGGGGCCGGCCGATGGCGGACGACAAACGCACTCCCGCGGCCGGGCAGGCAGCCACGCCGCAGGATCTCGACGCCCTGGAGGGCGACATCCGCGCCAGCCGCGCGCGCATCGGCGGCACCGTCGATGCGCTGCGCGACCGCACCGCACGTCTGCGCGGCAGTCTGGCGCGGTGGTCGCCCCAATCCCTGATGGAGAACACCATGAAGCACACCTATACGCCGGCGACGCCGGAAACCCCGTCCCAGCGTTCCCACCAGCATCAGTCCGACCGTTACGAGAGCGGCCAGACCGTCCACTACAAAGGGTCGCGCTCGCGCTCCGCTTCGGACGGCTCGATGCTGAGCAGCGTCACCAGCAACCCGATCCCGCTCGCCCTGGTCGGCATCGGGCTGGGCTGGCTCGCCCTGTCCAGCACCGGCTACGACCGCCGCATCGCCCGGTCCAGCACGGTTCGGTCGGCACGCCACCGCATGGGCGACGCCGTCGATTATGCCCGCGAGTCGCTGAGCAGCGCATCCGACAGCGTGCGCAGCGCCGCCAGCTCCGCCTATGATAGCGCGTCGGGCGCGGTCGGTTCTGCCTACGACAGCGCCTCGGGCACCGTCAGCGGGATGATGGGCGGTTCGGACGACGATCATGCCTCGGGCCGGGGCGACATCCATGGTCAGCGGCAATCGCAGGGCAACGCCGGCCGCGGCATGTCGCGTCTCTCCTCCATGGCGCCGTCGACCGATCATCTGCGCCACCGCGCCCATGACATGACGACCGGCTTCTGGGACCTCGTGGAGGATCACCCGATCGTCGCCGGGGTCATGGGTGTCGCACTGGGCGCGGCCATCGGCGCCGCCCTGCCGGGCACCCGCTATGAGAAGCAGTGGGTCGGCGAGTATGCGGACGAAGCGACCGAGCGCGCCAAGGCGATCGCGATGGACGCGCTCGACCGCGGCACCCGCGCCGCCCAGGCCGCGGCACAGACCGTTGTCGAGTCGGCCAAGGAGGACGTCCGCGAGGTCGTTTCGGAAGCCACCAACGCCGCCCGCGAGGAAGTCAAGAAGCCGGGCTGATCCCCGCTTCCTAACCGAACCGGACCGACCCCGCGCCCTTCCGGCGCGGGGTTTTCCGTTTCCCCACCCAGATTGCGGCAAACCGCCGCACCATCGCCAACGGGCGCCGCCTTGGCTGTAGCGTGATGGATGGAGCGACGCTATAACCAAGCAGGCTTGATGGGTATTCCCGGCGGATCAGCCATGCACAGGCGCCAAAGCCGCGGAAACCCTGCACTTTAATCGACAAACGCCCCTTGCCCCCAGGATCAATCAGGACTAAATTGGTCCTGTATTCGAAACCGGGGTGAAACGGGGTGCGGTCATGATCCGGCTGAGCAAGCTGACCGACTATGCCATCGTCGTGTTGAGCGAGATGGCGCGGCAGGTGGGTGCGGTCCATACCGTCGCCCATCTGGCCGATCGCACCGGCGTGCCCGCCCCGACCGTCGCCAAGCTGATGAAGGCGATGACCCCGGCGGGCCTCACCACCTCGCAACGCGGTGCTGCCGGCGGTTATGCGCTGAGCCGCCCGGCCGATGCAATCTCCATCGCGGAAATCATCACGGCGCTCGACGGTCCCATCGCGCTGACCGCCTGCGTCGACGGCGCCGACAGCCAATGCGGGGTGGAGCAACTTTGCCCCATGCGCGGCGGTTGGGAAAAGGTGAACCGCGCTATTCGCGGCGCGCTGGAGGAGGTGACGCTGGCCGACATGATGGCCCCCATCACCTTCCCGGCCCCGGCAGCCGCAACGAACTCCACAGCCGCCCAGCCGGCCCGCCCTGCGCACTGAACGGCGCGCACCGAACAGCATTCTTGAGAAGGACGAGGCAAAGCCATGGCCGCCCAACCGGAAACCGTCGAGCAGGTCCGCGCCGTCACGGAGCAGAAGTACAAGTACGGCTTCACGACCGACATCGAATCCGACGTCGCGCCGAAGGGCCTCAACGAGGACATCGTCCGCTTCATCTCCGCCAAGAAGGAGGAGCCGGAGTGGTTGCTGGAATGGCGCCTGAAGGCTTTCCGCGTCTGGCAGACGATGGAGGAGCCGCAATGGGCCGCCGTCAGCTTCCCGCCCATCGACTATCAGGACGCGCATTACTATGCCGCGCCGAAGAAGAAGGCCGGTCCGAAGTCGCTGGATGAGGTCGATCCCGAACTGCTGAAGACCTACGAGAAGCTGGGCATCCCCTTGCGTGAGCAGGAGATCCTGGCCGGCGTCGAAGGGTCGGAGGGCAAGAGCCCGGCCATCGCCGTGGACGCCGTGTTCGACAGCGTGTCGGTCGCCACCACCTTCAAGGCGAAGCTGGAGGAGATGGGCATCATCTTCTGCGCGATCTCCGAGGCGGTGCAGAAGCACCCGGAGCTGGTGAAGAAGTATCTCGGCTCGGTGGTGCCCTATACCGACAACTACTATGCGACGCTGAACTGCGCGGTCTTCACCGATGGCAGCTTCGTCTACATCCCCAAGGGCGTGCGCTGCCCGATGGAGCTGTCTACCTATTTCCGCATCAACCAGGCCAACACCGGCCAGTTCGAGCGGACGCTGATCATCGCCGACGAAGGCGCCTACGTCAGCTATCTGGAAGGCTGCACGGCGCCCCAGCGCGACGAGAACCAGCTGCATGCCGCGGTGGTCGAACTGGTGGCGATGGACGACGCGACCATCAAGTATTCCACCGTCCAGAACTGGTATCCCGGCAACGCCGAGGGCGTCGGCGGCATCTACAACTTCGTGACCAAGCGCGGCGCCTGCCGCGGCAGGAACTCCAAGATCTCCTGGACGCAGGTGGAAACAGGCTCCGCGATCACCTGGAAGTATCCGAGCTGCATCCTGCAGGGTGACAATTCGGTGGGCGAGTTCTATTCGGTCGCCATCACCAACAACTTCCAGCAGGCCGACACCGGCACCAAGATGATCCACATCGGCAAGAACACCCGCTCGACGATCGTGTCGAAGGGCATCTCGGCCGGCAAGGCGCAGCAGACCTACCGCGGGCTGGTGAAGATCCTGCCCAAGGCAGAGGGTGCGCGCAACCACACCCAGTGCGACAGCCTGCTGATCGGCGACAAGTGCGGCGCCCACACGGTCCCCTACATCGAGAGCCGCAACCGCTCCGCCCGCATCGAGCATGAGGCGACGACGGCGAAGATCAGCGAGGACCAGCTGTTCTACTGCCGCCAGCGCGGCATTTCGGAGGAAGACGCGGTGTCCCTGATCGTCAACGGTTTCTGCAAGGAGGTCCTGAAGGAACTCCCCATGGAATTCGCCGTGGAGGCGCAGAAGCTGGTGGGCATCAGCCTGGAAGGCAGCGTGGGGTAGGAAAGCCGCACTCCGTGGGAACGTCATCCCCGCGAAGGCGGGGATCCAGGCGTTCGCATGAAGGACCTAAGCGGAAGGCCTGGATGCCCGCCTTCGCGGGCATGACGGGAAGAGGAAAGAAGGGGTTGTCGGGATGGAGGAACGTTTCTTCGTCTACATCCTGGCTAATCGGAGAAACGGAACCTTGTACGTCGGTGTCACATCGAACCTCGGACGCCGGATGATGGAACACCGGGATGGCATCCTTCCGGGCTTTACCGACCGATACGGTGTCAAGCGCCTTGTCCATGTGGAGCCCTATGCCACCGCCGAGGAGGCCATCACACGCGAGAAGAGGCTGAAGAAGTGGAACCGGGATTGGAAGATCCGTCTGATTGAGGAACACAACCCCGACTGGGCGGATCTTTACGAGAGGCTGAACGCATAGGCGAGTTCCCCGGCAGGCCACGTCATCCCCGCGAAGGCGGGGATCCAGGCTTGGCACAAGGGGCACCCCCAGGACGCCTGGATCCCCGCCTTCGCGGGGATGACGGCCGACCAAGTGTTGATGTGGACTTAGGAAGAGAACGCGCGGAACCGGACGTGCCGGCAGCCAGAAGACGACAACGAGGCGAAGACGATGATCGAAATCAAGAACCTGCACGCCACCGTGGACGGCAAGGAAATCCTCAAGGGCGTCGACCTGACGATCCGCCCGGGCGAGGTCCATGCCATCATGGGTCCGAACGGCGCCGGCAAGAGCACCATGTCCTACGTGCTGGCCGGCCGCGACGGCTATGAGGTCACGGAAGGTTCGGTCACCTATTACGGCAAGGACCTGCTGGCGATGGAGCCGGAAGAGCGGGCGGCCGAGGGCGTCTTCCTGGCCTTCCAGTATCCGGTGGAAATCCCCGGCGTCGGCAACACCACCTTCCTGAAGACCGCGATCAACGCCATCCGCAAGCATCGCGGCGAGAAGGAACTGGACGCCATGCAGTTCCTGAAGCTGATCCGCGCCAAGACCAAGGCGCTGGGCATGTCCGACGAGATGCTGAAGCGTGCGGTCAATGTCGGCTTCTCCGGCGGCGAGAAGAAGCGCAACGAGACGCTGCAGATGGCGGTGCTGGAGCCGAAATTCGCCATTCTCGACGAGACCGACAGCGGCCTCGACATTGACGCGCTGAAGATCGTGGCGGAGGGCGTCAATGCCCTGCGGTCGCCGGAACGTTCGATGCTGGTCATCACCCACTACCAGCGCCTGCTCGACTACATCGTTCCCGATTATGTCCATGTGCTGGCCGCCGGCCGCATCGTGAAGTCGGGCGGCAAGGAACTCGCTATGGAGCTGGAGAAGAACGGCTACCGCGACTTCGGCGCGAGCGAGGCTGCCTGATGTCGGCGCAACATCCCTCCCCCCTTCATCCCATGACCTACTCGACGCGCGGTGCCGATCCGGCGACGGCGCCGGCCTTCCTGGCGCCGCTCGACCGGATGGGCTCCGGCCTGCCGGGCAGCGGCCTGTCCTGGCTGACCGACCTGCGCACCGCCGGGCGTGAGCGCTTCGCCGCCGTCGGCCTGCCGACGATCAAGAACGAAAGCTGGCGCTACACCAACCTGCGCGACCTCGCCAAGGTCAGCTTCCAGCCGGCCGCCCCGGCGGCGGCGGCCATCGACCTGCTGCCGACCGTGCGGGCCGAAGGGCAGGACGGTCCGCGTCTGGTCTTCGTCGACGGCCGTTTCCGCGCCGACCTGTCGTCCGTCGAAGGCTTGCCGCCGGGTGTGGAATTGCTGAGCCTCGCCGCCGCGCTGACCAGCCACGCGGGCCTGCTGGCCGACCACATCGGCCGCCTCGCTGCTGCGGACGACCGGCCGCTGGTGGCGCTGAACAGCGCCTACCTCGCCGACGGTGCGGTCCTGCATGTGCCGGCGGGCGTACAGGTCGAACGGCCGGTCGAGCTGGTCTTCGTCTCGGTCGGGTCGGAGGCGCAGGCGACCAGCTGCCATCCGCGCAGCCTGCTGATCGCGGAGGCCGGGTCGAAGGCGGTGGTGGTCGAACACCATGTCGGCCGCGGCGCCGGCACCACCCTGTCGAACCACGTCACCGAGGTGTTCGTCGGCGAAGGCGCCACGCTGCACCATTACAAGTCGCAACGGGAAGGCGGCGGCGCCATCCACCTGTCGCACATCGCGGCGACGGTGGCGACCCGCGGCTGCTACGACAACTTCATCCTGACGACCGGTGCCAAGCTGTCGCGCAACGAGGTGGTCAGCCGCCTGGACGGGACCGAGGCGCGGACGCATGTCAGCGGCGGCTATCTGGTCCGCGGCACCCAACATGCCGACACCACCACGGTGATCGTCCATGCCCAGCCGAACGGCACCAGCCGCGAGGTCTACAAGGGCGTCATCGACGACACGGCGCGCGCGGTGTTCCAGGGCAAGATCACCGTCTGCCCGGATGCGCAGAAGACCGACGGCTACCAGCTGAACCGGGCGCTTCTGCTGTCCGACGGGGCCGAGATCGACAGCAAGCCGGAACTGGAAATCCATGCCGACGACGTGAAGTGCAGCCACGGCTGCACCGCGGGCGAACTGGACGACGACGCGCTGTTCTACCTGCGCGCCCGCGGCATCGACCGCGACACCGCCCAGGGCCTGCTGATCGGCGCATTCCTGTCGGAATCCCTTGAGGAGATCGCCGAGGAGTCGATCCGCGACGCCTTCCAGGGGATCATCGCCGGCTGGCTGGAGGAGCAGAAGTAACCATGTCCGATGCCATCCTGAACCAAGCCTACGACGTGCAGCGGGTGCGGGAGGATTTCCCGATCCTCGCCCGCAGCGTCCACGCCAGGAAGGGAAAGCCCGGCAAGCCGCTGGTCTATCTGGACAGCGGGGCGTCCGCCCAGAAGCCGCGTCAGGTCATCCAGGCCATGACCCGCTTCCTGGAGGAGGACTATTCCAACATCCACCGCGGCGTTCATTTCCTGTCGCAGACCGCCACCGACCAGTTCGAGGCAGTGCGGACCAAGGTCGCGCGCTTCCTGAACGCGCCGAGCGACCGCTGCATCGTCTTCACCCGCAGCTCGACCGAGGCGATCAACCTCGTCGCCAGCAGCTATGGCCGCAGCTTCCTGAACGAAGGCGACGAGGTCATCCTGTCGATCATGGAGCATCACGCGAACATCGTTCCGTGGCAGTTGCTCCAGGCCGAGAAGAAGATCGTCATCAAGGTGGTGCCCTGCGACGAGGACGGCGTCCTCGACATGGATGCCTACAGGGACCTGTTGTCCGACCGCACCAAGCTGGTGGCGATCACCCACTGCTCCAACGTTCTCGGCACCGTCACCCCGGCGAAGACCATCGCCAAGCTGGCGCATGAGCGCGGCATCCCGGTGCTGTTCGACGGCAGCCAGGCGGTGGTTCATGGCACGGTGGACGTGCAGGACATCGACGCCGACTTCTACGTCTTCACCGCGCACAAGCTCTATGGCCCGACCGGTCTCGGCGTGCTGTACGGCAAGTACGACCTGTTGAAGAAGATGCCCCCCTACCAGGGCGGCGGCGACATGATCGAGAGCGTCAGCTTCGAAGGCACCACCTTCAAGGCGCCGCCGTCGCGCTTCGAGGCCGGCACACCGCCGATCACCGAGGTCATCGGGCTGGGCGCCGCCATCGACTATGTCGAAGCGCTGGGCCGCGACGCCATCGCCGCGCACGAACACGATTTGCTGCAGTACGCGACGCAGCAGCTGTCGCAGATCGACGGCCTGCGCATCGTCGGCACCGCGCCCGGCAAGGGGCCGATCATCTCCTTCGCGCTGGAGGGCGTGCACCCGCACGACGTCGGCACCATCGTCGACCAGTATGGCGTCGCCGTGCGCGTCGGCCGCCATTGCGCCGAGCCGCTGGCCGAGCGGTTCGACGTCGGGCCGACCGTCCGCGCCTCTTTCGGCCTGTACAACACGCGGGAGGAAGCCGACGCCCTCGTCCAGTCCCTCCAGGCGGTCAAGGAGTTCTTCGGAGCATGATGGACGATCTGCGCGAGCTGTATCAGGAAGTGATCCTGGACCACGGCAAGAATCCCCGCAACTTCCGCCATCCCGACGACTCCAACCGCGAGGCGAAGGGCGAGAACCCGATGTGCGGTGACCGCTTCATGGTCTACCTGACCCTGAAGGACGGGGTGGTCGACGACGTGGCCTTCCAGGGTCGCGGCTGCGCCATCTCCACCGCCAGCGCCTCGATGATGACGGAGCTGGTGCGCGGCAAGACGGCGGCGGAGGCGGAGACGCTGTTCCACGCCTTCCACGAGCTGTGCACCCAGGACGAGCCCGACATCCCCGAGGGTGTCGACGACGAGACCATGGAAAAGCTGATGGTGATGTCCGGCGTGCGCCAGTTCCCGGTGCGGGTGAAGTGCGCGACGCTGGCCTGGCACGCGATGAACGCGGCACTCCACGGCGAGGCTGCGGCCTCCAGCGACCAGTATTGAGGGAAGGGGGATCGAAATGCCCGATGAAACCCTGACGCAGCGCCCCATTGCTCCGAATCAGGCCGCTCCCAACCCGGCCGAAGCCGAGGCGCAGTTGAAGGCCGATGCGGCGACCGAGGCTTCCGAGTCCAAGGACTTCGCCCCGATGCCCCAGCCGCCCGAGGGTTACGACCCGCGGGAGGAGATCATGGATCGCGTCGTGGCGGCCATCAAGACCTGCTACGACCCCGAGATCCCGGTCGATATCTGGGAACTGGGCCTGATCTACCGTGTGGACATGGATGGCCAGCGCAATGTCGAGATTGATATGACGCTGACCAGCCCCATGTGTCCGGTGGCCGGCGAACTGCCCGAGCAGGTCCGCCAAGCCGTGCTGGGCGTCGAGGACGTCAACGAGGTCAAGATCGAACTGGTGTGGGAGCCCCCGTGGCACCAGGGCATGATGTCCGAGGAAGCCCGCCTGCAACTGGATATGTTCTGAGCCGTATTAGGAGACCGTCACCATGGCCCGCCCCCTGCCCAAGGCGCTCACGATCACCGACGCCGCCGCGGAGCGCGTCAAGGCGCTGATGTCCAAGGCCACCGACGACATGGTCGGCCTGCGCATCGGCGTGAAGGCGCGCGGCTGCTCCGGCCTCAGCTACGACGTTCAGTATGCCAAGGAAAAGATGAAGTTCGACGAGGTGGTGGAGGACAAGGGCGTCACCATCCTGATCGACCCGGCCGCCGTCATGTTCCTGATCGGCAGCGAGATGGACTATGTCGACGACAAGTTCCAGACCGGCTTCGTCTTCAAGAACCCCAACGAGAAGGGCCGCTGCGGGTGCGGCGAGAGCTTCCACGTCTGAGGTCCGGTAGAGCCTCCACCGCTGCTCGCGGCGGTGGAGGAAACATTGTTATAAATCCCCCGCAATTTTGACTCATACCCGCGCTTGCGCTATGGTGATCGCATCGCCACGCAAGGTTGGGGGTGTGAGATGGTGCAGAGCGTTTACAGCAACGCCTGGGCGACGCTGACCGGCAAGTCCACCACAACCGCAGCGACCCAGTTGTTTTCAAGCAAGACCTCACCCTCCCATTCGTCGGCCGCACCGGCGGCATCGGCCGGCGACACCGTCTCCGTCAGCAAGCTTGGCAAAGCTCTGACCGGGATGGCGGCGAAAGCCTTCGAACATCTCGACTCCGACAGCAAGAAGCAGTTGGAAAGCTTGGTGGAATCCGGCCGCGTATCGGCGGATGACGCGGTGAAGGGACTGCGAACCCTGGCGAAGAATGCGCTGTTCAACCGTTTCGCAACCGAGGGCGGCCATAGTGCTGAAGAGCAGCAGATGGCTGAACGCATGAAGGTACTGCGCGAACAGAACGCCGCCGCGGCCAAAGCGGCCGAGAATCCGGACCATTGGGCGGCGCTTGAGGATCTCGACCGGTTGGGCGAAGCCCAGAAAAGCGGATCGGTCAGCCAGGAGGAAGTGAGCGCCATGCACCGCTCGATCTCCGAGCGCCTCAAGGGATTTGGACAATCCGGTAAGCTGCGGTTCTCCCAAGAGGAGGGCACTTTGATGGGGTCGGTCTTCACAAGCAAAGCCAACCGCTTCGCCGATCTCGACCTTGGCGAAGACGATCACGAAACCAGCGCCACGACCAACAAGATCCAGAGCGACGATGAGATGGCGGCCGCTGAACGGCTCTTCGCCGCCGGCTTCAAACTCGAGAACAACGCAATGGCGCGCTTTGCCGCCGATTACGACATTCCAGGCCTGGGCAAGGGAACCATGCCGGCATGGCACAGCTTCACGCCGATCAGCCGGTGAGCGTCCCCAACTCAGTTTCTGGAAATAAGAATCGTTCGCATTCTAAGGTCAGTGCGGCTATACCGATGTAACTGGCATCCCAGGCGATGAGCCCACGGATGCCGGTTCCTTCGCATCCGCCATTCCGCGCACCCGTGACCGATACGCTCCGCCCTGCCCTAGCCAACGACCTCCTTTTCTGGCGCGCCCGATGACCGGCGCTGTCGGCACCTGGGCGCGCAGGATCGCGGAGTTGTTCGATGCACACCGGCTGCGGGTGGAGCGTGCCATCGCGCGGCGGACCGGCGATCCGCAAACGGCTGGCGATCTGGCACAGGATGCCTTCCTGCGGCTGGCCCGCCTGCCCGATGGCGAGGCGGTGCAGAACCCGGCCGGTCTGCTCTATGTGGTGGCCGACCGCATCGCGCTCGACCATTGCCGCGCCGCCAAGCGCCAGCGCCTGCGCGAGGCAGGGCCGCCCGACGACGATCTGCCCGCCGCCGGACCCGGCGCCGATGCCGTGGTGGAGCGGAACCAGACCATGGCCCGGCTGCGCGGCGCCATCGATGCCCTGCCGCCCAAAACCCGCGAGGTCTTCCTGCTGTACCATGTGGAAGGCCTGCCCTACCGCGCCATCGGCGAGCGGCTCGGCATTTCCCCGCGCACCGTGGAGTACCATCTGCGCACGGCGCTGGAACAGTGCCGCGCCCACATGAGGCGGCGCCCGCCGCGATGATCGGCAGAGCCCATTTCCCGGCAGGTCATTTTCTTTGAGGGATCGGCCTCCGCAGGTCGTCTTTCCAAACACGAGGCAACAGGAGCTTGCGGCAAGACGCGATGGATCACCGGGATGAACAGAACAGGAAACCGGCAGACGGTGAGCCGGCAGACGGCGGACCTGATGAGGACCGGCTGTTCTCGGAAGCCAACGCGTGGTTCTTCCGCCTGCAGTCGGACGACCTCAGCCCGGCAGAGCGCGTCGCCTTCGCCGAGTGGCTGGCCCGCAGCCCGGCTCATGCCCGCGCCTGGAGCGAACTGCGAACCCTCCTGCATGACCTGAAGGAACCCGCCCGCGCCGCCTATGCCGAAACCCGCATCGCGGCACCCCGACGCCCGGCGGCGGCGGTCGGTGTGCGGCGCTTCGCGGCGGCGATGGCGGTCATGCTGCTGGTCGGCGGGTTCGGCGTCTGGCGCGGACCGACGCTCTACCAGAATGCCGTTGCGGATCAGGTGACCTCGACCGGGCAGAGGCGGACATTGCCCCTGCCCGACGGCTCTACCGCCGAGATGAACGGCGACACCGCTCTGGCACTCGACTTTCAGAATGGGGCAAGGCGGGTCCGGATCCTGCGCGGGGAGGCATGGTTCCACGTCACTCGCGATCCCGACCACCCATTCGTCGTCGATGGCGGCGCGGGTGCCGCCCGCGTGCTGGGCACCCAATTCAGCGTCCGGCGCGAGGACGACCGCACCACTGTTACGGTCGGCGAAGGGCTGGTGGAGGTCGCTGCCCATCCGAACGCCGACAACCACGCACCTTGGCCCGGCAGCGTCCGCCTGCGCCCCGGTGAAAGCGCGGAGGCCGGCCCCCACGGCCTGACCGATCCACGGGCGGCGGATCCCGCCGTCGCCTTCGCATGGCGCCAAGGCCAGATCGTCTTCCGCCAGCAGTCGCTCGCCTCGGTCATCACTGCGCTGAACCGGCAATGGCCGGGCCGTGTGGTCCTGCTGAACGACGAGGCGGCGGAGCGCGTGGTCTCCGGCGTCTTCGCGCTCGACCGGCCGGACGCCGTGTTCGATGCGCTGGAGCGCGGCCTCGGCGTGCGCGCCACCCGCATCACCCCCTACCTGACACTGCTCCGCTGAAAAAAACTTGGTGGACTGAAAAATACTTCCCAGGGATCTCCGTCCGCCCATCGTCATGTCCGGGAAAGAAGAGAATGAGACGCAGTCGCAGAAAGTGGCGCGGTCTCTCACCGGATGACAGAGGCGAGCGATGGCATCGGCAAAGTTTGGAATGACGGGTGTGACGATCGGGCGCCGGGGCAGCGTCCAAGGCGGCTTGTTCGGCCGCAGGTTCCTTGGACGGCTTCTGGCGACGACGGTGCTGATCGCGCCGGGGCTTCTGCTGTCCACCGTCCCGGCGGCGATGGCGCAGACGAACCCGGCAGGTGCGGTGACCTTCGCCATCGCGCCGCAATCGGTGGACGGGGCGCTCGCCGCCTTCTCCGCCGCCACGCGCATCCAGGTGCTGAGCCCCGGCGCGGTGACGCAGGGCGTCAACTCCCCCGGCGTCAGCGGCTCGATGTCCGCGCGCGAGGGGCTGAACCGCCTGCTGTCCGGCACCGGGCTGGCCGCCCGTTTCCTCAACACCGACACCGTGACGGTCGAGCGCGTGGCCGCTGGCGGCGCCGTCCAGCTCGACCCGGTGCAGATCGAAGGCAGCCGGGCTGCGACCGGTCCCGGCGCCCTGCCCCCTGCCTATGCCGGCGGTCAGGTGGCGCGCGGCGGGCGCATCGGCGCGCTGGGCAACCAGGACGCGATGGATGTTCCGTTCTCCGTCACCGGCTACACCGCCGAGACGATCCGCAACCAGCAGGCGGATACCATCGCCGACGTGCTGGCCAACGACCCGGCGGTGCGCAGCAGCCTCGGCTACGGCAACTTCGCGGAGAGCTTCGTCATCCGCGGCTTCCAGCTGGCGGGCGAGGACCTGTCGATCGACGGACTCTACGGAACCGCACCGCGCCAGATCGTCGCCACCAACATGTTCGAACGGGTGGAGGTGCTGAAGGGTGCCAACGCCTTCCTGAACGGTGCGGCCCCCAGCGGGTCCGGCATCGGCGGCGGCGTGAATCTGGTGCCCAAGCGGGCGGAAGACGAACCGCTGACCCGGCTGACCGCCAGCTATGCCATGGACAGCCGGCTCGGCCTGTCCGCCGATGTCGGCCGCCGGTTCGGCGACGCCAACCAGTTCGGCGTGCGCGTCAACGCCGCGGTCCGCGGCGGCGACACCGCCATCGACGACGAGGAGCGGACGCTGAAGCTCGGCTCCCTGGCGCTGGACTATCGCGGCGAGCGCGCCCGCGTGACGCTCGACGTCGGCACCCAGACCCAACGGGTGGAGCAGGGCCGCCCCGTGGTCTATTTCGGCAGCTTCGTCCCGGCGGTTCCGTCGGCTTCGCAGAACTACGCGCAGCCCTGGAGCTATTCGCAGATGCGCGACACCTTCGGCCAAGTGCGCGCCGAATACGACATCCTGCCCAACCTGACCGCCTATGGCGCCTTCGGCATGCGCAGCATGCGCGAGGACGGCGACTATGCGTCCCCCACCATCACGCGGGTCGACGGCACCGGCACCGTCAGGCGCCTGACCGTCCCGCGCGAGGATTTCACCAGCACCGGTCAGGCCGGCATTCGGGCCGACCTGCACACCGGTCCGGTCAGGCACCAGTTGAATGCCGGCGCCTCCGCGCTGCGGACGACGAACAACAACGGCTTCGAATTCGGCACGATCACCGCCGTCAACCTCTACGACATGGTCGGCTTCCCGCGCCCGGCGACGACATCGGCCAGCGGCATGGTCGGCGATCCGCCGAAGGTCAGCGAGTCGGTGCTGCGCAGCGTCTATGCGTCGGACACGCTGTCGATCCTGGACGACCGGGTGATGGTGACGGTGGGCTTGCGCCAGCAGAACATCCAGGTCCGCGGCTACAACAGGGCCAACGGCGCCCGCACCTCCGATTACGACCAGTCGGCGCTGACGCCGGTGGTCGGGCTGGTGGTGAAGCCGATCAAGGAATTGTCGCTCTACGCCAACCGGATCGAGGGGCTGGCGCAGGGGCCGACCGCACCCTCCACGGCGGCCAATGCCGGAGAAATCTTCGAGCCCTACCGCTCGGTCCAGTACGAGGTCGGCGGCAAGCTGGACTTCGGCAGCTTCGGCGGCTCGCTGTCGCTGTTCCAGACCACCCAGCCCAGCGGCGTCACCGACGCGTTCACCCGCATCTACAGCGTGTCCGGCGAACAGCGCAACCGCGGCATCGAGCTGATGCTGTACGGCGAACCGGTGCAGGGCGTCCGGCTGCTGGGCGGCGCCACCTTCATCGATCCGGAGCTGAGCAACACCGGCAGCGCCGCGACCGAGGGCAAGGACGCCGTCGGCGTGCCGCGCCACCAGTTCAACGCGAACGTCGAATGGGACCTGCCCTTCCTCCCCGCGTCATTCCCCACCGTGACGCTGACCGGGCGCATGATCCACACCGGGTCTCAGTATCTCAATACCGCCAACACGCTGAAGATCCCCAGCTGGACCCGCTTCGACATCGGCGCGCGGATGATCACCGACATCCAGAACCGTCCGGTCACCATCCGGGCGGCAGTGGAGAACGTGACCGACAAGGCCTATTGGGCGTCGGCCTATGGCGGCTATCTGAGCCAGGGCGCTCCGCTCACGGCCAAGCTGTCGCTGTCGGTCGATTTCTGAACGGCGGATGTCTGATCTGCCATGGCATGACGGCGGCATGAGAGGCTCCCGATGACCAACCGAACCATCCGGATCTGGACGCTGATCCACAAATGGACCAGCCTGATCTGCACGGTCTTCATGCTGCTGCTGTGCCTGACCGGCCTGCCGCTGATCTTCCATGACGAGATCGAGGCGCTGACGGAGGAAGACAACCTTCCGCCCATGCCGGCCGATACGCCCTTGAAATCCTTGGACGACGCCGTTGCCTCGGCACTGGCCACCTATCCCGGCGAGCGCCCGTTGTTCCTCAGCTTCGATGTTGACCGGCCGGTGGTGAACGTCACGACCGGACCCGGCGCCCGCCCGCCGGTGTCGCAGATGCACATCTCCGCCATAGATCTGCGCACGACGCGGATTCTGGCCGACCTGAACGACGACCAGGGCTTCATGCATGTGATGCTGCGCCTGCATGTGGACATGTTCGCAGGCCTGCCCGGCGAGCTGTTCCTCGGTTTCATGGGGTTCCTGCTGTTCCTCGCCACCCTGTCGGGCGTGGTGATCTATGCCCCCTTCATGCGCAAGCTGTCTTTCGGCACGGTGCGGGCCGGGCGCAGCAGGCGGCTGAAATGGCTCGACCTGCACAACATGCTGGGCATCGTCACGCTGATGTGGGTGGTGGTGGTCGGGCTGACCGGCGTCATCAACACCCTGTCGGTGCCGCTGGTCGCCTATTGGCGCGCCAACGAGCTGGCGGCGATGATCGCCCCTTATCAGGGCAAGCCGGTGCCGGAACGCTTGGCCTCCGTCGACGCGGCCGTCCGCACGGCCATGGAGGCCGCGCCCGGCATGCGCCCGCAGTTCGTCGCCTTCCCCGGCGTTCGCTTCTCCAGCAACCATCATTACGCGGTGTGGCTGAAGGGAGCCACGCCGGCCACCAGCCGGATCCTGACCCCCGCCCTGATCGACGCGGAAACCGGGGCCTTCACAGACATGCGCTCCATGCCCTGGTACATGCTGGCGCTGCGGCTGTCGCAGCCGCTGCATTTCGGCGATTACGGCGGGCTGCCGATGAAGATTCTGTGGGCGGTGCTGGACGTGCTGACCATCGTCATCCTCGGCAGCGGCCTGTATCTGTGGGTCGCGCGCCGCCGCGGCGCCCAGGATCAGGCCGGCGCGGCCCACAGCCTGCGCGCCGTCGCCGGGGAGGCCGCGGAATGAAGCCGCGTACTCGCCGCCCCCTGATGGCGATCTTCGCCATTCCCACAGCAATCGCGCTCGTCACCACCGCCGGTTTGGTCACCGCCCTGCTGGACGACGGGCTGGTGGACGCCGTGTCCTGGGCGGCTCTGTCCGTCCCCGTGCTGGCCGCTGCGTGGTGCTGGCGGAGACGCGAGCGTTGAAGCGGCCATCTACGACATGGGGTTGGCGGGCGGCTTCGGTATTTCCGGCAGGGGGATGAATTCGCCACTGTCCAGGTCCGGCAGTTTCATCCGGCCGGCGCGCCAGTCGGCCTTGGCCTGCTCGATCCGCTCCTTCGACGAGGACACGAAGTTCCAGTCGATAAAGCGCTGCCCCAGTGGTTCGCCGCCGACGGCCATGACGATGGAGTGCGTGGAGGCGGTCAGCACCGCCGGATGGCCGGGCGCGAAGACGGCCATCCGTCCCGCCTCGAAGCGCTGCCCCTCGGCCTCGACGGAGCCTGCCACCACATAGGCGGCCCGTTCCCATCCATCCGCCGGCAGTTCCACCCGGGCGCCGGGGGCGAGATCCCAATGGATGTAGAACAGCGGCGAATGGGTCTTCACCCCCGCTCTGGCCCCGAACGCCTCGCCCGCCACCAGCCGGCCGCGCACGCCGCCCTGCTCGAAGACCGGCAGGTCGCCGGTGCCGTAATGGCTGAAGGCGGGGTCGGTCTCCTCATCCGATTCGGGCAGGGCGACCCAGGCCTGGATGCCGTGCATCCGTCCACCCTCCATCCGGGCGCGCTCGAAGCGTTCGGAATGGGTGATGCCGCGGCCGGCGGTCATCCAGTTCACCTCGCCCGGCCGGATCGCCTGTTCGGAGCCTACGCTGTCGCGGTGCATGATCTCGCCCTCGAACAGGTAGGTGACGGTGGACAGGCCGATATGCGGGTGGGGGCGCACGTCGACGTCGCGCGGCAGCCCGGGCTGGAAATCGACCGGCCCCATATGGTCGAAGAAGACGAAGGGGCCGACCATCCGCCGCTGAACGAAGGGCAGGACCCGCCCCACCTCGAATCCGCCCAGGCTCTTCCGGCGTTGATCGATGACCAGTTCCAGCATCGGTTTTCCTCCCGGCGAATGGTGTGGCGGCCCGATTTGCGTTCAGGCGTTCGGATTGCGTGGCACGGTCTGGATGACTTCGAATCCTTCGAATTCCGGCGGCCCGACATACAGGGGCTTGCTGGTGCCGGCCTTGCCGTGGGCGGCGCGGAAGGCCTCCGACCGCGTCCAGTCCTGGAAAGCGGCTTCCGAGTCCCAGACGGTGTGGGAGGAGTAAAGCCTGTATTCCTCCCGGTCGGGTCCGCGCAGCATGTGGAATTCCACGAATCCCGGAACCTTGTGCAGATGGACCTCGCGGTTCAGCCAGACCTCTTCGAACTCCTGCTCCGCCCCGTGGCGGACCTTGAAGCGGTTCATCGCGATGAACATGCGGTTTTCCTTCCCGGCATTGTCTGTAAGCATGGCCTTGGCCCCGACCTTGACCAGGATAGAGGTTGGGACCGCCGCCCGGCAATCAACCCGGCCTGACACCGACAGTCTTCCCGATTGCTTACGATCCGTTAATGCAAAGAAGCTCTAATATGAGAAAAGAGGTATAATGGCTGCCGGCCGGATCGGCCGAGCACGCAGCCCCGGGGGAACGGCA
This sequence comes from Azospirillum sp., assembly GCF_035628975.1. GTDB lineage: Bacteria > Pseudomonadota > Alphaproteobacteria > Azospirillales > Azospirillaceae > Azospirillum. Next base: position 32,978 of record NZ_DASPIS010000083.1, on the reverse strand, counting down.
TGACCGGAACAAGCGTAGCGCAGACGGCGGCGGACAGGTTCCGCTCCAAGCCGCCCGGCACCATTTCGACCATTCTCACCCTGGCCGTTCCCTTCCTGCTGGTCCTCGAAGCGACGTGGCTGACCGGCCCGGTCGATCTTGCCCATTACCTGCCTCTGCACACCTTCTTCGAGATTTTCGCCATCGCCGTGGCTGCCCTGGTCTTCGCGATCGGCTGGCATTCCCACACGGATGAAACGCCGCCGGCCCTGCTGGCCCTGTCTACCGGCTTTCTCGGGGTCGCGCTTCTGGATTTCGGACATCTGATGTCCTATGCGGGAATGCCCGATTTCGTCACCCCGTCCGGGCCGGAGAAGGCGATCGCCTTCTGGCTCGCCGCCCGTGGGATGGCGGCCGCGGCACTCCTGCTCGCCGCCGTCCTGCCCTGGCGCCCCGGGTCGGCGGCGTTGCGCTTTCCGCTGATCGGTGCGGTGCTTGCGATCACCGCTGCCGTCTTCTGGGTCGTTCTGTGGCATCCCAGCCTGCTGCCGCGCACCTTCATCGCCGGCGAGGGGCTGACGCCATTCAAGATCGCGGTCGAATACGGGCTGGTCCTGCTCTATGCCGGTGCCGCCCTGATCTTCCACAGGCGGCGGCGCGAGGCGCGCACGCTGGACGTCCACCGCATGGTGATCGCCGCCATCGCCATCGCGATCAGCGAACTGTGCTTCACGCTCTATTTCAGCGTCTACGACCTCGCCAACGTGGCCGGCCACATCTACAAGGTCATCGGCTATTGGTCCCTGTACCGGGCGGTGTTCGTCACCGCGGTCCATCACCCCTACGAGGCGCTGCACCAGTCCGAGCGCGACCTGTGGCGGGAGAAGGAGCGGGCGCGCGTCACCCTGCTGTCGATCGGCGACGGGCTGATCGCGACCGACACCGCCGGGCGCGTGACCCTGATGAACCCGGTGGCCGAGCGGCTGACCGGCTGGAGCGGCGGCGAGGCGGTCGGCCGACCGGTGACCGACGTCTTCGACATCGAGAATGCCGAAACCGGGGAACGGGTTCCGGTGCCGGTCCAGCAGGTGTTGGAGAACGGCCAGCTGGTCGGGCTCGCCAACCACACGGTGCTGGTGGCGCGCGGCGGACGCCGCAGCCACATCGCCGACATGGCCTCGCCGATCCGCGACCGCGACGGGACCCTGCACGGTGTGGTCATGGTCTTCCAGGACGTGACCGAAACCTATGCCAGCCGCGAGGCGCTGAAGGACAGCCTGTCGCTCAATACCGGCATTCTCGAAAGCGCCGCCTGCGGCATCATCGCCACCACGCTGGACGGCATCATCCGCGTCTTCAACCGCGAAGCGGAGCGGATCTTCGGCTATCCGGCCGACGAGATGGTCGGCACGGCGTCCCTGCCGCGCCTCTACGACGGAGAGGAGCTTCGCGCCCATGCCGACCGGCTTGCCGCGGAGCTGGGGCGCGCGACGCCTGCGGGCTTCGAGGCGCTGGTCGCCCGCACCCGCGACGGCGGCCTGCCCGATTCCGGCGAATGGACCGGACTGCGGAAGGACGGCGCCCGCGTCGCCCTTTCCGCCGCCACCAGCGTACTGCGTGACAGCGGTGGGGCGGTGCGCGGCTATCTGACCGTGGTGATGGATGTCACCGAGAGGAAGCGGGCGGAACGGCAGATCGAAAGCCTCGCCTACTACGACCCGCTGACCAACCTGCCGAACCGGCGCCTGCTGCTGGAACAGCTGGACGGCCAGCTGCGCACGGCACGGCAGAACGGACGGTGCGGCGCCTTGATGTTCCTCGACCTCGACGACTTCAAGGGGCTGAACGACGCCCGCGGCCATGTCGCCGGCGATACGCTGCTGCGCGAACTGGCGGCCCGGCTGAACGCCACCCTGCGCCGGGACGATCTGGTCAGCCGCCTGAGCGGAGACGAGTTCGTCATCCTGCTGCCCGACCTGGGTGCGACGCCGGAAGAAGCCTCCAAGGTCGCATGGCGGGTGGCGGAGAAACTACGACTGGCCGTCGCCCAGCCCTTCCGCCTGGACCGCTATGAACACAGCATCTTTGCCAGCATCGGCCTGACCGTCTTCCCCAAGACGGCGGAGGAAACGGTCGAGGACCTGCTGAAACAGGCCGACACCGCCATGTATGCCGCCAAGGACGGCGGACGGAACACCATCCGCGACTATGATCCCGCAATGCTGGTGGACGCCCAGGCTCGCTTGGCGCTGCAGCAGGATCTGCGCAAGGCGGTGGATGCCGGAGAGTTCACGCTGTTCCTGCAGCCGCAGACCAGCGCCGACGGCACCCTGGTCGCGGCCGAGGCGTTGATCCGCTGGCAGCATCCGCAGCGTGGCTTCGTGGCGCCCGGCGCCTTCATCGCGGTGGCCGAGGAATCGGGCCTGATCCTGCCGCTGGGCGACTGGATCCTGATGGAGGCCTGTCATGTCCTGCGCCGTCTGGCCGATGCGGGCAGCAGCTGCCACCTGTCCATCAACATCAGCCCGCGCCAGTTCCGCCAGCAGAATTTCTGCGCCGGTGTCATCGCCGCGGTCCGCGCCAGCCGCATCGACCCGCGCCTGCTGACGCTGGAGATCACCGAGGGGATCGCCATCGACGACTGTGCCGACACCGTCGCCAAGATGTCGGAACTGGCGGCGGTCGGGATATCCTTCTCGTTGGACGATTTCGGCACCGGCTTCTCGTCGCTGTCCTACCTGAAACAGCTGCCGGTGGGAGAGCTGAAGATCGACCGTTCCTTCGTCCAGGATGTGGACCGCAACAGCCACAACGCCGTGCTGGTGGAAACCATGCTGTCGATTGCCAGCCGGCTTGGACTGAAAGCGGTGGCGGAGGGGGTGGAAACCGCAGCGGAGCGGGATTTCCTGCGCGACCACGGCTGCGCGATCTTCCAGGGCTACTACTTCGACCCGCCGATGCCCGTCGACGACTTCATGCGCAAATATATCCAGCCAGCCGAGCGGGCCGTTAGCGAAGAGCCGGCGCTCGCCTGAAGCCGTGAAGCGTGAAGAGGCGGGGGGAAGCCGCTTGGACCTCCCCCGAACCGGCATGCCGGTTACTTCTGGGCGACCATCTTGGGCTGGCCGTTGCTCCAGACATACATCACGTAGTTCGGCTTGGTGATGTCGCCCTTCTTGTCGAACTCGACCGGGCCGACGACGGTGTCGTAGTTGCCGGAATGCAGCGCGGTCGACAGCTTCTTCCCGTCGGGGCTGCCGGCCTTCTGCAGGCCCTGCGCGATCACCTGCACCGCGGCGTAGCTATAGAAGGCGAAGTTGCCCGGCTCCGGCAGGCCGGCCGCCTTGAAGGAGGCGATCAGTTCCTGCGCCTTGGGATCGCTGGCGGCCGACGGGCTGTCGGTGTACAGCGTGCCCTCGCCCGTCTGGCCGGTGATCGCCCAGTATTCCTGGTTGTTCAGGCCGTCGCCGGCGATGAACTGCGGCTTCAGCCCCTGTTCCTGCGCCTGACGGACGATCAGCCCCAGTTCCGGGTGATAGCCGCCGTAATAGACGGCGTCGATCTTCTTGTCCTTCAGGCTGGTGATCAGCGCCGAGAAGTCACGCTCGCCGGCCGTGACGGAACCGCGGTAGGCGACCTTGCCGCCGGACTTCTCCAGCGTCTCGACCACGACGTCGGCCAGCCCCTTGCCGTAGGCCTGCTTGTCGTCGAGCACTGCGACGTTCTTGCCCTTGAAGGTCTCGGCCAGATACTTGCCGGCGACCACGCCCTGCTGGTCGTCGCGACCGCAGACGCGGAAGATGTTCGGGTGGCCCTTGGAGGTCAGCAGCGGGTTGGTGGCGGTCGGGGTGACCATCACCACGCCTTCCTCCTGGTAGACGTCGGCGGCCGGGATGCTGGCGCCGGAGCACAGATGGCCGACGACCGCCGCGACCTGGTCGCGGACGAACTGGTTGGCGACCGCCACCGCCTGCCGCGGATCGCAGGCGTCGTCACCCACCTTCAGCACCAGCTTCTGGCCCAGCACGCCGCCCTTGGCGTTGATGTCCGCGATCGCCTGCTTGGCGCCGTACACCGACTGCTCGCCCAGCGCCGCCACCGGACCGGTGGTCGCCGTGCCGAGTCCGATGACGATGTCCGCCTGCGCCGTGCCGAAGCCGGCCAGCAGTGCCGTCGCGCTGACGAAGGAAAGGACGGTGAGACGCATTTTATTTCTCCTGGGATGACCATTTTGCGCCGGCCCACGACCAACGGCCCCGGCACAATCCCATTTCTGACCCAAGCGACAGGATTTTGAAAGCGCGATCATGGATGTCGCAGCGCTTCGATCACCCCCGCGACCGTTCGTCGCCCTCCGCAACGTGTCTCACTATTTGGCACCATGCAAAACTATTTGACACATCTTGGGACATGCGCGAGCATTCGAAAAACAACGGTAACAAACAAATCATGGGCGGAATCATCCAAGCGACCGAGCAGGAGGCGGAGGCCGGCAAGCCGCAGGCCACCGGAACCCAAACCCTGCTGCGCGGACTGGCTTTGCTGGAATGCGTGGCCGCCGGCGTCGGCGACGTGAAGGGAATCGCGGCCCGGCTGGGCACCCCGCGCAGCACCACCCACCGCATGCTCGTCAGCCTCGTGGCGGAAGGGTATCTCCATCACATCCCGTACAAGGGCTATCTGCTGGGCCCGAAGCTGATCCAGCTGGGGATGAAGGCGCTGGAGCAGCGCCCCCTGGTCGCCGTCGCCCGCCCGCATATCGAGGCGCTGGCACAGGCCACCGGCGACACCGTCCATCTCGGCGTCGAGGACAACGGCGAGGTCTTCTATCTCGACAAGATTCCCGGCACCCGGGGGCTGGAGATGCGGTCCCGCACCGGACAGCGCATGCCCATCGCCTCCACCGGACTGGGCAAGGCGCTGATGCTGGGCATGGCGCCTGCGCGCTGGGCATCACTGCACACGCTGCTCTGCTCTCCCGACGCGCCGGCCGACCGGCCGCGTCCCGCAGACTGGCCGCAGTTCCAAAAGCAGCTGGACCGCTACGTCGCCCAGGGCTGGGCGATGGATTTGGAAGAGAACGAACTCGGCATCCGTTGCGTCTCCGCACCGGTACGCGACGGCCGGAATCTGGTGGTGGCGGCGATCAGCGTCGCCAGCGCTGTCCCCTACATGCCTGACGACCGCATGGCCACTCTGGGACCGCTGGTCCGTGCCACGGCGGACGCGATATCCAAGGATCTGGGATGGATCGCACCATAACCTCCTCCGCCGACTCCCCCACCGCACCGGCGCTGATCGCGCTGGACTGGGGGACGTCGAGCCTGCGCGGCTTCCTGATGGACGGCGGCGCGCGCGTGCTTGCCGAACGGGCGTCCGCCCACGGCATCCAGAACCTGCCGCAGCCCGGCCCCGCCGGATTCGACGCCGCCCTGGCCGCCCTGTGCGGGGACTGGCTGGATGCGCATCCCGGCCTGCCGGTGGTGGCGGGCGGCATGGTCGGCAGCGCCCAGGGATGGGTCGAGGCGCCCTATGTCACCACCCCGGCCGACGCGACGACCCTGGCCGACCGTGCGGCGCGGGTGGAGACGGCGGCCGGCCGCCGCATCCTGATCGCCCCCGGCGTTCTGCACGACGCGGCCGGCGCGCCCCCCGACGTGATGCGGGGAGAGGAAATCCAGATCGCCGGGGCGCTGGCCGAGAATGCCGACTGGGCGCGAAACGCCTGCATCGCCATGCCCGGGACCCATTCCAAATGGGTCCGCGTCACCGATGGGCGCATCGCCGCCTTCTCCTCCTACATGACGGGGGAGCTGTTCGCAGTCCTGAAGACCCATTCGCTGCTCGGCCGCCTAATGCCCGCCGACCGCGAGGCATCGCCCGAGGATGAGGCGGCGGCCTTCGCCGTCGGAATCCGCGCCGCGCAGTCCGCCGGTCCCGGCGACCTGCCCCACCAGCTGTTCGCGACCCGCACGCTGGGCCTGACCAGGCGCATGCCGGCCGAGGCGCTGGCGCATTACCTGTCGGGCCTGCTGATCGGGCACGAGCTGCGCTCCGGCCTCGCTTTGCTGGCGGAAATGCCGGCGGGCACGCCGCTGCTGCTGATCGGCGCCCCGGCTCTGTGCAGCCGTTATGGCCGCGGGCTCGCGGCCTTCGGCGTCACGCCGGCGGCACAGCTGGGCAATACCGCCCCGCGCGGCCTGTTCCAGTTCGCCGCCGCGGCCGGGCTGCTTGCCACCGGCACCACCCCCAGCACGATGAGCGCGCCATGACCGAGCTTTCGCTTTCCGCCCGCTTCGATGCCGCCTTCTCCGCCCTGCCGCTGGTCGCGATCCTGCGCGGCCTGACCCCGGCGGAGGCGGAGCCGGTGGCGGCGGCACTCTACGAGGCGGGATTCCGGCTGATCGAGGTGCCGCTGAACTCGCCCGATCCCTTCGACAGCATCGCCACCATCCGCAACAGCCTGCCGTCCGACGCGCTGGTCGGGGCCGGCACGGTGCTGACGCTGGACGCCGTGGACCGGCTGTCCGCCATCGGCGCCGATCTGGTGGTGATGCCGCATGCCGACACTGCGATCATCCGTGCCGCGAAATCGCGCTCGATGGTCTGCACCCCCGGCGTCGCCACCGCGACGGAAGCCTTCGCGGCGATCGCCGCCGGGGCCGACGCGCTGAAGCTGTTCCCGGCCGAGCAGATCGCCCCGCCCGTGGTGAAGGCCCTGCGCGCGGTGATCCCGCACAGCGTGCGGCTGCTGCCGGTCGGCGGCATAACGCCCGACACCATGCAGCCCTTCCGCACCGCCGGCGCCTCCGGCTTCGGGCTGGGTTCGGCGCTCTACAGCCCCGGCCTGCCGGCGGCGGAGATCGCGGCCCGCGCCAAGCGCTTCGCCCAGGCCTGGGCGGAGGGATCGTCAGGCCGCTGATCACCATCCCTTTCTTGATCGTCGCCTTTCAACGACCGGCGCACAAGCCGGCACACCCAGAGGGAATGCCATGAAGGTCTCTACCCGCCTGACCCGTACCGTTCTGACGGCCGGCCTGTCCGCCGGCATGCTGTTCGCCGGAACCGCGACCATCACCGGCGCCGCCCTGGCCGCCGAATATCCGGCGAAGCCGGTCGAGCTGATCGTCCCCTATGCCGCCGGCGGCGGCACCGACCTCGTCGCCCGTGCCTTCGCCGATGCGGCCAAGAAGCAGCTGCCTCAGTCGATGGGCGTGGTGAACAAGACCGGCGGCGGCGGCGCCGTCGGCCTCACCGAGATCATGGCCGCCCGTCCCGACGGCTACAAGATCGGCATGGGCACGGTGGAGATCACCCTGCTGCCGCATATGGGCGTCGCCCGCTTCACGGTGGAGGACTTCACTCCGATCGCCCGCCTGAACGCGGAGCCGAGCGCCATCACCGTCAAGGCCGACGCGCCGTGGAAGACGGTGGAAGAGTTCCTGGAGCATGCCAAGGCCAATCCGGGCAAGGTGCGCATCGGCAACTCCGGCACCGGCGCCATCTGGCACCTCGCGGCCGAGGCGCTGGAGGAGAAGTCCGGCACCACCTTCAACCATGTGCCGTTCGACGGCGCCAACCCGGCCGTGACCTCGCTGCTGGGCGGCCATATCGAAGCGGTGTCGGTCAGCCCGGCCGAGGTGTCGAGCCAGCTCGCCGCCGGCCAGCTGCGCATGCTCGCCGTGATGGCCGAACAGCGCAGCAAGACCTTCCCCGACGTGCCGACGCTGAAGGAGAAGGGCATCGACCTGTCCGTCGCCACCTGGCGCGGCATCGTGGTGCCGAAGAAGACGCCGGCCGCGGTGGTCGACACCCTGCGCACCGCCAGCAAGGCCGCAGCGGAAGACCAGGCCTTCCGTGACCAGCTGGCCAAGATGAACCTGACCTGGGCCTATGCCGACGGTCCGGAGTTCGGTCAGGTCATGCAGAAGGACAACGCCTTCTTCAAGGACCTGATGACCAAGCTGGGCATGGCGAAGTAACGCCGGACCGACGCCGTTCCCGGCGGTCGGCCTCCGGGAACGCCTTCATCGGTTGAGGAGACCGGACCATGAGCAACGCACCCGCAGGGGGCGAAGGCCCCGGCTTTGGCAATGCCATGCCGCTGACGACCAAGATCGCCAACCTCGTGATCTCCGTCGTGCTGATCGCGATTGCGGCCTCGGCCATCGCCGCGACCGGCGATTTCCCGAAAAGCATGCTGGCGGCCGATGTCGGCGCCGCCCGCTTCCCGATCATCCACGCCGGCGCGCTGATCGTGCTGTGCCTGATCCTGATCGCCAACACGCTGCGCACCCCCACCGCCCCGGCAGCCACCGGAGAGGCGCCGGTCGGGATCGCCGGCTATGCCGGCGTGGCGCTGGGCATGCTGGCGACCGCCGGCTGCATCGTCGCCATGGAGTATGTCGGCTATGGCGTGGCCACCGCCGTCTACATGGCCGTGATCATGGCGCTGATGGGGCAGCGCAGCCCGGTCTGGAACCCGGTGCTGGCGGTCGGCGTGACGGCGATCGTCTACGGCGTCTTCCACTATGCGCTTCAGGTGCCGTTGCCGGTGGGGAGCCTGTTCGAATGACCGCCCGCGCCCGTTTCATGGCCGCACCGTACGTCGTGGAGGACCGCCGCCATGCATGAATTCGATCTTCTGATGAACGGCTTCGCCATGCTGGCGGCGAACCCTCTGGCGCTGTTCCTGGCGCTGGTCGGCGTCACGCTCGGCATCATCATCGGCGCCCTGCCCGGCCTGACCGCGACCATGGGTGTCGCCATCCTGCTGCCCTTCACCTTCGGCATGGATCCGGTGTCGGGCCTGCTGATGATCTCCGGCGTTTTCTTCGGCGGCGTCTATGGCGGGTCGGTGACGGCGATCCTGCTGCGCATTCCGGGCACCCCGGCCGCCGCCGCCACGGCGATGGACGGGTTCGAACTGACCAGGAAGGGCATGGCCGGCGTGGCGCTGGGCACCGCGACCCTGTCCTCCTTCCTCGGCGGCACCGCCAGCATCATCGTCCTGATCTTCCTTGCCCCGGTCCTGGCCGGCTTCGCGCTGAAGTTCAGCGCGTCGGAGAGCTTCGCGCTTGCCGTCTTCGGCCTGAGCATCATCGCCAGCATTTCCGGCCGTTCGGTCATCAAGGGGCTGATCGCCGGCTTCCTGGGACTGCTGATCGCCACGGTCGGCATGGATCCGATGGATGGGTTCCCCCGCTTCACCGGCGGCTATACCGAGCTGTTCAACGTTCCCTTCATTCCGGTGATGATCGGCCTGTTCGCCGCCGCCGAAGCCTTCAAGTCGCTGGAGGACCCGAAGGTCCGCCTGGGCATGGCCGCGGCGCTGGGCCGCATCATTCCGGAATGGGCGACCTACCGCCGGATGCTGGGAACGGTGGGGCGCTCCACCGGCCTCGGCGTGGTGATCGGCATCATCCCCGGTGCCGGCGCCGACATCGCCGCCTATGTCGCCTACAACGAGGCCAAGCGGTTCAGCAAGACGCCGGAGAATTTCGGCAAGGGCGAACTGGCCGGCGTCGCCGCCTGTGAAGCCGGCGCCAACGGCTGCACCGGCGGCGCGCTGCTGACCATGCTGACGCTGGGCATTCCGGGCGACGCCGTCACCGCGGTGATGCTGGGCGCCCTGACGCTGCAGGGGCTGCAACCCGGACCGCTGCTGTTCAAGGAGCATGCGGACCTGGTGTTCACCCTGTTCGCCGGCATGCTGTTCTGCTACGTCGGCATGCTCGTGATCGGGCTGGGCTTGCTGCGCGTCATGGGCCGCGTCCTGCAGATGCCGAAGTCGGTGCTGACGCCGGTGATCCTGGTCCTGTGCGTGGTCGGTACCTATGCCATCAACAACAGCCTGTTCGACATCGGCATCATGCTGGCGGCCGGCATCGCCGGTTACTTCATGCAGAAGTGGGACTTCCCGGCATCGCCGGTGGTGCTGGCGCTGATCATGGGCCCGATGGCGGAGGCCAACTTCCGCCGCGCCCTGTCGCTGTCGGGTGGAAGCTACGACTTCCTCTACACCCGGCCGATCACCGTGGTGCTGCTGACCATCGCCATCCTGACCCTGTTCCTGCCGCTGGTGAAGCGCTGGCGCAGCCATCGGGCGGAGACGCGGCAAACCGGCGCCGCCAGTTCCCTGAATCAAGCCTGACCATAAGGAAAGACAGAGCCATGTTCGACGATCTGAAGGGCCGCCGCGTCCTGATCACCGGTTCGACCCAGGGGATCGGTCTGGCCGCGGCGCAGGCCTTCGCCCGCCACGGCGCAAAGGTCGGCATCAATGGCCGCAAGGCGCCGGCCGATCTCGACTCCACCCTCAAGGCGATGGAGTCGGCGGGCGGCGAGGCGGCCTTCTTCGCCGGGGATCTGTGCAGCAGCGCCGCCTGCAAGGCCGTGGTGGACGCCTTCGTCGAGCGGTTCGGCGGCATCGACGTGCTGATCAACAATGCCGGCGGGCTGGTCGCCCGCAAGCCGCTGGAGGAGATCGACGACGAGTTCTTCGACGCGGTCACCGACCTGAACGCCCGTTCCGCCCTGATGACCACCAAGCATGCCCTGCCCCATCTGCGCCAGTCGGCCAAGGACAGCGGGCAGACGGCGTCCGTCATTCTGGTCGGGTCGGTCGCCGGCTATACCGGCGGTGGGCCGGGCGCCGGTCTGTATGGCGCGGCCAAGGCGTGGCTGCACAACATCCAGAAGAACTGGGTCGCCTTCCACACCAAGGAGGGCATCCGCTTCAACACCGTGTCGCCAGGCACCTTCGACACCGCCTTCCATGCCGACAAGGACGAGGCCGCCAAGGCCCGCGTGTCGACCGGCATCCCGATGGGCCGCTTCGGCAAGCCTGAGGAATGCGCCCCGACCTTCCTGTTCTTCGCCTCCCATGGCTGCTCGGGCTATATCACCGGGCAGGTTCTGGACGTGAACGGCGGCCAGTTCATGCCGTAAGGGCCCGACCGGCAGGGGACTGCAGGACAAGCGCCGTTTCCCGCTGTTGTCGGATGACACGGGTAGGAGATGGACGACCATGGCCTCGCAGATTCCCCTGTCGGAAGACAGCAGCGCGATCGATCCGGCGCTCGACGCGCTGCGCAGCGACCATACGCACGAGATCGCACCCGACCTCGCCTATCGGCGGCTCGGCATCGTCAATGTGGTGTTCTGGGGTCCGCCGGGCGCCGGCGACCGCGAATGGGTGCTGATCGATGCCGGGCTGATGGGCACCAAGGGTTTCATCCGCAGCGCTGCGGCGGAGCGGTTCGGCCGCGACTCCCGCCCCGCCGCCATCGTCATGACCCACGGCCATTTCGACCATGTCGGCGTGCTGGAGGATCTGGCGGAGGAGTGGGATGCCCCGGTCTACGCCCACCCGCTGGAACACCCCTATCTGAACGGTCAGGCCGCCTACCCGCCCGGTGACCCGTCCGTCGGCGGCGGAGCGATGGCGGCGCTGGCACGCTTTTACCCGCGAAAGCCGGTGGATGTCGGATCGCGCCTGCGCGCATTGCCGGAGGACGGGTCGGTGCCGGTCATGCCGGGCTGGCGCTGGGTCCACACGCCGGGGCACAGCGTCGGCCATGTCTCCTTCTGGCGGGAGCGCGACCGCTCGATGATCGTCGGCGACGCCTTCGTCACCACGGGGCAGGAATCGGCCTACGCGGTCGCCGTGCAGCGGGCGGAGATGCACGGCCCACCGATGTATTTCACTGTTGAATGGGACAAGGCGCGGGAATCCGTCGCCCGCCTTGCAGCACTGGAACCGGAACTGGTGATCACCGGCCACGGCGAACCGATGCAGGGGGCGGAAATGCGCGCCGCGCTGCACCGGTTGGCGAAGGAGTTCGACAGCATCGCGATTCCACGCCAGGGCATCTATCTGGAAAAGCCGGCACGGGCGGAGGATGGGACCGCCTATTGCGGACCGGAAGGGTGAGTTTATGTGCTTGGAATAAAGACACCAGGGCACACTGCCCCGGCTTTCGCGTGATGAGCCGCGGCAGGTGCCCAGGGGCCAAGTGGACGACTATCCGATCCGGAGCGCCGGTCTTTGCCTCAGGCGTATTGCGCAACGCCATTGCCGAGCGACCAGTTCTCTTTCGCCACTTCGACGATGTTGACGAACACGTCCTGCGGCCGAATGCCGGGGTCTTCGCCGAGCAGTTCCACGATCCGCGCGAACAAAGCCTTTTTCTGTTCCACAGTGCGGGTATTGTTCGCCGTGATCTGGATGTATACGAGGTCATCTCCTCGTGATACGCCAAGATAAGATGAGCTGTAGCGGAAATTCACTGCATCATGCTCGGTGATGGTCATGAACTGATCGTCTTCCGGCACGTTGAAGGTTTCGTGCATCGCGCGGTAAAGGCCGTCGAAGATTGCCTGCCGGTAGGCCTCAGACTTTCCAGCGCGCAGGGAGATGTGAACGAGCGGCATCGTATTTCCTTTCGATGATGTCGTCGTTCAAAATAGCCGTGGCGCAGTCATTTCCATATGCTATGATTTCTTATATATAAGATAACGGTTAGAAATGATTGACCAACCTCTCGACCTCGATGCGGTTCGGGCCTTCGTGCGCATCGCCGAACTGGAGAGCTTTACGCGCGCGGCCGAAGCCATGCGGACGACGCAAGCGGCGGTCAGCCTGAAGCTGAAACGTCTCGAGGACAGACTGGGGTGCCGCCTGTTCGAGCGGACGCCACGGTATGTACAGTTGTCGCCACGCGGCGCAGCCTTTCTCGATCACGCTCGTGACCTGCTGGAGGCGCATGATCGCGCGCTCGCCTCGCTGAGTGAGAGGCGCCAGCGCATCGCCATCGGCATCAGCGACCATGTGGCGGGGCCGGAGCTTCCCGCCCTGATCGCCCGGATGAACGCGCAGGATCCGCAGTTGGTGATCGAAATCCGGATCGGATCGTCCGGGGACCTGCTGCAGAGCTTCGACCGACGGGAACTCGACAGCGTCATCGTCCGCCTGCATGCAGGGCGCAACGACGGCCAACTCCTCACCGAAGAACAGTTCGGCTGGTTCGCGGCGCCAAGCTGGCAGCATCGGGCGGACGAACCTCTGCCAATCGCAACCATGGCCGAGCCTTGCGGGGTGCGGGCGTTGGCCGGGCAGCTTCTCGACACGGCCGGAGTCCCTTGGACGGAGATTTTCGTCGGCGGCGGCGTGACCGCGGTGGCGGCGGCCGTCACGGCCGGGCTCGGCGTCGCGGCATTGTCCCCGCGCATGGTGCCGTTCGGTGCCGTCGACGTCGGTCCCAGACTAGGGCTTCCGACCCTGCCACGGCTGCCCGTGGTCTTGCATACCAGGGTGAAGGATGGACGACCGCGCGAGGCGCTCGCCGGACTGGCGGCCGCGTTCAGGAGTGCGGTGCGAGGCTGATGCTCCCAAGCAAAAACCCCCGCCGGATCGCTCCGGCGGGGGTTTTCGTCAGTGACCGCTGTGTCCGGCTATCAGGCCGGGATGGCGACCTTCTCCGCGACTTCCTGGAAAGCCGGAATCTGGTCGAAGTTCATGTAGCGGTAGACGTCGGCAGCGGCCTTGTTCACCACGCCGACCTGGGCCAGATACTCCTCGTTGGTCGGGATCTTGCCCAGCAGCGCCGCGACGGCGGCAAGTTCGGCCGACGACAGGTAGACGCGGGTGTCGATGCCCAGACGGTTCGGGAAGTTGCGGGTCGAGGTCGAGATGGCGGTCGAGCCCTTGCGGATCTGCGCCTGGTTGCCCATGCACAGGCTGCAGCCCGGCATCTCCATGCGCGCACCGGCCTTGCCGAGGGTGGCGTAATAGCCTTCCTCGGTCAGCATCATCGCGTCCATCTTCGTCGGCGGGGCGATCCACAGGCGGGTCGGGATGTCCGACTTGCCGTTCAGAATCTTACCGGCGGCGCGGAAGTGGCCGATGTTGGTCATGCAGGAGCCGATGAACACCTCGTCGATCTTGTCGCCGGCGACCTCGGACAGCGTCTTCACGTCGTCCGGATCGTTCGGGCAGGCCAGGATCGGCTCCTTGATGTCGGCCAGATCGATCTCAATCACCGCGGCATACTCGGCGTCGGCGTCGGGCTTCAGCAGCTGCGGATCGGCGATCCACGCCTCCATCGCCTTGATGCGGCGCTCCAGGGTGCGCGCGTCGGCGTACCCGTTGGCGATCATCCACTTCATCAGCGTGATGTTGGAGGTCATGTACTCGATGATCGGCTCTTTGCTGAGCTGCACGGTGCAGCCCGCCGCAGACCGCTCGGCCGAGGCATCGGACAGTTCGAAGGCCTGCTCGACCTTCAGTTCCGGCAGACCCTCGATCTCCAGGATGCGGCCGGAGAAAATGTTCTTCTTGCCCTTCTTCTCGACCGTCAGCAGGCCGGCCTTGATCGCGTAGAGCGGGATGGCGTTGACGAGGTCACGCAGTGTGACGCCCGGCTGCATTTCGCCCTTGAAGCGGACCAGGACCGATTCCGGCATGTCCAGCGGCATGACGCCGGTGGCGGCGGCGAAGGCGACCAGACCGGAACCGGCCGGGAAGCTGATGCCGATCGGGAAGCGGGTGTGGCTGTCGCCGCCGGTGCCCACCGTGTCCGGCAGCAGCAGGCGGTTCAGCCAGGAGTGGATGACGCCGTCGCCCGGACGCAGCGCGACGCCGCCGCGGGTGGAGATGAAGTCCGGCAGCTCGTGGTGCATCTTCACGTCCACCAGCTTCGGATAAGCGGCGGTGTGGCAGAAGGACTGCATCACGAGGTCGGCCGAGAAGCCCAGGCAGGCCAGATCCTTCAGCTCGTCGCGGGTCATCGGGCCGGTGGTGTCCTGCGACCCCACCGTGGTCATCTTCGGCTCGCAATAGGTGCCCGGACGGACGCCCTTGCCTTCCGGCAGACCGCAGGCGCGGCCGACCATCTTCTGGGCCAGCGTGAAGCCCTTGCCGGTGTCGGCCGGGGATGCCGACTGGCGGAACAGGGTCGACGGCGCGAGGCCCAGCGCCTCGCGGGCGCGGGCGGTCAGGCCGCGGCCGATGATCAGCGGGATGCGGCCGCCGGCACGCACCTCGTCGAAGATCACCTCGGACTTCACGGTGAACTCGGCGATGACCTCGCCGTTCTTCAGGGCCTTGCCCTCATAGGGGCGCAGCTCGATGACGTCGCCCATCTCCATCTTGTTGACGTCCAACTCGATGGGCAGGGCGCCGGCGTCTTCCATCGTGTTGTAGAAGATCGGGGCGATCTTGGTGCCGAGGCAGACGCCGCCGAAGCGCTTGTTCGGGACGAACGGAATGTCCTCGCCCGTGAACCACAGCACCGAGTTGGTGGCGGACTTGCGCGAGGAACCGGTGCCGACCACGTCGCCGACATAGGCGATCAGGTTGCCCTTCTTCTTCAGCTCTTCCAGCTGCTTGGTCGGGCCGCGCTGGCCCGGCTCGTCGGCCTCGATGCCCGGACGCGGGTTCTTCAGCATGGCGAGCGCGTGCAGCGGGATGTCCGGGCGGCTCCAGGCATCCGGGGCCGGCGACAGGTCGTCGGTGTTGGTCTCGCCCGACACCTTGAAGACCGTCAGCGTCATCGACGCCGGGACTTCCGGACGCGAGGTGAACCACTCCGCATCGGCCCAGGACTGCAGCACCGCCTTGGCGTTGGCGTTGCCCTTGTCGGCCAGTTCCTTGACGTCATGGAAGAAGTCGAAGACCAGCAGGGTCTTCTTCAGGCCCTCCGCGGCGGCGGCGCCGCATTCGGCATCCGACAGCAGGTCGATCAGCGGCTGCACGTTGAAGCCGCCGAGCATGGTGCCCAGCAGTTCGGTGGCCTTGACCTTGGAGATCAGCGGCGAGCTGTCATTGTCCTTGGCGACGGCGGCCAGGAAGCCGGCCTTGACGCGGGCGGCGTCATCGACGCCAGCGGGAACGCGGTGGGTGATGAGGTCGAGGAGGAACGCCTCCTCGCCAGCCGGCGGGGCCTTCAGCAGGTCGATCAGCTCCGACGTCTGCTTCGCGGTGAGGGGCAGGGCCGGGATTCCGAGGGCGGCGCGTTCGGCCGCGTGCTGGCGGTAGGCTTCGAGCACGGCAGGGTTCCTCATAAATGAAAGGCCGGCCCTTGGATGGGAACCGTGAGACGGCCCGCTTGAACTCAGGTCGGGTTTATATGCCCGCTTAAATGAAAGTGCAAGGGGGCGCCCCGCTTACGTGAAGCGGACAGGACGAAATGGCCTCTGCTTCTGCACTGGTATTACCGGTGCTTGGTATGACCACTTCTTTGCCCCGGCTTTATTTCAGCGCGGTTGCCTGCTCCGGCGTCAGGACGACGATGCCGTCCTCGTCGGCGAACAGGATGTCGCCCGGCTGGATGACCGCGCCCGGCAACTCCACCGCCACATCGACCAGCCCCTGGTCGCGCCGGGTCGAGGCGCGCGGAATCGACGCCAGCGCCTTGATGCCCAGCGGCAGGGTCGCCAGCTCGGCCACATCGCGGACGCAGCCCCAGATCACCACGCCGGCCCAGCTGTTCTTGACCGCGGAGGCGGCGATCATGTCGCCCATCAGGGCGCAACGCAGGCTGCCGGCGCCGTCCACCACCAGGACACGGCCGACACCGGGGGTCGCCAGCAGTTCCTTGACGCGGGAATTGTCCTCCAGGCACTTGACGGTGACGACCTCGCCGCTGAAGCGGGTGACGGCGCCGAAGTCGCGGAAGCCCGGCAGGACATAGCGGGCGGCATCCTTGAAGCGGTCGAACAGGTCGCAGGTGGGGACGAAATTCTGGCCGGTGGACATGGCTTGCGGCTCCGCAGCGTCGACGTTGCAGGGATTTCTCCCTCCACCTCTTGCGCCAAAGGCGAGCGGGAGGCAAGACCCGCAATCGGCCGCTGCCGGCGGCCGGCGTTCATGCCGCAGGAGGCTTGCCGAACGTGCAATCGTCGGACCGGCGACGCGCCCCCATATTCGGACAAGTGCCCCCGTTTTTCGGGCAAGTGCAAAGAGAAAGAACGGTACCCCGTATGAAAACGCCGAAAATACCGGCCGCGTCGGCCGGCGCACTGACCCTGATGCTTGCCGCCTGCGGGTCCATCGCTCCGCCGCCGGTCGCCACCCCCGACCCCGCCGTGCTGGCCGCGCTGGACCGCAACGCCTCCAACAGCTGCAACCCGTCGGTGGCGTCCGTCCTGACCGGTGCCCGCATCCCGGCCTCGGACATCCGTGGGCTCAGCTACGGCATCTACCGTGACGAGTTCCGCGACATCATCGTCCGCTGGGATGCCTGGGTGTACCTGAACAGCCAGCCGGGCGCGGTGGTGGTTACGGTCGACGAGGACTGCCGGCCGATCCAGATCTATGCCCGTGGGGGAGCGAAACTGCCGGGCGGACGCTGAATGCCTGCCCCGAGGCCGCATTTCCGTGGCCGCCTCGCCCACCGGCAGGCGGCTCCACGGGGATGGCTTCGGTCTGCATACCATCGCCGGCGAATCTCTGACCTGTCTTAACTTTGGCACGCCGATATTTAGTGACCCTGGATTTCGCAACCCCGGAGCTATCGCTTCTAATTATAAGTTTTATTTACGGAACTTCTTCATATAATCATATGTTTTATTTAAGATGGCCGAATTTCACCTTGACGCGTGAATTCGATGTGAGCTAATCATAATCCCATATTCCGTTTGTGGTCATGCTGACCACCACCGCCTGCGCTCCGCATCGCCTCGATCCGCTCGTCGGCCGATCTTCGTCGATGGCCGCAGGCCTCCCGCGACGACGGCTTGCGCCCCGGTGTCGTGATGCGGCCGGAGCAGGCGGCGGAACGGGACCGGCCAGTCGGAAAATGGAGCCACGTCAGGGGGAAACATGACGGAGCAGGGATCGACGCGCGCGGTCGGAATGGCCGCGATCTTCGTGGCTGCCATCTTGTTCGGTGCCGCAGGCGCGGCGGCGAAGGTGCTGTTCGTCTCCGACATGTCGCCACTGGACCTGACGGCGATCCGCAGCTTCGTGGCCTGCGCCGTCCTGGGGCCGATCATGATCCTCCTGCCGGGCCGGCCGTTCCACGTCCCGCCTGCTGCCCGGCGGATGACGGTGGCGGCGGGCGTCATGTTCGTCGTCGTGAACGCCACCTTCTATCTGGCGATCGACATGATGAACGTCGCGGCGGCCATCACGCTGGAATACACATCGCCCTTCTTCGTCCTGGTACTCGGCGCGCTCCTCGGCACCCGGCGCATCGGCCTGCGCGACTGCGCGATCGTCACGCTCAGCCTTGTCGGCTGCTTCCTCCTGACGGGGGGCGGCGGCGAGTGGGTCAGGCTTTCCGCCGGGCTGGCCGTCGGACTCGCCTGCGGGTTCGCCTTCGCCGTCTTCAACATGATCGGCAACGCCTGCAAGTCGCGGGGTATCGGCGCCACGACGCTGACCTTCTGGAATTTCGCAATTTCCTCGCTGATCTGGGCCGCCGCCCTGCCCTTCCTCGGGGTGCACAGGCTGGAACCGACTGCGGAGATGATGGCCTATATCGGGTTCATCGCGGTGGTCGCCACCATTCTTCCCTATTGGCTGCTCCTGTTCGGCCTGCGCCATGTCGATGCGCTGCCGGCGACTGTGATCGGGTTGCTCGACCCGCTGGCGGCCGGTCTCATGGCTTATGTCCTGCTGGGAGACACGCTGACCCCCGCCAACATGGTGGGCATCGCGCTCGTCTCCCTCTCCGTCATCTTCGTGACGCTTTCGGAACGGCAGACGAACTGCGCGCCGGCCAAGTCGCCCCGCGGCCTTGCCGAAGGCGTCCCTCAGCTGGAGGCAAACAATGGTTGATCGGGAACCAGCGTTCCCAACGCCGCCGGGTTGATGCTCTGGAACGTCGCCGACGCGGTGTTCGAGATTGCGCGCAGCGCCGACCATGCCAGCCTGGACATCGTCGAGGTCAGCCCTCCGCTGGACGCCGGCGGGATCACCGCCCAATCCGCGGCCCATCTGGTGATGAATTTCCTGGCCGGAAGGGCGGCCCGCCTCCGGCAGGGCTGATCCGGTCGCCTATCTCTCCGTCGCCTTTTCCGACACATGGGCATCCACGGCGCGGTCGTGTCGCTTGAGACGCTCCTGCAACGTGTCGCCCATGCGCAGGGCCACGGCGATCGACAGGATGTCGCCCAGCACCAGATGCGCGATGCGGACGGTCATGGGAGAGTGGATGTCGAAGTCGTCGGCGATGTCGGCCACGAGGCTGACCGTGGCCATCTCCGCCAGCGGCGTGCCGGAGCGGGTCAGGGCGATCACGTCGGCGCCGGCCTTGCGGGCGTTCTGAACGGCGTCCAGGATGTCCCGGGTCCGGCCGGTGCTGGACACCGCGACCACCGCATCGCCCTGCGTCAGCGTAAGGGCGGACGCGAAATAGATGTGGGAATCGGTGTAGGCGACGGTGGGGATGCCCAGCCGGAAGAACTTGCGCTGGATGTCCTCCGCCACCGTGCCGGAATTGCCGGACCCGTAGAACTCGATCCGGCGCGAAGTCGCCAGCACGTCGGCGGCGCGGTCCACCGCATCGGCCGGCAGGTTGTTGCGCACCTGCATCAGCGTGGCGATGGTCCGGTCGAACAGCTTGCCGGCCAGCACCGCCCCCGGCACTCCGCCATCCGCATTCAGTTCTCCATCCACCGACAGGTCCTGATGCAGGAAGGGCATGCCGCCGGCGATATCCTGCGCCAGCTTGATCTTGAACTCACGGAAGCCTCGGCATCCCAGCGCCGAGCAGAAACGCGCCACCGTCGGTTCGCTGACCCCCACCCGCTCCGCCAGTTCGGCCATGGACAGGTTGATCACGTCGCCCGGATGGGCCATCGCATAGTCGGCCAGCTTGCGTTCGGAGGGGCGGATCTGGTCGCGGACCGCCGCGATTCTCGCCAGCATCTGGGGTGTCTCCCTTCTGATTGTGCGTCAGCCTAGCACATGTAGCAAAGCTACATATACAGCGCTGCGAACGACCGAATCCATCGCACACCGGTTAGCCAGTTTCCAAGGATTTCCAATCTGCTGCGCCCTGCCCTGCGACAAAATGTCGAGCCTGCGCGCCTTGTTCGGAGGCCCGCCAGGGAGTATGTAGTAAAACTACAGGGCGGGACACAACGGTGTCGGTATCCGGGGTTTGAAGGCCGGATTGACGCGATGGCCCCCGCCCTGAAAATATGACGTGTATCAACGATTCCGGCGCCCGATGCGCCTATGGTTTCAATCGCTCCGCTTGCTCGCGGGCCCCACACGACCGCCGACACGGCCCCTGACCGCGCCGACGTCTATAGCTCTAAGGAGACATCATGGACACCCTGCTGATGGACGGACTTGCCCAGGCCCCGGAGCAGCAGTCCGCCGCCGACCCCTGGCGCGGTTTCGCCCCGGGCGTCTGGCGCCGATCGGTCGACGTCCGCGATTTCATCCAGCGCAACCTGCAGCCCTATGAAGGGGACGCGGGCTTCGTCGCCGGTCCCACCGCCCGCACCACCGCGCTGTTCGCCAAGGTCACCGACCTGCTGAAGCAGGAACGCGCCGCGAAGGGCGGCGTTCTGGATGCCGACACCGAAATCTTCGCCTCGATCACCTCGCACGACGCCGGCTATATCGACCGCGAGCTGGAAGTGATCGTCGGCCTGCAGACCGACAAGCCGCTGAAGCGCGCGATCATGCCGTTCGGCGGCTGGCGCATGGTCAAGACCGGCCTGGAGGCCTACGGCTACACCCCGTCGCCGAAGCTGGAGGAAGTGTTCCCGTCCTTGCGCAAGACGCACAATGACGGCGTGTTCGACGTTTACACGCCCGAGATGCTGCGCTGCCGCAAGTCGGGCGTCATCACCGGCCTGCCGGATGCCTACGGCCGCGGCCGCATCATCGGCGACTATCGCCGGCTGGCGCTGTACGGCGCCGATTTCCTGATCAAGGACAAGAAGGCCCAGCTGGCCTCGCTGGAAGTCAGCCGCATCGATGAGGACGTGCTGCGCCTGCGCGAGGAGATCTCCGAGCAGATCCGCGCGCTGAAGGAGCTGGTCCAGATGGCCGCCTCCTACGGCTTCGACGTCAAGCGGCCGGCCGCGACGGCGCGCGAGGCGGTTCAGTGGACCTATCTGGCCTATCTGGCGGCGGTCAAGGAAGCCAACGGCGCGGCCATGTCGCTGGGCCGCGTGTCCAGCTTCCTCGACATCTATATCGACCGCGACCTGCGCGACGGCGTCATCACCGAGGCCGAGGCCCAGGAGATGATCGACCACTTCGTCATGAAGCTGCGCCTCGTCCGCTTCCTGCGCACGCCCGAATACGACCAGCTGTTCTCGGGCGACCCGACCTGGGTGACGGAATGCCTGGGCGGCATGGGGCTGGACGGCCGGACGCTGGTCAGCAAGACCAACTTCCGCATGCTGCAGACCCTGCACAACCTGGGCCCGGCGCCGGAGCCGAACCTGACGGTGCTGTGGTCGGAGAAGCTGCCGGAAGGCTTCAAGCGTTTCTGCGCCGACACCTCGATCAGGACCTGCTCGGTCCAGTACGAGAACGACGACCTGATGCGCGGCTATTGGGGCGACGACTACGGCATCGCCTGCTGCGTGTCCGCGATGCGCATCGGCAAGCAGATGCAGTTCTTCGGCGCCCGCGCCAATCTGGCCAAGACGTTGATGTACGCCATCAACGGCGGCAAGGACGAGGTTTCGGGCGAGCAGGTCGGCCCGGCCTTCGCCCCGATCACCGGCGACGTGCTGGACTATGACGAGGTCATGGCCCGCTTCGAGCCGATGATGGAGTGGCTGGCCAAGGTCTATATGAACGCGCTCAACGCCATCCACTACATGCACGACAAGTACATGTACGAGCGGATGGAGATGGCCCTGCACGACCGCGACATCCTGCGCACGATGGCCTGCGGCATCGCCGGCCTCAGCGTGGTGGCGGACAGCCTGTCGGCGATCAAGCATGCCAAGGTGAAGGTCATCCGCGACGAGAACGGTCTCGCCACCGATTTCGAGATCGAGGGCGACTATCCGGCCTTCGGCAACAACGACGCCCGCGTCGACGACATCGCGATCTGGGCGGTCGAGCGCTTCATGACGGCCCTGCGCAAGCAGAAGCCCTACCGGAACGCGTTGCCGACCCAGTCGGTGCTGACGATCACCTCCAACGTGGTCTACGGCAAGAAGACCGGCAACACGCCGGACGGCCGCAAGGCCGGCCAGCCCTTCGCGCCGGGTGCCAACCCGATGCACGGGCGGGACAAGAAGGGTGCGGTCGCGTCGATGGCCAGTGTCGCCAAGCTGCCCTACGCCCATGCGCAGGACGGCATCAGCTACACCTTCACCATCGTCCCCGGCGCGCTCGGCCGGACGGAAGACGAGCGCGTGGACAATCTGGTCGGCATGCTGGACGGCTATGCTTCCCAAGGCGGCCACCACATCAACGTCAACGTCTTCGACCGCGAGACGCTGCTGCACGCCATGGACCATCCGGAGCTGTATCCGCAGCTGACCATCCGGGTGTCCGGCTATGCGGTGAACTTCATCAAGCTGACGCGCGAGCAGCAGCTCGACGTCATCAGCCGCACGTTCCACGACAAGCACTGAGGGACATCCCCTCCTGCCTTAAGCGAAAATCCCCTCTCCCCCCCGCTCACGCGCAAACTTCGTTTGCGCTGACGCGACAGGCGGACCTCCGGTCCGCCGAAAGCGGGGAGAGGGTTAGGGTGAGGGGGAAGCGTGGCGGCCCTTTTACCGAGAATCCACCCGGTGCATCCCCCTCACCCCGACCCTCTCCCCGGGGGAGGGAGAGGGGGCTTTATCCGCATGTCCCGTGACTTACATGCGTGGGGCGCAGAGTTTTCAAATTGGATCCCTGAAGTATGACACAGCCCATTCTCCAAGCCCGCCCCGGCTCCGTCTCAGGATGGATCCACTCGGTCGAAACCGGCGGCACGGTGGATGGGCCGGGGATCCGTTATGTACTGTTCATGTCGGGCTGTCCGCTTCGCTGCCTCTACTGCCACAATCCCGACACCCAGCACATGCATGACGGGACGCGGACGTCCTCCGCCGAGGTGCTGGACGACATCAAGCTCTATGCCGAATTCCTGAAGCGGGCCCATGGCGGGCTTACGCTGAGCGGCGGAGAGCCGCTGGTGCAGCCGGAATTCACCGCCGCGATCCTGCGCGGGGCGAAAGCGATGGGTATGCACACCGCGCTCGACACCTCCGGCTTCCTCGGCAACCACGCCGACGACCATCTGCTTGAGGACGTTGACCTCGTCCTTCTCGACATCAAGGCCTTTTCCGAAAAGACCTACCGCCATCTGACCGGCGTTCCGCTGCGCCCGACGCTGGAGTTCGCCGAACGGCTGGCCGGGCTGAACAAGCGCATTTGGCTGCGCTATGTGCTGGTCCCGAACCTGACCGACGACGCGGCCGAGATCGACGGGCTGGCCGATTTCGTGGCCGGGCTCGGCGTCGTCGACCGGGTCGACGTGCTGCCCTTCCATAAGATGGGCGAGCACAAATGGAAGGCGCTCGGCCGCAAATACATGCTGACCGACACCGAACCGCCCTCGCGCGAGTTGGTGGAGCGGGTGCGCGGGCAGTTCCAGGCGCGGGGGCTGCGGGCCGACTGATCCCGCCAGCCCCCTTTGACGCTCAGGCCGGGCGGATCGCCTGCGCGAAGGTGAAGAGCATGGCCGGATCGACCGCCTTCTTCACCTGGGCCAGCTTGGCGAGGTTCTCGCCGTAATAGGCCCGCTGCCAATCGGCCAGCGACGGGTCGGGGAAGTTCTGGAAGGCGCCGGCCGCCCTGGTGCGGCGGTTGACGTCGTCGTAGAAGCGCTGCTGCCACTCCAGCGCCTGCTCGATCAGCAGGGCCGAATCCGTCGGCCGCCACCAGTTGGCCTCGATCGAGAACAGCCAGTCATAGCCGCGGTGGACATAGGCGGTCTCGGTCGGGCCGACCCGGTTGATGGCGCCGCCGACCTGGAAGAACTTGAAGGCCACCGGCATTGAGGTGGCGGGCATCCTCCCCGCCCAGTCGAACATCGCGGCGATGGCCTCGTCGCCGATCTCCGCCGCCTTCATGTAGCTGGACTTTTCCTGGTAGTAATAGGGGAAGGTCGTCTCGACCAGGAAGTCCTGTGCCGCCCAATAGGGTACGTCCTCCATCACCGTCGACTTGGACCAGTCGATCCACTCCCACGTGGATTTGAAGATCTCCTTCAGCGTCATCTTCGATTTGTGGAGCTGGCCGAGGATGGAGACGCTGACCGGCACCTTGTCGCACTGCTCCTGCCGGCTGGGAATGGTGACGTTGATCTTGCTGCCGAAATCGTCGGGCGCGGCCGTCAGTTCGGTCAGCAGAAGCTTCAGCACCTTCGGCAGCTTGTCGGTCCAGGTCAGGTTGAAGACCGTCACCGCCTCCGCCGGCCGGGTTTCCAGGGTGAAGGAGGTGTTGATGCCGAAATTGCCACCGCCGCCGCCGCGGCAGGCCCAATAGAGGGCGGAGTCGGTATTTGCATCGGCGTTGACGTGGCTGCCGTCGGCGGTCACCAGCTCCGTCGCGCGCAGCAGGTCGGAGGCCATGCCGTACTTGCGCATGTTGAAGCCGATGCCGCCGCCCAGCAGGAAGCCGGCGGCACCGACCGAATCGCAGCGCCCATGGGTGATGGTGCGGCCCAGCCGTTCCATCTGCTTGTAGACGGCGGAGTTGAGCGTGCCGCCCAGGACCTTGACCAGCCCGTCCTTGCCCGGCAGCAGTTCCGCCCCCGCCATCTTGGTCATGTCGATCAGCAGGCCGGGCGTGGTGGAGAAGCCGGCGTAGCTGTGGCCGCCGGAGCGCACGGCGAAAGGCATGGCCTGCTGCTTCACCCACTGGACGCAGGCCTGGACATCCTCCGGCCGCGAGCACCGGGCGATACCGGCCGGCAATGTGGCACCGTAGCGCAGGTTGTTGGGCCGGCAGACGTCGGCGAAGAACGGATCCTCCGGCCGCAGCACCCCGCCCTTCACCGCCTTCGCCAAGTCGGACCAGGCCGAGGGCGGCGGGCAGTACGCCCCACCCGCCTCCGCCGCGAAGGCGGAACCCGGCATCAGCCGAACCGCGGCGGCGGCGCCGGCGAAACGGCCGGCCCCGACAAGGAAGTTGCGGCGGGATGAGTGCAGTCCGAGCGCCATGAGCCAATCCACCCTGTTTTGCGGGTTGTGTTTAAGGTTGCTTATTATCCTAATGATAACAAGCAGCGTCAACCACACCCGCAGACAGGCATAGAAAAGACTCTCTCGCCTCTTGCAGTATGGGGCGTTCCCCGGCCTCCTACCCCTTCCCCACCGGCCGGGTGCTGCCGCGGATCACCAGCTCGCATTCGAGGTTGTGGTGCTGGGGCGCAGTGCGCGCTCCATCCAGTGCCGCGAGAATTTGCGTCGCGCTGAGGCGGCCGATTTCGCGCTGGGGCGGGCGGACGGTCGTCAGCGGCGGCGGGCAGGAGTTGCTGAAGGGCAGATCGCCGAAGCCGACCACCGCCAGATCGTCCGGGACCCGCAGGTCGCGGCGGGTCACCTCGAACAGAACGCCCAGCGCCAGCGCGTCGTTGGAGCAGACCACGCCGTCGATGTCAGGGTGGCGCGTCAGGATCTCGTCGATCAACCAGCGGCCGACCTCCGTCGTGGCGGCATCGGGCACGGTGAAGTCGATGGGGTCGTGCAGGCCCCGCCGCATCACCTCCGCCTCATAGCCGTCGGTGCGGCTGCGCACGCGCAGGTCCTGATGGGCGGCGGCGCCGATATAGGCGACCTTGCGGCTGCCCTGGTCGTAGAGGTGGCTGGTCTGCATGCGGCCGACCTCGAAATGCGAGAAGCCGACGCTGATGCCGATGGCCTCGCCGGGATGGCTGGGCATGTCCCACATCTCCACCACCGGCACCCCGCAGGACGCCAGCATGGCGCGGGTCCGCTCGGTGTGGTGGAAGCCGGTCACCACCATCGCCGCCGGCGACCAGGCGAGGAAGGCGCGGATCAGGCTCTCCTCCTCCTCCGGGCTGAACTCGCTGACGCCCAGCAGGGTCTGGTAATGCGCCGCCTGGAACATGCCCTGCAGCGTGTTGTAGGTCTCGGCGAAGAAGGAATTGAGGATGGAGGGCAGGATGACGCCGACGGTGCGGCTGCGCGCCGCGGCGAGGCTGCCGGCAACCAGATTGGGCACATAGCCCATCTCGTCGATGACGCGGGCGATGCGCTCGGCGAGATGGCGGGACACCGCCCCCGGACGGCGGAGATAGAGCGACACGGTGCTGGGCGACACGTCGGCGGCGTTCGCCACGTCGGTCATGGTCACCCGTTGGGTGCCGCGGCGTGTCCGCTTCCTCGATTCGGTCGTCTGCATCGTCGGTCTTCCTCACGCATCGTAAATCGCCGCCCGTCAGTGGCGGGTCGGCAGGTCTGCGAGAGCCAGCACGGACAGGGATTGGATCGCGTCATGGACGAGCTGATAGGCCGCTTCGATCCGGCAGAGCGCCTGATCGCATTCGTCCTCGTCGCCGCTGTCGCGGGTTTCCTGCCGGACGGCACGGAACAGGGTCAGCGCCTGCCGTCCGATCGTCCTGTGGCTCGCCCACAGGCCGCAATCTTCCTGCAGAGCCAGGGGGATATGCAACAGGCGATGGCGAAGCACCGCCGCGTCGAGCTCCAACTCGGCAATGCGAAGGGTCAAGGTCGGTGTCATCGAAGCCGTGCCTTGCGGGGCGCAACCAAACGGCCACGCCCCGCTCTGCAATCATGCGAGCCGGATCAGCCGGCAACCAGATCGGCCATGGCGGCCTTCATGCCTTTCGCCTCGATCGCGGCGAGACTGTCGGCGACGCGGGCGGCCAGGCCGGGGATGGCGGTCAGGTCTTCCTTCCACAGCCGGACATCCGACAGGATCGCGACCACCAGCGCCCGCAAATCATTGGCATTGGCCGCCCAGGCGGCGCGCATGGTGGCGATCACCTCGGCATTGTCGCTGATCGGGTAGGATCCCGCCTCGCGCTCGCCAGTGTAGGCGCCGTTGATGACGGAGCCGCGGTAGAAGCGCAGCAGCGCCGCCAGCGAGAAGGACAGGCCGGCCGGAGCCTGCCCGTTGCGGGCGACCGCGTCCTTCAGGCTGGGCAGCACGCGCACTTGCCACTTCGACACCGAGTTGAGCGTGATGGAGATCAGCTCGTGCCGGATATAGGGGTTGCCGAAGCGCTCCATGATGGTGCGGGCATAGTCCTGCCGTTCCGCCTCGGGCAGCGGCACGTAGGGAACGATCTCCTCGAACATCACCTTGTTCAGATAGGCCGACACGGTGGGGTCGTCCATCATCGACTTGACGGTGTCCAGCCCGGC
This sequence comes from Azospirillum sp., assembly GCF_035628975.1. Lineage (GTDB taxonomy): Bacteria > Pseudomonadota > Alphaproteobacteria > Azospirillales > Azospirillaceae > Azospirillum. The sequence goes on along the minus strand of NZ_DASPIS010000083.1, from coordinate 5,660 downwards.
GCAATAGGCGGCCAGCGCGCTGGAGGTGTGAGCGCCGTTCAGGATGCGGACCTTGCGGGTGCGGTAGGGCTGCAGGTCGTTGGTCCAGACCACGTTCAGGCCGGCCTTGTGCAGCGGCAACTCCTCGGCCAGATGGGCCGGTCCCTCGATCACCCAGACATGGAAAGGCTCGGCGGCGACGGCCAGCCGGTCCTCATATCCCCACTTGGCGCTGAGCGCAGCGGCCTCGTCCTTCGGATAGCCGGGGACGATGCGGTCGACCAGCGTGTTCAGGAAATGGTTGTGCGTCTCCACCCAGTCGGCGAAGCCCGCCTCCAGCCCCCAGCGCTTGGCATGGGCCAGCACGATGCGCTTCAGGTTGGCGCCGTTGGCCTCGATCAGCTCGCAGGGCAGGAAGACGAGGCCGCTGTCGGCGCTGCCGCCCAGCGCCTTGTAGCGGGCATGCAGCAGAGCCGCGACCTTGGCCGGGAAGCTGTCCTGGCAGGTGCCGGGGGTGTAGGGCTCCTCGCGGTCGGCGATGCCGGCCTCGGTCGTGTTGGAGACGAAGAAGCGCAGAGCCGGCGAGGAGGCCAGCTCCACCATCCGCGCCCAGTCGGCATAGGGGTTCAGCGCTTCGGACACGCAGGAGACGACGCGGCGGGATTCGACCTCGCGCCCGCCCTCAATGCCGCGCAGCAGCACCGTATAGAGGTTGTCCTGCGCCTTCAGCAGGTTGGCGATGCCCTGGTCCAGCGGCTGGGCGATGGCGACACCGGCTTTGGTCAGCCCCTGGCCGTTGGCGACATCGACCATCCAATCGACGAAACCGCGCAGGAAATTGCCGTCACCCACCTGGAGGATGGTCACGGGCAGGGTCGGCGCGCCGCCGGTATGGGCGACGTCGAACGCGCCGCCGGCAAGCTGGTCACGGGTCAGGGAACGCATGACTGGGCATCCTTACAGGAGCAGAAAGGCTGGGCCGGCGCCATCGGGACAGGCACGGGCGATGGGTTCAATATACTAATATATTAATCTCGGGCGCAAGGGGAAAAGGGTGCGGCAATTGTGGTTGGGAGGTATTGCGGGACTGCCCCCTCCCCATCCCTCCCCCGCGTTCCGCGGGAGAGGGGGTAGGACGCTTGTCAGAGTGCAGTGGTTGCCAAAGCGACGACAGTCCCCTCTCCCGCGATCGGACCGGCCTTTGGCCGGCCGAGTGCGGAGGAGGGTTAGGGAGGGGGCGTCCGCAGCAACTACTCCTTGAACCCGGCCATATGCTCGAACAGGTGGCGCTTGCGGCGGATCTCCGCCTCGGCCTCGTCCAGCAGGGCGTGGTAGCGCTCGGGGTTGCTGCGTTCCACCGCGCTGAAGCGGGACTCGCCCGCCATGAACGCGGCGAGGCCGGCGGAGGGGGCGCCGCTGTCCAACTGCAGGGCGGTCTTGCCGTCGGCAAGCCGGCGCGGATCGCGGCGGTAGAGCGACCAGTGGCCGCTGTCCACCGCCAGCTTCTGATGCTCCAGCCCGTGCGAAAGTTCGAAGCCATGGGCGACGCAATGGCTGTAGGCGAGGACCAGCGACGGGCCGCGGTAGGCCTCCGCCTCCATCAGGGCGTTCAGCGTGTGGCTGTCGCGGGCACCGAAGGCGGTGCGGGCGACATAGACATGATCGTAGGCCATGGCCATCAGCCCCAGATCCTTCTTGGCGGCGGACCGGCCAGCGGTGGCGAACTTGGCGGAGGCGCCGATCGGCGTCGCCTTCGACTGCTGGCCACCGGTGTTGGAATAGACCTCCGTGTCCATCACCAGGATGTTGACGTCGCGCCCGGACGCCAGCGCATGGTCGAGCCCGCCATAGCCGATGTCGTAGGCCCAGCCGTCGCCGCCGACGATCCACACGGATTTGCGGACCAGATAGTCGGCCAACTGCTCCAGCCGGCGGGCCAGCGGGTCCTTCACCGCGGCAAGCTGCCCCGTCAGGGCGGCGACGCGGCCGCGCTGGGCGGCGATGCCGGCCGAGTCGGACTGGTCGGCTTGCAGCAGTTCCGTCACCAGACCGGGCTCCAGTTGGGCGGACAGAAGCGCCAGGGTATCGCGCGCCTGTTCGGCCATCTGGTCGATGGCGACGCGCAGGCCGAGCCCGAACTCCGCATTGTCCTCGAACAGCGAGTTGGCCCAGGCCGGACCGTGGCCGGTGGCGTCGGTGGTGTAGGGGGTGGTCGGCAGGTTGCCGCCGTAGATCGACGAGCAGCCGGTGGCGTTCGCCATCACCATGCGGTCGCCGAACAGCTGGGTCAGCATCTTGATATAGGGCGTCTCGCCGCAGCCGGCGCAGGCGCCGGAGAACTCGAACAGCGGTTCCAGCAGCTGGGTGTGCTTGACGGTGGCCGGCACCGACTCGCGCGGGATGGCCGGCAGGCTGCGGAAGAAATCGAAGGCCTCCTGCTCGCCGGCCAACGCCTGGATCGGCCGCATTTCCAGCGCCTTGCGGCCGGACCCGCCCTTCTCATGGGCCTTGTCATGCGCCGGGCAGGCGGCGACGCAGAGCGTGCAGCCGGTGCAGTCGGCGGGCGACGCCTGCAGGCGATAGCGCCCGCCGGGAAACTCGCGGCCCTTGTAGGGGATGGTCTCGAAGCCGGCCGGCGCGTCGGCCAGCGCCGACTCCGGAACCACCGTGGCGCGGATGGCCGCGTGCGGGCAGACCAGCACGCATTTGTTGCATTCGATGCAGAGATCGGCGTTCCAGCCCGGCGCCTCCGCCGCGATGCTGCGGCGTTCATATTTGGAGGTGCCGGTCGGCCAGGTGCCGTCCACCGGGAAGGCGGACACCGGCAGCCGGTCGCCATGGCCGGCGATCATCATGGCGGTGACGCGCTTGACGAAATCGGGCGCCGTCTCCGGCACCGGGGCCGGCCGGTCATGGTCGGCGGTGACGTGATCGGGCACCGGCACGGCGCGGAGATGGGCGAGCGCCTGATCGACGGCGGCGATGTTGCGCCTCACCACCTCCTCTCCGCGGCGGGAGTAGGTCTTTACGATGGCGGCCTTGATGCCGGCGATGGCGTCCTCGACCGGCATTACGCCCGACAGGGCGAAGAAACAGGTCTGCATGATGGTGTTGACGCGGCGGCCGAGCCCGACCTCGCGCGCGACCGCGCCGGCGTCGATGGCATGGAGCGACAGCTTGCGCTCGATGCAGATGCGCTGCACCTCCGCCGGCAGTGCGTCCCACACCTGTTGCGGCGTGCCGGGGGCGTTCAGCAGGATGGTGGCGCCGGGGGCGGCCATCTCCACCACCTCCACCCGCTCCATCAGCGGCAGATGGTGGCAGGCGACGAATTCCGCCTGACCGATCAGGTAGGGCGCATGGATCGGCTCCCTCGCGAATCGCAGATGCGACACGGTGGTTGAACCGGACTTGCGGCTGTCATAGACGAAATAGGCCTGGGCGTGGCCGCCGGTTCCGGATTTGGCGGTGCGGGCCTGGATGATCTTGATCGAGTTCTTGTTGGCGCCCACCGTGCCGTCGGCACCGAGCCCGAAGAAGACCGCGCGGGAAACGCCCGGCTCCTCCATGCCCCAGGCCGGATCCCAGGGGATCGACCGGTGGGTGACATCGTCGGTGATGCCGACGGTGAAGCGGCGCTTCGGACGCTCCCGCTTCAGCTCGTCGAACACGGCCTTCGCCATCGCCGGGGTGAACTCCTTCGACGACAGACCGTAGCGGCCGGCGATCACCATGGGCTCGGCAAGCGCCGGATCGGCGGCGCGGGCTTCCGCCAGCGCGGCGACCACGTCGAGATAGAGCGGGTCGGCGACGGCGCCCGGCTCCTTGGTGCGGTCGAGCACGGCGATCCGCCGGACGGTTGGCGGCAGGGCCGAAACGAAGTCGGCGATGGCGAAGGGGCGGAACAGGCGGACGGTCAGGCAGCCGACCCGCTCCCCCTCCGCCACGAGTCGCCGGACCGCGCCGGCGCAGGTCTCGGCACCGGAGCCCATGACCACCACCACCCGCTCCGCCTGCGGATGGCCGGCATAGTCGAACAGGCGATAGGCGCGGCCGGTGCGCGCCGCCAGCTGGTCCATCATCTCCTGCACGATGGCCGGGCAGGCGTCGTAATAGGGATTGGCGGCCTCGCGCGCCTGGAAGAAGACGTCCGGATTCTGCGCGGTGCCGCGGACGACGGGATGGTCCGGCGTCAGGCCGCGGCGGCGGTGGGCATCGACGCAGGCGTCATCGACCAGAGCGCGCAGATCCTCGTCAGACAGGGTCTCGACGCAGTTGAATTCGTGCGAAGTGCGGAAGCCGTCGAAGAAATGCAGGAAGGGCACCCGCGCCCGCAAGGTCGCGGCATGGGCGACCAGCGCCATGTCATGCGCCTCCTGCACGTTGGCCGAGGCCAGCATGGCAAAGCCGGTCTGGCGGCAGGCCATCACGTCGGAATGGTCGCCGAAGATCGACAGCGCATGGGTCGCCAGCGTGCGGGCCGCCACATGCATGCAGAAGGGCGTCAGTTCCCCGGCGATCTTGTACATGTTGGGGATCATCAGCAGCAGGCCCTGCGACGCGGTGAAGGTCGTCGCCAGCGCGCCGGCCTGCAGAGCGCCATGGACGGCACCGGCCGCACCGCCCTCCGACTGCATCTCCACCACGTCGGGGACGCTGCCCCACAGGTTGGGACGGCGCGCCGCCGACCATTCGTCGGCAAACTCCCCCATCGGCGAGGACGGCGTGATGGGGTAGATCGCGATCACGTCGCTGGCGCGGTAGGCCACCGATGCAGCCGCCTCGTTGCCGTCCATGATTCGGGCGGAAGACGGCGCGGAGCGCGATGCGGCCCGGGTGGATGCGGCCTCAGTGGATGCTGTGGGCGTCGGGGTGTTGGTCATGCCGGAAAAGTCCTCTTGCGTGGCGACGGTCGTCTCCGTGGGGCGTCTTTGACGGACAAGGCCGGCGGTGGCGGAAGCCGGCGGAAAACGCTGCAAGAAACGGCGGTCGACCGGGGAAAAGGGTCTGCTTCCCGATGGGTCGACGCAATGACACGTGTCAGTCCGCAGCGGATTTTCCGCCCGCCGCCGCTCTGCGCTGCACAACGGTCTGATATATTACTTTTGCAAGGAAGGTCTCAATTTGTCGCACCGCAACATGCGCCGCCGCCCAGGCGTGTCATGGGGAATCCCCGGTGCAGGTACGCGAAGCCGGCGGTCCGCGTGGATGTCCAGCGCGCACAGCCCATTGATCCAGATCATTTATCGCTGCCGGCTGCCATGGCCTCCTACATGCGGATGCGGAAGGCCGACCGTTCTTTCGCAGAAATCCGAACCGAAAGACCAGCCTCTCAACCCCTGGAAAAGTTGCGTTGCAGCAAAGAAAAGGCCGCCGGCACCGGTCCTGATTACGCTGCGACTGCGAAGAGATCAGCGCGCCGCAACATTGGCCTGCGACATTTTCGCTAAGGCCGAAGCAGGGCCCGGAAAACCACTTGATGCCTTCACTGATATATTAATATAACGCCTTCAACGCTGCTTCCGCCCTCTTGAAATCATGCGGAAGCGCACCCGTCGCCCGGCACCGAACACCCGCTGGCATGGCATCCCGGCCAAGGAAAGCCGCCCAGGGCCTGTACGTGCGCACCGGCGCCTGCCGAAGCAGGCTTGTGAGGAAAGAATGAAGAAGATCCGTGGTTT
>NZ_DASPIS010000082.1:0-8672 GCF_035628975.1 Azospirillum sp. | reverse complement strand
GGACGCTCGCTCACCTCCGGGTCGGGAGTGGACACAGTGGTGGAAACAGGGGGAGTGTCGGTGTGCTCATCAGGTCCTCAACAGCGCCCTCTACCGATTATTTCAGCAGGCGGCTGTCTCACTCGACGTTGGCACAGAGGGGGTGGCCTCGAGGCCACCCTCGCCATCCGCAGCCTACCCGAGCCATTGTGCAGCGTCCCTGTGTTGGCGATGACGGCGGGGGCGCTTCCGGAGGAGGTCGAGGCGTGCTACCGGGCCGGGATGGACGAGCACCTGTCCAAGCCGGTCGATCGCGAGCTCCTGCTTGGCGCCATCGTGCAGTGGACCCGCGCGGACCCGGCCCGCCCCAAACCGGGACCGGAAGTGGCAAGAACCTAGGCGAAGAGAGCTTGGGCCTAGGCCAATCGCCTCCCGCGCGACGGCGAAGAACTGTCCGGATCAGCCATGCCGGACGAGGAAGCTGGCGAGGGAGGCGTCCGAATTTTCGATGTGCCCGCACAACCAGCGCCGCACGTGGTCGAGCGTGTCGCTGTCCAGATTGGCCTGCCCGGTCCGCACCGCGTCCAACATGAACGAGAGGACCGCCATGAGCTCGCCGTGCTCATGCCCGTGCTCGATCGCTGCCGGATAGCCACGCTCCGCCATCAACGCCTCCTCGCGCCCAAAGTGCTCGCGGGCGATCCTGACGAACTGCAACAGCAGGCCGGCGGCATCGCGGCGGCTGGGTGCCACCAACAGCGTCTCACGGAGCTCGTTGAGCGTCTCCACAAGGTGACGGTGGTCCTCGTCCATTGCCGGGATGCCGAGGGCCAACTCGCCGGGCCAATCCACGTAGCTCATGGAGAGGCCTCTTCCAGCCCGAGACGCTCCACGACCGCGCGTAGGAGCCTCCGTGCCGCCGCGTAGTCGAGGCGACCGACCGCAGCGGCTAACTCGGCGGCGTCAGAGGTGATCTCGACGGGGACTCCGTCGGACAGTTTGCGCGCCGCCGTGACAGCGTCGAGATCGTTGCGGCGGAGCGCGCGGTCGAGCTCAGCCGCCAGCACAGCGAGGGCGTCCCGCCCAAGCGGCTCGCGATCAGACGCTGAGACGGCCTCCCGCCTATCCGGCGGCACGTTTCGAGCCGTCCGCAGCAACTCGTCGAAGGCGTCTTCAAAGGGAGCAAGGTCCGGGGCCACGTTGCCGCTGCGCAAAGCGCGCGTCAGCGCATCGGCCTCCTGGGAGAGGCGCATGGCGCTCATGTTCCCGGCAAGACCCTTGAGAGTGTGAGTGATATGCTCCGCCATATCGAGATCACCGTCTGCGAATGCAGCTCGGAGGGCGTCAGGATCCCGGCCGTGCTGCATCGGGAATTGCCGAAGGAGTCTCAGGAGAAGTGCGCGTTCGCTGCCGGTACGGGTCAGAAAGCTGGCGACGTCGATCCCGGGCATCGTCACTGGAAGGTCGGACATGTCGGATGCTACGCCGACACCCGAGCCGATACTGGCCGGGACGGGTCCCGCCCCCCCTTTGTCAGCAAGGCGGCAGTGTCTACGAACGGCGGCGACGAGTTGCTCCACGTCGAGAGGCTTGGGCAGGTGGTCGTCCATTCCAGCATCGAGGCATCGCTGCCGGTCGCCTGGAAGAACGTTGGCAGTCATTGCGATCACCGGTAACGTCTGCCCATCCGGCCGCCCCCGCAGACGACGTGTCGCCTCGAGCCCGTCCATGCCAGGCATCTGCATATCCATCAGCACGAGGTCGAACGGCTGCTCGGAAGTGTCGAGCCGCGCCAGCGTCTCGTGGCCGTCCCGTGCCGTGACGACCTCTGCGCCCCGGCGCTCTAGGATCTCGCAGGCGACCTCCAGGTTGAGCACGTTGTCCTCGGCCAGCAGGATGCGCAACCCGGCCAGCACGCCCTCCGCTGCGGTGTCCTGCGTCTGGCCTGGACGGCGGGACATCGCGGTGGCGACGGCCTGGAGCAGGGCGCTCTGCAGCACCGGGATGTCAAGAACGCCGTCGCACTCTGCCTCTAGTGCCGGATCCACCCGCTCCGCGGCGGCGACGAGGAGCACCGGGGCCGGTTCGCCAGACGCGGCGCTCTGGAGGCGCCACAGGGCGTCGAGGCCGTCCTCGGCCGCCTCTAGAACCACGATCTCATAAGGGGTGCCGGAGGCTGCGGCTTCGCGCAGGACAGCAGTCGCCTCGAAGACGGTCGCGGCGCCGTCCGCGCACCAGCCCAGCAATGCCGCAACCCGTGCCAGCACGGCGCGCGACATCAGATCGGTGGATAGGTGCAGGAGGCGGTGGCGCTGGAGGTCGGCCGGGGGCTCCGTTCCAGTCCGCTCCACGCCGCGGCCGAAAACCGCGGTGAAGGAGAAGCGGCTCCCCCGGCCGATTTCGCTCTCAACATCGATCCGGCCGCCCAGCAGCGTCACCAAGCGGTAGCTAATGGCCAATCCCAGTCCAGTGCCGCCGTAGCGCCGAGCCGTCGAGGCGTCGCCCTGGGTAAAGACGGCGAACAGGCTGGCCTTCTGCTCGTCCGAGATGCCGATGCCGGTGTCGCGCACCGAGAAGCGCAACTCGATCCGCTCAGCATCGGCGGCGATTGGCTCCACCCGCACGTCGACCTCACCCTCGTGGGTGAACTTGATGGCGTTCCCCACAATGTTGACCAGGATCTGCTGGAGGCGCAGGTCGTCGCCGACCAAATCGAGCGGCACGCCGTCGTCGATGGCGATGCTCACCGGGATCGTCCGGCTTTGGGCGTCCACCGAGACCAGCGTGCGCAACGTGCTCATCAATTCGTCGAGTCGGAAAGGCCGCGGCGCCAGGGCGAGCATGCCTGCCTCGACCTTGGAGAAATCGAGAATGTCGTTCAGCAATCCAAGCAGCGCTCGCGCGGCAATCCTGATCTTGTCCACGTAGCCCCGCTGCTTGGGGGTGAGCTCCGTCTGCGCAGCGAGGCCCGACAGCCCGATGATGGCGTTCATCGGTGTGCGGATCTCGTGGCTCATGTTGGCGAGGAACTGACTCTTCGCCAGGCTCGCCGCTTCGGCAGCGGTCTTGGCCTCAGACAGTGCATGCGCGGCGGCCAGTCGCTCGGCGATGTCACGGAACGCAACCACCCCTCCGACGATGGCGCCAGTAGCGTCGCGTACCGCCGCCGCCGTGAACTCAACCGGAAAGGCGCTACCGTCCTTACGCAGAAAGACGTCACTGTCGATCCGATGGCTTCTGCCGTCGGCCAGTGTGGCCAGCACCGGGCAGTTCTCGGACTGGCAAGGCCGTCCGTCAGCGTACTGGTAATGGCATAGCGCGTGAAAGTTGCCGCCGATCATTTCGCGCTCGGCGTAGCCGAGGAGCTGTGCCGCGGTGGGGTTGATGAAGGTGACGTAGCCGTGGGCGTCAAGTCCGCAGATCCCCTCTGCTACCGAGTCGAGAACCGACTGCAGCCTGACGTTGGCCGCCTCCTGCGCCGCAAGGGAGTGGTGCAGCGCGGCGGCACCACGGCAGTCGCGGCGGACCGCTGCCAGCACCGCCCATGAGAGCGTCCCGAGCAGGAACAGACCTCCCCCGAGGGCGCCGGCAGTCCACCATGCCCGTTGCCGCCATTCGTGGAGAATGGCGTCGCGGGGACGACCGACCACGACGGTGAGCGGCGTCCGCCCGACGCGCTTGTAGTAGGAGATACGATCGATGCCATCGATCACCGATAGGGCGTCATAGCGCCCCTCGCTGGAGGTGGCGAGATGCTTCAGCAGTTCGAGGGAGGGGTGCCGGCTGCCGACAGCACTCATATTCGGGGTGCGGACGATGATGGCACCGTCGTCGCGGAGTAACGTGACCACGCCGCCCGGCCCGAGTTCCAGCGTGCCGATGAAGGACGCGAAGTAGTCGAGGTCGATCGACGCAGCGACAACGCCCCGGAAGCCACCGTCAGGACCCTCGATCCGGCGGCTGAGTGTGAAGACTGTCCGGCCGGTGGCGCGTCCGACCTGGGCTTCGCCGACGTACACCTCGTGGGAGGATTCCCGAAGGACCCGGAAGTACTCACGGTCGGCGAGGTTCATCGCAGGTCCGGCAAACGCGGCGGATTGGAGGACCATCATGCCGTCGCGGTCGACGACGACCAGCACGCCGACGGACGGGACTTCGCCCGCCGTCCGGCGCAGCCACTCCCACTCGGTCCGGCTCGACGCCATCTCGGTCATCCCACGCTCGCCTACCCGCTCGGCCATGCGGTTAAGGATAGAGGAGGCCGCAGCGACGACGTGCTGGGCGTGCTTGTCCAGAAGTGCGGCGACGTTGCGCTCCTCCTGCAGGGCGCGGTCGATCGTCCTCTCATGGTCGGTGGTAACGTACGCTGCAACGAACGCAGAGCCGATGGCGAATAGGACCCAGATCGCCGCGATCAGGCCCAGGACCGGACGGCGGGCGGACGAATGCGGTTCCTCGAGGGCTTCCCCGGCCGCCATGTCACGCACCAGCCGCGGCGACCGGGATGGCTCTGGTATTCTCGAGCCGCTCAGTCTCAACCCGATTCCGTCCGGCCCGCTTGGCGCGGTAGAGCATCTCATCAGCGAGCCGGATCAAGTCCGCGGGCTCGAGGTCGTCAGCAGGGACAGCGGTCGCCAAGCCGATACTAACAGTCACCCACGGGCAGACCGTCGAATCGGCGTGCGGCAACTGCAGACCCAACATGGCCGTGCGCATCTGCTCGGCCAGCGTGGTCGCCCCCTCCAGGCTGGTCGAGGGCAGCAGGCAGACGAACTCCTCACCGCCGTAGCGTGCCGCGAGGTCACCGGGCCTTCGGACGAGGCTGGAGAGAGCGCCCGCTACGCGCCTCAGGCAGGCATCTCCCTCGAGATGGCCGTAACGGTCGTTGTACCGCTTGAAGAAGTCAACGTCGACGAGGATGGCCGAGAGCGGCTCCCGGAATCGCCGGGCCCGGCGCCACTCGGCGTCCAGCACCTCATCGAACCGGCGACGGTTGGCTATGCCGGTCAACCCGTCTATGAGCGCGCTGGCCCGCAACCGGTCTTCATGCCGCTTGAGCCGTAGATGAACGCGAACGCGAGCACGTACGACGGGCAGGCTGACTGGCTTGATGATGTAGTCGACGCCTCCGGCATCGAGCCCGCGCGTCTCGTCGTCGACCTCGCCACGGGCGGTGACGAAAACGACGGGGATATCATGGGTTGACGTATCGGACTTAAGCCTGCGGCAGACCTCGAAGCCATCCATGCCTGGCATCAGCACGTCGAGCAAGATCAGGTCGGGCGAAACGAGCCGAGCAATCTCAAGCGCTTCCTCACCGGAGGTGGCGAAGCAGAGTTCGCACTCATCCTGCAGCAGCCCGGCGAGAAGTTGGATATTGCCGGGTTCGTCATCAACGATCAGGACGTTTTGCTTGCCGGTTGGCGCCACGCTCTACCCTTTCGACGACTCGCAGCTGCGGCTCGATCTGGCTCTCTTGGAGCAGCTGCCAACTAGCGCCTCCCAACCACAGCATGAGGCTTCGTATTCGCTTATGATTTAAATCAAAATCGATGCATGTGACATGTGACAACGGAATCATCTTAATCCTGGAGGGAGGATGGTAATCCAGTGGCGCGAGCTGCGGGCGGCAGACAGGCGCGCCTCGGGCTCGACCCTGCGTCGCCGACTGGGCGAGTGGCACAGGACAGCGTTGCTCCGTCGCGTCCACGCGGTCCTTGTCCGTATGGCGCGCTCCGATCCCGACGCCGCTGCCTGGGATGTCGTGGTCGACAGTTGCTCGGTACGGGCAAAGCGAGGCGGCGACTTGACCGGGCCGAACCCGACCGACCGCGGCAAGTCCGGCACCAAGTACCACGTGGTCGTCTCGACCGACAGCCTGCCGCTGGCGGTCCTCCCTTCGCCCGCCAACGTGTATGACACCAAGCTCTTCCCTGCCTTGCTGCGCTTGACCCAGGTCGTCTGCACCGCCATCGGCAGGCTCTACGCCGACGCAGGCTACGACAGCGCCGTCAATCGCTGGCTCTGTTTACGCGACGGGGTTCAGCCGCACATCCGCAAGATCGGCGAGCCCCACCGGCGGACGCCCGGGACCGACAGGCCGATCCTCGATCCGGTCGATGATCCCCGCCACCAACTCCGCAACTGTCGGTCCCACACCCGCCTGTCTGTGCCAAAGGCACAGGAAACCGACAGCAGACCAGCGGGTTTCAGGAGGGGTGATCATAGGATGAAGGTTCCGGAAACCGCCTCTTAACGACACGGTAATGGGGCTAGCTGGAGTGGTACATCCTTCCAATGGCTAGGCAGACCGCGACGATAGCCGTACGCTACGTCGGATCTTCTTCCCAGAAGCGAGCTTTGCAAGCGGCCCCACTCACTCATCTTGAGCCCCGACCACACCCATCGCCAAGCGTTCAGAATAGTCGTCAATAATATGGGGAGGGCCCAAGATATGGGTGCCGTCATGAAGCCGGACCCGAAAACCGCTTCGGCGCCTCCCAGAAGCTATTTCGGCACTTTCTCCGACCCGGTTGCAATGGCGCAGGCCGTGGGTGCCATCGACCCCGGCACCGCCGGCCCCTATCCCATCAGGACGGTTCGCAAAACCTTCCATGGTTCGTTCGCGCGCGCGACGCTCGACCGGATCAGCGTCGGCGTCGGTTGTTTCGGCCAGGGAATTCCGCAGACCGCCGGGATCGCGAACGTTCACACCTTCATGTTTGCCACCGAGCCTGAGATTGTCCGCCGCGTCTCAGGCTGGACGCTGGGTTGGCAGCAGATCTTCCATTTCCGTCCCAACGAGCAGACTGCCACCTCCTCTCCATCAGGAATGCCTTGGGCGTTCGGGATCATCGCAGCCCCCTTCGACGTACTGGCTACGCAGAGCCGGCAGGTGACCGGAATCGACCCTAGTGTGCCCTTGAATGACGACCGGATGTTCCAGGTGCCCGAGATGGCGATGGCCCGGCTCATCGCCCTGATGAACGACACGGCGCGCCTCGCGAGGGATACTCCCTGGGTTCTCGAAACGCCGAAACCCTCCATCGCATTGGCCGGAACGATCATGGAGACCCTGCTGTCCTGCCTGACCCAGGGTAAGCTCAGGCAGGACAGGGGCGCTCTCGGGCGCCACCGCCAGATCGTCGCGCGCTTCGAGCAGGCCTTGAGGGAGTGTCCGGAGGAGATGCTGTCGCTGTGCGCCATCTGCGCCGCAACCGGCGTGGCTCAGAGAACGCTCAACCTTGCCTGCCAGGAGTTTCTCGGGCAGAGCGCCATGCATTATGCCCGCGGGCGTCGCCTTGATCTTGTTCGCCAAACATTGCTGAGGTCCGACCCTGCGGCAACGAACGTCACCGGTGTCGCAATGCATTACGGTTTCTGGGAGCTGGGCCGCTTTGCGCAGGCCTATCGGATTCGCTTTGGGGAGCGCCCGTCCGAAACCCTGCGGCGCGATGCAGGGCAGGCAGGAAGGACAAGGCGCTCAATTCATGCCGGAATTGCATAGTCAGTGACCGGAACCGTTCCTAGGATGCCGGCATGCGCCCACCCGCCCACCATCGTGGCGCGCCGGCGCGATCCGGCCGGGGGATGCCCAATGACGACATCCGGTCCGGCTCAAGCACAATGAAAGGAATGGGGGAATGACACTGCGCATCAACGCCGAGGCGCCGAACTTCACGGCCGAGACCACCGAGGGAACGATCAACTTCCACGACTGGATCGGCAATGGCTGGGCGATCCTGTTTTCCCACCCCAAGGACTTCACGCCGGTCTGCACAACGGAACTCGGCTATATGGCTAAGCTGAAGCCGGAATTCGATAAGCGCAACACCAAGATCATCGGCCTCAGCGTCGACCCGGTCGCCAACCATGCCAGATGGGCGCAGGACATCGCCGAGACGCAAGGGACCGCCCCCAATTATCCGATGATCGGCGATACCGGCCTCGCCGTGGCTAAGCTCTACAACATGCTTCCGGCCGAGATCGAAGGCGGTTCCGACGGTCGCACGGCGGCGGACAACGCGACAGTCCGCACGGTCTTCATCATCGGGCCTGACAAGAAGATCAAGCTGATGATCAGCTATCCGATGACCACGGGCCGCAATTTTGACGAGATCCTGCGAGTGCTGGATTCGCTGCAACTGACCGCAAAGCATCGTGTGGCCACCCCGGTGAACTGGCAGCGTGGGGACAAGGTCATCATCGCCGGTTCCGTCTCGGACGAGGAAGCCAAGACCATCTATCCGGACGGCTGGGAAGCGCCGCGCCCCTATCTGCGGCTCGTGCCGCAGCCGCAATAGCCATGTTGTTCGAGACCTTTGCGGCGGGCGGATGCCGCTCCTATCTCATCGGCTGCGAAATCTCTTGCGCCGCTGTGCTGATTGACCCGGAACTCAGCCTCATCCAGCATTATCGAGGGTATCTGTCGAAGCATGGGCTGACGCTTCGCTATCTGGTCGACACGCACACGCACGCGGACCATTTCTCGGCCACCCGTCAACTCGGCGAGGCGCTCGACGTGCCGGTGGTGATGCACCGGCTTAGCCCCGCGCCTCATGCCGGTCTGCGCCTCGATGACGGTGACATGCTGATCGCCGGCCGTCTCAAGATCAAGGCGATGCATACGCCTGGGCATACACGCGATTCCATGTGTCTGGTCATGGAGGACCGGATCTTCACCGGCGATACGC
>NZ_DASPIS010000081.1:0-203040 GCF_035628975.1 Azospirillum sp. | reverse complement strand
TGTCACGCCGGAGGCCGCGGGTTCAAGTCCCGTCACTCGCGCCACTTTGCGGGCGTAGCTCAGGGGTAGAGCACAACCTTGCCAAGGTTGGGGTCGAGGGTTCGAATCCCTTCGCCCGCTCCATTACTGGAGCGACAGTTTTTGGTTTCCCGTGGTCTCGTAGCTCAGCGGGAGAGCACTACGTTGACATCGTAGGGGTCACTGGTTCAATCCCAGTCGGGACCACCATTCTGAAGGCCGCCAACCGGAACGGGTTGGCGGCCTTCGCCATTTTGGGGGTCGGGCTCCAAGCTTTTGGATACGGCCAAACACAGTAGGGTGCACGCAAATAAGCATATCTCTTCATCTGGATCTACCAGTGCGCGCGTCCATTGGCTAATGTCAGGCTCCCGAAAAGGAGTTTGCCATGCCCAATACGATCAAAGCGGAAGAGCGCGCGCTGCTGAATATCTTCTGCAACGATTTTTGGTTCCGCATTCCAACTTATCAGCGTCCCTACGCGTGGAAGACGGAGCAGGTGGGCGAACTTCTCGAGGATCTGCGGAATGCCCTGGCGGGGGATGACCCGCGCCGCCAGATCACCGACGTTTCCCCCTATTTCCTCGGCAGCATCGTCCTCATCAAGGCCCCGGATCGTGCCGAAGCCGATGTGGTCGATGGACAGCAGCGGCTGACCACGCTGACCATCCTGTTTGCGGTTTTGCGTGAACTCGCGCAGGCCAGAGTCGCCGACACGCTGCATTCGCTGGTCTGCGAGGAGGGCAATCCGCTGACCGGTGCGGTCGACCGCTTCCGCTTGCAATTGCGGGACCAGGATCGTCTGTATTTCCAGCGTTTGGTGCAGGAAAGGGGTGGCCTGGGCGCGCACGGCGACGATCGGTATCAAAACGATTCGCAATGCCGGATCCGCGAAAACGCACTTTTCCTTAACAAGAAGCTGTCCGCAATGACGGCGGCGGAACGCGACCGGCTCGCCACATTCCTGATCCAGCGCTGCTACCTCGTGGTCGTGTCTGCGAGTGATCAGCAGTCGGCGTTCCGCATCTTCTCGGTCATGAACAACCGAGGTCTCGACCTTTCGCCCACTGACATCCTGAAGGCCGACGTGATCGGCGCACTGCCCGAAACGCAACGTGCCGATTACACCGAGATCTGGGAGGACATCGAGGAGGAACTGACCCGCGACGGTTTCACCGACCTGTTCGGCCATATCCGTATGATCGAGGTGAAGGCAAAGGCACAGCGCTCGCTGGTCGAAGAAATGCAGCAACAGGTCAGGCCGGCCGCCGCACCCGCCGCATTCATCGACGATAAGCTAGCCCCCTACGCCGAAGCCTTCGCGGAGGTGCGCGCGGCCGAGTACCAGGGCGGGAACGAGGCCCAGGTCAAAGCGATCAACGCCCGCCTGCGCTATCTCGGCCGCCTGGACAATGCGGACTGGATTCCACCGGCGGTGCTGTACTTCGCGCGCCACCGCGGCAACCCGGCGGCGCTGCTGGCCTTCACCCATGGCCTGGAGCGGCTGGCCTACAGTCTGTTCATCCGCCGCGTCTGGTCCACCGACCGGATTGCCCGCTACGCACGCCTTCTCCAGTCCATCGACAGCGGGGACCTGCTCGGAGCCGAAGGTTCGCCCCTCCAACTCAGTGCCATGGAACAGCGGGAGACGCTGGACCTGTTGAACGGCAACATCTACGAGGTGACTCGCGTCCGGCTGCCGCTGCTGCTCCGGCTCGACGCCCTGCTGTCCGACGACGGCGTGGTGCACGAGGTGCCGCTGGTCACCGTGGAGCACGTCCTGCCGCAGAACCCGGCTCCCGGCAGCGAGTGGCTGCGGCTGTTCCCCGACGAGGGGGAGCGGATCGGCTGGACCCACCGGCTTGCCAATCTGGTTCTGCTGAGCGGACGCAAGAACGCCCAGGCCAGCAACTTTACCTTCGACCGTAAGAAGCGCGAATATTTCACCCGCGGCCGCGTCGCCACCTTCGCCCTCACGACCCAGGTGCTGAGCATCGAGCAGTGGACACCCGAACTGCTGGAGAACCGTCAGCGGACGCTGCTGGGCACGCTTGCCGAAGAGTGGCAGCTCAATGTCAGGTGAGACTTTGCAGTGGCTCACGAGAAGTTGCAAAAACTCCTGGTGCAAATCAACCAATAAACGAATTATCTCATTCTCCTTTCTTCTGCGACGATTTGACAGCGGCTTACACAGCTTGTATTAAAGGTTTTTTTGCAATCTCTGTACGAGAGTTGATATCCAATCTTGGATATCGGAGTAAGATTGTATGCGTAGTGTGGCGTGTTCCAAACGGGTCCAGTTCCTCCGGCCGGTGCTGAAGACATTCCTTGCCAATCTGGAGCGTTACGCGGACGTTCAGGGCTGGGAGGATTTCGGACACGCATACAACGAGCGGGCAACGCTGTCGCTGTTCGCGGCAGCGTTCTGGCAGAATAATCTGATTGCGGTTGAGGAGTACGTAAACTGGAAAGGCCGAGGCCAGGCATCCACACATGGCCGCGGCGACCTATGGGCACGCTGTCCGAAGACCGACAATGAAATTGTCATCGAGGCAAAGCAGCAAAAGACCGTGCTGGGCGCGCGCGAGGAAACGATCCGTGGTGCGCTGGACGCGGCGGCAGACGACGCGGTTCGCAATCGTGACGCTATTCTGCGCGCCGGCCTGACCTTCTTCACTCCCGTGGTGGAGATTGATGCCGGGCGTGACGCCGTGGTCGAACTGTTCGACCGAATCTGCACGATCACGCTGGATTATGGTGTGGATGCGCTGGCTCTGTGGTACCCGGAAGAGGTGATGCGCGATCCGGGCGAGATGCGGCGGCAGGGGCATTCCCACATGTTCCCCGGCATCATTGCCGCCCTGCGGATCGCGGCGGTTACCGGGCAGCGCCCCATCCCGAAGTCGGAACGCTTGTCGGTGGCCCATCGCTTTCGTTCGCTGGCTCTCGCGTAAGAAGAGGGCGATGTTCATTTCAGGAGCGTCTGTCGGTCCAGATCCAGACATCGCCTCAAGCGTCTGGGCGGGCTAAGGGCGCTGTTCAGAGGCAGGCAACTCCGAGATGATCGGCGTGATGATGGAACTGTTCGGCCTGCAATCCGGCGGTGGGGATCCGTGGATAGGCCGGTCCTGTCTGGGCGACCTGCTGTTGGCGGAGGATACGGCGTCGGTGGCCGGCATCCCACTTTTGGGTATTGATCGATGGGTGAGGGCATCTTCACCCGAAGTGATATTCGACCGACGGTGCTCCCTCTCTCCCCAACGGGAGAGGGGGATTTGTCCGTGAACGAAACCAAAGTGCGATTTACCGAAGTGAGGGCGCAGCCAACTTCAAATCATCGCCAGCGGTTGCTTGCGCTTCGGCGGCGGGAAGGCCCGGTCGATCTCCGCGATGTCCTCGCCTGTCAGGGTCAGCTTCACGGCCTCGGCGTTCTCGATGGCGTGCGCCGTGGATCCCGCCTTGGGGATCGCGATCACGCCCTGCTGGCGCAGCGCCCAGGCCAGCGCCACCTGTGCCGGGGTGGCTTTGTGCCGCTTCGCAACCGCCAGCAAGGCGGGGGAGCGCAGCAGGCGGCCGCCCTGGCCGATCGGGGAATAGGCCATCACCGGCATCCGCGCCGTGTGCTGGAAGGGCAGCAGGTCGTATTCGATGCCGCGGTGTTCTGGGTTGTAGAGCACCTGATTGACGGCGCAGCCGCGCAGGTCGGTGGCTTCCCCCAGTTCCTCCAGATCATCAACGTCGAAGTTGGAGACGCCCCAGCGGGCGATCTTGCCGGACTGGCGCAGCAGTTCGAACGCCTCCACCGTTTCCTCCAAAGGCACGCCGCCGCGCCAGTGCAGCAGGTAGAGGTCGATGCGGTCGATCCCCAGCCGCTTCAGGCTGCGCTCGCAGGCCTTCACCGTGCCGATGCGGGACGCGTTGCTGGGCAGGACCTTGGTGACGATGAACAGGCCGTCGCGCCTGCCGGCGATCGCCTCGCCCACCAGTTCCTCAGAGGCGCCATCGCCGTACATCTCGGCAGTGTCGATCAGGGTCATGCCGTGGTCGATGCCGGCCCGAATGGCGGCGATCTCGGCGGCGCGGTCGCCGCGCCCTTCCGCCATCATCCAGGTGCCCTGGCCGAGAGCCGGAACGTCGGTGCCGTCCGGCAGGGTCACGCGCTTCATCTCTGGTCCCTCGTCCGTCATCCCGAAAAACAACAAGCTGGCCCCGTGGAGCCAGCTTGTCCAATGCCTATTCGGTGGGATTTCCGGAAGATGGAAGCGGCTCAGGCCGCCTTCTTCGGCGCTCCGGCGTGGCCGCCTTCCAGGAAGTTCAGCAACTCCTCGCGGTAGTCGTAATAGCGCGGGTGTTCCAGCAGGGCTTGGCGGGTGCGCGGATGGGGGATGTCGACGGACAGGATGTGGCCGATCTTGGCGTTGGGTCCGTTGGTCATCATCACCACCCGGTCGGCCAGCAGCAGCGCCTCGTCCACGTCGTGGGTGACGCAGACGGCGGTGACCTTGGTGCGCGCCCACACCTCCATCAGCACCTCCTGCAACTCCCAGCGGGTCAGGCTGTCGAGCATGCCGAAGGGCTCGTCCAGCAGCAGCAACTTAGGCGACAGGGCGAAGGCGCGGGCGATGCCGACGCGCTGCTTCATGCCGTTGGACAGCTCCGCCGCCTTCTTGTCCATGGCATCGCCCAGACCGACGCGAGCGAGATAATAGCGGGCGATGTCGGCGCGCTCGCCCTTGTTCGCATGGGGATAGACGCGGTCGACGCCCAGCATGACGTTCTCGTAAGCGGTCAGCCACGGGAACAGGCTGGGGGCCTGGAACACCACGGCGCGGTCGGGGCCGGCGCCATCCACCTCCTTGCCGTCCAGCACGATGCCGCCGCTGGTCACGTCGGCAAGGCCCGCCACCATGGACAGCACGGTGGACTTGCCGCAGCCGGAATGGCCGATCAGCGACACGAACTCCCCCTTGCGCATCTTCAGGTCGAAGCCGTCCACCACGGTCAGCGGCCCCTTCGGCGTGGCGAAGGTCTTGGTCAGGCGGGTGAATTCCAGATAGCGGTCTTCCATCCCACGCCCGCCCATCGCCTCGATATAGGCCTTGGGCGGCGGGGCGGCGGTGATCGGCTTCACGTCGGGCAGGGTGAGCCCGTCATCGCCGCCGGTGCCGCGGGCGACGCCGACCTCCATCAGATAGGCGGTGACCTCGGCGCGCAGGCGCTTGAAATCCTCGTCATGGTTGACGGCGGTGCGGTCGCGCGGGCGGGGCAGGTCGACGGTGAAGGCGGGGCCGAGCGTCGCGTTGGGGCCGGGCGTCAGCGGGATGATGCGGTCGGCCAGCAAGATCGCCTCGTCCACATCGTTGGTGATGAGGATGACGGTCTTGCGGTCCTTGCGCCAGATCGCCTCGATCTCGTCCTGCAACTTGGCGCGGGTCAGCGCGTCGAGCGCCGATAGCGGCTCGTCCAGCAGCAGCATCTCCGGGCTCATGGCGAGCGCGCGGGCGAAGCCGACGCGCTGGCGCATGCCGCCCGACAGCTCCTTCGGCCGGCGGTCGGTGGCGTGGCCGAGGCCCACCGTCTCCACCGCCCGGCGGGTCAGGACGCCGCGTTCGGCGCCGCCCTTCGCCTTGTGGACGGCGTCGACGGCGAGCGCGACATTCTCCTTCACGCTGAGCCAGGGCATCAGCGAATAGGACTGGAACACCAGACCGCGTTCCGGGCCGGGGCCGGTGACCGGCTTGCCGCGATAGAGCACCTCGCCGGCGTCCGGCATCGCCAGTCCGGCGATCAGGTTGATCAGCGTCGACTTGCCGGAGCCGGAGAAGCCGACGATGGCGACGAACTCGCCCTCTTCGATCGACAGGTCGATGTCGCGCAACACGGTGGTGCCGCCGTAGGACTTCGACACGCCCTTCAGGTCCAGGATCGCCATGGTCGTGGTCTCCTTAGCGGGCGGGGCTGTGGCTGACGGCGGACTGGAGCGCCAGCATCACGCGGTCGAGCAGGAAGCCGATCAGGCCGATGGTGAAGACCGCCACCATGATCTTGGCCAGCGAGTTGGAGGAGCCGTTCTGGAACTCGTCCCACACGAATTTGCCGAGGCCGGGGTTCTGGGCCAGCATCTCCGCGGCGATCAGCACCATCCAGCCCACGCCCAGCGACAGCCGCAGCCCGGTGAAGATGTAGGGTAGGGCGGACGGCAGCACGAGGCGGCGCACCATGGTGGGGCCGGACAGCTGCAGCACCTTGCCGACATTCATCAGGTCGCGGTCGATGGAGGACACGCCGACCGCGGTGTTGATCAGGGTCGGCCACAGCGAGCACAGCGTGACGGTGATGGCGGAGGTCAGGAACGACTTCTCGAACAGCGGGTCGCTGCCCGACACGGTGGCGCTGACGACCATGGTGACCAGCGGCAGCCAGGCCAGCGGCGACACCGGCTTGAAGATCTGGATCAGCGGGTTGATCGCGGCGTTGACGGTCGGCGACAGGCCGCTCGCGACACCCAGCGGCACCGCCACCAAGGCGCCCAGCAGGAAGCCGGTGAAGACCGTCTTCAGGCTGGTGAAGATCTGGTCGATGTAGGTCGGCTTGCCGGCATAGGGGCGGGTCTTCACCTCCGCCTTCGGGTCCTTCGCCAGAAGCTCGGCATTGCGCTTGCTTTGCCGCTCGTAGAAGGCGGCTTCCTTGGCGCGTTCGGCCTTGTGGTCGGCGTAGAGGTTGGTGGCCTGCTCCCACACCTGGGCCGGGCCGGGGATGGCACCCAGGCTGGTCTGCACCTGTGGGGCGGCCCAGCCCCAGGCGGCGAGGAACAGCAGGATGGCGGTCAGCGGGATGCCCATCTGGCGCCACAGCTCTACGCCCTGCTGGCGCGGATTCTCGCCGGCGGCAAGCCGCAGCAGCGGCGCCAGCCAGCCGAGGCCGACGGTGTTCAGGGCGGAGGCGATGCGGTTCAGGGTGTGCGTGCGGCGCGCCTTGCGCTGGGCGCGGGCGAGGTCGGAGGCGGTGTCGGTCAGGCTGGTCATGGCGGGGTGTCCCTTCGGCAGGATCCCTTCTCCCCCCTGGGGAGAAGGTTAGGATGAGGGGGTTCGGCGCAGCCGAAATCAGTTCGGCGTGTGCCTCCCCCCTCACCCCGACCCTCTCCCCGGGGGGAGAGGGAGGATTGGGCAGGTGGGGGCAATGTTGCTCAGCCCCCCACCACCTGACCGCCCTCGACTTTCTGGTCGCCCTTCAGGCCGATGGGCTGCTTGGCGAGGTAGTCGTTGGGCTTGCGGCCGTCGTACGGGATGCCGTCGATGAAGCCGTTATCCACCGGCTTATAGCCGTCGCTCTTCCACGGGAAGTCGGCCTCCTTGACCTTGCCTTCCTCGACCAGCAACTTGGCTGCCTGGAGATAGACGTCGGGCTTGTAGACCTTGCGGGCGGTCTCGTCGTACCAGGCATCGGGCTTGGCCTCGGCGATCTGGCCCCAGCGGCGCATCTGGGTCAGGTACCAGACGGCGTCGGAATAGAAGGGATATGTGGCGTTGTAGCGGAAGAAGACGTTGAAGTCGGGGACGTCGCGCTTGTCGCCCTTCTCATACTCGAAGGTGCCGGTCATCGAGTTGGCGATCACCTTGGCGTCCGCGCCGACATATTCGGGTTTGGCCAGGATCTTCACGGCCTCGGCGCGGTTGGCGTTGTTATTCTCGTCCAGCCACTGGGCGGCGCGGATCAGCGCCTTGACGACGGCCAGATGGGTCTTGGGGTTCTTGCCAGCCCAGTCGCCGGTGACGCCGAAGACCTTCTCGGGGTTGTTCTTCCAGATCTCGGTGTCAGTGATCACCGGCACGCCGATGCCCTTCATCACCGCCTGCTGGTTCCACGGCTCGCCCACGCTGTAGCCGTAGATGGTGCCGGCCTCCAGCGTCGCCGGCATCTGCGGCGGCGGGGTGACGGAGAGCAGCGCGTCGGCGCCGATCTGGCCCGACACGTCGGTCGGGCTGTAGAAGCCGGGGCTGATCCCGCCAGCGGCCAGCCAGTAGCGCAGCTCGTAATTGTGGGTCGAGACCGGGAAGACCATGCCCATGTTGAAGGGCTTGCCCTCGGCCTTGTACTGGGCGATCACCGGCTTCAGCGCGTCGGCCTTGATCGGGTGGACCGGCTTGCCGTCGGCACCCTTCGGCACATTGGCCTTCATCTTCTGCCAGACGTCGTTCGACAACGTGATGCCGTTGCCGTTCAGGTCCATGGAGAAGGCGGTGACGATGTGCGCCTTGGTGCCGAAGCCGATGGTGGCGCCCAGCGGCTGGCCGGCCAGCATGTGGGCGCCGTCCAGTTCGCCGGAAATCACGCGGTCGAGCAGGACCTTCCAGTTCGCCTGCGGCTCCAGCGTCACCGACAGGCCTTCATCCTCGAAGAAGCCCTTTTCGGCGGCAATGGCGAGCGGCGCCATGTCGGTCAGCTTGATGAATCCCAGCTTCAGCTGGTCCTTCTCGACGTCGAGCGGGGCGGCATAAGCAGAGACGCCTGCCGTCAGCGCAACGACGGCAGCGGCGGATGCGAGTAGGTGGCGAAGGGTGGGAAGGGTCTGGGCCACGTCGGTTGCTCCATCTCTGAAATCCGGACCAGCGGTCGGGCGTGCGACACCGGCATCGATTTTCTGGGCAAGTCCCGGACTGGCTGTTTTTCGGGCAGATGGTGGTGGGGCACCTTGGCCGTCGAAAGCGTCCAGCGGGATCGACCGGAAAAGCCTTGCCACAAGGCCTGTCGATACCGGGGTCGGCAACACTGCCGGGGCTGGCCCATCATTGGACGCTTGGGATGCACGCACCGTCGTTGGCGCGTCTCTGGCCTCCCTCTTCGCAAGCCTCATGCCAAAGGATGGCTTTTGCGGAAAAATGGGCCGGAGCGGTTGATTCCGTTGGCTATGACCCGGCGGAAGGTATGAGGTGCCCGCCGCCACCATCGCGCCGCCTGCCGATTTTTGCGGCGCACACAGGTCTGCGTGGTCATACTTTGTGCAATACCTAAGGATGATCCGAAATCAGGCACCTAGGTATCGGGTGCAAAGCAGGGCGCGACCCCGCGGAATCCTTGGAGTTTTCCCGAAGCCGTCCGCTTGCGAAGGGATTGGCACGCGGATTGCGAAGGGAGTGGCGAGACAACAGCGGGCGCCAGCAACGTCGCCAGTGCCCGCGACACCCGCCGAAACCGTGCGACGACGCGCGGAATTGGCTCTGGTTCGACGACGAACCGCCCGGACAACGGCGTCCGAACAGGTCTGCACCCATCTTCGCGAGTCACTCGCGGGGCAGGGACTCAGGCCCGTTCGGACGCCTTTCTTTTTGGCCCCGTGCCTGACTTTGCAGCAGGCCGGACACGATAGACGAGGCAGACGCGCCATGGACATGCATCTCTCATCGAACAACGGGCCCGCCGCCGAACTCAACGAGGCCGAACTGCGCAACGCCGGCCCGGCCAGGGAGCGGCTGGTGGTTGTCGGCAACGGCATGGCCGGCATGAAGACGGTGGAAGAACTGCTGGCCAAGGCGCCGGGCCGCTACGAGGTCACCGTCTTCGGGGCCGAGCCGCATCCCAACTACAACCGCATCATGCTGTCGCCGGTGCTGGCGGGGGAAAAGACCTTCGACCAGATCGTGCTGAACAGCCGTGACTGGTATGACGCCAACGGCATCACCCTGCTGACCGGCGAGCCGGTGGAGGGCATCGACCGCGAAGCCAAGACGGTGGTTTCGCAGTCGGGTCGCGTCGTTCCCTATGACAAACTGCTGATCGCCACCGGTTCCATGCCCTTCATCATCCCGGTGCCGGGTTCGACCCTGCCGGGCGTCATCGGCTTCCGCGATCTGGCCGATGTCGACGCCATGCTGGCGGCGGCGGCGAAGGGCGGCCGCGCCGTGGTGATCGGCGGCGGTCTTCTTGGGCTGGAGGCTGCCAACGGCCTGCGGGTCAAGGGGATGGAAGTCACCGTCGTCCACCTGATGCCGACGCTGATGGAGCGCCAGCTCGACCCGTCCGCCGGCATGCTGCTGCAGCGCGAGTTGGAGCGCCGCGGCATCGAGGTGCTGACCGGTGCCGATACCGCCGAGATCGTGGGCGATGAGTGGGTCAGCGCGGTGCGGCTGAAGGACGGGCGCGAGCTGCCGGCCGACATCGTCGTGATGGCGGTGGGCATCCGCCCCAACATGGCGCTGGGCAAGGCGGCCGGGCTGGAGTGCGGGCGCGGCATCCGGGTGGACGACCAGATGCGCACCAGCGACCCGTCGATCTACGCGGTCGGCGAATGCGTCGAGCATCGCGGCGTCACCTGGGGCCTCGTCGCCCCGCTGTTCGAAATGGCGAAGGTACTGGCCCACGACCTCGCGGGCGGGGAGGGTGCCGCCTACACCGGCTCCGTCACCTCGACCAAGCTGAAGGTCACCGGTGTCGACGTGTTCTCGGCCGGCGATTTCTCGGGCGGGGCGGGGACCGAGGACATCGTGTTCCGCGATGCGGCGCGCGGCGTCTACAAGCGGCTGGTGCTGAAGGACGGCAAGCTGCTGGGCGCCGTGCTGTATGGCGATACCAAGGACGGCGCCTGGTACTTCTCGCTGCTGAAGGACGGCGTCGACGTGTCGGTCGAGCGCGACACCATGATCTTCGGGCAGGGGTTCGGCAGCGCCGACGCCGGTGACCCGAACGCCGCCATCGCAGCATTGCCCGACTCTGCCGAAATCTGCGGCTGCAACGGCGTCTGCAAGGGCACCATCGTCAAGGCGATCACCGAAAAGGGCCTGACCAGCCTGGACGAGGTGAAGGCGCACACCAAGGCGTCAGCCTCCTGCGGCGGCTGCTCCGGCACGGTGGAGCGGCTGCTGGCGGTCACGCTGGGCGACGGCTTCAAAGCGGCGCCCAAGGTCAAGCCGATGTGCAAATGCACGCACCACACCCATGACGCGGTGCGGGTGGCCATCGTCGACCGCGGGCTGAAGACCATGGCCGAGGTGTTCCAGGCGATGGAATGGACGACGCCCGACGGCTGCGCCTCCTGCCGGCCGGCGCTGAACTATTACCTGCTGTGCGCCTGGCCGGGCGAGTACCGGGACGATTACCAGTCGCGCTACATCAACGAGCGCGCCCACGCCAACATCCAGAAGGACGGCACCTATTCGGTCGTGCCGCGCATGTGGGGCGGCCTGACGACTGCGGCGGAACTTCGTGCCATCGCCGATGTGGTCGACAAGTTCGCCATCCCCACCGTGAAGGTCACCGGTGGCCAGCGCATCGACCTGTTCGGCGTGAAGAAGGAGGATCTGCCGGCGGTCTGGGCCGATCTGAACGCCGCTGGAATGGTGTCCGGCCATGCCTATGCCAAGGGGCTGCGCACGGTGAAGACCTGCGTCGGGTCGGAATGGTGCCGCTTCGGGACGCAGGACTCGACCGGGCTGGGTGTGAAGCTGGAACGCATGACCTGGGGCACATGGACCCCGCACAAGGTCAAGCTGGCGGTGTCCGGCTGCCCGCGCAACTGCGCCGAGGCGACGATCAAGGACCTGGGCGTGGTGTGCATCGACAGCGGCTACGAGCTGCATGTCGGCGGCAACGGCGGCCTGCATGTCCGGGCCTGCGACCTGCTGGTCCGCGTCGCCACCGAGGAGGAGGTGCTGGAATACACCGGCGCCTTCATGCAGCTGTACCGCGAGGAGGCCCGCTATCTGGAGCGCACCGCGCCGTGGGTGGAGCGGGTCGGCCTCGACCACATCAAGGCGGCGCTGGTCGATGATCCGGAGCGGCGGCGGGCGTTGAACGCGCGCTTCCTGTTCTCGCAGACCTTCTCGCAGGACGACCCGTGGGCCGAGCGCGCCGCCAAGGGCGTCGATCGTCACGAATTCAATCTGCTCGCCGAAGTGGGGTAACCGATCATGGACAGCATCATCATGGAAAACGCCGCTGCTGAAACGGTCTGGACCCTGGTCGGCACAATCGACGACATCCCCGTGCTGGGGTCGCGCGTCGTCCGCACCCCCGACGGCGACATCGCGTTGTTCCGCACGGCGGCCGACGAGGTCTTCGCGCTGGAGGATGTCTGCCCGCACAAGCGGGGGCCGCTGTCCCAGGGCATCGTCCACGGCCGCCGCGTCACCTGCCCGCTGCACAACTGGGTGATCGAGCTGGCGACCGGCGAGGCCGTCGCCCCCGACGAGGGCCGCACCGGCCATGTTCCGGTGCGGGTGGAGGGACGCAGCGTCGCCATTGCGCTCGGCGAAGCCAAGCTGTCGCGCGGCGGCTGCCGCAAGGCCTGCGGCCATGTTTGACGGAGCGGAGCTTGCCTCCGGCGGACAACGGGAGGTGAAGACCACCTGTCCCTATTGCGGGGTCGGGTGCGGGGTGACCGCGACGGTGAAGGCGAATGGCGCCGTCACCGTGCGCGGCGATGCCGACCACCCGGCGAACCGGGGCCGGCTCTGCTCCAAGGGATCGGCGCTGGCCGACACGCTGGTGCCGGAGGGGCGCTTGCTCCATCCCGAGATCGGGAACCGGCGCGTGTCGTGGGACGAGGCGCTGGACGAGGTGGCCCGGCGCTTTTCCGACACCATCGCCAAGCATGGGCCGGATTCGGTCGCCTTCTATGTCTCCGGCCAGCTGCTGACCGAGGATTACTACGTCGCCAACAAGCTGATGAAGGGCTTCATTGGCTCGGCGAACATCGACACCAACTCGCGGCTGTGCATGGCGTCCTCGGTGGTCGGGCACAAGCGTGGGCTTGGCGCCGACGCGGTGCCGGGGACCTATGAGGATTTCGAGAGCGCCGACCTCGTGGTGCTGGTGGGGTCGAACCTCGCCTGGTGCCATCCGGTGCTGAACCAGCGGCTGCTGGCGGCGCGGGCGGAGCGGGGAACGCGCATCGTCGTGGTCGATCCGCGGCGGACCGACTGCGTCGATGCCGCCGACCGCCATCTGGCGCTGAAGGCCGGGACCGACGCGGTGCTGTTCAACGGGCTGCTGGCCTATCTGGATGAGCACGGCCATTGCGATGCCGGCTTCACCGCCGCCCATGCCGAGGGGGTGGAGGACGCGCTGGCTGCTGCCCACGCCGATGCGCCGGATTTGGCGACGGTCGCCCGCCGCTGTGGGTTGGAGGAGGCCGAGGTCGCCGCCTTCTATGCCGAGTTCGCGGCGACCGGGCGGGTGGTGACGGTCTATTCCCAGGGGGTCAACCAGTCCTCCCAGGGCAGCGACACCGTCAACACCATCCTGAACGTGCATTTCCTGACCGGCCGCATCGGCCGGCCGGGCTGCGGTCCCTTCTCCGTCACCGGACAGCCGAACGCCATGGGCGGGCGCGAGGTCGGCGGGCTGGCGAACCAGCTGGCCGCCCATATGGGCTTCACGGCGGAAGAGGTCGACCGGGTCGGCCGCTTCTGGAGCGCGCCGCGGATGGCGGACAAGCCGGGGCTGAAGGCGGTCGACCTGTTCCGCGCCATCGAGGCCGGGACGGTCAAGGCGGTGTGGATCATGGCGACCAACCCCGCCGTCAGCATGCCCGACGCCGGCCGGGTGCGCCGGGCGCTGGAGCGCTGCGAAACCGTGGTGGTCTCCGACTGCATCCGCGACACCGACACTGGCCGCTTCGCCCATATCCGCCTGCCGGCCAAAGGCTGGAGCGAAAAGGACGGCACCGTCACCAACTCCGACCGCACCGTCTCGCGCCAGCGGGCTTTCAGGGATGGGGCAGGGGAGGCACGGGCAGACTGGTGGATCGTGACCCAGGTCGCGCGGCGCATGGGCTTCGCCGGGGCCTTTCCCTACGAGACTGCTGCCGTGGTTTTCCGCGAGCATGCGGCGCTGTCGGACTTCGAGAATGGCGGGGCGCGCGCCTTCGACATCGGGGCGCTGAGCGGACTGGATGACGCCGGATACGACGCGCTGGCGCCGTTCCCCTGGCCCTGGCGGGTGGGAAGCGAGCCGCAGAAGCGGCTGTTCGGCGATGGCCGCTTCTTCACCGCGGACGGTCGCGCCCGGATGCTGGCGGTGACGGCGAATCCGCTGCCGCGCAACGTGCCGAAAGGCGCCTTGCTGCTGAACACGGGGCGGCTGCGCGACCAGTGGCACACCATGACGCGCACCGGCCTGTCGGCGCGGCTGTCCGCCCATGCGCCGGAGCCTCGGCTGGACATCAACCCGGCGGACGCCGTCGCGCGGGGGCTGAACGACGGCGGACTGGCCCGCATCGCCACGGCGGCAGGGGAAGCGCTGGCCCGCGTCCATGTCACCGATGCCCAAAGCGAAGGCACCATCTTCCTGCCGATGCACTGGACCGACCGCTTCACCGGCGGCTGCGTCATCGGCCGGCTGATCGACGACGAGGCGGTGGACCCGTTTTCCGGCCAGCCGGACCTGAAGCGGATGCCGGCGACGGTGGAGCCCTGGCGGCCGGACTGGACCGCCTTCCTGCTGACCCGCCATCCGGTTGAGCCCGCCCATGGCGGCTATTGGGCGCGCCGCGCCGTGGCCGGCGGCCATCTGGTGGAGATGGCGGGGATCGGAGCCATCCCGGCTGTGGAGGATTGGCTGCCCGGCCTCGACCCTGCCGGGGCGGTTGTGGAGTTCCGCGACGAGGCGCGCGGCAACCTGCGCATGGCCTGGATGGAGGGCGACCGGCTGGACGCCTGCCTGTTCGTCGCCGCCGACGGACGCCTGCCGCCGCGCGGCTGGCTCGCCGGGTTGCTGGAGGCCGACGGGCTGGACGATGGGGCGCGGGCCGGTCTGCTCGCCGGGCGGGCGCCGGGTGCCGCCGCGGACGAGGGGCGGATCGTCTGCGCCTGCTTCAGCGTCGGTATCAACCGGCTGGTCGGCGCCATCCGCGACCGCCGGCTGACCAGCGTGGCGGAGATCGGTGCGGCGTTGAAGGCCGGCACGAATTGTGGTTCCTGCGTGCCTGAACTCAAGGAGGTGCTTCGTCATGCTCACCAGCGCGAAGTGGCGTGAGAGTCTCGCGGCGTTGGCGCGCCTCGCTTTTCCGCGATGTGCGGGTGTTGGCGAGGCATCGATCCTGCCCCCTCTCCCCCCCGGGGAGAGGGTCGGGGTGAGGGGGATGCACAGGGTGGATTTTTGGTTGAGGGCCGCCGCGCGACCCCCTCACCCTAACCCTCTCCCCGGGGGGGAGAGGGGATCTCGTTCAGGGCGGGAGGATGCGTTCATACCGAAACGCCCAACAGGCGAAGATAGGTGGGGGCAAGTGACGCTGGTCGGCGCCGGCCCCGGCGACCCCGACCTGCTCACCGTTGCCGCGGTAAAGGCGCTGGCCGCCGCCGAGGTCGTGCTCTACGACGCGTTGGTCGGTGACGGCATCCTCGACCTCGCCCACCCTGGGGCGGAGCGCATCTGCGTCGGCAAGCGGTCCGGCCGCCATTCGCTGCCGCAGGGGGAGATCAACGCGCTGATCGCCTTCCATGCGCAGCGTGGCAAGCGCGTCGTCCGCCTGAAGGGCGGCGACCCGATGGTGTTCGGCCGGGCCGGCGAGGAGATCGAGCATCTCGACGGCCTCGGCATTCCGGTGCGCGTCATCCCCGGCATCACCGCGGCGCTCGGTTGCGCCGCCTCGACCGGGCTGTCGCTGACCAAGCGCGGGGTGTCGCGCGCCGTCACCTTCGTCACCGCCCATGGCCGCGACGGCGAGCGGTTCGAGCCCGATTGGGCGCGGCTGGCCGATCCGCAGGGCACGCTGGCGATCTATATGGGGCGCGAGCAGGCGCGCGCGGTCGGGCAGGGGCTGACCGGGGCCGGGTTGCCGGCCGACACGCCGGTGCTGGCGGTGGAGAATGGTTGCCGGCACGACGAGCGGCGCTACTGGACGACGCTCGGCGAGATGGCGGAACAGGGAGTCGCCGCCGGCAAGGGGCCGACCCTGCTGCTGGTGGGTGAGGCGCTACGCCCGCGTCATGCCGTCAATGAAATGGTGGGGACGGCGGACTCCGTTGATCTCCGCGCGCTTGGCGACCTCGCTCAGCGGTTCGATCACGACTGACATGGTGAAGACGGTGGCGTGCAGCAGGTTCGTCCCGTCCACCATCAGCCCGACATGGCCGGGGAAGAAGACGATGTCGCCGCGCTGATAGATGACATTACGGCCATCGTCGGACACCCACGCCCCCAGCCGCTCGTCCTTTCGCTGCCTCCCGCTGCTGTGGTGGGAGACCACCCCCGCCGCCGCCATTGCAGTCAGCACCAGCCCTGAACAGTCGATGCCGAAGCTGCTGCGCCCGCCCCAGACATAGGGCGTCTCCAGAAAGCGCAGGGCGGTGGCGATGTGGTCGGTTGCCGGGGCGGCATCCACCGGCTCCAGCCATCCCGCGAACAGCCACAGCCCGTCGTCGGTGCCGACCCAACCGTTCTCGGCCCGGCCGTCCAGCGCCACCAGCGAGCCGAAGCTGAGTGTCGCCACCGGCGGTGCCTTGTGCGTCGGTCCGGGGTGCAGGTCGGCGCGCAATGCCCGCACGCGGTGGGTGGGGGCAACCGGCTCCCGATGCGCGGTGCCCGGCGGCAGCCAGCCGACATGACCGTCGAAGGCGTTCTCCGCCTGCATCCAGCCGTCACGCTCCTCCAGAATGCGGAAGCGCTCGCCCCGGATCATCTCGCTGGTCTGGGGAACGCCGTGTTGCGGCTCCTCCAGCAGGACGGCGTGCGGGGCGGTCAGTTGGCGCATGGTCATGGCGGCGGGCCGGACTTGGGGAAACCGGCTGCGACGATAGCGCCGCAGCCGATGCCGCGCGAGGGATAAAGCGGGTCCGTCATTTCAACGGCGTTTCCGTCATTCCGCCGGAAATCTGAAGCGTGACCGGCGCATTGCCCGGTTCTGCCCGGCCACATCCGCCGACACCTTTTGTGTGCGAGCCAATCGCCAAAACACAAACGGCTGAACAGAGGAGCGGGAGACATGGCAACGATGAAGGTTCTGGTTCTGGGTGCGGGCAAGATCGGATTGATGATCGGCACGCTGCTGTCCGAGACCGACGATTTCGCCGTCACCGTCGGCGACCGGGACGAGGCGCTGCTGTACCGGGCCGAACGGGCCGGGCTGCGGGTGACGCGCGTCGATGTGGAGGATCCGGTCTCTCTGCGTGCCGCGATGGAAGGCCAGCATGCGGTCTTGAGCGCCTGCCCCTTCACGCTGACCCCGGCCATCGCGACCGCCGCCGTCGCCGCCGGCGCCCATTATCTGGACCTGACCGAGGATGTCGCCGCCACCCGCAAGGTGAAGATGCTGGAGGAGACCGCCAACACCGCGCTGATCCCGCAATGCGGTCTGGCGCCGGGCTTCATCTCCATCGTCGGGCACGACCTTGCCCGCCGCTTCGACGAGCTGCACAACCTGCATCTGCGCGTCGGCGCCCTGCCGCAATACCCGACCAACGCCCTGAAATACAATCTGACCTGGAGCACCGACGGGCTGATCAACGAATACTGCAACCCGTGCGAGGCCATCATCGACGGCCGCCCGCACGAGGTGATGCCGCTGGAGGGCGACGAGCGCTTCGCGCTGGACGGCGTCGATTACGAGGCGTTCAACACCTCCGGCGGACTGGGCTCGCTGTGCGAGACGCTGGCCGGCAAGGTGCGGAACCTCGATTACAAGACCGTGCGCTATCCCGGCCATCGAGACATCGTCCGCCTGCTGATCCGCGACCTGCGGCTGGGCGAGCGGCGGCATCTGCTGAAGGACGTGCTGGAAACCGCGGTGCCGCTGACCCTGCAGGACGTGGTGCTGGTGCTGGCGACCGCCACCGGCATGCAGGAGGGCGAGCTGCGGCAGGAGACCTTCGCCACCAAGATCTACAGCAATCCGATCGCCGGCCGCACTTGGAGCGCAATCCAGGTCACCACCGCCGCCGGCATCTGCGCCGTGCTGGACCTGCTGCGTGAGGGCTCCATCCCGCAGGCGGGATTCATCCGGCAGGAACAGGTGCCGCTGGACGCCTTCCTCAACAACCGCTTCGGCCGGCATTACAAGGGCTGAAGGGGGGCTTGGTCGGCATCTGCGCCGTGTGAGCCCGTTCGGGCCGCCGTTCCCGCGACGACGGGGACGGCGGCCCCTGACTGTAAGTATAAGAGATTGTCAGCAACAGGAACATTGTAGAGAGCCGTTCTGTTGGTCCAGTAGCCGATGTCGCCATCCCTTTGCATCGCTCGATGCAGGGTGGCAGCTGTCGTTCCGGCTATGGAGAGCGGTCGTGCGCCACGTCGATCCCGATGCCAGCAGAGCCCTTGATGCGGTTGCCGTTGGGATGTCCAAACCGCGGTGTGAGGCGTCATTCCTTTGGGCATTGGCCCCGCGGGTCTGCCGGTGACCTTCGTTGAGCCGCCATGGCCTCTCAACGAGCCGGCCCGCATCGACCGGCTGAAGGGATATTGCATCCTCGACACGCCGCCGGACCCGGTCTTCGACCGGCTGACCAGGCTTGCCGCCCGCTTCTTCCGTGTGCCGACCGCATTGGTCAGCCTGGTCGACGAAAGCCGCCAATGGTTCAAGGCGCGCTACGGCTTTCATGCCCAGTACACCGCCCGCCGGCTGTCCTTCTGCGCCTACACGATCCTCGAAGACCGCCCGATGGTGGTGCACGATACCATGGCGGACGAGCGGTTCGCCCATAACGACCTCGTCACCGCAGAGCCGTTCATCCGCTTCTATGCCGGGGCGCCGCTGAGGACGCCGGAGGGGCTGCTGCTGGGAACCTTCTGCCTCATCGACTATGAGCCGCGGCATGATTTCGGCGAGCAGGAGCAGAGCGATCTGGCGGAATTCGCCCGCATCGTCATGCACGAGTTGGAAATGCGCGCGGCGCAACACGCAGCCGAGGCGGCGGAGCAGGCGGAACGACAGGCCCGTGCCGCCACGGAAAGGGCTGAAACCCGGTATCGCGCCGTGGTGGAAACCGCCGTGGACGCGATGGTGGTGATCGATGAAGCCGGCGTGATGCATTCCTTCAATGCCGCCGCCGAGCGCATCTTCGGCTACGCCGCCGAGGACATGGTCGGGCGCAACGTGTCGGAACTGATGCCGGAGCCCGACCGGTCACGGCACAAGGAGTATATCGGCCACTACCTGCGGACCGGGATTCCCCGGATCATCGGTTCGGGGCGCGAGGTGGAGGGGCGGCGGCGGGACGGAACGCAGTTTCCGCTGGAACTCGCGATCGCCGAATGGTGGGACGGCGAGCAGCGCTTCTTCACCGGCATCATGCGCGACATCACCCAGCGCCGGATGATCGAGCAGACCCTTCAGCAGACCAACAGGTTGCTGGGGACGCTGATCGAGGGCATCACCGACCCGGTGTTCGTGAAGGGGGCGGACGGGCGGTTCCTCGTGGTCAACGATGCCACCTGCCGCCTGTTCGGTGCCGGCCGCGACCGGGTGCTGGGCGCGCGCGACCGGGACTTCTACCCGCCCAAGCTCGCCGCCCATGTCGAGGAAGTCGACCGGCAGGTGATCGAGACCGGCGAGATCGTGGTGCTGGAGGAGGAGATCCTCGACTGCACAAGCGGGCAGATCCGTTTCTGCCTGACGACCAAGGCACCCCTGCGGGACTCCGATGGGCATGTCGTCGGCGTCGTCGGCATCGCCCGCGACATCACCGAGCGCAAGCGCTTCGAGGACAGGCTGCGGACGGCCAAGTCGGAAGCCGAGCGGGCGAATGTGGCGAAGTCCAAGTTCCTTGCCTCGGCCAGCCACGACCTGCGCCAGCCCGTCCAGTCGCTGGTCCTGTTCATGGGTGCGCTGCAGGGACATGTCGAAGGAACTCCGGCGATGCGCATTCTCCGCTCCATGGAGCAGTCGATGGACGGCTTGCGCATGCTGCTCGACGGGCTGCTCGACGTATCGAAGCTGGATGCCGGCCTGGTGACGGCCAACCCGGTGGCGATGCCGATCGCCCCCATCATCCAGCGCCTGGCCGACGAATATACCCTGCGCGCGGCGGAACAGGGGCTGCGGTTCCGGACGAGCGGCTGCGGCACGGTGGTGCAGAGCGACCCGGTGCTGCTGGAGCGCATTCTGCGCAATCTGGTGGAGAATGCCCTGCGCTACACGGAGCGGGGCGGGGTGCTCGTCGGGTGTCGGCGGCGCGACGGTCAGTTGCGCATAGAGGTGGCCGACACCGGCATCGGCATCGCGCCGGACCGTCAGCAGGAGGTGTTCGAGGAGTTCTTCCAGGTCGGCAATCCCGAGCGCGACCGCGACAAGGGGCTGGGCCTGGGACTTGCGGTGGTTCGTCGTCTGGCGCGCCTGCTGGGGCATGAGGTGGAGGTCCGGTCGATTCCAGGGCGCGGATCGACCTTCGCCGTCACGGTGCCGCTGATCGACGCCGGCGGCGCCTCTCCCGGCCGCAGCGAAGCTGTTGCGCCGGAGGAATCCAGCGGCGTCGTCCTCGTGGTCGACGACGAGGAATTGGTCCGGACCGGGATGCAGGCGATGATCGAGACCTGGGGATACCGGGTGCTGACCGGGTCCTGCCGGGCCGAGGCGATCGGGGTGCTGGACGACCACCCGCCCGACATCCTGCTTGCCGACTACCGGCTGCGCGACGGCGAGACCGGGCTGGATGTGATCCGCGCGGTGCATGCGCGGCTCGGCAGGCGGATCCCGGCGGCGATCGTGACGGGCGATACGGCGCCGGAACGGCTGGCCGAAGCTCAGGCGGGAGGATACCGCCTTCTTCACAAGCCCGTTGCCGCGACCGACCTGCGCACGGCCGTCGTCGAACTGATGGGGCAGGCCGTGCGCCTCGGCGCCGACGCCCAGGCGGGCCGGCGCGGTGGGGCGTGAAGCCGCCCAGGTGAAATCCGGGTGGAGGCCGGGTGCGGACGCCTACGGCCGGGCCTCCTTGCCGCCGGACTGCGGCGGGCTGATGATCAGCAGCGTGTCCTGCGCCTGGATGATGTAGCGGTTGCGCTCGGTGAATGGGATGTCGCGGCCGTGGCTGTGGACCTGGACGACCATGCCGGCGGTGACCTCCGCCATGGTCCGGCCGACCTCGTCCGCTTCCGCCCGGCGCTCGCTCAGCACCATCTTTCCGCCGGCCGACATCAGGTCGCACAGGAAGGGCGTGGCGTGGTGCGTCTCCACCGCGTCGGCCATCAGGTAGCCGCCGATCTTGGGCGGCGAAACCACGAGGTCGGCGCCGCTGAGGTTGGCGAGCTTGATGTTCTCCTCCTGCTTGATGCTGGCGACGATCTTGGTGGCGGCGGACAGGTGGCGCACCGTCAGGACCACAAGGATGGTGGTGTCGTCGCGCCCGGTGCTGACGATCACCGCTTTGGCGTTGCCGACGCAGGCCTTGGTCAGCGTGTCCTCGCTGGTGCCGTCGCCGAGCAGGCCGATGAAGCCGCATTCGGCCGCCAGCTGGATGCGCTCCTCCGATTCGTCGATGACGACGATGTGGTCGGCGGGATAGCCCTTCGAGACCGTCTCCTGCGCGGCGATGAACCCGCTGTGCCCGAAGCCGCACAGCACGATGTGCCCCTGCAACTGCTTCTGAATGCGGCTCAATCGGAATTCCTCCACGATCCTCTGCACCACCAGCTCGTAGGCGGTGCCGAGAAAGATGAACCAGATGAAGATGCGGATCGGCGTGACGGCGAAGGCGTCGATCAGGCGGGCGGTGTGGCTGACCGGCACGATGTCGCCATAGCCGACGGTGGTCACCGTGATCATGGCGAAGTAGAGAACGTCGGGGAAACTGATGTTGCCGTCGATCTGGTCCTTCAGCCCGTCGCGGTCGAACCAGAACACCGCGATGACCAGCGTGATCAGGACGATGACGATCCCGATGCGCACCAGCAGCGTCTTCTCCGCCGACAGGCCGGAGCGGACATGCAGCAGCTTTCCCTTGCGCAGGGAAGGCTTCGCCCGCCGCCTGTCCTGAAGCCGCCGCTCCGCCGGTTTGTCCATCGGCCGTCCGTCCGGATCCGTTTTGTTGTTCTTCGATAGTCTGAACGCGCCAGACCGCATTCCGGGTGCGGGGCTCCCGCTTTTTAGAATTTGAACACTGCTTCCATGCCGGCGAAATGGATGGTCTTCGCCGGGCCGCTGTCCTTCAGGAAGGGACCGGGACGGAAGGCCGAGTAGGAGATCAGCCCTTCGAAGGAGCGGCCGGAGCTGTAGGACAGCACCAGTTCGCCCTGGGTGCCGACATAGCGTGCCCGCGATCCGGTTCCGGAGCGCAGAAGGCCGCCGGTCAGGTCGTACACGCCGTCGTCCAGGCTCTCCCGCCAAAAGGCGATGGCGGAGGCGGACAGGCTGAATTCGTCGGACAGGGCGAGGTCCAGCGACGGGTGCAGGTTCATCAGGTTGTAGGGGCCGACCGGCGTCAGTTCGCCGAAATACTTGGCGCGCGGGAACAGGGGGTTGAAGGTCTCCAGCCGGTCGTCGCGGGGATTGTCGTCGCCACTGGCGATGTTGGCCTTCAGGCCGAGGCGCGGTTGCAGCGGCAGGGTGGTGAAGCGGTAGCCGGTGTCGGTGGCGAGCGACCATGCCCGGATGGACCCGCCCCCAGAGGAATTATTGCCGAAGCGGCCGAACTGGCCCATGGCTTCCCAGTTCCAGTCCCAGCCGGCGGCCTTGCCGAAGGCACGCAAACCGACCGTGTGGCGCAGTTCGCGTGCAGCACCCGCGTCGAAGCCGGCGCGGCGGTTGCGGTAGCCGATGTAATAGGCGTCGAGCCCGGCGCTGTCGGTCCACTCCAGATCGAGCGGTCGCGTGGCGTAGAGCGCCCAGGCGGTGCGGCGTCCGTCGCGTCCGTCGTCGAACAGCTCCGGCGCCGGCTGGATCGGGCGGCCAAGGAAGGCGTCGATCCGCCAGGAGCCGGCGGTGACGATCCCCTTCACCGCGTCGAAGGAGCGGGGGACGTTGGCACCGTAGCGGATGGAGATCAGCCGCTCCGAGCCATAGGCCAGCATCTGGCGGCCGACGCGCAGCGTGCCCTGGGCATCGCCCAACGGTGCGTGCAAGTCGGCGAATCCCTGCATCAGGTCGATGCGGTCGGCGTCGGGCGGGGCGAGCGGGTCCAGCTTGCCGACCGCATCGGCCATGATCAGCTGACCGAACAGGCGGAGGCTTTCCCCGACGCGCAGGTCGGCGTAGGGCAGGGCGCGCCACAGCCCATAGGCGTCGTTGCGCGGATCGTCCTGGCCCCAGCCGCTGTTGCGGACCGCCTCCCCGCGCAGGCGCAACTCCAGCCCGGTGGACAGCGAGGCGAAGCCGTCCGACGTGAGCGGGATGGCCTTGAACCGCTCCCAAGCGGCGCCGGACCGTGCCTCGGGCGACAGCAGGTAGCGGTAGTCCTCGTCGAAGCGGGTGTTGGTCAGCGGCGGCGGATCGGCGGCGTGGGCCGGACCGATCCACAGCAAAAGGGCGACCGCCGCCGCGCGAAGGCGGGCCGTCATGGAGCATCTCCGTGGTGGCGCTGGACTGCACCGATCCTATGGAGATGCCCGGCCGGGTGATTGCTCCATCGGAACCGCTTTTGACGGTTCTGCGCGCTATCGCTTCTTTCTCCCTCTCCCCCCTGGGGAGAGGGGATTCTGTCACCCCACTGCCGCCATCGACGCTGCCGAATCGGCCGTCCGCGTGCTGCCGTAGCGGCGGATCATCGCGGCGCAGAACTCCGCGAACTCCTCCGCCACCTGGGGCGGGCTGGTGTGGTGGGGCTCGACGCCGCGGTGTTCGGGGGTGAAGCAGAAGGTGACGGTGACCTCGAAATCGGCCAACGCCTCCATCTGGCGGTCGAACCAGTCCAGCGCATTCGGGCGGAAGCTGTCGGCCCAGGACAGGCCGGTGCGCAGGTGCCGCACGCCCAGCCGCTTCAGCCAAGCCACCGCCTCGTCGAGCCGGTGGTCCTCATAGTGGAACCACTGGCAGATGCCCATCTGGCCGGCATAAGGCGCGAAGGCCTCCACCGCCGGTTTCGGCGTGCCGTCGGACCGAAGCAGGCCCATGTGGAAATGGCGGTAGTAGGAGGAGCCTTCCGCCTCCTTGTGGCGGGTTGTGGCCTCCCAATGGCTGGGCAGGTCATACAGGCTGTACCAGTGGATGCGCGGCACCTTGCCGATCAGCAGCTCCGCGGTGCGCTTGACGCCCCAGGCCTGCACCTCCTCGGCGCCGAAGGAGGAGACGCCGGCCTCGGTCACCCAGATCGGCTTGTTGGTGACGGCGCGGATCTCGTCGATCTTGTTCGGCCACTCGTGGATCTGCCAGAGATTCCAGTCGAGCGGGAAGCCGTGGACCGCCACCACATCCACCTCGTCCAGCACGCCGCGCTCGTCGAGCCGGCGGACGAAGGACGGATCGATGGGGGACATGCCGCCCAGCACGCGGGTGATGGTGGAATTCTCCGCCCGGATCGCCTGCCCGGCCAGGATTGTCATGCGGGCGAACAGGTCCCATTCGGGGTCGAGGTTGGGATCCCAGTGCGACTTGTTGTTCGGCTCGTTCCAGATCTTGGCGGCTTCGATCATCCCTCGGTCCCTTTCTTCACGGCGTCTTCTTTCGGCTGGGCCGGATACACCGCCCCCGCCTCTGTCGGGCGGTCGACCCGGCGGCAGACATAGACCTCGCGTTCCGGATGCTCGACGATGGCGAAGCCGGCGCTACGCAGCATCGCCTCGGCACAGGCGGCGTTCGGCGCCCACCAGTTGGTCCAGTCGCGGGCGTATTCGTGTTCGATGAAATGCAGCTTCGGATAGCCGGGATCGTTGAAGTGTTCCTGCTCAAAGAAGTCGTAATCGGCGCGCACCGGCGCCACCTCGGCCGAGCCGCGCTGCATCGACTGGAAGATCATCAGATCCTTGGCGACATGGTCGTGGATCAAGTCCAGCGCCAGCAGCGGGTGGCGCAGGTGGTAGAGCACGCCCATGAACAGCACGACGTCGAAGCTCTCGCCCAGCGAGGCGACGTCGTAGACCGACATCTTGCGGAATTCGATGTCCTGGCCGGTCACCTCGGCGGCGAATTTGGCCTGGGCCAGATAGCGGTCGTCGAAGTCGATGGCGACCACCCGGTCGGCACCGCGGCGCTTCATCTCGATGGAGTAGAAACCGCCGTTGCAGCCGATGTCGAGCACGGTGCGGCCGGTCAAATCCTTCGGCACCGCATGCTCGAAGCGCCTCCACTTCACGTTCGGGTAGTCGTTGAGGAAATGATCGGGTGCCGTGCGCACGCCGTTGAGGTCGATGTTGTGGAACCAGTCGCCGAGTTCTGCGACGCGTTCGCGGATCTGGTCGGCCGTCAGGCTCGTCATGCCGCACCCTCGTTGATGCTGTGGACCTTCAGCCCCCAATCGCCGGCGATCACAACGCTGCGGGAGGCCGGGCTGATTTCGAATCGTCCGTAGAAGTCGAGCGGCAGCCCCATGGCGTGGGCCAGTGCCGCCTTGATGATGTCGCCATGGCTGACCAGCGCCAGCGTGCCGCCGGGATGGGCGCGGCGCTGCCGGTCGAGCAATGCTGCGATCCGGGTCTGCGCCTCCGCCATCGACTCACCTGGAGTCTCGCCGGGGGTGGGGCGGGCATGGCTGCGTGCCCGGTTCCACAGGTCCCAGGCGGGGTCGCCGTGCAGGTCCTCGAACCGCTTGCCGCTCCAGGCGCCGAGGTCGAGTTCGTTCAGCGCCGGTTCGATGGTCGGCGACAAGCCCTGCCGCTCGGCGATCGGGGTGGCGGTCTCGACGGCGCGCTCCAGCGGGCTGGACAGCACGGCGGTCAGGCGCAGTGACGACAGGCAGTCGGCCAGCGAATCGGCCTCCGCCCGGCCCTGGGCGCTGAGCGTCACGCCGGCCATGCGGCCGCACAGGACCGAGCCCAGCCGGTCGTGCGAACCGTGGCGCACCAGGATGAAGATGGTCTCCATGCCGCCGCTCACATCAGGCGGGTCGGCTTGGACTCCAGCGGTTCACCGGCGATGAAGCGCAACGTGCGTTCCCGTGCCTCGTGGTCGGTGAACTGTTCGGGCGGCGACTTCATGAAGTAGCTGGACGGGCCGACCAGCGGGCCGGCGATGCCGCGGTCGAGCGCCAGCTTGGCGCAGCGCACCGCGTCGATGACGATGCCGGCGGAGTTGGGGCTGTCCCAGACCTCCAGCTTCAGCTCCACATTCAGCGGCACGCCGCCGAAGGTGGTGCCTTCCAGCCGGATATGCGCCCATTTGCGGTCGGTCAGCCACGGCACATGGTCGCTGGGGCCGACATGCACGTCTTCCGGGTCGAGCGGCACGTCGAGCTGGCTGGTGACCGCCTGGGTCTTGGAAATCTTTTTCGACTCCAGGCGCTCGCGCTCCAGCATGTTCTTGAAGTCGGTGTTGCCGCCGAAATTCAGCTGATAGGTGCGGTCCAGCCGCACGCCGCGCTCGCGGAACAGGTTGGCCAGCATGCGGTGGACGATGGTGGCGCCGACCTGGCTCTTGATGTCGTCGCCGATGATCGGCAGGCCGCGTTCGGCGAAGCGCCGTGCCCAGACCGGGTTGGAGGCGATGAAGACCGGGATGCAGTTGACGAAGGCGCAGCCGGCTTCCAGCGCCTGTTCGGCGTAGAATTCGGTGGCCTGCTGCGATCCGACCGGCAGGTAGGAGACCAGGATGTCGGTGCCGGTGCGGCGCAGGGTTTCCGCCACGTTCACCGGCCGCTGCTCCGATTCGGCGATGTCGCCGGCCAGGTATTTGCCGATGCCGTCCAGCGTCGGACCGCGTTCCACCGGCACGCCAAAACGCGGAGGTTTGGCGAAGCGAATAGTATTATTAGGAGGTGCGAAAATAGCCTCCCCGACATCGAGCCCCACTTTTGACGCTGCAACATCGAAGGCGGCAGAAATCTGGATGTCTCCAACGTGATAACCGCCGAGATCGACAGTCATAAGCCCCGGGGGCGGCTCATTGGCTTTGGCATCGGCGTAATAGCATATCCCTTGGACAAAAGATGATGCACAATTTCCGACGCCTGCGATTGCTACCCGGAGCTTTTTCCCAGTCACGGAGATCTCCCATCCTTAAATGCACGTCTCTCCACGGAGCATGGATATTTGTAGACATGAAAAGGAATCATCGGAAGATCGGTCGTTGGTAGCACGCCTTTTGGACGAGGTGCGCAATTTTTAAAGCCGGTGTTAACGTCGACAGTGCAGCCGCAGTAACTCCGCCAAGGGGTTGCGAGTCGGTGCCGAAATAAAACCGCACAGGGTGCCCTGGGCAACTTGCGGGGACGAGCGGGGGGCCTTCGGTGTCGATCGCCGTAAGGCCCTGCCCCTTGTTTCCGCACGTCAACGTCAAGAATCGTATCAAATTCCTCGGAGGGACTTGTGGGAGAGACCGTTCTCGTCACTGGCGGAGCCGGCTTCATCGGCCGCCATGTCGCCAAGGCCCTGCTTGCCCGCGGCGACCGCGTCCGGGTGCTCGACAGCCTGATCGAACAGGTGCACCCGACGCGGCAGCGTCCCGACGAACTGGATGCCGACGTGGAGTTGCTGGTCGGCGACGTGCGTGACGACGACATGGTCGCCCGTGCGCTGGAAGGCGTCGATTCGGTGATCCACCTCGCGGCCGAAGTCGGCGTCGGGCAGAGCATGTATGCGGTCGACCGCTACACTTCGGTGAACGACTACGGCACCGCCGTGCTGTTCCAGCGCCTGATCGACAAGCCGGTGCGCCGCGTCGTCGTCGCGTCGTCCATGAGCATCTATGGCGAGGGGCTGTACCGCACCGCCGACGGTACGCTGATGGAGGACGTCGTCCGCGGCGCCCGCAATCCCGATGGGTCCTGGGACCCGCTCGACCAGCAGGGCCGGCCGCTGGTGCCGGTCCGCACGCCGGAAAGCAAGCGCCCGGCGCTGAAGTCGGTCTACGCCATCGGGAAATATGTGCAGGAACGGCTGACCCTGACGCTGACCGCGCAGTATGGGATGGAGGGCTCGGCCCTTCGCCTGTGGAACGCCTACGGGCCGGGGCAGGCGCTGTCGAACCCCTACACCGGCGTGCTGGCGATCTTCGCCTCGCGCATCGCCAACGGCCAGCGCCCGATGATCTTCGAGGACGGGCAGCAGCGCCGCGACTTCGTGCATGTCCGCGACGTTGCCCGCGCCTTCCTGCTGGCGCTGGACAACCCGGCCGCCAACGGCGAGGTGTTCAACATCGGCTCCGGCGAGGAGCGCACGGTGGAGGAGGTGGCGCTGATGCAAGCGGCCTCGATGGGCCGCGCCGACCTGTCGCCGGAGATCACCGGCAAGGCGCGCGCCGGCGACATCCGCCACAACATCCCCGACCTGACCAAGGCCCGTACCGTGCTCGGCTATGACCGGAAGGAGAATTTCTCCGAAGGTCTGGCCGAACTGGCGGAATGGGTCGCCCGGCAGGAGGCGCAGGACCGCGTCGCCGACGCCCGCCGCGAACTGGAAGAGCGGGGTCTGGTGGCATGAGCGGCACCAAGAACCCGGTTCTGATCACCGGCGGCGCCGGCTTCATCGGATCGAACCTTGC
This sequence comes from Azospirillum sp., assembly GCF_035628975.1. Classification (GTDB taxonomy): domain Bacteria; phylum Pseudomonadota; class Alphaproteobacteria; order Azospirillales; family Azospirillaceae; genus Azospirillum. The sequence continues at coordinate 174,530 of NZ_DASPIS010000081.1, read as the reverse complement.
CGACCGACTGGCGTCGGACGGGCATGACGTGCTGATCTATGACGCGTTGCGCCGTCCGGGGGTGGAGCGGAACCTGCGCTGGCTGCAGGCCCGCCACCCGTCGCGCATCAGCGCCGTCACCGCCGACCTGCGCGACGAACAGGCGCTGGCCGATGCTGCCAAGGACGCCAAGGCGGTGTTCCATCTGGCCGCCCAGGTCGCGGTGACCACCAGCATGGTCGACCCGGTCGACGATTTCGAAGTGAACATCCGCGGCACCCTGTCCCTGCTGGAGGCGGTGCGCCGAACCGGCAGGCGCACGCCGGTGATCTTCGCCAGCACCAACAAGGTCTATGGCGACCTCGCCGACGTGCCTCTGGAGTTGGTGGACGACGCCTATGCGCCGGCCGATCCGGCGATCCGCGCGCATGGCGTGTCGGAGGCGCGGCCGCTCGACTTCCACACCCCCTATGGCTGTTCCAAGGGCGCGGCGGACCAGTATGTGCTGGATTACGCCCGCAGCTTCGACCTGCCGACCGCCGTGCTGCGGATGAGCTGCATCTACGGCCCGCGCCAGATGGGGACGGAGGATCAGGGCTGGGTCGCCCATTTCCTGATCCGCGCGCTGAACGGCGAGCCGATCACCATCTACGGCGACGGCCGGCAGGTGCGCGACGTGCTGTTCGCCGCCGACACGGTGCAGGCCTATGTTTCCGCCTGGGAGCGGATCGAGCAGGTGAAGGGCCGCGCCTTCAACCTCGGCGGCGGGGCGTCGAACGCCATCAGCCTGCGCCAGCTGATCGCGCATATCGAGTATCTGATGGGCCGCAAGGTGGAGGTCAGCTACGGCGACTGGCGGGCCGGCGACCAGCGCTATTACGTGTCGGACACCCGCGCGGTGCGCGACGCGCTGGGGCTGGCCGCGCCGACGGAGTGGAAGCGCGGCGTGGCGCTGCTCGCCGAATGGCTGCGGGCGGAGAAAAGCGGCATGCCGTCCCCTGCCGAACCGCAGTCGGTGGAGGCCGCCTGATGAGGGTTGCGCTGGTCAACCCGGCCTGGAGCTTCGATCACAGCATCTATTTCGGATGCCGCGAAGCGCATCTGCCGCTGGAACTGGGATACAGCAAGGCGCTGCTGGAGCAGGCCGGGCACGAGGTGCTGCTGCTGGACGGCGCGCTGGACGGCCTGTCGAACGCGGAGATGGCGGAGCGGGTCGCCGCCTTCGCCGCCGACATGACCGTGCTGACCACGGCGCCGACCTACCTGTTCTGGCGCTGCGCCCAGCCGGAACTGCGCGTGCCGAAGGAGTTCCTGGCGGCACTGGACGGTCGCGGCGGGCGTACCGTCGCGGTCGGGCCGCACGGCTCCACCACTCCGGCACCGACCTTGAGCAAGCTCGGCGTCGATCTGGTGGTGCGCGGGGAGTGCGAGGAGATCGTCGCCAAACTTGCGGAAGGCGCGGCGCTGGACGAAGTCTCGTCGTTGGCCTTTTACCGCGACGGCGATCTGGTGGTGACCGGCGGGCCGCATGCCGCGCGCTTCACCGACCTGCCGGCGCTGTCCTGGCCGGTGGCGTGGCTGCAGCGCCATCCGCACCACCATCACCGCTACGGCACCGAACCGGTCGGGCCGGGGGCGGAGGTGGAGGCGTCGCGCGGCTGCCCCTACAACTGCAGCTTCTGCGCCAAGATCGATTTCCGCGACCAGTACCGGCGCCGCGACACCGCCATCATCCTGGAGGAGATCGACGGCCTGATCGCGGCCGGCGTGCGCTACGTCTATTTCATCGACGAGATCTTCCTGCCCCGGCGCGACCTGCTGGAAGCGCTGGTGGAACGGCCGATCGAGTTCGGCGTGCAGACGCGCATCGATTTGTGGAAGCCGGAGATGCTCGACCTCTTGGGGGCGGCCGGCTGCGTGTCGATCGAGGCCGGGGTGGAAAGCCTGACCGAGGAAGGGCGCGCCTCGCTCGACAAGAAATGCCGGATGAGCACCGACGATCTGGCCGACCGGCTGATCCATGCCCGGCGCAGCGTGCCCTTCGTCCAGGCCAACCTGATCGCCATGGCCGGCGACGATGCCGACATGGTCAAGGCTTGGCGCGAGAAGCTGCTGGCCGCCGGGGTGTGGGCCAACGACCCGGTGCCGCTCTACCCCTATCCGGCCTCGCCCGATTACCGTCGCCTGTGGGGCGAGCCGGACGACCGGGCGTGGGAGCGGGCGCACGAGCATTACCTTGCCCAGTTCGATCGCCTGAGCGACATCCAGGAGGACGAGCCTTTGCCGCTGACGGAACTGGAGGCGGCATGCTCCTGCCGCTGACGAGTGCCCAAAGAATATTGCCGCCCGCGGAACCACCCTATGTGCTGATGACGGCCGACAGCGTCGGCGGGGTGTGGACCTATGCGCTCGATCTGGCCCGCGAGTTGGCGGGACAGGGGACGCGGGTGACGTTGGCGGTGCTGGGGCCGTCGCCCCACCCCGATCAGGTCGCCGCCGCCGCCGCGGTGGACGGGCTGGAATTGATCGACACCGGTCTGCCGCTCGACTGGACCGCCCCCAATGAGGCCGCGGTGCGCCGCACGGCGGAGGCGCTCGGCGATCTCGCGGCAAGGCTCGGCCCCGATGTGGTGCATCTCAACAGTCCGGCGCTGGCCGCTGACGCCGGCTTCACCATGCCGGTCGTCGGCGTCTGCCATTCCTGCATGGCCAGTTGGTGGGCGGCGGTGCGCGGCGGCGAGATGCCGGAGGATTTCCGCTGGCGGACCGAACTGCTGCGCCGCGGCTATCAGGCCTGCGACGTGCTGGTGGCGCCGAGCGCCGCCTTCGCCGATGCCACTGCCGCGCTGTACGACGTGGCGCCGCCGGTGGTGGTGCGCAACGGGCGCTATGCCCGCAAGGCCGGTCCGCGGCGGGCCGCGATGGGGCGGGAACGCTTCGTCTTCACTGCCGGGCGGCTCTGGGATTCGGGCAAGAACGTCGAACTGCTGGACGCGGCGGCGAAGCTGCTGGACGTGCCGGTCTTCGCCGCCGGACCGCTGGAAAGCCCGACCGGGCACCGCGTCGGCCTGACCCATGCCAAGGCACTGGGGCGGCTGGACGGCGCGTCGGTCGCCGGATGGATGGCGCGGGCGCCTGTCTTCGCCTCGCTGCCGCTATATGAACCCTTCGGGCTGACGGTGCTGGAGGCGGCGCAGGCCGGCTGCGCGCTGGTCCTGTCGGACATCGCCAGCTTCCGCGAGTTATGGGACGGTGCCGCCATCTTCGCCGATCCCGGCGATGCCAAGGCGCTGGCCGCGACGCTGCGCCGGCTGCTCGACGACCCGCTGGAGGCGCGCCGGCTCGGCACCGCCGCCCGCCGCCGCTCCGCCCGCTATGACATGGACCGGCTCACCGCCGGGATGCTCGACGTCTATTGGTCGGTGACGCACCCGGTGCGTTCGGAGGTGATCGCGTGAGGATCGTCTATTTCACCCATTCGCTGGCCTCCTGCTGGAACCACGGCAACGCCCATTTCCTCCGCGGTGTCCTGCGCGACCTGATCGCCCGCGGCCATGACGTGCAGGTGCTGGAACCGAATGGAGCCTGGAGCCTGCAGAATCTGCTGGCCGACCATGGCGAGGCCGGGCTGGACGCCTATCGCAGCGCCTATCCGGAGCTGTCGTCGCGGGTGATGCCGAAGGGCTTCGATGTCGAGGCTGCCTGCGACGGCGCCGATCTGGTGATCGTCCATGAATGGAACGACCCGGCGCTCGTCGCGGCGGTGGGGGAGGCCCGTAAGCGCGGCGGCCACTTCACCCTGCTGTTCCACGATACCCACCACCGCGCCGTCAGCGATCCCGAGGCGATCAACGCTTTCGATCTGTCCGGCTATGACGGCGTGCTGGCCTTCGGCGAGACTCTGGCCGCGGTCTACCGGCGCTGGGGCTGGGAAGGTCGCGTCTTCGTCTGGCACGAGGCCGCCGACATCCGGCTGTTCCATCCGCCGGCGGAGGAGGGTCCGCGCACGGGTGCGGTGTGGATCGGCAATTGGGGCGACGGCGAACGGACGGAGGAGCTTGAACGCTTCCTCTTCGCGCCGACCAAGGATGCCGGGCTGCCACTGGAGATCTACGGCGTGCGCTATCCGGCGGACGCGCTGGCGACGCTGAAGCGCTACGGCATCGCCTACAAGGGCTGGCTGCCGAACGCGCGGGCGCCGGAGATCTTCGCCCGCCACAGCGTCACCGTCCATGTGCCGCGCCGCTTCTATGTCGACCTGCTGCCCGGCATCCCGACCATCCGCGTGTTCGAGGCGCTGGCCTGCGGCATCCCGCTGGTCAGCGCGCCGTGGAGCGATGCGGAGGGGCTGTTCCGCCCCGGCCGCGACTTCCTGTTCGCCCGCGACGGCGAGGAGATGGCCGGCCATCTGCGCGCCATAGACGAGGACGAGGGGCTGCGAGCCGAACTGGTCCGCAACGGGCTGGAGACGATCCGCGCCCGCCATACCTGTGCCCACCGCGTCGATGAGCTGCTGTCCATCGTCGGCAGCCTGCGCGGCAATCAAAAAGAACCGGTTCTCGAGGAGTCCGCCCGATGAAGATGGCCTTTTACGGGTCCAGCCTGCTGTCCTCCTACTGGAACGGCGCGGCCACCTATTACCGCGGCATGCTGAGCGAACTGGCCAAGCATGGCTGGGACATCACCTTCTACGAGCCGGACGCCTTCGACCGACAGAAGCACCGCGACATCGAGCCGCCGGACTATGCCAAGGTCGTCGTCTATGACGCCACGCCCGAAGCCTGCCGCGTGGTGATCGCGGAAGCCGTGAAGGCCGACGTGGTGGTCAAGGCCAACGGCGTCGGCGTCTTCGACGACGAGCTGTTGGACGGCGTGATGGATGCCGCCAATCCGCAGGCGTTGCGCATCTATTGGGACGTGGACGCTCCGGCGACGCTGGCGGAGCTGCGGCAGGCGCCCGACCATGTGCTGCGCCGCCGCCTGCCGGAGCTGGACTTCGTGCTGACCTATGGCGGCGGGCCGCCGGTGGTCTCAGCCTACGAGGCGATGGGCGCGCCGGTCTGCCGGCCGATCTACAACGCGCTCGATCCGTCCACCCACCATCCGGTGCCGCCACAGGACCGCTTCCGCGCCGACCTGAACTTCCTCGGCAACCGGCTTCCCGACCGCGAGGCGCGGGTGGAACGCTTCTTCCTGGAACCGGCGGCGCGCAATCCGGATGCCCGCTACATCATCGGCGGCAGCGGCTGGGAGACCAAGGGCCTGCCGGGCAACGTCACCCACATCGGCCATGTCGGCACCGCCGATCACAACGCCTTCAACACCTCCGCCAAGGCGGTGCTGAACATCGCCCGCGACAGCATGGCGGAGGTCGGCTTCTCCCCCGCCACCCGCGTGTTCGAGGCGGCCGGCGCCGGCGCCTGCCTGATCACCGACGCCTGGGAGGGGGTGGAGCTGTTCCTGGCCCCGGACGAAGAGGTGCTGGTCGCCCGCGACGGGCAGGACGTGACCGAGCATCTGCGCGCGCTGACGCCGGAACGCTCCCGCGCCATCGGCGAGGCGGCGCGCCGCCGCATCCTGGCCGGCCACACCTATGCCCGCCGGGCGGTCGAGGTGGACCAGCTGTTGCGCGGGGCGCTGGCCGCCCGCCGGGAACGGAGCGCGGCATGAAGCTGGTCGTCCTCGGGCTCAGCCTGTCCTCCTCCTGGGGCAACGGGCACGCCACCACTTTCCGCGCGCTGCTGAAATCCTTCGCCGCGCGCGGGCACGAGATCCTGTTCCTGGAGCGGGACGTTCCCTGGTACGCGAACAACCGCGACCTGCCGAATCCGGCTTGGTGCGAGCTGGCCTTCTACAGCGACCTTGAGGATCTGAAGCGCTTCACCGCCGCCGTCGCCGGGGCGGACGCGGTGCTGGTGGGATCATACGTGCCGGAAGGGGTGGCGGTCGGACGCTGGGCGCAGGAGACGGCCCACAGCGTGATCGGGGGCGTCGTCGCCTTCTACGACATCGACACGCCGGTGACGCTGGCGAAGCTGGAGCGCGGCGATTACGAGTATCTCGCGCCGGAGGTCATCCCCGGCTACGACGTGTACTTCTCCTTCACCGGCGGGCCGACGCTCGACCGGCTGATGGAGCGGTACGGCTCGCCGGCCGCAAGGGCGCTCTATTGCTCGGTGGATGCGGAGGCCTATGCGCCGCTGCCGGTGCCAAAGCGCTGGGACCTCAGCTATCTCGGCACCTACAGCATCGACCGCCAGCCGACGCTGGACCGCCTGCTGCTGGAGCCGGCACGCCGCGCGCCGGAGCTGCGTTTCGTGGTGGCCGGGCCGCAGTACCCGGACGACATCGTCTGGCCGGTGAATGTGGAGCGGCTGCACCATGTGCCGCCGGCCGACCATCCTGCCTTCTATGCGGCGAGCCGCTTCACGCTGAACGTGACGCGCGAGGACATGATCCGCGCCGGCTACAGCCCCAGCGTCCGCCTGTTCGAGGCGGCAGCCTGCGCCACGCCGATCATCTCCGACATCTGGGACGGCATCGACACGCTGCTGGAGCCGGGGCGGGAGATCATCCTGGCCGAGACGGCCGACGAGGTGCTGGGCGTGCTGCGCCGCCCGGCCGGAGAGGGCGAGATCGGCGAGCAGGCGCGGCGGCGGATCCTGGCGGCGCACACCGCGGCCCATCGGGCGGAGACGCTGGAGACGGAGTTGGTCGCGGCGATGGAGCGGGGAAGGTCGTTGGTGGAGAGGGCGGGGTAGAGGCTCTTCTGTCCGATTGCATCACGCGGGATTGCCCCCTCCCCATCCCTCCCCCGCTTCGCGGGAGAGGGGGCAGAACCCTTGTCGGCGTGATGGTCCAGGGAGGAGCGGCGGAGTTCCCTCTCCCGCCCAGCGGGGGAGGGTTAGGGAGGGGGCACCGGCACCCGCGCCTGCACCCCTCACGGCACCCGCTTCTTCTCCAGCTTGCGGGCCAGCGTGCGGCGGTGCATTCCCAGCCGCCGCGCCGTCTCCGAGATGTTGAAGTTGGTCTCCACCAGCGTTTCGTGGATGCGCTCCCACTCCAGGTTCTTGATCGAGGTGGTGCGGGCGGCGGGGGCGATGGAGGTGTCGCCTTCGGTGCGGTCGAATGCCGCCTCGATGTCGTCGGTGTTGGAGGGCTTGGCCAGATAGTGGCAGGCGCCGAGCTTGATCGCCTCCACCGCGGTGGCGATGCTGGCGAAGCCGGTCAGCACGACGATGCGGGTTTCCTCATCCGCCTCGTGCAGCTCCTTCACGCATTCCAGGCCGGAGCCGGTGGCGAGCTTCAGGTCGATCACCGCGTAGTCGGGATCCACCGTCTGCAGAAGCTCCCGCATCTCCTCCAGCCCGGCGCAGGCATGCACCTCGTAGCCGCGGCGTTCGAAGGACCGGCGCAGCGCCCGGGCGAAGGCGGCGTCGTCCTCGACGATCAGCAGGGTGCGGTCGCCGCCTTCCAAATCAGGCGTCTCCTGCTCAGTCGTCTCCATCGGCGCCTCCCGGCGACAAGGCGGCGAGCGGCAGGGTCAGCGTGACGGTGGCGCCGCCGCCGGCCCGGTTCTTGGCCGAGACGGTGCCGCCCAGCTTGCGCAGAACATTGACCACCAGGAACAGGCCGAGCCCGCTGCCCGGCCGCATCTTGGTGGAGCGGTAGGGCTTGCCAAGCTCCTCCAGGATGGCGGGATCGAAGCCGGGACCGGAGTCGTTGATCGCCACCACCAGATTGTCGCCCTGCCGCAGGGCGGCGACGCCGATCCAGCCCGGCGACGCCTCCAGCGCGTTGTCCAGAACGTTGAACAGAACCTGCTTCAGGGCGAGGTCGGCGATCATCCGCTCCTGCGGGCCGACGGTGTTGTCGTACTCGAACCGGCCGGGGGAGCGGCTGGACAGCCAGTCCTGCACCAGATCGTCGAGGAAGCCCTTCACCGTGGTGCGCACCGTGCCCTCGCCGCGCGCCTCGCCGGAGGACAGCAGGATGCCCGACACGATGGCCTTGCAGCGGTCGATCTGGTTCTGCATCTCCGCCACCTCCTCCGACAGATCGGGATCGGACATCAGCGACGGCATGCGGCGCCAGTCGTTGAGAATCACCGACAGGGTGGCGAGCGGCGTGCCCAGCTCGTGCGCGGCGCCCGACGCCAGCAGGCCCATGCGGACGATGTGCGCCTCTTCCATGGAGCGCTGGCGCAGTTCCGCCAGATAGGCGTCGCGGGCGCGCAGGTTGCGGTTGATCTGGGTGAGGAAGGGGACGAGCAGGCTCGCCGCCAGCACGAAGCAGATGAACATCCCCTGGATGTGCAGGCTGAACAGCTCGCCCTCATGGGCATGGGGCAGGGGAAGCGGCTGGTAGGTGCCGGTCAGCCAGGTGAAGCCGGCGGTCGCCACCAGCACCAGCGCCCAGGCCGACCATGCCTCCAGCAGCACGGCACCCAGCGCCACCTGAAGAAGATAAAGGGAGATGAAGGGGTTGGAGGCGCCACCGCTGAGATAGAGCTGCAGGGTCAGCGCCCAGACGTCGATCAGCAGCTCCAGGAAAAGCTGGGTGTTGGAAACGCTGGCGCTGCGGCGGATCTGGATCAGGCTGGCGATGTTCAGCGCGACCAGGACGAGGATCACCGAGGCCATCGGCATCAGCGGCAGCCGGATGCCCATCTGCAGATGGACGATCAGGATCGTCACGATCTGCCCGACGACGGCGAGCCAACGCAGCTGGACGAGCAGGAACAGGTTTTTGCGGTCGGTGGTGTCGCGCACGAAAGACGTCCTGTTCCTCACCCGGTTCATCAGCCCACCGACTTATATAGAGAGTTACCGGCGGGAGGGGAGCTTTGTGGGCTATTTCCGGTACGCCAAAAGGCATTGGTCCTTATCGACGCAGGCGTGGGCTTGGCCGTTGACACTCTGCGTTTCAGAGTATAGTTACTCTGCATCACAGAGTGACACCGCCGGAAAGCCAACGGGATCCCGATGTCCGACAGCCTGTCCCAGCGCCTCGACGCCATTCATTCCATGCTTTCGGCCGGGCACCGCAATCTGCGGATCGAGCGGCATACCTTGATCCTGTGGGGACTGACGGGGGCGGCGCTGCTTCTGCTCAGCGACCGCATCTTCACCCCGGCGCAGTTCACGGACGTGACGCAGCAGGCCGTGGCGTGGCTGCTGCTGCTCACCCTGTCGTTGGGCGGGGTGGCCGTGCTGGACTGGCAGCTCACGCGGCGGGTCAAGCGGCACAGGGACGAGGCGTGGTCCTTCATCCACCGGCAGGTGCTGAAGGTCTGGTGGCTGCTGGTGGCGCTGGGCATCCTGATGACCTTCGCCACCTTCTTCTTCGGCGGCGGATACATGGTGTGCGCGGCCTGGGTGGTGCTGATCGGCCTCGGCCTCTATGTGCACGGCCTGTTTTCGGAGGAGCTGCTGGAGTGGATCGGCGTGCTCGCCATTCTCACGGGCATCGCCAGCCTCGTCTACCGGCTTGATTACGGCATCATCCGGCAGATCGCAGCATCCGTTTTCGGATTGGGGCTGCCGCTTCTGGCGCTGATGCTCGACCGTGGGCGGGCGCGGCCGTCCTGGCACCGCATGGCGCAGTCCGCCGCCTGGATGCTGGTGGTGCTGGGCGTGCCGCTCGCCTTGCGGCACCACGGCGATCTCGGCGCCCCGTCGGAGGCGCCCGCCCTGACCTTCGACGCCTTCCGCAAGGGGGAGGGTGCCGTGGGGCGTCACATTCTCACCCTGCCGGCGGGCACGCCGGTTCCGGTGGAGATCCGCGTGAACGGCAACATCTTCCGCAACGATCCGGCCACCATTCTGCCCCTGACCCTCTCCAAGCCGGTGCAACTGGTGCTGGAGAACGGCGTGCCGACCGGAGACGCCCGTTTCGACGGCGAGCCCTGGATGCGCGGCACGGCCGGCCTCTGGCTCCATGTCCCCAAGTTGGAAGGCGATCTCACGCCGGATCGCGGACCGGCGGTCCGTGCCCAGGTGAACGCCAACTCCATGGCCGATCCGCAGCGCTGACCGGCCCTTTCCCTTCCCTCCACTCTTCCATACCCTCAGGAGAAAGACATGAACCGGATTCTGACCGCGGCCCTGCTGGCCGCCACGGCGACGCTTGCCGGCTGCGCGGGCTTGATGCCTCCGCCGGGCGCCGACGAGATGGCGAAAATCCCGGTTGTCCGCTATGGTGAGGCAGCGGCGCCCGGCGGCGATTACGTGCTGCTCTACCCGGCCGGGGCGCCGCTGCCGGTGGTGGCTTCGGTTTCCGGTTCGCTGCTGTCCAAGCCCGGCCTGGCGCGGATGGAGGTCGCCACCAACCGTGACGTCTACCTCTACAAGATCTGGCTGAGCTTCGACGGGAAGAACTGGATGGCCGCAAATCAGGCGGTCGGCGGCGAGTTCGCCATCACGCTGCCCGGCGAGAAAGACAGCAAGGCGCCCGGCACGATGTCGGCACGCTTCGACCTCAAACCCTAAACGGAACTGCTTTGGATACGCTCGACCCTTTGCTGCACCAACCGCTGCGCACGCAGGTCGCCGCCTTTCTGGCCGGTGCCGGCGAGGCGACCTTCACCGAGCTGAAGCAGCGGCTGGAGGTGTCGGACGGCAACCTCGACTCGCATTTGAAGAAGCTGATCGGGGCGGGCTACGTGTCGGTCCGCAAGGACACCGGGGAGGGGCGGCCGCAATCCAGCTACGCTCTCACCCCCGTCGGTCGGGAGGCGCTGCACGGCTACATCGCCGCCCTGCAGCGCCTGCTGCCGCTGGACAAGGTTGCGGCCTCGGCACCGGGGGGAACCCCGTTTCTGAGGCCGCGCACCCAGTAGAGGACGGGTTACGCCCGCCTGCGCCGCAATTCGCTGCGGATCACGAACAGGACGGCGGCGATCAGCATCAGGTCCAGCGCGAACCAGGTCAGCGCATAGCCGAGATGGCTGTTGGGGAAGCTGACCACGGTCAGCCCGCCGACCGGCCAGCCGCCGGGATTGCGGCTGGAATCGGCATCGATGAAATAAGGCGCGGCGTCGCCCAGCCCCTTGGCGGCGGCGATGGCGGCGACGTCGCGGGAATACCAGCGGCCGGCGGCCGGGTCGTTGCTGCGCAGGAAGCCGCCCTCCGGTTCGGTGACGCGCAGAAGGCCGGCGATGGTCACGGTGCCCTGCGGCTGCCCCTCGGCGCGGGTCGCGGGATCGCGTTTTTCCGGGGGCACGAAGCCGCGGTTGACCAGGACGGTGAAGCCGCGGTCGGTGACCAGCGGGGTCAGCACCCAGAACCCGCCGCCCAGGTCGGAAACCGCCTGGACCAGCGCTTCGCGGTCGTGCAGGAAACGGCCGGTGACGGAAACCCTGCGGTATTCGTCCGACGCGGCGGAGACGGTGGGCCAGGCCTCCGGCCCCGGTGCGGGGACGGGGGAGGCGTGGATTCTGCCCTCCACCCGCTCGATCAGGTCGAGCTTCCAGGCCCGCCGTTCGAGCTGCCAGACGCCGAGCGCGGTCAGGCCGGCGATGCCGGCCAGCGACAGAAGGCCGAAGAGGGCCAGCGCCCAGACCGGGCGGGCCTTCCTGGCCGTGCCGCCCGCGTGGGGCGCGGACGGCTGCCCGGTCACGGCATCTTGCTCATGTCGGGGGTGGTCATGCCGGGCATCATGTTGTGGTTCATGTGGTACATGACCCACAGCGAACCGGCGAACATGATGACCACGACGATGATCGTGAAGATCATCGCCAGCATCGACCAGCCGCCCTCGACGCGGCCGTTCATGTGCAGGAAATACACCATGTGGACGAGGATCTGGACCACGGCCAGCCCCAGGATCACGGCCGTGGTGGTCGTGTTGTCCAGCGTGCCGGTCATGACCAGCCAGAACGGAATGACCGTCAGGATCACCGACAGGACGAAGCCGGTCATGTAGCTGCCGAAGGTGCCGTGGGCGCCTTCGACGTGGCCGTGGTCGTCGTGACCGTGGCCGTCATGCCCACCATGTCCATGGCCCTGATGGGCGTGGTGATCGCCGTGCGCGTGAGTGCTCATCGCAGCATCCCCATCAGATAGACATAGGTGAAGACGCCGATCCAGATGACGTCCAGGAAGTGCCAGAACATGCTGAGGCACATCAGACGCCGGCGGTTGGCCGGGATCAGGCCGCGGCGGGCGACCTGGACCATCAGCGTCACCAGCCACACGCTGCCGAAGGTGACGTGCAGCCCGTGGGTGCCGACCAGCGTGAAGAAGGCCGACAGGAAGGCGCTGCGGCCGGGGCCGGCCCCCTCATGGATCAGGTGCGCGAACTCGTACAGCTCGATGCCGAGGAAGGCGAGGCCGAACAGCAGCGTGATCGCCAGCCAGCCCTGGGTCTGGGCGGTGCGGCCCTTCTCCATTGCCAGCATGGCGAAGCCGTAGGTGATGGAGGAGAACAGCAGCATCGCCGTGTTCAGCGCCACCAGCGGCAGGTCGAACAGCTCCTTCGGCGTCGGACCGGCGGCGTAGCTGGTGCCCAGCACGCCGTAGGTCGCGAACAAGACCGCGAAGATGAGGCAGTCGCTCATCAGGTAGATCCAGAAGCCGAGCGCGGTGCTGCCGGCTTCGTGGGCGTGCTCGTCCCTCACATAGAAGACGGGCGGGGTGGCGTCGCGCGGGGCATCGTGCCCCGCGTGGCCGCCATGCATGGCTTCAACGGTCGTCGTCATGCTTTACACCTGTCCCGCGAGCAGACGGGTCCGCTCGTTCTCGGTCGCCACGACCTCCTCCACCGGGATGTGGAAGTCGCGGTTGTAGTTGAAGGTATGGCTGATGGCGACCACCAGCAGGCCGATGAAGCTCAGCGCCGCCAGCCACCAGATGTGCCAGACCAGGGCGAAGCCGAGCGCGGTGCTGATGCCGGCCAGGATCACGCCGGTGCCGGTGTTGGCGGGCATGTGGATCGGGCGGTAGCCTTCCAGCGGACGGGCATAGCCGCGCTTCTTCATGTCCCACCACGCGTCATTGTCGTGGATCACGGGCGTGAAGGCGAAGTTGTAGCCCGGGGGCGGCGAGGAGGTCGCCCATTCCAGGGTGCGGCCGTCCCACGGATCGCCGGTGACGTCGACATACTGGTTGCGCTTCAGGACGCTGACGGCGATCTGGACCAGGAAGGCACCGATGCCGATGGCGATCAGGACGGCGCCGACCGCGGCGATCTGGAACCAGATCTGCAGCGACGGGTCCTCGAACACGCGCAGGCGGCGGGTGACGCCCATCAGGCCCAGGACGTAGAGCGGCATGAAGGCGACGTAGAAGCCGATCACCCAGAACCAGAAGGACACCTTGCCCCAGAACGGATCCAGGCGGAAGCCGAAGGCCTTGGGCCACCAGTAGTAGATGCCGGCGAACAGGCCGAACAGCACGCCGCCGATGATGACGTTGTGGAAGTGGGCGATCAGGAACAGGCTGTTGTGCAGCACGAAGTCGGCCGGCGGAACCGCCAGCAGCACGCCCGTCATGCCGCCGATCACGAAGGTCAGCATGAAGGCGACCGTCCACATCATCGGCAGTTCGAACCGGATGCGGCCGCGGTACATGGTGAACAGCCAGTTGAAGATCTTCGCACCCGTCGGGATCGAGATGATCATCGTCGTGATGCCGAAGAACGAGTTCACGCTGGCGCCCGACCCCATGGTGAAGAAGTGGTGCAGCCACACCAGGTAGGACAGGATGGTGATGACGACGGTCGCGTAGACCATCGAGGTGTAGCCGAACAGCTTCTTGCCGCAGAAGGTGGAGGTCACCTCCGAGAAGATGCCGAAGCAGGGCAGGATCAGGATGTAGACTTCCGGGTGGCCCCAGATCCAGATCAGGTTCACGTACATCATGGGGTTGCCGCCCATGTCGCTCGTGAAGAAATGGGTGCCGACATAGCGGTCCAGCGACAGCAGGACCAGCACGGCGGTCAGGACCGGGAAGGAGGCGACGATCAGGACGTTGGTGCAGAGCGAAGTCCAGGTGAAGACCGGCATCTTCATCATGGTCATGCCGGGGGCGCGCATCTTCACGATCGTGCAGATCAGGTTGATGCCCGACAGCGTCGTTCCGACGCCTGCCACCTGCAAGGCCCAGATGTAATAGTCGACGCCGACGTCCGGGCTGGCCTCCAGACCCGACAGCGGCGGATAGGCCAGCCAGCCGGTGCGCGCGAACTCGCCCACGAACAGCGAAGCCATGATCAGCACGGCGCCGCCGACGGTCATCCAGAAGCTGAAATTGTTCAGGAACGGGAAGGACACGTCGCGTGCGCCGATCTGCAGCGGCACGACATAGTTCATCAGCCCCGTCACCAGCGGCATGGCGACGAAGAAGATCATGATCACACCGTGGGCGGTGAAGACCTGATCGTAGTGGTGGGCGTTGAGGTAGCCCTCGCTGCCGTTGAAGGCGATGGCCTGCTGGGCGCGCATCATGATGGCGTCGGCGAAGCCGCGCAGCAGCATGATCAGGCCCAGGATCATGTACATGATGCCGATGCGCTTGTGGTCGACGGTGGTGAACCACTCTTTCCACAGGTAGCCCCACAGCTTGAAGTAGCTGAGGGCCGCCACCAGCGCGATGCCGCCGAGCATGACCGCGAAGAAGGTCGCGACCAGGATCGGCTCGTGATAGGGGAAGGACTCCAGGCTGAGGCGCCCGAAGAGGAAGGTCGTCAGTGTCTCAAGCATGCCGGTGTGCCCAATCAGGGATTGGCCAGCCGCTGCGGTCCGGCCTGGGAGGCGGACGCGCTGATCGGCGTGACGGTGGGGCGCTGCACGGCGCCCGAGTTTGCGGCGGCTTCGACCGCCTCGGCGACGGTGCACAGGCCGGTCGGCTGCGTGTCCGGGAAGCCGGCCAGGCTGTTGGCCCGCAGGATCCCGTTGGCCGCGGCCATGCCGCCGGCGTTCAGCCCGCCCGCACGGTCGATGGCGGCCATGTCGCTCATGCACATGGTGCCGGGGCGCACGCACAGGTTCACGACGGCGTTGAACAGCTTCGGATCGACGGTGCCGAAATGCTGGACCGGAACGGCCTCGCTCGGCTTTTCAAGCGCGATGTAG
The DNA here is from genome assembly GCF_035628975.1 of Azospirillum sp. Classification (GTDB taxonomy): domain Bacteria; phylum Pseudomonadota; class Alphaproteobacteria; order Azospirillales; family Azospirillaceae; genus Azospirillum. Next base: position 159,478 of record NZ_DASPIS010000081.1, on the reverse strand, counting down.
GCGTTGCGGTCGAGCGGGGTCGCCGCCGACTTCACCTTGGACACCCAGCCGTCGAAATCCTGGTTCGACAGGCCGTGGAAGGCGAAGCGCATGTGCGAGAAGCCGGCGCCGCTGTAGTTGGACGAGAAACCCTTGTAGGTCCCCGGCTCGTTGATCACGGCGTGGAGCTTCGTCTCCATGCCCGGCATGGCGTAGATCATGCCCGCCAGCGCCGGAACGTAGAAGGAGTTCATCACCGTGGAGGCGGTGAGGCTGAAGCGGATCGGACGGTCGACCGGCGCCGCCATCTCGTTCACGGACGCGATGCCGTATTCGGGATAGACGAACAGCCATTTCCAGTCGAGCGCCACCACCTGCACGTCCAGCGGCTTCACGCCGGCCGGGAGCGGCTTGTCGGCCGCGATGCGGTCGAGCGGACGGTAGGGGTCGAGCTTGTGGGTGGTGACCCAGGTGATGGCCCCCAGGCAGATGATGATCAGCAGCGGGGCTGCCCAGATCACCAGTTCGAGCTGCGTCGAATGGTCCCAGTCCGGTTCGTAGCGGGCTGTGTTATTCGACTGACGGTAACGCCAGGCGAACAGCACGGTAAGCGCCATGACCGGGACGATGATCAGCAGCATCAGCAGGGTGGAGATGACCACGAGGTCTCCCTGCTGGCTGGCAACGTCGCCGGCCGGGTTCAGCACGACCAGGTTGCAGCCACTCAACGCCGCCATCACTGGCAGCAGGGCGATTGCGCGATAACGGCTCAAGGCAGGACCTGTATCAAAGGTTTGCTTTGGGGAGACAGCTAGCGTCCATGCCCCAGCGGCGACATTGGACAATTTGTCCAATGCCCCGACTCCTGCGCGCTTGACAGGTCACTGATTGGTGCGGTGACATATTGTATGATCTACGGATCATCGCAAGCGAAATAACGCAGCCGGGGCCGACATGATGACTTCATCGATTGCGGCGGTCGAACGGGATGCGAGGCTGGTGAACGCGCGGCATCACGGGGTGAATCCCGGAGAAATTGCCATCGGCGTGATCATCGGCCGAACCTCCGAGTTTTTCGACTTCTTCGTTTACGCCATTGCTTCCGTGATCGTCTTTCCGAAGCTGGTGTTTCCCTATGTCGATCCGCTGACGGGCACCCTTTGGTCTTTTGCCATCTTCGCGCTTGCCTTCGTCGCGCGGCCGATCGGCACCTTCATCTTCATGGCCATCGACGACAATTACGGGCGCAGCGCGAAGCTGACCATCGCCCTGTTCCTGCTGGGCGGGTCCACGGTGGCGCTGGCCTTCCTGCCGGGATATGAGGCGATCGGCGTCGCGTCCGCCTGGTTGCTGGCGCTGTCCCGCGTCGGGCAGGGCGTGGCGCTGGGCGGCACCTGGGACGGGCTGGCCTCGCTCCTGGCGATGAACGCGCCGCAGAACAAGCGCGGCTGGTATGCGATGATCCCGCAGCTGGGCGCACCCATCGGCCTGATCGTGGCGAGCGGGCTGTTCGCCTACATGGTCAACAGCCTGTCGGCGGAGGATTTCTTCGCCTGGGGCTGGCGCTATCCCTTCTTCGTGGCCTTCGCCATCAACGTGGTGGCGCTGTTCGCCCGGCTTCGTCTGGTCCAGACGCCGGAGTTCGAGCGGCTGTTCACGAACCGTGAACTGCAGCCGGCCCCGGTGGTGGAGACGCTGCAGATGGAGGGCAAGCGCGTGGTCATCGGCGCCTTCGCGCCGCTGGCCAGCTTCGCCCTGTTCCACATGGTCACCGTCTTCCCGCTGTCCTGGATCTTCCTGAACGCGCAGCACGAGACCGGGGCCTTCCTGGTGATCGAGGTGATCGCCGCCGCTTTCGGCATCGCCGCCATCGTCGCGTCCGGCTACATCGCCGACCGGGTCGGGCGGCGGACCCTGCTGGGCAGCTGCGCCGCCGCCATCGCGGTGTTCAGCGGCTTCGCCCCGCTGCTGCTCGACGGCGGGCAGACGGGCGAGGCGGTGTTCATGGTGGTGGGTTTCGTCATCCTCGGCCTGTCCTTCGGCCAGTCGTCGGGGTCGGTGGCATCGGGCTTCAGCCAGCAATACCGCTACACCGGCTCGGCCATGACCTCCGATCTGGCCTGGCTCTTCGGGGCCGGCTTCGCGCCCTTCGTCGCGCTGTACCTGTCCAGCCAGTTCGGGCTGGTCGCGTCCGGCCTCTACCTGCTGTCGGGTGCGGTCTGCACGCTGGTGGCGCTGCGGGTCAACAAGACCCTGTCCTCGTGACGTTCGTGTCCAACGGGCGGGCTCATGCCTGCCCGTTGGCGCCCACCCGGGCCTCCATGGGCGCCAGCCGTTCGCCGGCGGCACCCGAAGCGGGACGCGCCAGATCCAGCCTTTCGCGCGGAAGCGATCCCGGATACTGCTCCGTCAGGAAGCGGATCATCTCCTCGCGCACGAGGCAGCGCAGGTCCCAGGCCGTGCCGGCATCCGGCGCGCTGACCAGGGCGCGAAGCTCCATCGTGTGTTCCTTCAGGTCGGTGACCTGCAGGTTCCACACCCGCTTGTCCCACAGGCTGGTGCTGTCCAGCACCTTGCGCAGATGGTCGCGCAGCGCCGGGATCGGCACCGAGTAGTCGACATACAGCATCACCGAACCCAGGATGTTCGGCGCGTCGCGGGTCCAGTTCTGGAAAGGCTTCTCCAGGAAATACCCCAGCGGAACGATCAGCCTCCGGTCGTCCCAGATGCGCACGACGACATAGGTGGAGGTGATCTCGTCGACATTGCCCCACTCGCCTTCGACCACCACCGAGTCGCCGATCCGGATCGGCTGGGTCAGCGCGATCTGGATGCCGGCGATCAGGTTGGCGATGGTCGGCCGGGCGGCGATGCCCAGCACGATGCCGGCGACGCCGGCCGAGGCGAACAGGCTGATGCCGATGGTCCGCACCAGCGGCACGGTCATCAGCATGAAGCCGACAGTCAGGGCCATGACGGTCAGCAGCGCCAGCCGCCGGAACACCGTCAGCTTGGTCCGCCGCCGCCGCCATTCGAACCCGCGTTCGTTGGGGCCGCTGCGGCCGAGATAGGCGTCGAACACCGCCCCGACCTTGCCGGCGATGGCCCAGCCCAGCGCGCCGATGAAACAGATGCCGACGGCGCGCGCCAGCATCTCCATGGCGGTGTGGGGCAGCGGCAGCGCCGGCACCGAGGCGAGAAGGGCTGCGAAGATCACGGCGAAGCGGGTGGCGGTGCGGCCGGCCGTGACGACCCGGCTCAGCACCGGCGCGTTGGTCGGGCGGAACAGCCGTTGCAGCACCCGCCACACCACCTCGTGAATGGCGATCGCGACAGCCACGGCGACGACCGGCGCCAGGAAGGCGGCGACCGTGGAGGAGATCGGAAATTCCATCGGTTCCTGCTGATCCGGTTTCTGCTGATCGATGAGGCGAGGGGGCGCGGCGCCCCCGGTTCTTACGGGCTTGAGAACATGCCGGCCGGGATTTGGTTCGGGGGCTGTCCCATCCGGACGCCGATCGACCCGCCGGGTATAGGGCGTTGGAGGGAACCCCCTGGCCGGAGGAGGCAATGCTTGCCGGAAGAGGCTCCGCCGCCAATCTTGCAGGGTGAGACAACCGGAAAAGGCGACCAGACCGATGCAAGTCCTTCCCCGCGCGACCACGCCGGCGCCGATGCGCAAGAGGCTGCCCATCGCCGCGCTGGCCGTTCTGGCAGGCCTTTCCGCCTGCGCCGGAATCGAGCCCGACTTCCGCAAGCCGGGCGCCCAGCGCCTGACCGGGCCGGAGGTTTCCACGCTGCTGGGCGGCCACACGCTGAGCATCGTCAACCCGCGCGGCAAGTCCTACATGAACCGCTTTTCCAAGGACGGGTCGATCGTCATTTCCGGCGCCAAGGGCAACGAATACGGGCGCTGGACCGTCACCGGCGACCGGTATTGCCTGACGCTTGACGTGGACCCCCGCCAGCAATGCATGGAGATCTACCGGCTGCCGGACGGCCGCTACCAAATGGTCAACGCCGACGGGACGCTGCGGAACACCTTTCAGGTGGATTGAAGCCCGACCGTCAGCCGGTCCGAAGCGCGTTGACCGTCAGCCGCCCCGCCGGCCAGGAATGGACGAGGCCGGCGGCGCGCAACTCCGGCAGGGCGCTGCCCACCTCCTCCGCCGACAGACCGGTGGCCTCGACAAGGGCGGGGCAGGTCTGCGGACCGGAGCCCAGCGCCGAGAGGATTGCGGCGGCCGGCGTACCGGGGGCGCGGAGCGCATCGGCCGGACGGGGCGGGGTGCGGCCACGGGCGGCGGCGATCATCAGCGCCAGCGCCCGCAACTGTCCCAGCCGGTGCATCGCCTCGCCGCCCAGTTCTTCAGCCAGCGACAGCGCCGTGTGGCAGCGCGCGACCAGCCGGGCGAGCGCGGCGAGGTCGTCGGTCCGGTTCGCCACCACGGCGGCGACGGCTGCCTGCGCCAGCGTTTCCAGTTCGGCGTCCGCCACGGCCCAGTCCTGCCGCCGGACGGCCTCCAGAAGCGCATCGGTCAGCGATCGCAGCGCCGGCTCCAATACGCTCATTCGCTGCTCTCCTCCTTGGGATCGGGCGGTTCGGGATCGGGCAGGGCGGGCCAGCGGCCGGGCGTCCAGCCGGCGCAGACATAGCCGGGGGACGGGTCGGCCAGCGGCAGGGTCACGCATTGGATGCGCGGAGCGCCGGCCTGGCTGGCCCGCGGCTGGAACAGCAGGGCCACGCCGCAGTCCTCGATGATCTTGTCCTCTTCGCCGTTGGCGCGGCAGTAGCGGTTGAAGCGGTGCGACAGCGCCATGCTGTTGGCGACGATCACCCGGCAATAGCCGGCGCGCGACGAGGCCCCGCCTTCCTTCGCCTGCCAGCGCTCGGTGGTCAGGCCGCTGTCCATCACCGGGGTGACCAGCCAGTCCACCATCATGCCGGACGCGATCCAGGCGCTGGGCTCCGAGCGCCCCAGATCTTCGCAGATGGCGACGGCGAGCCGGCCGAGGTCGGGCAGTTCGAACAGGGTGAAGCAGTCGCCGGTCTCGATGTCCTCGCGGGCGCAGTCCAGCAGCCGGCCGTTGCGGTCGCGCAGGTCGTAGGAGCGGCACTGGTTGCTGTCCAGGTCCCAGCAATGAAGCTTGGTCTGGCTGCCGATCACCGTGCCGCAGCGGTCGAGCAGCAGCGCCCGGTTGTGCGGTCGTCCACCGTCCTCCGCCTCCTCCTTAACCCCGACCAGGGCGTAGCGGATCGGGCCGTCCACCGCCTGGGTGCGCAGCGCTTGCCGGATCGCGTCCAGCGTGCCGGCCCCGACCGAAACCTCGGGGAACAGCACGAAGGTGGCGCCCTGCTCCGCCAGTCCGGCGATGGCGTCGGCGGCGCGGCGGCTGAAGTCGCGTGGGGTGGGGTCGTACCAGTCCTCGCCGTCGCGGCGGAACTGGTGGATGGCGAGGTCGTCCTCCGCCTCGGCCAGCGGGACGATGCCGATCACCGGCGTCCAGGTGGGGTCGGCCGGGTCCTGGTCGGACACCGCGGCGATGCGGCGGTATTCGACGGCGATGCGTCGGTCCGGGTCGCCGTCACGCTCGGCCTCTATGGTCAGGCCGGGCGGCACGGCCAGCAGGGTGGAGAACAGGTCGACCGGGTCGAAAGCGTCGGGATCGGCGCCTGGCGGTGCCGTCTCCCGGATGTTCATGGCGCGCGCCAGCACGCCGGGGCGCAGGATCAGCTGTCCGTCCGCCGGGTCGGCGTTGAAGCGGCCGTCGCGGTTCAGGCGGCGGCGCGCCTCCAGCCGGTCGGCGGGGAGCAAGTCGTCGGATGCCCGGATGTCGTATCGGGAGGCCAGCGGCGCGAACCACCCGTCGATGGCCTGCGCCGCCGCGAGTATCCGGTCGAGGTCCAGTCCGTCCCCGACCCACCTCTCCAGAGCGGCGGCGCCCTTCCGCAACTCCGGCGCCGCCTCCCCGGCCAGCCGGCCGGCCCGCGCGTGGTCCGCCTCCAGCCCTTGGGCCAGGACGCGGACCTCGTCGCGCCGTTCCTCCAGCAAGCGCCACAGCGCCATGAACAGATCGGCAGGGTGCATGTGCGTCAGGGGCTTGCCGTCTGGGTTTGGGCAGTCTGGCTTTGGGCCGGCTGGAACTGCAGGATCTTCGGCGTCCGCATGTCCTCGCCGATGGGGGCGTCGCTGGCGGCGCCGCGCATTGCGGAGACCGAACGGGGGAAGCCGCTGCGGTCGCTGTAGTCCGGCACCGGCAGGCTGCGGTAGTAGGCCTCCTCCCGGTGCAGCTTCTGGGCGCAGACCACGTCCAGCGCCGTCGCCGCCACCACCGCGCCGAAGGCGATGCGGGCGTTGCCGGCGCGGGGGTTGTCCTGCATGCCGGCGGCGAGCGTCGCCATGTCGACGGCGTCGCCGGCGATGCGGCTCCAGATCCAGGGCTTGGGATCGCCGAGAGCCAGCAGGCCGACGCCGGCGGTGATCTCCCGCACGCCATAGGCGCGGATCAGGTTGGTCTTGTCCTCCATCCCCATCCAGCGGGCGATGGTCCGGCCGGCCATCAGTTCGGCGACGCCGAGGCCGATGCTGAACCAGCCGAGCCCGCGGGCGAGGTTGTCTCCGGTCGAGGAGCGGTTGTAATAGGCCATGACGTCACCTCAGGGCTTGAGGACCACCTTGATGCAGCCGTCCCGCTTGTCGCGGAAGGTCTTGTACATCTCGGGGCCCTGATCGAGCGGAACGGTGTGGGTGATGACGAAGGACGGGTCGATCTGTCCTTCCTGGATGCGGTTCAGCAGGTCGTCGGTCCAACGGTTGACGTGGGTCTGGCCCATGCGCCAGGTCAGGCCCTTGTTCATCGACATGCCGAAGGGCATCTTGTCGATCAGCCCGCCATAGACGCCGGGGATCGACAGCGTGCCGGCCGGGCGGCAGACATAGATCATCTCGCGCAGCACATGGGCGCGGTCCGATTCCAGCATCAGCGCCTGCTTGGCGCGGTCCATCATGCTATCGAGCGTGGCCGTGGCGTGCGCCTCCATGCCGACGGCATCGATGCACTTCTCCGGACCCTTGCCGCCGGTCAGCTCGTTCAGCCGCTCGACGACGCTCTCCTCCTCGAAATTGATGGTGATGGCGCCGCCGGCCTTGGCCATCGCCAGCCGTTCCGGCACGCGGTCGATGGCGACCACCTGCTTGGCGCCGAGCAGGATGGCGCTGCGGATCGTCATCTGCCCGACCGGGCCGCAGCCCCAGATCGCCACCGTGTCGTCCGGCTGGATGTCGCACTGGGCGGCGGCCTGCCAGCCGGTGGGGAAGATGTCGCCCAGGAACAGAACCTGCTCGTCGGTCAGTCCGCTGGGGATTTTGATGTGGGTGCGGTCGGCGAAGGGCACCCGCACATATTCGGCCTGTCCGCCGGCATAGCCGCCGGTCAGGTGGGTGTAGCCGAACAGGCCGGCGGTGGTGTGGCCGAAGACCTTGTCGGCCAGCGCCTTGTTGCGATTGGAGCGCTCGCAGACCGAATAGTTGCCGCGCTTGCACTGGTCGCATTCGCCGCACCAGATGGTGAAGGGCACCACCACCCGCTCGCCGACCTTCAGCACGCTCTTGGCGTCGGCCCCGACCTCCACCACCTCGCCCATGAATTCATGGCCGACGATGTCGCCCTTTTCCATGCCCGGCATGAAGTGGTCATGCAGGTGAAGGTCGGACCCGCAGATGGCGCAGGTCGTCACCTTGACGATGGCGTCGCGCGGATGCTCGATCTCCGGATCCGGGACCGTGTCGCAGCGGATGTCGTTGGCGCCGTGCCAGACCAGTGCTCTCATCGATCTCTCCCCGACTTTTGCCTTCGTTACGGTTGCGTTCAGCAACAGGACCGGCGGCCGGAGCGTTCCGGTGCCGGCCCTTTCCCGAATGGCGATGGTCAGAGGATCAGTGCTTTTTCACGGGCGACGCCGCCGGACATGGTGGCGGTCTGGCTTTCGTCCAGGCTGTTGCGCAGGGCGGGGAAGTCGATCTCCTCCTCCTGCCGGATATGGCCGTCGATGATGCGCTTCAGGTCCAGCGCCACGGCGAGCCAGCGGGGATCGTCCTTCGGCGTCTGTTCCAGCGTGAAGAGATGCATCTTCATCTCCGCATGCTCGCCGTAGAGATGCTTGGCGTCCTCCTCCTTCCGCGCCTGGTCGTGCAGCATGGGATAGACGACGTCCTCCTCCGCCATGGCGTGGGCGGCCAGCCGGCGCTTCAGGCGCAGCAGCAATTGGGTGCGGCGGCCGGGCGCGTCGATGGGCGTCTGCACCATCTCCACCAGCAGCGCCTGGATGTGGCGGTGGTCGTCGATCAGCGCGTCGAAACCGTCGCGGCCCGCAGACGCGCGGGCCGATCCGGCGAGCTGCGCCACCACCGGCGGCAGCAGCCGGCTCGCCACCAGCGCCAAGGCCGCACCGCCGGCCATCATCGCCAGCCCGCGGGCCGACATCCAGCCCGTGCCGTCCTCATGGGATTGGCCTGCTTCCGGATAGCGTGGCGTGTAGCGTGGCATGTCTGGGCTCCTTCCTGCCGGTTGGGTCATCTGGCCCACCAACAGGCGCGGAAGCCCCGGCGTTCCGGTGTGCGGCCGGGTGCCAGGCGGCGCGGACCGCGCGTCAGCCCGGCAGCGCCGCCTGAGGGAAGGACAGCGGTCGGCTTTGGCGAACCGGTGCCGCTACCCGCCACAGCACCGTCATGAGGATCAGCGTGCCGAAGAACATGTAGGATTGCAGGATGTTGAAGGACGTGTCCGCCAAGGCGTTCGCGGGCTTGAAGGCGTCGACGGCGGTGAGAAGGAACGCCACGCCAAGGAGTTGGAAATTTCGGTTCGCGGCCTGTGGGCTTTCCGCCGCCGTCCCGGCCACGGCGAGGAAGGCGATGGCGAAGGCGGGCAGCAGAATGCCGAAATGGTGGATCCAGGCGACCGGCGATCCGACCGTGAAGCATATGCCGGCCATCGCGAAGGACAGGATCCCGCCGTCACCGTGGTCGTGCCGGCGCCAGAGCAGGCCGAAGCCGATGAACAGCAGGCCGGACGACATGGTTGCCCAATAGACCAGCGGATGGTGCGGGGCGAAGGCGTCGCCCAGCCATTGCACATTGTTGCCGTTGTGGAGCAGCCGGTTCAGAAGCCCGTTCAGCGTCTGGTTGGAGTAATATCCCTCGCCATGCGCGCCGATGAAGGACAGGACGTCCAGATAGGTCAGCATCGGCTTCACCCCGTACAGCATTGCCGTCACCGCGGTGCCGACAGCCACGACGGCCGCCCAGCCCCCGGCGATCCGCCACTCCTTGCGCAGCAGCGCCCACAGCAGGAACAGCGACATCTGCGGCTTTATCAGCGTCGACAGGCCCAGCAGCATGCCGACCGCCCAGCGGCGGTTGCGGCAGTAGAGGATCGTCGACAGGACGAACGCCGCGTTCAGCCAGACCTGGATCTGGCCGACCGAGAAAGCCTTCGCCACCGGGAAGAAGCCGAGCGTCGCGAGCACGCCGAGGCTGGCCAGCTTCAGACGCGCGGACAGCGTATCGGACGGGCCGGACAGTCCCAGCCGAGCCGCCAGTTCCAGCATGAGAACGCCCATGCCGAGCGCGGTGGCGCAGGTGAGGATGAGGTTGACCAAGATGTAGACCCGAAGGTGCAGCAGGCCGACCGACGACATCACCTCCATCGGGAGAAGGGAGGTCAGCGGATATTGGAACTTCACATGTTCGACGAAGAAGATCGCTTCATAGACATTCTCGCCGAGATGCCGATGCAGCCAGTCGAAGGCCTTCATCATCGGTTCCCAGGAATCCAGGGGAAGCCGGGCTGGCGATCCGACGAAAATCAACTGGAGGACATCGGAGATCGAACATTCGGTCAGGCTGGTGGAATCCAGAAACGGCTTGAGAACGATATCGAACAGTACGATGACGAGAAGTAGGAATGCCGACGTGATTGCGACTGCCGACATCAGCCGATTCGTGCCATTTGCCCTGCCAAAGTCCTGTTGCCCGCCAGCATCCATGCTCGTCGCTCCCGATCCCGATTATTATTGACGATCGACGGTGGCGAGGGCCGATGACGAGACGGCCGGCACATCCGATCTTTGATCGTCTGCTCGTCGACGCTTCGCAGCGCTCGACGTTCGGAGCGGAAGGCTAGGTTAGTAATCTGGCTTTTGGAACATGTCCCACCGGTTGTAGGCAGGATTAATGCCATTGTGTGGAAGAAACATTTCCGCGCGCCAGAGCCATCATAGGTGACGGTTCGACCAAATCCGACTTAGCGTCCACTCGTCTGCCGCGGTATTTCCGCTTCCGCCATTCGACCGATGCCTCGGGCAAGTGCCGGAGTCCGGCGAGTGCCTGAACGGGTGCGCCGAAGCGCTCGCCGGTATCGAAGGCCGGTCAACCCGGCTTGCCTTCCTCCCGGTTGCGCGGACGCTTGCCGGCGTTGTCCTTCGGGGTCGGCGGGGCGGCGTGCTGGTCCGGCAGGTCGCGGCGCTGTCCGGTGCCCTCGCCGATGGTGACGGTGGTCGACGGTCCGCCGCCGACGGTGTGCGGCAGGTCGTCCGCGCTGCCGGTTCCGACACCCATGCCCTGGCCGGCCCGGCCGGGGGCGACCGGCCCGCCACCCTGTGCGCCCGGATTGGGGCTGTCGGCGTTGGAGACCTGCCGATCGCGATCCTGATCCTGGTCCTTGTTCATGCTGTCCTCCCGGTTGGTGTTTGCCCTTCGGCCAACATGCCGTCCGGTCGGGAGTTCCGGACACGGTCGGACGGGGAGGGGGCGGAACGCCCGTTGGGGGCCGCGGTTGTCGGTTGGCGGCGGTGGGCGGCAGCGCCCGGACGGCCGCCGCTGAGTTTGGAGACCCAACGATGGCAAATCCTTCGCAGACCGCCGCCGGCGCCGGGCGCAGCGGCGGCTCGCCCACATATCCACCGCCCCAGACCCCCGGCCTCAGTGCCGTGCTGGAGCGCAACATCCAGGCGCTTCAGGCCCGCCGCAAGCGGGAGGTGGTGGAGGCCACGCTTCAGGACCGCATCGCCGACGCGATCACCCGCTTCACCGGCAGCATGCGCTTCGTCTACCTGCATCTGGTGCTGTTCGGCGGCTGGATCCTGATCAATCTGGGCTGGATCCCGCTGGTCAAGCCGTGGGACCCGTCCTTCGTCGTGCTGGCGATGATCGCGTCGGTGGAGGCGATCTTCCTGTCCACCTTCGTCCTGATCAGCCAGAACCGCATGGCCTCCGTGTCGGACAAGCGCGCCGACCTCGACCTGCAGATCAGCCTGCTGGCCGAGCATGAGGTGACCCGGCTGGTGACGCTGGTCTCCTCCATCGCCGATCATCTGGGGGTGAAGACGGAGGTCGACGCGGAACTGGACGTCATCCGGCAGGACGTCGCCCCCGAGGCCGTGCTGGACGAGATCGAAGCCACCCAGACGGAGAACAAATCAAAATGATCGGCGGCGCGGCGCCATCCGGCAACCCGCCGTTGACGAACGCATGGAGGTTATGCGTTTAGGGAATCCCTCGGTCCTGCATGCGATATTGTTCTGGAGGCGAAGAATATCCTAAGGTCAGGCTACCCCCATTTCGGGCTTGGCGCAGACCACGTCCCGACAGAGACCAGCTTAAGGCCCCCGGTGACCGACGGTGATGGCGTCCTCTCACATAATCGTCGGTGGCGCCACCTGGTTCTACCTGTCGAGCCGGTACGGGATGACCTTCGACCCGGTCGCCTTCGGCGCGGCGATTCTGGGGGCGCTCGCGCCGGACATCGATCATCCGAAATCGACTCTGGGGCAGATGGTGAAGCCGCTGTCCACGGCGATCTCCAACATCTTCGGACATCGCGGCGTCACCCATTCGGCCCTTGCCATCGCCGGATGCCTGTGGGTTCTGCATGAGCATGCAGCCTACCAGCACCTGCTGATCCCCTTCATCGTCGGCTATCTCACCCATCTGGCCGGCGACCTGCTGACCCCGGCCGGGCTGCCGCTGCTGTGGCCGATCAAGCGGCGGCGCAACTTCGCCCTGCCGGTGCTGAAGACGGGCGGATTTTCCGAACAGTTGGCGGTGACGCTGATGGCGGGCTGGATGATCTCCGGCCTGTTCGCCGGCGGCTGGCCGCAGTTCCCGCTGGAACGCCCCTGGCGGTCCGTCGTCGCCGCGGCGCAGACCTATCTGGGGGAGGGCGGCGAGAAGTCCGCACCCCCCGTGCCTGTGCGCAAGCCGCCCGAAAGCAACCGCACGAAGCCGCTGAAGGGCTGAGCGCCGCCCATTTCCGCGCTTTTGCTCCATCGCCGATGAAAGTTCGGTTTCCGTCGCCGCTCTCAAGAGACATGCGGCGGCGAGGAGCCGTTTTCGAATTTCGTTCGGCCAACTTGCGCAAGCGCTCGGATTGCGATCGCAAACAGGCAGTATGTTCTGAAATTTTGCCGCAGAACCAAAATTCTGTTCGGCATGGAGGATATATTCCAAGATGTTGATCGGAAAAATCGGCAAAATACCAGATGGCACGGATTCGGGGAAATCGGTTAGCCTGACAGGCATCGGACCGGCCCTTGCGCAACGCCGGCCACGAGCTTTTCCCAGCTCTCGCCCCCCGCCCCCGACCAGAGCCAGCCACGCGATGAACCAGATGATCGACCCGAGCGTTGCCCCCGCCTTCGAGCCGTCCCTCTCCACCGGTGCCGGCCCCTTCGCCGCTTTCGCCCCCGTCGTCCGTCCGGCCAGTCCGCTGCGTCAGGCGATCACCGCCGCCTACCGCCGGCCGGAGCCGGACTGCGTGGCGTGGCTGGTGGAGCAGGCGACGCTGCCGGCCGAGGTGACCGCGGCGGCGGCCCAGACCGCGCGGACGCTGATCTCGGCGCTACGCGCCAAGCCGCAGGGGCGCGGGGTGGAGGGGCTGATCCACGAGTACAGCCTGTCGAGTCAGGAAGGCGTGGCGCTGATGTGCCTGGCGGAGGCGCTGCTGCGCATCCCCGACCGCGCCACCCGCGATGCGCTGATCCGCGACAAGATTGCCGGCGGCGACTGGCGCGCCCATCTCGGCAACAGCCCGTCGCTGTTCGTCAACGCCGCGACCTGGGGGCTGCTGGTCACGGGCAAGGTGACGGGCGTGCTGGGCGATACTTTCGGCGGCGAGCAGGCGCTGTCCTCCGCTCTGACCAAGCTGATCCTGCGCGGCGGCGAGCCGCTGATCCGCCGCGGCGTCGATTTCGCCATGCGGATGATGGGCGAGCAGTTCGTTACCGGCCAGACCATCGACGAGGCGCTGTCCAACAGCCGCAAGATGGAGGCGGAAGGCTTCCGCTATTCCTACGACATGCTGGGGGAGGCGGCGACGACCGCCGCCGACGCCGACCGCTATTACGCCGACTATGAAAAGGCGATCCACGCCATCGGCAAGGCGTCGGCCGGGCGCGGCATCTATGACGGTCCCGGCATCTCCATCAAGCTGTCGGCCCTGCACCCGCGCTATTCCCGCGCCCAAGCCGACCGCGTGATGGCGGAACTGCTGCCGCGCGTCACCGAGCTGGCCCGGCTCGCCCGCCGCTACGACATCGGCCTGAACATCGACGCCGAGGAGGCCGACCGGCTGGAGCTGTCGCTCGACCTGCTGGAATCGCTGTGCTTCGACCCGGATCTGAAGGGCTGGAACGGCATCGGCTTCGTCGTCCAGGCCTATGGCAAGCGCTGCCCCTACGTCATCGACTTCATCGTCGATCTGGCCCGGCGCAGCAGCCATCGGCTGATGGTGCGTCTGGTCAAGGGCGCCTATTGGGACAGCGAGATCAAGCGCGCCCAGGTCGACGGGCTGGAGGATTTTCCGGTCTACACCCGCAAGCTGCACACCGACGTGTCCTATGTCGCCTGCGCCCGCCGGCTGCTGGCGGCACCGGATGCGGTGTTCCCGCAGTTCGCCACCCACAATGCCCAGACGCTGGCGACCATCTACCGGATGGCCGAGCAGATGAACCCCGCCGGCTTCCAGGTCGGCCAGTACGAGTTCCAGTGCCTGCACGGCATGGGCGAGCCGCTGTACAAGGAGGTGGTCGGTCCGCTGAAGCGTCCCTGCCGCGTCTATGCCCCGGTCGGCACCCATGAGACCCTGCTGGCCTATCTGGTCCGCCGCCTGCTGGAGAATGGCGCCAACAGCTCCTTCGTCAACCGCATCGCCGACAAGAGCGTGTCGATCGACGATCTGGTCGCCGACCCGGTGGCGCAGGCCCGCGCCACCCTGCCGGTGGGCGAAAAGAACCCGCTGATTGCCCTCCCGACGGATCTCTACGGCGTGGAACGGCCCAATTCCGCCGGCCTCGACCTGTCGAACGAAACCACGCTCGCCGACCTGTCCGCCGCGTTGCGCGACAGCACCGCCGTCGCCTGGACCGCCGCCCCGCAGCTGGCCGACGGCGAGCGCCGCGGAAGCGCCCAGCCGGTGCTGAACCCGGCCGACCATCGGGACGTCGTCGGGCACTGCGTCGATGCCGCCCCGGCCGACATCGCCGACGCCTTCCTGTTCGCGGAGGCGGCCGCCCCGGTCTGGGCCGCCACCCCGCCGGCCCAGCGCGCCGCCTGCCTGTTCCGCGCCGCCGACGAGATGCAGGCGCGCATGCCGACCCTGCTGGGCCTGATCATCCGCGAGGCCGGCAAGTCCACCGCCAACGCCATCGCCGAGGTGCGCGAGGCCATCGACTTCCTGCGCTATTACGGCGCCCGGGTGCGGGACGGCTTCGACACCGACACCCATCTGCCGCTGGGGCCGGTGGTTTGCATCAGCCCGTGGAACTTCCCGCTCGCCATCTTCTCGGGCCAGGTCGCTGCGGCGCTGGCCGCCGGCAACCCGGTGCTGGCCAAGCCGGCGGAGGAAACCCCGCTGGTCGCGGCGGAAGCGGTTCGCATCCTCCGCGCTGCCGGCGTGCCGGCCGGTGCGGTGCAGCTGCTGCCCGGTGCCGGTCAGGTCGGCGCGGCGCTGGTCGGCCATGCCGGCACCCGCGCGGTGATGTTCACCGGCTCCACCGAGGTGGCCCGCCTGATCCAGCGCCAGCTGGCCGAGCGGCTGTCGCCGGAAGGCGCGCCGATCCCGCTGATCGCCGAGACCGGCGGCCAGAACGCCATGATCGTCGACAGCTCCGCCCTGGCCGAGCAGGTGGTCGGCGACGTGATCGCCTCCGCTTTCGACAGCGCGGGGCAGCGCTGCTCGGCCCTGCGCATCCTCTGCCTGCAGGAGGATGTGGCCGACCGCACCCTGACCATGCTGAAGGGCGCGATGCGCGAACTGCGCCTCGGCAGCCCCGACCGGCTGGCCATCGACGTCGGCCCGGTCATCACCGCCGAGGCACGCGACGGCATCACCCGCCACATCGAGGCGATGCGGGCCAAGGGCCGCCGGGTTGAGTCGCTGCCGCTGCCGACGGAGACCGCCAACGGTACCTTCGTCGCGCCGACGATCATCGAGATCGACCGCATCGCCGACTTGGAGCGCGAGGTGTTCGGCCCGGTCCTGCACGTCCTGCGCTTCCGCCGCGACGATCTGGACCGGCTGGTCGATGCCATCAACGGCACCGGCTATGGCCTGACCTTTGGCCTGCATACCCGCATCGATGCCACCATCGACCGGGTGACCAGCCGGATCGAGGCCGGCAACCTGTACGTCAACCGCAACACCATCGGCGCGGTGGTGGGCGTACAGCCCTTCGGCGGCCACGGCCTGTCCGGCACCGGCCCGAAGGCCGGCGGCCCGCTGTACCTGTCGCGCCTGCTGTCCGTACGTTCGGCCCTTGACCTGGGCTTGCGCGGAAATGACGCCGTACGTGCGCCGGCCCACGCACTCGCCGGCTGGCTGGCCGACCAGGGCAAGGCGGAGATCGCCACCGACATACGGTCGCTGGCGAAGCGCTCCCCCGTCGGCGGCAGCGTCGAACTGGCCGGTCCGGTGGGTGAAAGCAACGTCTACAGCCTGATCCCGCGCGGCCGCATCCTGCTGCTGCCTCAGACGGAGGACGGGCTGTACCGGCTGCTGGGAGCGGCACTCGCCACCGGCAACGAGGTGGTGGTCGACGGCGACAGCGCCGTCACCGCCTGCCTGGCGAGCCTGCCGGCGGAGCTTGCCGCCCGTGTCCGGGTGACGGCGAACTGGCTGTCCTTCGGTGCTCTGGCCGGTGCGCTGGTGGAGGGCGATGCCGCCCGCCTGCTGGCCGCCAACCGCCGCATCGCCGAACTGCCCGGCCCCATCGTCCTGACCCAAGGCGTGCCGGCCGGCGGCGAGGGAGTGGAGATCGCCTGGCTGATGAACGAGCGCTCGCTCAGCACCAACACCACCGCGGCCGGCGGCAACGCCAGCCTTGTGGCGATGAGCTGAGGGTTTGGAGGGGGAAATCCCCCTCTCCCCCCCGGGGAGAGGGGGATGCACAGGGTAGATTCTCGGTAAAGGGCCGTTATACGTCCCCCTCACCCTTAACCCTCTCCCCGGAAGGGAGAGGGGATTTCAGCAAGTGTCCGGCGCAACCTTTCCGCCGTCTCGGCATCGGCTGGGAAGAAGGCCTCGATCGCCAATTCAGACAGGGTGACGTCCAGCGCCGTCCCGAAGACCGTGGTCGTGCTGAACAGGCTCAACAGGCCGAGGGACGTGTGCAGGCGCAGCGGAACGACCACGTCGGGATGGTGCCCGGCCTCGCTGCCGCCATCATCCGAAGAAGAGGGCGGGTCGGGATAGCCCTGCAACTCGTTGCGCAAGGCCACCAGCGCCGGGTCGGCGCTCGCCTCGATCTGGCGGGTCAGGCGGGACAGCACATGCTCGCGCCATTGCGCCCAATTGCCGATGCGGCCGGCCAACCCGTCGGGATGTAGGCTGAGACGCAGGACATTGACCGGCGGGGTCAGCAACTCCGCCGCCACTCCCTTCAGCAGCGGCGCCACCGCCCGGTTCGCTGCAATCAGCTGCCAATGCCGGTCCACCGCCAGCGCCGGGAAGGGCTCGTGCCCCGTCAGCACGAGGTCGACCGCCTTGCGCGCCGCCTCCATCGCCGGGTTGTCCAGGCTGTGTTCGCTGTAGACCGGGGCGAAACCGGCGGCGACCAGCAGGGCGTTGCGGTCCCGCAGCGGCACGTCCAGCCGTTCGGCCAGATGGATCAGCATGCTGCGGCTGGGCTGCGAGCGACCGGTCTCCAGGAAGCTGACATGCCGGGTGGAGATGTCGGCCTCGCAGGCGAGATCAAGCTGGCTGAGGCCGCGGCGCTGGCGCCAGGACCGCAGCAGGGCGCCGACGGGCGGCCCCGCCGGCGCCCTGCCGGTGCGGGTGGCGGATTGAGGAGTGCCATGGGACATGGGACTTGGCTCCGAACCGGTATCGACTGCCATCGTTGCCGTCACCCGCGGGCGAAGGCCAGCAGTTCGGCGTTGAAGCGGTCGCGGTGGGTGAGGAACAGGCCGTGCGGAGCCCCCTCGTAAAGCGACAGGGCGGCATTCGGCATCAGCGCCACCGTGCGCTCGGCGAGTGCGAGCGGGGTGGTCACGTCGCGGTCGCCATTCACGACCAGGGTGGGCACGGTGATGGCCGGCAACTCCTTCCGGAAATCGGCGGAGGTGATGGCGCGGTGGCACTCCAGCAAAGCCTTCAACGAGGATTGCAGCGCCATTCCGGTGATCCATCCCTTCATCTCCGCCGATGTTTCCCCGGTCACGAATGGATCGATGTTGTCGCCGAGCCATTTGGGGAAGTCGCGCAGCAGCTGTTCCGACCGGAAGGTTTCGAACAATGCCGGATCGACGCCGTCGGGGTTGTCGTCGGTCCTCGCCATCAGCGGCGTGATGGTGCCCACCATCACCACTCCCTTCACCCGCCCGGCGCCGTGGCGGGTCAGATAGCGCACGATCTCGCCCGTCGCCATCGAGTGGCCGACCAGCGTTACGCCGCGAAGGTCCAGCGCCTCCAGCAGGGCGGCGACGTCGTCTGCCAGCCGGTCGAAGTCGTAGCCGGACGGCGATTCGTCCGACTTGCCATGGCCGCGGCGGTCGAAGGCGATGCAGCGGCATCCCTGCTCGGACAGCGGCGCCATCTGGTAGGCCCAGGCATCGGAGGTCAGCGACCAGCTCGACACGAAGACGATGGGCGGGGCGCCTTCGCGGTTGCCCCAATCGCGGTGGAACAGGCGCACGCCGTCGTCGGTCTGAATGAACCCCATGATGTCCTTCCTCCCTTGCCGACCCGCCGGATTGTCCCGGCGAACCCAGGATCGCCCGGCGGAGGGCGCCGAATCGATTACTTGGCAGGTAACGGTGGCCACGAACCTCCCCGCGGCATGCGCATGCCTGCCATCACCGTCGCACTGCGGTACGCCCGCAGCCGATCCGGTTAAGGTCCTGAACCTTCATCGTCGCCGTTCGGGCCATCCATGCGTCTCATCTTCCTGCTCGGCCTCGCCGGGTTCGCCAGCGCCTTTTCCCTGCGCACCACCGATCCGATGCTGACGCTGATCGCCGACGATCTCGGCGTTACGGTGCGGCAGGCGGCGCTGCTGGCGTCCGCCTACACGCTGCCCTATGCGCTGATGCAGATCGTGCTGGGACCGGTCGGGGACGCTATCGGCAAGTCGCGGCTGGTGCGGCTGGCGCTGGCCGTGCTCACGGTGGGGCTGGCGCTGTCCACCATCGCGCCGACCTACGGCACGGTAATGGCCGGGCGCATCCTGGCCGGCGCGTTCGCCGGCGGCATCATTCCGGCCTCCATGGCGCTGATCGGCGACCGCGTGCCCTATGAGGAGCGCCAGATCGCCATCAGCCGCTTCCTGCTGGCGGTGATCCTGGGGCAGATGTCGGGGTCGGCGGTGTCGGGGGCACTGGCCGAGGCCTTCGGCTGGCGCGCGGTGTTCGGCCTGTCCACAGGCCTGACCGCGCTGATCTGCGTCGCCACCCTGATCGGGCTGGCACGAGAGGTGGAGACGCGCTCCCGCCTGTCGGTCGCGGACGCGCAGCGGCGCTACGCCACCGTGCTGACCAACCCGGCCTCGCTGATTGTCTTCGCCACGGTGGCGGCGGAAGGGTTGCTGATCTTCGGCGTCTTCCCCTTCGTGGCGCCGGTGCTGATCGAACATGGCGCGGCCGGCGCCTTCCAGGCCGGGCTGACCATCGCCGCCTTCGCCATCGGCGGCGTGGCCTACAGCGCGGTGGTGCGGCGGCTGATCGCCTCGCTCGGCCAGTGGGGCATGATGAAGGCCGGCGGTCTGGCGGCCGGTCTCGCCTATCTCGTCATCGCCTTCCCGGTGCCCTGGCCGGTGGTGAGCCTTGCCTTCCTGGTCGCCGGCTTCGGCTTTTACATGCTGCACAACACCATGCAGACCCAGGCGACGGAGCTGGCGCCGACCGCCCGCGGGTCGGCGCTGGCCCTGTTCGCTTCCTGCTTCTTCATCGGCCAGGGGATCGGGCCGGTTCTCTACGGCTACATCTCCACCCATACCGGCTTCGGTCCGCTGTTCCTCGGCGTCGGCGCGCTGACCGCCGGGCTGGGCTTCGCCTCGGCCCGGCTGATCCGGCGGGGACGGGCGTAGGCATTCCTCAGAGACAAGCCCGGATATAGGGCCGGTTCGCCTCCCACAGCTCGTCCAGGATGGCGACGGCGGCGGTGCTGGAGTTGATGACCGGGTCGATCAGCAGGGCCTGCAGCGCCAGTTCCTTCGATCCGCGCAATGCCGCCTCCACCGACAATTGCTGCACGTTGGCCTGGACCGACAGCAGTTTGACGATGCCGTCGGGCAGGCGTCCGAGCGAGATCGGGTGGATGCCGGCAGCGTCCGCCACCAGCGGCACCTCCACCGCCAGCTCGTCGGGCAGGCCGGGGATGACGCCGCGGTTGATGACGATGCCGCTCTCGATGAAGCGCTTCTGGTTGTGCAGTTGGCCCGCGATCACCGCAACCGCCCGTTCGCCCCAGGACGGCTTGGTCCAGTCGTCGGGGATCGGCTTGCTGCCGTCGATGACGCCGTCCATCAGGTCGCGCAGGATGACGCGGCCCTCTTCATCGTGCTTGAAGTCGAAGCCGTGCTCCCCGGCCTCCCAGCCATAGGGCAGGAATTCGCCGGTGTGGTCGTCGCTGGGCGTCACCCACAGGCCGAAGGCGTGGAACAGGCGCCGCGCCAGCGGGGTGAAGGCGGGGTCGTGCGTCGCTTCGCGTTCGCGCAGCAGGGGGTAGAGGTCGCGCCCCGTCGCCTTCTCGCGGATTGCGGTCAGCCATTGGAAATGGTTCAGCCCGGCGCCCCAGACATCCACCTCCTTCTCCGCCAGGCCCAGGATCTGGCAGATGAACCAGCGCGCCAGGAAGATGCCGTGGCAGAGCCCCAGCGTCCGCACCGACGTGCAGCGCGACAGGCCCAGCACGATGCGGCTTTCCGGGTTGGACAGGTTGATGAACAGCGCGTCCGGGCAGATCGCCTCGACGTCGCGGACGATGTCGACGATCAGCGGCAGGGTGCGCAGCGTGAAGAACAGCCCGCCGGGGCCGCCGTTCTCGCCCAGCGTGTGGCGGATGCCGTGCTTCTTCGGCACCTCGAAATCCAGTTTCCACAGCCGGTTGCGGTCGATGGCGATGGCGCACAGCACGAATCCGGCGCCCTGCAGGGCGGCCTTGCGGTCGGTGGTCTTCTCGATGGTGATGCCGGCGTCCCCATGGCGGTTCATCACCTCCGCCAGCGCCGCCATGCGGTCGAGCGCCTCCGCGTTGGTGTCGACCAGCGTCAGGGTGCTGCCGGCCAGTTCGGTGGTGGAGAACAGGTCCTGGAACAGGCTGAGCCCGAAGGCGGCGCTGCCCGCACCGATGAAGACGATCTTGGTGGTATTCGGCATGGTGGTTTTCCTCCGTTGTCGGAGCGGCTGAACGCCGTCTTATCGCAACAGGCTACGCCTTTCGGACGGGTCCGCACAGTGCCTGCGTGCAACCGCCCGATGCTGCGCCACCGCGTCGCGCTATGCCCGATCGCGTGCTTGTCCCATGGCGAAGGGCGGCCGGCTGGGGCATGCTGGGGAAAACGACCATCCCCGTGGGAGGATAAGAATGGACAGCTTCAGCCAGCCCGTGTCCCAGGCCGCCGATGCCAAGCCGCTGAGTTTTCCGCCGGATTTCCGCTGGGGTGCGTCCACCGCATCCTACCAGATCGAAGGGGCGGTCAATGCCGACGGCCGCGGCCCTTGCGTGTGGGATACCTTCACCGCTGATGGACGCATCATGGACGGCAGCAGCGCCGCCGTCGCCTGCGACCACTATCACCGCTTCCCGGAAGACATCGCGCTGATGAAGGCGGCGGGCTTCGACAGCTACCGCTTCTCCATCGCCTGGCCCCGCATCCTGCCGACGGGAACCGGGGCGGTGGAGACGCGCGGCCTCGATTTTTACGACCGGCTGGTCGATGGGCTGCTGGAGGCGGGGATCACGCCGATGGCCTGCCTCTACCATTGGGACCTGCCGCAGCCGCTGGAGGATGCCGGCGGCTGGCAGGGGCGGGAGATCATCGGTCCCTTTGCCGATTATGCCCGCATCGTCACCGCGCGGCTGGCCGACCGGGTCAAGACCTGGATGATGCTGAACGAGCCGAACGTGGTCGCCATCTTCGGATATGGGGTGGGGGAGCATGCCCCCGGCCACAAGCTGGGCGAGCAGGGCATCCTGCGCGCTCTGCACCACCAGAATCTGGCGCAGGGGGCGGCGCTGCGCGCCATCGCGGCGGAGCATTCCGGCCTGACGCTGGGCACCGTGCTGAACCTGCAGCCCGCCGTTCCCGACAGCGACCGGCCGGAGGATGTGGCCGCGACCGCCCGCTGGGACGCGGTGTGGAACCGGGTGACGCTGGACGGGCTGATGCGCGGGCAGATCCCGGCGCTGCTGGCCGACAAGATGGCGGACTTCGTGCTTCCCGGCGACGAGGAGGCGATCCGCTATCCCATCGACCTGCTGGGCATCAACTACTATTCCCGCATGACGATGAAGCATGAGGAGGGGCGGCCCTTCGACGTCGGCTGGGGCGAGGCGCAGTGCCGGCGCTGGACCGGCATGGCGTGGCCGGTGCAGCCGGAGGGGCTGTACGACCTGCTGACCGAGCTCCGCACCGATTACGGCAATCCCGCCGTCTTCATCGCGGAAAACGGCTGCGCCTATGACGACGTGGTGACGCCGGACGGCCAGATCCATGACGCGGAGCGCGTGCTGTATTACCGCGAGCATCTGGAATCTGTGGCGCAGGCGCTGGCGGACGGCTGCAACGTCAAGGGCTACCTGTGCTGGAGCCTGCTCGACAATTTCGAATGGGCTTACGGCCTGTCGAAGCGGTTCGGCATCGTGCGGGTCGATTACGACACGCTGGAACGCACGCCGAAGGACAGCTACCGCTTCCTCGCCGAGGTTGTGAGAACGGGAAGGCTTTAAGCCTTTCTTCGCCCCTGCCCCTGTACTTTTGTCCAAGCACGTCCTATTCGTTAGTAATACGGACGGTAAGGGATTGAGGGCGGAGGCCCGGGATGGCCGACATGACCGATGATAGAGGCGGCAAAACCGGCGGCGGCAAAACCGGGAATGCCAATACCGGCGACGGGGCGCCCGGCTTCGCCCGCCGCTTCCTCCGCCTGGCGGGCGGTTACTGGCGCGGGCGGTCGCGGGTGACCGTCTGGGCGCTGACCGTGGCGCTGTTCGTGCTGACGATCGGACAGGTTTCGGTCCCGGTCCTGATCAATCTGTGGAGCGAGCGGCTGTTCGACGCGCTCGAACAGCGCTCCATGGACCGGTTCCTGACCATGATCGGATTGGTCGGGCTGATCATCGTCTACAACATCGTCATCGTCGTGCTGCATCTGCGGGTGAAGCGCCGGCTGCAGATGGGCTGGCGCGACTGGCTGACCCGCAAGCTGCTGGAGGATTGGCTGCGCCGCGGCCGCCACCACCAGATCGCCTATATGCCGGGCGAGCACGACAACCCCGATGGCCGCATCGCCGAGGACATCCGCATCACCGCGGAGATGGCGATCGACCTCGGCCATTCGCTGACCTATTGCGCGCTGCTTCTGATCAGCTTCACCAACATCCTGTGGATGCTGTCGGGCACGCTGTCGGTCACGCTGTTCGGAACCGAGCTGTCGGTGCCGGGTCATCTGCTGTTCGTGGCGCTGCTCTATGCCGCCATGGGCACGACCATCGCCATGCTGATCGGACAGCCGCTGGTCAACGCCGTCAACCGGCGCCAGGGCTATGAGGCGGATTTCCGCTTCGCGCTCGCCCGCATCCGCGAGAACGGCCAGACCATCGCGCTGCTGCACGGGGAATCGGCGGAGCGCGGGCATCTCGCCTCGCTGTTCGGCGGGGTGGTGCGCGGCTGGACCGGGCAGACCCGCGCGCTAAGCCACATGATGGTGTTCAGTGCCAGCTATTCGGTGCTGTCCGCCGCCTTCCCGATCCTGGTCGCCGCCCCGCGCTACATCGCCGGGACCATCTCGCTCGGCGTGCTGATGCAGACGGCGCAGGCCTTCCAGCAGACGGTGGGCGCCCTGTCCTGGCCGATCGACAACCTGCCGCGCGTCGCCGAATGGCGGGCCTCGGTGGAGCGCGTGCTGAACCTGCACGACGCGCTGGTGCGGCTGGACCGCGATGTCTGCGACGTGCCGGACGGCCACATCCAGGTCGTGCGCTCCGAAGAGCACCACACGCTGGCCTTCAGCGGCGTGTCCATCGACGAACCGAACGGCACGGCCGTCGTCCATGCCTTCGACCTGGAGGTCCGTCCGGGCGACCGGGTGCTGATCGGCGGCGATGCGACGGCGACCATCCGCCTGTTCCGCGCCGTGGCGGGCGTCTGGCCGTGGGGCAGCGGGCGCATCACCCTGCCGGCCCACACCCGCGTCTTCTTCATGCCGGAACGCCCCTATCTGCCGCACGACAGCCTGCGCGCGGTGCTGGCCTATCCCGGCCCAGCCTCGTCGGTGGCGGACGACCGGGCGTCGGAGGCGCTGGTCAGCGTCGGTCTGCCCGATCTGGTCGACCGGCTGGACAGCACCGACCGCTGGGACGAGGTGCTGTCGGTGCCCGACCGCCAGCGGCTGGGCTTCGCCCGGCTGCTGATCCGCCGCCCCGACTGGATTTTCCTGGAGGACGCCACCGACAGCCTCGATCCCCCGGCCGAGGAGGAGTTGCTGACCCTGATGGAGCGGGAACTGCCGAACGCCACCCTGCTGACCATCGGCCATCATGCGGGGCTCGGCGCCCACCACAGCCGCAAGCTGATCCTGGAACGCACCAACGGCGCCGTCACCCTGCGCGAGGAGGTGCGCGAAGCCCGGCCGGTGACGGAGAGCGTGGCGTGATGGTTCCCTCATGCGGGCGTTGATCGCCGCATCCTTGGAACGCATCCAAAAAGCTGCCACACTGCCCGGCGACCACCGTTCGTACCCACAGCATCGTCGCCCCGCAAAACCATGGACATGAGCGTGAAGAAGACCAGCATCAACGCGGCGTGGCGGGGGCTGGCGAACTGCCGGGGGTGCGGCATCAGGGAATCCGCGCTTTTCGCCGATCTGACGGAATCCGATTTCAACCTGATTCATCTGCCCATCGACGAAATGACGGTGGCGCCGGGGGCGGCGCTCTACCATGTCGGCGACGAGCCGACGGCCCTCTTCACCGTGCGCGGCGGGCTGGTGAAGCTGGTGCAGTATCTGCCCAACGGCGGCCAGCGCATCGTCCGGCTCTTACGCACCGGCGACACCGCCGGGCTTGAGGCGGCACTGGGCGAACCCTATCGCCACACCGCCATCGCCATCCACCCGGTCCTGACCTGCCGCATCCCCCGCGCGGTGATCCAGCGCCTGTCGGAGGAGACGCAGCACCTGCACCAGCAGTTGATGCGGCGCTGGCATCAGGCGGTGGAACGCGCCGACGCCTTCCTGGTCGAACTCGGCACCGGCAGCGCGCGGGCGCGGGTCGCCCGGCTGTTCCTAACCCTGGTGGACGACCAGGGCGAATGCGACTTCTTCGGGCGGGAGGATGTCGGCGCCGTGCTGGGCATCACCACCGAGACCGCCAGCCGCGTCGTCGCCGAACTGAAGCGGCAGGGCCTGCTGAACGAGATGCGGCCCAACCGCTTCCACTGCGACGTGGACGCCCTGCGAGAACTGGCGGACGGGCCGTAACCCGTCCTCGGCATCCGTACCCGCATCAGGCCGCCCGCATCTCTCCCACCAGCGCATCGACCTGGCCGGACAGGGTCCTCAGCTGGCCCTGCACGGTGGAGGAGGCCGACAGAACGCGGTTGGCTGATTCGCCCGATTCCCGCGCGGCGTCGGCGACGGAGTCGATGTTGCCGCGGACATGCTGGGTGCTGTCCGCTGCCTCTCCCACATTGCGGGCGATCTCGCGGGTGGCCGCACTCTGCTGTTCCACCGCGGCGGCGATGGTGGCGGCGATCTCGTTCACCTCGCGGATGGTGCCGGCGATGGAGCGGATAGCGTCCACAGCCTCCTGCGTCACCGACTGCATCGCGGCGATCTGGGCGGAGATGTCCTCCGTCGCCTTCGCGGTCTGGGTGGCGAGCCCCTTCACCTCGCTGGCGACGACGGCGAAGCCTTTTCCCGCCTCGCCGGCGCGGGCGGCTTCGATGGTGGCGTTCAGCGCCAGCAGGTTGGTCTGGCCGGCGATGGACTGGATCAGCCCGATCACCTCGCCGATGCGGCCTGCGGTCTGGGCCAGCCCTTCCACGGTGCGGTCGGTGCGCTCGGCCTCTTCCGCCGCCTTGCGGGCGATCTGGCTGGAGGCGTGGACTTGGCTGCCGATCTCCTGGATGGAGGCCGACAGCTCCTCCGTCGCGGCGGCGACCGCCTTGACGTTGCCTTCGGCCTGCTGGGAGCTGCCGGCGGCGGTCGTCGCCTCTCCGGCGGTCAGGTCGGCGCTGCGGGTCATGCGTTCGGCCATGTCCTGCATCTCGCCGGCGGCCTGGGCCACGCGGTCCAGCACGCCGCGGACGCTGGTCTCGAAATTCTCCGCCATCTCGACCATGGCGCGGCGGCGCTCGCCGGCGGCACGGCCGCGTTCGGCCTCGGCACGGGCGTTGGCCGCACTGGCCTCGTTGGCGGTGTCGCGGAAGACCATCAGCGCGCGGGTCATGTCGCCGATCTCGTCGGTGCCGGCGGCGGGGATGGATGCGTTCAGGTCGCCGGACGCGATGGCCCGCATGGCGTCGGACAGCGCGCTGAGCCGGGCGACGATGTGGCGTCCCACCACCAGCCAGGCCAGCGCCGCGGCGCCGACCAGACTGCCGACGGCGAACAGGATCAGCATGTTTCGGCCGGCGGCGATGGTGCCGTCGGTACCGGCGACGGCGGCCTTGGCCTCGTCCCGCATGGCGGCGATCTGGCGGTCTACGGTGGCGGCGAAGCTCTGGGACAGCAGGCGGTTCTCCGCCAGGACCCGGCCGGTGTCGGCCACGGCCGCCAGTTCGGCCCGGCGCAGGGCGACGATGCCGTCTTCCCCCCGGCCGAAGGCGGTCAGCGCCTTGGCCAGGGCGCTGATGACCTCGTTGCCGGCGGCATCCTCGGCGCCTTCGCCCTTATCGGTATCGGCGAGCTTGACGATGCGCTGGTCGAGCGCGATGGCCTCGGTGATGAAGCGCTTTTCCAGCAGGGCCAGCCGGGTGGCGTCGGCGGCCTGCGCCGCTTCGTTCAGCGCGCCGGCCAGGGCGGTGCCGTGAGTCGACAGTTCCAGATGGGTGCGGAAACGGTCCAGGCCGGGGCCCAGCAGATCCTGCGTGGACTCCTGGATGCGGGAGCGGACGTCGAAGCTGGTGCGCTTGATGTCGCTCTGCACCTTGCGCAGCGGCACCTTCAGCCCGTCGAGCAGGCCCGCCGCCTGCGCCCGCGCCGCGCCCAGCCTTTCCGCCAGCCGCCGGTCAACGGCCCCGCCGCTGTTCTCCCCGCTGTTCCCGCCGCTGTTGCTGGGGCCGTCCAGCGCCGCGCGGCGCAGCTCGAAGACGTTGTCCTTGCCGTAGCCGAAGAGGAACAGCGTGTCGATCTTCCCCGCCATATCGGCCGGCAGCCGGTCGCCCAGCGTGCCGAGCGTGCCCGTCACCTGGGAGGAGGCTTCCAGATAAGCCTGCTGCAGCTCGCCGATGGTCTTGGCGTCCGGCGCGGTGCCGGACCGGTTCATGGCGTCGAGCGCAGCGGCGATGCCGCCCCGCAGGTCGTAGAGCGCGATCATCGACCGCACCGCGTCCGACAGCGCCCCCATGTCGCTGTCGGTTCCGCCGTCCAGCGCCATGCCCTTGTCCTGCAGGGACTGTCCGGCGCCCTCCACCAGCGGCGCCAGCGTCTTGAGGAAGCCGTCATAGGCCTGGGCCAGCTTGGCCGACGCAGTCTCGCGCCGGTCGCGCAGGGACAGGCGGGCGGCGACCCCGTCGTTGACGCGATCCAGCGTGGCGATCAGGGCGTTGCCGGTATCCCGCACCTCCGACAGCAGCGGGTCCTGCGGGCGGCGCCCGGCCAGCTCGTCGACCAGCGCCAGGAAGGCGCGGGAGCGTTCGCGCGTGTCGGCCTGGATGCGCTCGCGTTCCTCCTGGCTTCCGGCGCCGTCCAGGGTTGGGGCGGCGGTGGCGATGCGGCTGCTTTCGCCGGCCAGCCGGGTCGCCAGTTCCATTTCCGGCAGGCTGGTGTCTGCGATCTGCGCCATCGGCCGTTCGACGGCGGAAAAGGACATCAGCCCGACGGCGCTGGCCGCCACCGTCATCGCCGCCATGCCGGCGAAGGCCAGCAGCAGCTTCGCCCGGACGCCGAGGCGGCGCCGGTTGCCCGGGCTTGGATTGCTGCCGGACGGTCCTGAAACGTGCTGGGGGAGGGCAGATGCGGCGGTGGACATGGCGTCGGGTCCCCTCGGGGCGAGTGTGGGGGCGGGTGTGATCGCTGTCACCCGGAGGCGGCGGCTGCGCTCCACCCGGGCGCCGGCGGCTCCCATCGGCCGCAAGTTTGCATTGAATGCAATCTTGGTTCTGCAAGTACCGAGAGGTTCTTGCGGCGATCGGTCACACCGGCTCCTGCATGGTTTTCGAGCGGAGGATTTCCCGTCAATTAAATTTCCACTGACAGGAAAAGAGATTACAGGTCATTCCATCAGATGGAATGTCTGTGCAGCCGTGGTGGAAAAATTTCGCAGGCGAGAAAGTGTGTTACCTGTGGGTCATATATCCGTTCGGACTCGGCGGTCGCGGTCCAGATGGTGTCGGCTGCACAAAACCCGCTCCGGTCAAGCCCAGGCCTAGGCCGGTGGGTCATGGTCCGAACTGGCAACACCAAAGGCATCGGGACCATCGACCAACGCTATCCCTGTGCTTACCCCTACCGGAGAAAAAGCGATCACTTGGATAGCCCGACGGCCATACCGATGCCGAGTGGAAGCACCGGGGTGGCGTGGCTAGCTTGGGATCAGCAAGTTTCCGAGGGATTTCGAGAATGCCGCAGGACGCCAGCCCGCCTTTCCCCAACCCGTCGCTCCAAGCGGCCGGGAGTGCCGGGCTTCCCCCCACCGCCGGTGGCGGTGCAGATGACGGGATGATCGCCGCTATCCGTTCGGTCCTGGCCGAATGCGGCGGACTGGCGGTCGATGCCGGCAGGCTCGCCGTCGATGACGATCTCTATGCCGCCGGTCTTACCTCTCATGGTTGTGTCGGTCTGATGCTGGGGCTGGAGGAGCAGTTCGACGTCGAGTTTCCGGAAAAGCTCCTGAACCGCCGCACCTTCGAGAGCATCGCGGCGATCCGCGACGCGGTGCGCGGCCTGATCGATGGGGGCGAGGCGTGAACGCCGCCCCGGCCGGCGCGGCTCCGAGCCTTTCGGCCCGCGCGCGCGCCATCGGGGCGGACATCGCCGCGCGCCACGCCGACGCGGTGGACCGGGAGAGCCGCTTCCCCGCCGAGGCGTTCGACGCCCTGCGCCGGGACAGGTTGCTGGGCGCCATGGTGCCGGCCGATCTCGGCGGCGGCGGCGCCTCGCTGTTCGAGGTGGCGGCGGCCTGCCATGCGCTGGCCCGGGGCTGCGCCGCCACGGGCATGATCTATGCCATGCACCAGATCCAGGTCGCCTGTCTGGTCAATCACGGCAGCAACGGCTGGCACCGCGAGCTGATGGCGCGCATGGCGGCCGAACAGCTGCTTCTCGGCTCCGCCACGACGGAGGCTGAAACCGGCGGCGACATCCGCAACAGCGTCTGCGCCGTCGAGGCGGATCGGGGGGCCGGGGACGGCCGCTTCACACTGGCGAAGAACGCCTCAGTCATCTCCTACGGCGACCAGTCGGACGTGATCCTGGTCACCGCCCGCCGCAATCCCGATGCCCCGTCGTCGGATCAGGTGCTGGTGGTGCTGACCCGTGACGATTACCGGCTGGAGAAGACGACGCTGTGGGATGCGATGGGGATGCGCGGCACCTGCTCCGACGGCTACCGGCTGGAGGCGGCGGGCGTCACCGACCAGATCCTGCCGCTGCCCTACGCCGACCTGTCGGCCCAGACCATGCTGCCGGTGACCCACATCCTGTGGAGCAGCACCTGGCTCGGCATTGCCGCCGATGCGGTCAGCCGCGCCCGCGCCTTCGTCCGGTCGGAGGCCAGGCGCAAGCCCGGCACCACCCCGCCCTGCGCGGTGCGGCTGGCCGAGGCGACGGCGAAGCTGCAGCAGATGAAGACGGTCATCCTGACCGCCATCCGCCAGTACGAGTTGGCCTGCGGCTCGCCGGAACTGCTCACCACCCTGTCCTTCGCCACCGCGATGGGCACGCTGAAGGTCACCACGTCCGAACTGGTGCGCGAGGTGGTGGAGGCGGCGATCCGCACCTGCGGGCTGGCCGGCTACCGCAACGACACGCCCTACAGCCTGGGCCGCCACCTGCGCGATGCCCACTCCGCCGCGCTCATGATCGGCAACGACCGGATCATGTCGCACATCGCCACTCAGCTTCTCGTCCAGCGGGACGGGTCGGGGCCATTCGAATGAACATGGTCGACATCGGGGCGGCCCAGGCGGCCTATCGCGACGAGCTGGTGGCGGCCGGCCTGCTGATCCCCACCGGCGTGGACGGCCTCTATGGCCGCAGCGGCCTGTTCGAGGAGGTGGTGGAGCGCTTCGACGCGCTGGTCACCCGCTGGGGCGGGCAGGACGGTGCGGAGGTGATGCGTTTCCCGCCGGCCCTGAACCGCCGGTATTTCGAGGAAAGCGAGTATCTGAAGAGCTTTCCCCATCTGGCCGGCACCATCCACAGCTTCGGCGGCGACGAGAAGGCGCACCGCACCCTGCTGCGACGGCTGGAGGAAGGGCAGGACTGGACCGAGGATCAGGTCGCGACCGACGTGGTGATGACGCCGGCCGCCTGCTATCCCGTCTATCCGACCATCGCCCGGCGCGGCGCGCTGCCCGGTGACGGCAGGCTGATCGACGTCTTCTCCTACTGCTTCCGGCACGAGCCGTCGATCGACCCCGCCCGCATGCAGATGTTCCGCATGCGCGAATACATCCGCATCGGCACGCCCGAGCAGGTCGTGGAGTTCCGCGAGCGGTGGCTGGAGCGCGGCCGCGAAATGATGGCCTCGCTGGAGGTGCCGCTGGACATCGACGTCGCCAACGATCCCTTCTTCGGCCGGGCCGGCGCCATGCTGTCGAGCAGCCAGCGCGAACAGAAGCTGAAGTTCGAGCTGCTGATCCCCGTCACCAGCACGGAGAAGCCGACCGCCTGCCTCAGCTTCAACTATCACCAGGACCATTTCGGCCATATCTGGGACATCCGCACCGCCGACGGCGGCGTCGCCCACACCGCCTGCGTCGGCTTCGGGATGGAGCGCGTGGCGCTTGCGCTGTTCCGCCATCACGGCTTCGACCCGGCCGGCTGGCCGGCGGCGGTCCGCAAGGTGCTGTGGGGCTGATGGGCGCCATGTGGACCCGGCACCAGCCCGACGGCCACGACCGCCATCCCCTGCATCTGGGCGAGCGGATCTGGCTGGAGACCAACTGCTACGTCGATCTGTGGGTCGAGGCGCTGCATGCCCGCGGGCTCGATCCGCTGGCGATGCTGGGCTTTACCGTCACCCAGGATTTCGAGGGCGACCAGTTCACCTTCTTCAAGGTGCCGCTGGAGGATCTGGAGACGCTGTACGGCCTGCGCGTGCAGGAGCTGGCGATCTACGACAGCGTCGAAACCCATGTGGCGGAGCAGCTGAACCGCAGTCCGGACGGTGGGCTGGTGTTGGTCGAAGTCGACGGCTTCCATCTGCCGGACACCCGCGGCACCTCCTATGGCACCACCCATGTCAAGACGACGGTCGGCATCGTCCGCATCGACCCGGCGGCGCGGACGATGGACTATTTCCACAATGCCGGTTTCCACCGGCTGGATGGGGCCGATTACGAGGGCGTCGCCGCGGCGGCGGCCGGGCCGCTGTTCCCCTATGTGGAGTTCGTGAAGCCGGCCCAGCCGGCGCTGGAAGGCCGGGCGCTGATGGACGCATCACTGGCGCTTCTGCGCCGCCACCTCGCGCGCCGGCCGGCGGCGAACCCCATCGCGGCCTACCGCGCCGCTTTCCCGGAGCATCTTGACCGGCTGCTGTCCAGGCCGATGGAGTATTTCCACCTCTACGCCTTCAACCTGCTGCGCCAGCTTGGCGCCAATTTCGAGCTGCTGGGCGCCCACACCCGCTGGCTCGACGGACCCGCGGAGGCGGAGGAGGCCTGCCGGACCATCGCCGAGGGCGCCAAGGCGATGCAGTTCCAGCTGGCCCGCACGGTCGCCCGGCGCAAGGCGCCCGACCTGACCGACGGCTTCGACCGGATGGAGCGGGCCTACGACACCGTCCTGGGCACGCTGGCCCGGCGTTACGGGTGACCGGCGATGGCGCGCATCCGATCGGTCACGGGACGGCGGATCACCGCGCTGACGGAGGGATGGGACCTGACCCTGCTGCCGCCCGGCGGCGCGGGGGAGGGCGTGGCTGCCCCAGTGGCTGACGCAGTGGCTGCCCCAGTGCCGGGAACGGCGGCGCAGGCCCTGCAGGCGGCCGGGCTGTGGTCGCTGGACGATCCGCTTCCGCTGCATGACAAGGATATCGTCTACCGTACCCGGCTGACCGGCCAGGGTCTGCGCAGCTTGCGCTTCCATGGCCTCGCCACCATCGCGGAGGTGCGGCTGGACGGGGAACGTATCCTGACCTCCGACAGCATGTTCCTCGCCCACGAGGTGCCGGTGACGCTGAACGGGGAGGCGGAGCTTTCCATCCGCTTCCACGCCCTGCATCCGGCGCTGGCAGCCCTGGCGTCGTCGAGGAAGGGCCGTGCGCGCTGGCGGCCCAAGCTGGCCGAGCCGGCGACGCTGCGCTTCGTCCGCACGACCCTGCTGGGCCATATGCCGGGCTGGTGCCCGCCGGTCCATGCGGTCGGCCCTTACCGTCCGGTGGAACTGGTGGAGGAGACCGGCCCCATCCGTGTGCTGGGCGCCGACCTGCGCAGCGTCTATGACGGGCGCGACGGTCGGCTGTCGCTGCGCCTGACGGTGGACGGCGCCCGGCAGGCGGATGGGACCGGCATGACCGGCTCGGTGGAGGTCGCCGGGCAGGTGGCTCCGCTCCGGTTCGACGGCATCGACGCCTTCCACGCTGACATGACCTTGCCGGGGGTGGAGCCCTGGTGGCCGCACACCCATGGCGAACCGGTGCTGCACGACGTGGTCGCCCGGATCGGTGCGCCGGGGGGCGTCGTGGAGGTCGATCTGGGGCGCGTCGGCTTCCGTTCGCTGGCGGTGGACCGGGGACCCGACGGCAACGGCTTCGCCCTGCTGGTGAATGGCGAACGGGTGTTCTGCCGCGGCGGCTGCTGGGTGCCGGTCGATCCGGTCGGCCTGCCGTCCGACCGCGCGGCCTATGAGCCCGAACTGCGGCGGATGCGCGACGCCGGGGCCAACATGGTCCGCGTCGGCGGCACCATGCTGTATGAGGACGATGCGTTTTTCGAACTGTGCGACGAGTTGGGGATCCTGGTTTGGCAGGACGCCATGTTCGCCAATTTCGACTACCCGACCGACCCGGCCTTCCTGGACGGCGTGCGGGCGGAGATGGCGCAGCTTCTCGACCGGTCCCAGGCCTCCCCCTCCTTGGCCGTGCTGTGCGGCGGCAGCGAGATGGAACAGCAGGCGGCCATGCTCGGCCTGCCCCGCGCCGTCTGGACGCAAGAAGCGCTGGCGGCAGTGATCGCGGAGGAGACGGCTGCGCGGCGGCCCGACCTGATCCAGATTGCGAACTCCCCCAGCGGCGGGCCGCTGCCCTTCGTCGCCAATGCCGGGGTGACCCATTATTACGGTGTCGGCGCCTATATGAGGCCGCTGGAGGATGCCCGGAGGGCCGACGTGCGCTTCGCCAGCGAATGCCTCGCCTTCGCCAACCTGCCGGAGGACGACCCGCTCGGCGTCCCGGCGCTCCATCATCCCCGCTGGAAGGAGCGGGTGCCGCGCGATCCCGGCGCCTCCTGGGACTTCGAGGATGTGCGGGAGCATTATCTGGAGGCGCTCTACGGCGTCGATCCGCGACGCCTGCGCCATGAGGAGCCCGACCGCTACCGCCGCCTGTCCCGCGCAGTGACGGGGGAGGTGATGCAGGCGGTGTTCGACGAGTGGCGGCGTGCCGGGTCCGGCTGTGCCGGCGGGCTGGTCTGGCAATGGCGCGATCCCTGGCCGGGCGCCGGCTGGGGCGTGGTCGCCGCCGACGGCACGCCGAAGCCGGCCTGGCATGCGCTGAAACGCGCCTTCCGTCCGTTGCGCGTCATCCTGACCGACGAGGGGGTGAACGGTCTGGCCGTGCATCTGGTCAACGACACCGCCCGGCCGGTGGAGGCGCTGCTGCGGCTGACGGCCTGGCGCGACGGGACGCTTCCGGTGCTGAAGGCGGAGCGGCCGGTGACGCTGCCGGCGCGGGCGGCGGTCACCCTGCCGGCCGCCGGGATGACCGACCGCTTTTTTGACACGACTTACACCTACAGGTTTGGACCGATCCCACACGATGTGGTGTCGGCGCAATTGCTGTTGGCTGAAAGGGAAGCGGAACCAGTTGATGAGTCTCATTATTTCCCGAAGGGTCGCTCGCTGCCGCGCGCGGATCTCGGCCTGACTGCGGTGGTGGAGCGGCAGGGGGACGACTGGGCGTTGCGGCTTGCGACCCGGCGGCTTGCCTGTTCGGTGCATGTGGAGGACGGGCGGTTCCGGGCGGAAGATGCCTGGTTTCACCTGTCCCCCGGCGTCGAGCGGGTGGTCCGTCTGCGGCCGCGTACCGGCGCGGGCGATGGGGTGCCGGATGGGGAGGTCCATGCGCTGAACGCGATGGCGCCCGTCCGTTACAGGGGGGACGCATGAAGCCGACACCGATGGTGTTCGAGGGTTGTTTCGGATGGCTGCACCCGGCGCCGGGCCTGCGCGGGGTGGTGCTGTGCGGCCCCTACGGGCATGAGGAACTCTGCGTACACCGCGCCTGGAAGACCTTCGCGGAGAAGCTGGCTGCCGCCGGGCTGCCGACGTTGCGGTTCGACTATCCGGGCTCCGGCGATTCCGCCGGCGACGACAGCGAGCCGGACCGGGTGCGCGCGTGGCTGGACGGCGTCAAGGCGGCGGTGCGCCGCCTGCGCGAGGACACCGGCGTCACCGAACTGGCTCTGGTCGGCTTCCGCCTGGGCTCGCTTCTGGCTACCGCGGCGGCGCTGGAACTGGCGGAGGAAGGCCAGGGGGTGGATGCGCTGGCGCTGCTGGCGCCGATCACCTCCGGCCGCAAGGCGGTGCGCGAGCTGCAAACGCTGGCCACCATGGTGCTGCGCCCGGTCTGCAACCCGGAACCGCCGGAACGCGCATCCTGGCTGAACGTGATCGGCATGCCGCTGACACCGGAGACCGCACTGGCGCTGAGCGGTCTTGCCCCTTGCGACCAGCCGAAGCCGCCGGCTCCACGCATCCTGATCGCCGACCGTCCGGATGCGAAGACGCCGGTGAAGCTGGCGGCCCGCTGGCGCGCGATGGGCGCGGTGGCGGAGCCGATGGGCATCAGCGGCATGTTGGAGATGGTCCAGCAGCCGCAGCGCGCCCAGGCCGCCGCGGTGTTCGACCCGGTCCTGCGCTGGATCGCCGCCGGACCGATCACTATGGGTGCGACCCCGCCGCCGGACCGCCCGGCCGGGCTGATGACCACGACGGCGGTCGAGCGTCCGGTCTTCTTCGGCAAGGATCCGGAGCTGTTCGGCATCTATTGCACGCCGGTCCTGGCCGACCCCGCCGGCAGCCGGCCGGCCATCCTGTTCCTGAACAGCGGCGCCACCCACCATGTCGGGTCCGGACGTGCGACCGTGGTGCAAGCCCGCCGTCTGGCGGCGCGCGGCTATTGCTCGCTCAGGATCGACGCCGCGGGGATCGGCGACAGCCCCGGCCGGCCGGGCATCGCCGACAACCTGCTCTACCACCGGGACGGGATCGGCGACGTGCGGGCGGCTCTGGACTGGCTCCAAGCCCATGGGCATGCGCGGGTCGTCGTCATCGGCCTCTGTGCCGGCGGGACACCCGCCCTGCATGCCGGTTTGGGCGACAACCGGGTGGTCGGGCAGATCGCGCTGAATCCCGGACGGTTCGAGCTGGGCGACGGCACCGCCGTGTCGGAGTTGATGCGGACGGTCGCCTTCCGCTCCACCACCGAATATCTGCTGGAGGCGCTGAAGCCGGCCCGGCTGCGCGCCAGCTTCCGCAAGCGCGCCCGGGTGATGGGGCTGGCCAAGCGTCTGGCCGGCCGCTTCGTCCGCAAGGTCCTGATCCGTACCGGCCTGACCCGCCATGCGCTGCGCATGTTCCGCCGCCTGTCCGCGGAAGGCCGCCGGGTTCTGCTGGTCTACAGCAGCGGCGACATGACCTTGGCCGAGTTCTATCTGCATCTGGGCGAAGGTGGCCGCGCCCTGGACGGCTTGGCCGGCATCGAACTCGTCTATCTTGATCGCGCCGACCACAGCCTGACGGTGTGGGAGGCGCGCGACCGGCTGAACCTGCTGATCGACCGCCATCTGGCGAGCCTCGACACCGCCACCACCGATCCGGCCGCCTCCGGATTGGCCGATTGGGGGCTCGGGCTGCCGTCGGGGGAGCGGGTGGGGTAGGGGCGATCTGTTGCAAGCAATCGGAATCCGCCGTGTGCCGGGTCACGCCATGAGTTGATCGTTCGGCGCCGTTGGCTACCGGAGATATTATCAGCTATTCTGTTTGGGCCGAAAAAGCGAAACCCCAGGAGAGGCGCGGCACGCCTGTCCTGGGGCTCTATCTGTGTCGTGGGCGCATACCTTGCGGCAGAGGGGCCTCACGACTTACAGGGAAAAGAATGGTGTCCAAGTGGAAGAAAGTCAACTCATTTTTGATTACAAAGATAATGTGGTTGATGCGTTGGAAGCGACGATATCCAGCGATCGGTTCGCGACTTATCTAAAACCCGCTGGTTTCGACAAGCGGCATGCCATACAGCTATATGTCTGGAACTCAAAATTATCTGAGGCGTTACATCTGCCACTTCAAACCGCAGAAGTGACATTGCGCAATTCTGTAAACGAACGTCTTTGTTCTTTGTATGGTCCGGAGTGGCCGACAAGCGAACGGTTCCGTTCCGTGCTTGGAGAAGAAAGCGGCGCGAACTTAGATCGTGTGAGAGGGCGCATTGTCAAGGCGAAATATGTGCCGGTCACGGGACGCATCGTGGCGGGATTGTCGTTCGACTTTTGGGCGTCACTGTTCAAAGGAAAATATGATCGCCCGATCTGGCAAACCGGATTGCATGCGACTTTCCCTTACCTTCCAGCAGGAACGCGGCGCGGCGACGTTGCCGATTTGGTGAACAGGATAAGGTGGTTGCGGAACCGGGTGGCCCATTATGAACCAATCTTCAAAGAAGATTTATCAAATCTGCATACGATAATCATACGTCTCATTGGGTTTCGCTGCGTCCATACCGCTGATCGGGTAAGGCATCACAGCACTTTGCCCATTGTGATGCGCACGCGTCCTGCCCCTGTACAGCGGGGATCCGTCTTACTCCCGGCTCAGTAAAGCTGCTGAAGGGCCGGATCCCTTCAGCAGCGTAGGATGCCTCTTAGCCCAGCAGTTCCGCCAGAGACCGCGCAACCACCTGGGTCGCCTTGCGCAGGTCTTCCAGCACCAGCTTTTCGTCGGCGCGGTGGCCGTTGGCTTCCAGCAGGTCGCGCGGGCCGGCGCCGTAGAGGATGGTGGGGATGCCGGCCTCCGAATAATGTCGGGCGTCGGTGTAGAGCGGGATGCCGTTCTGGCCGACCGGAACGCCCAACACCTCCTGCGCATGGGCCGCGAACAGAGCGGCCAGCCTCGGCGCGCCGCCGACCGAGCGGAAGGGCCGGGCCAGCAGGATGCGGCGGATGGCGACCCGGATGCCCTCGCGCCCGGCGGCGGCGCGCTCGATCAGTCCGCGCAGTTCGGCCTCCACCTCCGCCGGGTTCTCTTCCGGGATCATGCGGCGGTCGAGGCGGAAGGTGACGCGGTCGGGGACCACGTTGGTGTTGATGCCGCCCTGGATCAGCCCGACGGTCAGCGACGGGTGGGTGATGCCGGCGACGCTGGAGCGGCGGGTCGCCAGTTCCGGCCGGTGGGCGTAGAGGGCCGCCAGGATGCCGGTCGCAGCCTCCAGCGCGTCATGGCCGGTGTCGGGGCGGGCGGCGTGGGCGGATTTGCCGTCGACCTGCACCTCCAGATGCAGGCAGCCGTTGTGACCGGTCACCACCGAATAGGCGAAGCTGGCCGACACTGCATAGTCCGGCTTGGAAATGCCCTGGTCGAGCAGCCATTTCGGACCGATCTCGCCGCCGGCCTCCTCGTCATAGGTCAGGTGCAACTCGACCGTGCCCTTCAGCGGTGCCTGCGAGACCATCAGCGCTCGCAGGGCGAAGGCGTAGGTGGCGAAGTCCGATTTCGACACCGCCACGCCGCGGCCGTACATCACGCCGTCGCGGATTTCCGCGCCGTAGGGATCGCTCGACCAGCCCTCGCCGGGCGGCACCACGTCGCCATGGGCGTTCAGCGCTACGGTGGGGCCATCCCCGAAACGATGCCGGATGACCAGATTGGTGGCGCTGATCATGCCGTTCGCCCGCACCAGTTCGGCCGGCACCGGATGTCGCTCGACCGTAAAGCCCATCGCCTCCAGCAGTTCGGCGGCGCGGACGGCGTGTGGGGCGCAATCGCCGGGCGGATTGTCGGACGGCACCTTCACCAGCTCCGCCAGGAAACGGACCTCCTCGTCGAAGCGGGCATTCACCGCCTCGTCCAGCGTGGTGGCCAGGGGGGCGGCGAGGGAGGGGGACAGGTCGGTCATGGCAGGCGGTCCGTCACGGAAGGGAGGTTGCAGGCTGGAAGTTTTCGACGAAGCGGGCGAGCACGCGGGCGCCAGCCTCGGCATCGGCGGCGGTGATGCGTTCGGCCGGATTGTGCGAGATGCCGCGTTCGCAGCGCACGAACAGCATGGCGATGTCGGTCAGCGCCGCAACCGCCATGGCGTCGTGGCCGGCGCCGCTCGGCAGCTCCGGCGCGTCCAGTCCTTCGGCGGATGCCGCGGCGGCGAACTGCGCCATCAGCGCCGGGTGGCAGGCGACGGCCGGGCTTTCATGCAGGGTCTCGAAGCCGATGGCGACGCCGCGGGCATCGGCGATGGCCTCCAGCCGGGCGCGGACGGCGCCGACCCGCTCCAGCCGCAGGGGGTCGCGGTCGGCACGCAGATCGATGGTGAAGCGGACCTTGCCGGGAATGACGTTGGTGGCGCCGGGCGACGCCTCGATCCGGCCGACGGTGCCGACCAGCCGTTCCTGGCCGGAGCAGAGCTGTTCCACCGCCAGGATCATCTCGGCCGCAGCGGCCAGCGCATCGCGGCGCAGGGTCATCGGCACGGTGCCGGCATGCCCGGCCATGCCCTCCACCGTCACCGCCAGCCGGGTGGCGCCGGCGATGGCGGTGACCACGCCGACCGGGCGGCCCAGCGCCTCCAGCACCGGCCCCTGTTCGATGTGCAGTTCCACATAGGCCAGGACGGCTTGCGGCTCATAGGCGGCAGTGGCCCAGGCGGCGGGATCGAGCCGGAAGGCGGTCATCGCATCGGCCAGCCGCGTGCCGGCGGCGTCGCGCGTCTCCAGAACCGCCGGGTCGAAGGTGCCGGCGATGGCGCGGCTGCCGATCAGCGTGGACTGGAAGCGCGTGCCCTCCTCGTCGCCGAAGCCGATCACCTCGACGGCGAAGGGCAGGCGGCGGCCACGGGCGTGCAGATCCGCCAGCACGGCGATGCCGGTCAGCACGCCCAGCATGCCGTCATAGCGCCCGGCATCCCGCACGGTGTCGAGGTGGGAGCCGATCAGCAGCGCCGGCAGGCCCGGCCGGTCGCCCTCGTAGCGGCCGATGATGTTGCCGACGGCATCCTCCCGCACAGCCATCCCCGCCGCCGTCATCCACTGCGCGACGAGGTCGTTGGCGCGGCGGTGTTCCGGCGTCAGGTAGAGGCGCGACAGGCGTCCCTCTTCCGCGCTGATCGCCGCCAGCGCGTCGATGCGCTCGAGAAGGGCCGGCCCGGACAGCGGCGACGGGGAGGACGGGGAGACGGGCATCGGGATTCCGGACTGCAGAGGGTTCGGGATGATGGCACCGGTTATACGCCGAAGCCGCCACCTGGCCCTAGCCCCCGGCCGGCGAAGACAGTTTCAAAGAATCCCGGAAAGGCGACCCGTCACCGACTTTTGGTCATACTGCAACGCAAAAAGACGGAGAAAAGAGCGTTGGTGGTGCCGAATACTGCCTACCACCCTCTGGAAGAGATCGGCAGACTTCATAAATGAAGGAAAACAAAATCCACTGCGAAGCGGTGGGAATTTGCTGCGACCGCGAAAGAAACTGCTGAGGGGAGGTGCGTCCATGACGTCGTTCGATCCCGATATGCCTTTCGAAAACGCAACGCCGATTGGCCGACCGGGCGGTGCCCTGTGGTTCAACGACCGGGCGGGATTGGCCCAGGCCCGCACACTGGCGGGATGGATAACGCTGCTGGCGGAAGACCGCGGGCTGGATGACCGGCAACTGGCCGCCGTCACCGGGCTCGACCCGGAGGATGTGCGCGCGGTGCGCGATGGCGCGGTGGCCATGCTGCCGCCCCGGCTGCTGAACCGGGCGCTTGCCCGGCTGGAGGGCCGGAACGACGAAGGGCGGCTGCAATAGCTGCAAGCCGCCCTTCCGGAGCGATTGGCCGAAAAACCGGATGGTGCGGCGACGCCTCAGGCGACGGCCAGCACGTCCACATACATGTTGGCCGGCGCCGACAGGTGGATGCGGTACAGCATGCCGGACTGGTCGACGATGATGTCGGCGACCGGATTCTTGGTCGACAGGTCGGTCACCGCGGCGCGGACATTGCGCGGCAGTTGTTCCAGGGCGACGTCGCGGTAACCGCCCTTGTCGGAAAGCTTGATGGTCTTGTTGCCCATGATGGCAGCTGCTCTGTTTCAGGAAGGCTTGAGAGGGGATACTCGATTTGCTGCGGGACAATGATCCCCGCCGGTTAACCGAGTGTTAAGCACCCTCCCAGGTCCTCCGAATGCCCGCGCAGGGCAGCAGCGCATCCGGTGCAGGGGGGCGTAACCGCCCACCCTGATCCGGTCATGACTCAGCGGCGGTCCCGCCCGGCGGTGCCGGCCATGGCGTCGTTGCGGCGCAGCGTGTCATCCTCCGGCAGCGGCTGCTTGCCCAGCACCATGGAACTGTTGTCGAGCGCCGCCACCATGGCGTCCCGCGCCGGGGCGCCGGGGCCGGTCACGCTGCCCTCACCCTGCGGAGCGGCCGGCTCGACCCGCTCGCCGAGACCGACGGTCGTGGTCCGGCCCGGCGCGTTCCGGCTGGCGACGCGCAGGTCGTTCTGCACATGGCCGACGCCCGACACGCTTTCCGCGATGTCTTCCGCCCGGCGGCGGGCGGCGCGGTCGGCGACGGTGCCGGACAGCGTCACCTCGCCGCCCTCCACCTTCACCCCGACGTCGGAGGCGTCGATGTGGTGATCGTCGGTCAGGCGTTCGTTGATGTCTTCCAGAATGCGTTCGTCGGACCGGCGGTAATTGCGCGGGCCGACGCCGCGGTAACGCGCCTCCGGGCTCATCTTGGCGAACTCCTCGCTCCAGGGATGGCGGTGCATGCGCATGGCGGCCTCCGTTTGGCAGATTCCAGGATCTTTCGCCGTTCAACAAAAGTGGCGCGCTCCGCGTTCCGAAGCTTTGCCGGATGGGCAGCGATACGTAGCGAATGGCACCCATCGCTTAGACATGTCGCAACCAACTCCGCCCCCGTTCGTTGGGATCGGAAAGGATTTTGGTTGAGGACGTGCCATGAAAAAAACCGAGCGAAGCGTCGCCCTGTGGGCGATGACAATTCTGCTGGCAATATTGGGGCTCGGGTCGCTGGGCGGCGGCCTTTGGCTGATCCTGCTGGGCGGGTCCTGGTACTATGCCGTCGCCGGCATCCTGTTCCTGGTCACGGCCCTTCTGCTGGTGAAGCGGTCGCCCGCGGCGTTGACGGTCTACGCGCTGCTGGTGATCGGCACGCTGGTATGGGCCTTGTGGGAAGCGGGGCTGGACTGGTGGCCGCTGGCGGCGCGCGGCGACGTGATCGCGGTGGTCGGGTTCCTGCTGCTGATGCCCTGGATCACCCGCCACCTGGGCGAACGGCAACCGATGGCCGGCGTGCCCGCGCCCGGCGCCTATCCGGTGGGGGTCTTCCGCGGTTCCGGCATTCCGCTGGCCGCGTCGCTGGCGGTGGTGCTGCTGGTCGCCGTCGCGTCCTGGTTCACCGACCCGCACCGCATCGACGGAACCGTGCCGGCGCGGCAGCAGACCGCATCGGCCGGAACTCCGGCTGCCGGTCCCGGCCCGGCGATTCCCGACGGGGAATGGCATGCCTATGGCCGCACCGGCTACGGCCAGCGCTATTCGCCGCTGACCGGCATCACGCCGGAGAATGCCGACAAGCTGGAGGTCGCCTGGACCTATCAAACCGGCGACCTTCGCGGCCGACCCGGCGATCCGAAGGAAACCACCTTCGAGGTGACGCCGCTGAAGTTCGGCAACCGGCTGTTCCTGTGCTCGCCTCACCAACTCGTCATCGCGCTGGACGCGACCACAGGCAAGGAGGTGTGGCGCCGCGACCTGCAGATCGATCCCAAGCAGCTGGCGTTGCAGCACCTGACCTGCCGCGGCCTGTCCTACCATCCGGCTCCGCAAGCGTCCGCCAATGCAGCCGGGGGTGCGTGCGCCGCCAAGCTGTTCATGCCGACCGCCGACGGGCGTCTGGTGGCGCTGAACCCGGAGGACGGGTCGACCTGCACCGGTTTCGGGCAGAGCGGCGAGATCAACCTGTGGGCCAACATGCCGAATGTCCGGCCCGGCGCCTATTATTCCACCTCCCCGCCGGTGGTGACGGCCAACCTGATCGTCGTCGGCGGCACGGTGCTGGACAATGTGTCGACCAAGGAGCAGTCGGGCGTCATCCGTGCCTTCGACGTGAATGATGGCCATCTGGTTTGGAACTGGGACTCGGCCAGGCCCGACCAGACCGCGCCGATCGCGGAGGGGCAGACCTACACCGTCAACTCGCCCAACAGCTGGTCGATCTCGAGCGTGGACGAGGCGCTGGGCATGGTCTATGTGCCGTTGGGCAACCAGCCGCCCGACCAGTTCGGCGGCAACCGCAGTCCGGAGGTGGAGCGCTTCTCCTCCTCCGTCGTGGCGCTCGATCTGGCGACGGGGCAGGTGCGCTGGGTCTTCCAGACCGTGCATCACGATCTGTGGGACTACGACGTGCCCGCCCAGCCCAGCCTGATCGACCTGACGGTGAACGGACAGACCGTGCCGGCCCTGGTCCAGCCGACCAAGCAGGGAGAACTGTTCGTGCTGGACCGCCGCACCGGCCAGCCGGTGTTGCCGGTGACCGAGAAGCCGGCGCCGCAAGGTGCCGCGGAGGGCGACCACACCGCCCCGACCCAGCCGGTTTCCGCCCTGTCCTTCGACCCGCCGCCTCTGGGCGGAGCGGACATGTGGGGGGCGACGATGTTCGACCAGCTCGCCTGCCGCATCGCCTTGAAGCGGCTGCGCTACGAGGGGCGCTACACGCCTCCGTCGCTGCAGGGGTCGCTGGTCTATCCCGGCAATTTCGGCGTCTTCAACTGGGGCGGTGTCGCGGTCGATCCGCAGCGCCAGATCGCCTTCACCACGCCCACTTATCTCGCCTTCGTCTCGCAGCTGGTGCCGCGCCGGAACGACAAGGATTTGTATGTCCAGGGCGGCGAGCGGCCGGAATTCAGCCTGCCGGCGCTGAACGAGAACTTCGGCGCGCCCTATGCGGTGAAGCTGGCACCTTTCGTTTCGGTGCTGGGGCTGCCCTGCCAGGCGCCACCCTGGGGCTATGTCGCCGCGGCCGACCTGACGACCGGCCAAGTCGTGTGGAAGCACAAGAACGGCACGACCCGCGACGCCTCGCCGATCCCGCTGCCCTTCCGCATGGGCGTGCCCAACCTGGGCGGCCCGATCATGACGGCGGGAGGCGTGGCCTTCCTGTCCGGCACCATCGACTATTATGTGCGGGCCTATGACGTGTCCAACGGCAGGCAGCTGTGGGAAAGCCGCCTCCCGGCTGGCGGCCAGGCGACGCCGATGACCTATCAGGGCGAGGACGGCCGGCAATATGTGCTGGTGGTCGCCGGCGGGCACGGCTCGCTGGGGACCAAGGGAGGCGATTCGGTGATCGCCTATGCGGTGCCGAAGTGAGGGGGGAGATAGTGTCTTTACGGAGACGTTAGACCCCCACCTAACCTCCCCCGCTGGGCGGGGGAGGG
The DNA here is from genome assembly GCF_035628975.1 of Azospirillum sp. Classification (GTDB taxonomy): domain Bacteria; phylum Pseudomonadota; class Alphaproteobacteria; order Azospirillales; family Azospirillaceae; genus Azospirillum. Next base: position 115,537 of record NZ_DASPIS010000081.1, on the reverse strand, counting down.
ACTGCCGTAGAACGCCGACAAAAGTCCAGTCCCCTCCCCTGCATCGGACGGACCTTCGGTCCGCCGAGAGCGGGGGAGGGTTAGGGTGGGAGCATCGTCAGCCACCCCCTCCCCAACAAAAAAGCCCACCCCGGTTCCCCAGGGCGGGCTTTCCCGAACAACCCCCTCAGCGCGTCGGGACCGGCGGCGTCTGCGAGTAGTCGTAGAAACCGCGGCCGTACTTCTTGCCGATCCAGCCGGCCTCGACATACTTCACCAGCAGCGGGCAGGGGCGGTACTTGCTGTCGGCAAGGCCTTCGTACAGCACCTGCATCACCGCCAGACAGGTGTCCAGTCCGATGAAGTCGGCCAGTTCCAGCGGACCCATCGGGTGGTTGGCGCCCAGCTTCAGCGCGGTGTCGATGGCCTCGACTCCGCCGACGCCCTCATAGAGGGTGTAGACCGCTTCGTTGATCATCGGCAGCAGGATGCGGTTGACGATGAAGGCGGGGAAATCCTCGGCCACCGCGGCGGTCTTGCCGATGGCAAGCGTCAGTTCCTTGATGGCGTTGAAGGTCGGCTCGTCGGTCGCGATGCCGCGGATCAGCTCGACCAGCTGCATCACCGGCACCGGGTTCATGAAGTGCATGCCCATGAACTTGGCCGGACGGTCGGTCGCCGCGGCCAGGCGGGTGATCGAGATCGACGAGGTGTTCGTCGCGATCAGCGCCTCCGGCTTCAGATGCGGGACCAGCTTCTTCAGCAGGTCGCGCTTCAGCGCCTCGTTCTCGGTTGCTGCCTCGATCACCAGATCGGACTCGCCGAACACCGACAGGTCAGTGCCGGTGACGATGCGGCCGAGGGCGGCGGTCTTCTCCGCCTCTTCCAGCTTGCCCTTCTGGATCTGGCGGTCGTAATTCCGGCCGATGTTGGCGAGCGCCTTTTCCAGGACCGCGTCGCTGATGTCGGACAGGACGACATCATAGCCGGCCTGGGCACAGACCTGGGCGATACCGCTGCCCATCTGGCCGGCACCGATGATGCCAATCTTCTTGATCGTGGTCATGGGGGCTGTCCCGCGAAGGATGTGGGTAGAAAGGCCGCGGTCGAGGGGAGCTTCCCCCTCGACCGCGATCCGGATCAGCGCGCCTTGTCCAACTCGGCCGTCAGCTCCGGCACGGCCTTGAACAGGTCCGCGACGAGGCCGTAATCGGCGACCTGGAAGATGGGCGCTTCCTCATCCTTGTTGATCGCGACGATCACCTTGCTGTCCTTCATGCCGGCGAGGTGCTGGATTGCACCGGAGATGCCGACGGCGATGTACAGCTCGGGCGCCACGATCTTGCCGGTTTGCCCGACCTGATAATCGTTCGGCACGAAGCCCGCGTCCACGGCGGCGCGGCTGGCGCCCACCGCAGCACCCAGCTTGTCGGCCAGAGCCTCCAGCATGGGGAAATTCTCGCCCGACTGCATGCCGCGGCCACCCGACACCACCACGCGGGCGGCGGTCAGCTCCGGACGCTCCGACTTGGTCAGTTCGGCCGAGACGAAGCTCGACAGGCCGGCGGCACCGGCGCCCGCGACCTTCTCGACCGAGGCCGAACCGCCTTCGGCGGCGGCGGTCTCGAAGGCGGTGGTGCGGACGGTGATGACCTTCACCGCATCGCCCGACTGCACGGTGGCAATCGCGTTGCCGGCGTAGATCGGCCGCTCGAAGGTGTCGGCAGACACCACGCCGGTGATGTCGGAGATGGCGGCAACGTCCAGCAGGGCGGCTACGCGCGGCAGGAGGTTCTTGCCGACCGAGGTGGCGCCGGCCAGGACATGGCCGTAACCGCTCTTGGCGGTGGCGACCACCAGCGGTGCGACATCCTCCGGCAGCTGGTGCTCATAGGCCGCATCGTCGGCCAGCAGCACCTTGGCGACGCCGGCCACCTTGGATGCTGCCTCGGCGGCGGCCTGGGAGCCCTTGCCGGCGACCAGGACATGGATGTCGCCGCCGATTTTGGAGGCGGCGGTGACGGCGTTCAGCGTGGCGGGCTTCAGCGAGGCGCCGTCGTGTTCCGCGATGACGAGAATGTTGGCCATGGTCAGTTCATCCCCCTCAGATCACGCGCGCATCGTTCTTGAGCTTGTCGACCAGTGCGGCGACGTCCGGCACCTTGATGCCGGCCTGACGCTTGGCCGGCTCGGTCACCTTCAGCGTCTTCAGACGCGGGGCGACATCGACGCCCAGCGCGTCCGGAGCGACGGTCTCCAGCGGCTTCTTCTTCGCCTTCATGATGTTCGGCAGCGAAGCATAGCGCGGCTCGTTGAGGCGCAGGTCGGCGGTGACCACCGCCGGCAGCTTCAGCTCCACCGTCTCCAGGCCGCCGTCGATCTCGCGCGTGACCGCGACCGTGCCGTCACCGGCGACGACCTTCGAGGCGAAGGTGCCTTGGCCCCAGCCGAGCAGGGCGGCCAACATCTGGCCGGTCTGGTTGCAGTCGTCGTCGATCGCCTGCTTGCCGAGGATCACCATTCCCGGCGCCTCCTTCTCGACCAGGGCCTTGAGGACCTTGGCGACGGCGAGCGGTTCGGTCGTCACGTCGGTCTGCACCAGGATGGCGCGGTCGGCACCCATGGCGAGAGCGGTGCGCAGCGTCTCCTGGGCCTGGGTCGGACCGACGGAGACCACGACGATCTCGGTCGCCTTGCCGGCCTCCTTCAGGCGCACCGCCTCTTCGACGGCGATCTCGTCGAAGGGGTTCATGCTCATCTTCACGTTGGCGGTCTCGACGCCGCTGCCATCCGCCTTGACGCGGATCTTCACGTTGTAGTCGACCACTCGCTTAACGGGGACGAGGACTTTCATAACTCACCCTGGCTGCTGAGCGCGCGCCCATTACGGCGAACACCGCGAAAATTGCTGTGGTTGCGAACGGACCATAGGATCTGGCATTACCACTGTCAATGACGCGCCAGAAGCCCCGGAAGCGCCGGCGGCGGCGCAGGCCGGATTAGGTGGCCGGCTCTCACCGGTTGGCGCCGGGAACCCACAGGACGTCGTCCGCCCCGTTGCGGTTCACCACCCGGCTCAGGACGAACAGGTGGTCCGACAGCCGGTTGACGTATTTCAGCGCCGCACGCGTCACCGGTTCGTGGCGCGCCAGATCGGTCATCAACCGTTCCGCCCGCCGCACCACGGTGCGCGCCAGATGCAGGTGCGCGGCGGCCGCAGAGCCGCCGGGAAGGATGAAGGAGGTCAGCGGCGCCAGAGCGGCGTTCATCGCGTCGATCTCCGCCTCCAACCGGTCGACCTGGGCCTGCACGATGCGCAACGGCGGGTATTTCGGCGCCTCCTCCTCCGGCGTGCAGAGGTCGGCGCCCAGGTCGAACAGGTCGTTCTGGATGCGGCCGAGCATCGCGTCGGCCTCCGGCCAGTCATTGGTATGGAGGCGCGCCATGCCGATGACGGCGTTCGCCTCGTCCACCGTGCCGTAGGCGGCGACGCGGCGGTCGTGCTTCGGCACCCGGCTGCCGTCGCCGAGCGAGGTTTCGCCGGCATCGCCGCCGCGCGTGTAGATCTTGGTCAGCTTTACCATGGAAACCGTCAGCCTTTGGTCAGGATGGCGAGAACGAACAGCAGCAAGGCTGCGCCCTGCAGGATCACGCGCAGGCGCATAGCCTTGTTGGAACGGCGCGGGTCGCCCCGGCCGCCGCGGGCCATGAAGAAGAGGCCGACAAAGAGCGAGCCGACCACAGCCAGCATCGCCAGGACCATCAGGATGGGGAAGAGATCGTGCATGGCGCCAATATAGACCGCGATGGGCGCCGCGCCTATGGCCGCCCTTGGATGCGATGTCAGGGATATGATGTGTGGGTTGTGATGTCGCGGGGGGCGGTGCCCCGGAAGAATCGCCGATGCGGGTAATCACCCGGTTGCCAAAGCCGTTGGACCGCATACAGTGCGCGGCGACGGACGGCCACAGCCCGGTTGGGCGGCGGAGCGGAGATGCGGGCGATGCGGCGGCGGAGTTTCCTGAAGACGGCCCTGAAGGTGACGGCGGCCGCGGCGGCCGGCGGCGGCGCGATGGCTGCACTGACCCGCGGGGGCGTGCAGGCGGCCCCCGACTCGGCCCCCCGTATGGTCGCCTTCCCCGATGGGTTCCTGTGGGGCGTCTCCACCTCCAGCTACCAGATCGAAGGGGCGGTGGCGGAGGATGGGCGCGGCCCCAGCGTCTGGGACACCTACAGCCATTCCTTCGGGCGGATCGCCAACGGCGACAGCGGCGACGTCGCCTGCGACCATTACCACCGCTATGCCGAGGATGTGGAGTTGATGGCGCGGGCCGGCATGAAGGCCTACCGCTTCTCCATCGCCTGGCCGCGGGTGATGCCGCAGGGCACGGGCGCCGTGAATGCCAAGGGGCTCGACTTCTACGACCGGCTGACCGACGCGCTGCTGGCGAAGGGCATCCAGCCCTGGCCCTGCCTGTTCCACTGGGATTTGCCCCAGGCCCTGCAGGACCGCGGCGGCTGGACCAACCGCGACATCGCTGGCTGGTTCACCGATTATGCGCTGGCGGTCACCGCCCGGCTGGGCGATCGCGCCAAGAACTGGGTGATGCTGAACGAGCCGTCGGTGGTCGCCATCTTCGGCCACGGCACCGGCGGCCATGCGCCGGGGTTGACCGGCCGCGACAACTGCCTGAAGGCCATCCATCACCAGAACCTCGCCCAGGGCACCGCGCTGGCCGCGTTGCGGCAGGTGGGCGGCCGGAACTGGCAGCTCGGCACCGTGCTGTCGCTGCAGCCGTCCTGGCCGGTGGGGGGGCTCGATTCGAACTATCCGGCGTCGCTGATGTGGGACGCGGTGTGGAACCGCTCCTGCCTGGACCCGCTGTTCAAGGGCCGCTTCCCGGCACAGCTGGAGGCCGATTTCGCCCGCATCGCCAAGTCCGGCGACCTGGAGCGCATCAAGCAGCCGGTCGACTTTCTCGGCGTCAACTATTACAGCCGCATGCACCAGCAGCCCGATCCGCAGGGGCTGTTCGGCACCGGATACGGCTCGGCGCCCGAGGGCACGCGCAAGACCGGCATGGAATGGCCGGTGGAGCCGGACGGTCTGACCGAGATCCTGGCCGAACTGCAGGAGAAATACGGCAATCCGCCCGTCTATGTGACGGAGAACGGCGCCGATTATCCCGACACCGTCGGCCCCGCCGGCCGGGTGGAGGACCGCGACCGCATCGGCTACCTGCGCGACCATCTGCTGGCCGCGGCCAAGGCGATCGACGAGGGTTGCAACCTGAAGGGCTATATGGCCTGGACGCTGCTGGACAATTTCGAATGGTCGGAGGGCTACCGCCGCAAGTTCGGGCTGGTCCAGGTCGACCGGGAGTCGATGGCCCGCAAGCCGAAGGCCAGCTACGACTGGTACGCCTCGGTCATCCGCAACAACGCGGTTCCGCTGCGCTGAGTGTGGCGATAGACTGCCGCCCATGCCGACCCCGCGCCCGTCCCAGCCGACCCGATTCGCTATCCAGAAGGCGCGCGGCAAGGGGTGGAAGACGCTGGAGGTGGGGGAGGAGCTTGCCCACGCCAAGGCACGCTTCGACCAGATGGTGGGCATCAACCCGCGGGCTTATTTCCGGCTGATCCAACTCGATTACAACGCCGACTCCGCCTATGAGGGCATGGAGTTCAACTGGACGCTGATCGAGCTGTACGACCCCACCAAGGGGCCGGCAAAGGGAGGACACGTCCGTCCTGCGGCGAAGCCGGCGCCGGCCGCCAAACCAGGGCGCAGGCGCAAGGCGGCGGAACCGGTGGCTTTGCCGCTGCGGGTCTATCTTGCGGTGATCGTGATCGGCACGTTGGCAGGCGCCTTGGCCTACCTGCATTTCGCCGGTGGGAGATAAAGGGGCGGACGGTGGAGGGTCACTCCGTCGCGTAGCCCTTGCGGCGCATGCACAGCGCGAAGATTTCCTTGCGGTAGCCGTACTGCGGCGTTTCCGGCAGCGGGCGCAGGGGGTAGCCGCGCAGGCGCATGGTGTGGTCCACCTGCTCGGTGCACTCGTCGTAGGCGATGGTCGGCACGTCGGGGCTGGCGGTCCACTCGCGGTAGGCCGGCGGGCTGCCGCAGCCCGACAGCAGGAAGACGGTGGTCACGACGCAGACGGCGACCGCCGGCGCGACCCGCGGTCTTGCCCTCGGTCTTACCCATGGAGATGCGTTTTCGAACCCGATCATGGCGCCCCTGCATTCCACGTGTTGCCCCTGAATTGACGCTACCACGTCCGGCCTTTTCCAATCCATTTTCGCACACCATTTCCGGGAACGCGCTTTTTCGGCAACGCTGCGTGGCGGACAACGCAGACGCACAAAAATCGCCGCCGGAAAAGCGGCGCAATCTGGTAACACGATCCATGTCCCCGATTCGGGGGGAGTGTCGTGGCTCTGAAATCGGTCTGGCGTCACGGACGGAGGGATAAGGCGATGTCTGGGATTTCGCGGCGGGTGCGTGGTGGCGCCGCGGTGGCGGCTGTTGCAGTGGTGGTGTCGGGTCTTGCGCTAGGAACGCCGGGTTCCGCACGGGCGGAGGCATCGACGGCCGATATCCAGTGGGCGCAGACCTTCCTGAAGGACAAGGGCTACAACATCGGCGGCCGCGCCAAGGGCCAGATGACGCCGGAAACGCGGTCCTCGCTCAGCGCCTATCAGAAGTCGGTCGGCCTGCCGGCCACCGGCAACCTCGATCAGGCCACCATCAACAAGATGATGGGCGAGCGCGAGAAGAAGGCCGCTCCCACCATGGGCAGCCTGTCCAAGAGCCAGGTTGGCCAAACCCGCCAGGACAAGGAGGTGGCGCCGCGCGCCGCCCCCACCGGCCGGGTCGAATCCGGCAGCGAGAGCGTCGGCGGCATGGCCCAGTTCGGCGGCGCGCCGGTTTCGGCGCCGTCCTCCCCGTCGTCTTCCTCTTCCACCGGCCACAGCGCTCCTGCCGCGGCTCCGCGCCCCTCGGCACCGGCGGCGGCTTCCAATGCGGTCGCGCCCAGTGCGGCGCCTCAGGGCGCGGCGCGTCCGTCGGCCGGTGCCGCCGAAGGGCCGGCTCCGCAGGCGGCACCCCGCGGGGCGGTGGCGGCGACGACCCCGGATGGCAAGCCGGCCCCGGTGGAGGAACCGGTGGCGGTCGGCGGCGGCACGTCGGTGTGGCAGTCGAACGCGGCGCGCGCCGGTGTGGCCGGACTGCTCGCGGTGACGCTGGGTGGCGTCGGCTTCGCCTGGTGGCGCAGCGGGCGCGGTGTCGATCCGCTGAGCCGCACCCCCGCCGGCGACGACCGGCCGCGCGAGTCGCGGGTTGAGCCGAGCTTCGGCTCTCCCCGCCGCCGGGAGGAACTGACCATCGAACCGCGCTTGACGGCGGAGGCGCGGCGGCGCTGAGCTTTGCCCCCACCCTAACCCTCCCCCGCCCTCGGCCGGCCAGAGGCCGGTCCGATCGCGGGAGAGGGAGGGACCCGCGGCGCAGCCGTGGGAGGGAGGGGGCAACCCGACGCCGAACCTCCCCTCACATCATCATCGGACAGCCGCCCCCGCCGCAGCCGCCGGGTACGCAGGCGGGGGTCGGGGCCGGCTGGGACTTGGCCACGCGCGGTGCCATGATGGCCTTGGCGACCTCCGTGCCGCCGCAGGAGGGGCAGGGGATGCCGGCGGTTTTCTTGGCGTCGTAATCGGCCATGTTGTCGAACCACTGGTCGAAATCATGGCCGCAGGCGCAGTGCAGGGCGTAGACGATCATCGCGGAGCCTCGAAAAGCGGAATCTTGGCCGCCGTTCTAGCCAAGCGCCCGCCGCCCTGCCAGGATCTGCATCAATCGCCGGGCCTCAGCGCGACTCCGTGACGCCGACGCGGGCGCACATCGACAAGAGCGGGCAGGTGGAGCAGCGCGGCCGGTCGCCGGTGCAGATCCATTTGCCGAAGGGCACCAGCCGCTCGTTGATCTCCACCCAATATCGCTTGGGCAATACCGCCAGCAGCGCCGCCATGGTCTTTTCCGGCGTGCGCGCCGACACATAGCCCCAGCGGTTGGTGACGCGGTGGACATGGATGTCGACCGCCAGCGCCGGGATGTCGAAGCCGACCGCCAGCGTCAGCGCCGCGATCTTCGGCCCGACCCCGCGGAAGCGCATCAGCGCGTCGGGCGTGTCCGGCACCTCGCCGGCATGCTCCTCGACGATACGGCGGGAGAGGTCGCGGATGTCGCGCGCCTTGGGTTCCGGGAAGGTGGCGCCGTGCAGAAGCTCCACCAACCGCTCCTCCGGCAGGGCGGCCATGGCGGCGGGAGTGTCGGCGACGGCGAACAGCCGTTCGGCGACCACCAGACTCGTCTCGTCCCGCGTGCGGGCGGAAATCAGGCTGGCGACCAGCTGCTGGAAGGGCGTGGCATAGCCGCGGTCGCGCAGGTCGAACATCGCCGCCTTGGGGTAGGGGGCGACCGCGATCCGCAGGCGGCGGAAGGCTTCGTCGATATCGAAGGCCTGGGACGTCGCGGGCTGCAAACTCACGGGAGAACGACCTCCGGGGAACGGGCTGCGATGACACCCCGTTCGACAACCGGCAAGTCCCCGGATTGTTCCGGCCAGATTGTTCCAGCCGGATTGTTCCGGCCCGGTCGCTCCGATCAGAGCGCCTTGATCTGCATCTTGATCGGCCCGTCCGCGCGGCCATGGACGAACTGGTCGACATAGGCGTTGCCCGAATTGTCGATGTCGCGGGCGTGGCCGGTCCAGATGATGCGGCCCTGGTAGATCATGGCGATGCGGTCGGCGATCTTGCGGGCCGACGCCATGTCGTGGGTGATGGTGACCGCGGTGGCGCCGAGGTCCTTCACGCACTGCACGATCAGTTCGTTGATGACGTCGGCCATGATCGGATCGAGGCCGGTCGTCGGTTCGTCGAAGAAGATGATCTCCGGTTCGTCGGCGATCGCACGGGCAAGGCCGACGCGCTTTTGCATGCCGCCCGACAGCTCCGCCGGCGACAGCTCCGCCACGTCGGGGGTGAGGCCGACGGCGCCCAGCTTGGCGACGGCGATCTCCTTGGCCTGGGATCGAGACATATGGGCGCCCTGGATCAGGCCGAAGGCGACGTTTTCCCAGACCGTCAGGCTGTCGAACAGCGCGGCGCCCTGGAACAGCATGCCGAACTTGTGCAGCATCTTCTCCCGCTCGCGCGAGCGCAGGCGGGTCGTCTCGACGCCGTCGACCTTGATGGAACCGGAATCCGGTGTCAGCAGGCCGAGGATGCTCTTCAGCATCACCGACTTGCCGGTGCCCGACCCGCCGATCACCACCAGCGACTCGCCCTTCGCCACCTCGAGGTCGATGCCGTTCAGCACTTTCTTCGGGCCGAAATGCTTGGTGACGTCTTTGAGCGCGATCTTCGGGACAGTGGTCATGGAGTGGCGCTCACTTGGTCGAGAAGAAGAGGCCGGTGATGAGGTAGTTCCACACCAGGATCATGATGGAGGCGGACACCACCGCGTTGGTGGTCGCAGCACCCACGCCCTGGGCGCCGCCCTTGGAATGGTAACCGTGGTAGCAGCCCATCAGCGCGATCAGGAATCCGAAGATCGCCGCCTTCACCAGACCGGAGATGACGTCCAGCGGTTCCAGGAATTCCCAGGTGCGGTTGATGTAGCTGGCGGCGTTGAAGTCCAGCCGGTAGACGCCGACCAGGAAGCCGCCGAACACGCCGATGATGTCGGCGACGATCACCAGCAGCGGCACCATGGTCAGGCCGGCGATCAGGCGCGGGGCCACCAGATATTTGTACGGATTGGTCGACAGCGTGGACAGCGCGTCGATCTGTTCGGTGACCCGCATGGTGCCGATCTCTGCCGCCATGGCGGCGCCGATGCGGCCGGCGACCATCAGGCCGGCCAGAACCGGTCCCAACTCGCGCGTGATCGACAGCACGACGACGGTGGCGATGGCGCCTTCGGCCTGGAAGCGGGAGAAGCCGCTGTAGCTCTGCAGGGCCAGCACCATGCCGGTGAACAGCGCCGTCAGCCCGACCACCGGCAGCGAATAATAGCCGATGTCGATCATCTGGCGCAGGATCTGCCGGGGATAGAGCGGCGGGCGCACGCAGTGCGACAGGGCGGACCCGGTGAACAGGGCAAGGCGTCCGGTCGCTTCCAGGAAGATCAGGAAGGCCCGGCCGGTGGCGGCGAGGAAACCCATCAGTCGGCCCGCATCCTTGGTTTGAGACTCATTTGGGCGCTGCGGTCATAGCACCGATGAACGGCTAGGTCATCCTTGGACTTTGCAGGGGAGGGGCGAGTTGGGTGTCGCGGCCGGGCGGTGGTCCGGCATTCCACCACCGGTGCCGGTGGGTCGCTTTCCGGTGGAGTGCCATGCGCGGTTCCGCGGTCGATGTGCAGAGTGGGCATGCATGGCGCGGGCGCCTTCCCGAATTTGTTGCCTTTTCTTGAAGGATGCATATGCTTTCCGGCCTCATGAGCCTTAAACACACACCTGTTGCACCGATCGATCCAGGCCCTCTTCCTTCGCTGGCGGCGACGGCGAATGGCGTACGCGCCGTATGGGGCACATCCTTCCCGATCGGAAACCTTATTTACACCATGAGGGTCGAGGCGGTCGAACTGGAGGAGTATGGGCTGGAGTATTTCTACGATGAGTTGGGGTTGCCTCGGCCCAGCGATGGCGCTGGTCTGTTGTTCAAGTTCGACAACTCGGAGAATGAGCTTGAGGAAGGTGCTGCCTATCGGCGGCTGCCTCGCGACAAGATGCTGTCCATGAAGGAGTTCCTTGAATTGGAACGTTTCTTGGTGGGAGGTGTTTTGCGGTATATGGAAGACAAAGGTCCTCCAATGATCGTTGGCGTTCCTAATGACTCGAAGCTGGAACGCTGGTACAGTCACCTTGCAACGCGTGTCAACCAACCTAATTTTTGTGTTGAGATGCGTCGGACTGGCTTTCACCCTCGCAGGGTGGCCCTTGTTCGCAGGAGATAGAAATGGGCATCAACATACGCTTTAGCGACGCCAAGAGTGAGCTGATGGAACATATCACCATCAGCCGGGAAGAACACGAGCGGAGCCTGCGCGATCAAATCCGTGCCGGCAAGATGTCCATGCTTGACTATCTTATGCAGTACAAGGGGTTTCGCAAGGAACACGCTGAGAAGTTGATCCCGAGCTTTGAGAAAGTCATTTTTCGCGTCTAAGGACCCGCAGCGATATTCCTTCCGCTTTTCGACGTATAAAGCGCCCCTTCTGACAATGCTCAAGGGGCGCTTTTGTTTTTGCCTCCTCTGGCGATGTAGGTCAGCATGTGGCCCCAGCGGAGAACCGCTCACGGCGGCGTGCCGGCAAGTCTCCCTGCCTCTTCTACTCTCCGCCGACATAAACCCGGTGATAGCGCCTGCCGAGCGCGGTCAGGATCTCGTAGCCGATGGTCCCACCCTCCGCCGCCGCCGTGTCGACCGGGCGGTTGGGGCCGATCAGCTCGACCATGCGGCCGGCATGGGCCACCGACTCCGGCAGGCCGGTGACGTCGATGGTGATGAGGTCCATCGAGATGCGGCCGACGATGGGGGCGGCGACGCCGTCGACGTAAATGTGCCCCTTGCCGCTGAGCGAGCGCAGGTAGCCGTCGGCATAGCCGACGCCAATGGTCGCGATCCGCGCCGGGCCGGTGACCTTGTGGGCCGCACCATAGCCGACCGTCATCGGAACCGTGCAGTTGCGGACCTGCAGCAGACGTGCGTCGAGACGCACGGTGCCCAGCATCGGGTTGGACAGATGCGGCGTCGGGTTGACGCCGTAGAGCGCGCAGCCCGGCCGGGCGAGGTCGAAATGATGGTCCTTGCCGTGGAAGATGCCGGACGAATTGGCGAAGCTCGCCTTCGCCTTGGGCAACCGGGCCAGCGCCGCGCGGAAGCGGTCGAGCTGCTCCCCGGTCATCGGGCTGTCGAACTCGTCGGCGCAGGCGAGATGGGTCATCCAATAGCGGACGTCGATCCCCTCCAGCCAATGCGGATGGCCGGCGAGCTCGTCCAGCTCGTCGGGGCCGAGGCCCAGCCGGTTCATGCCGGTGTCGATGTGGATCACCGCCGGCAGAACCTCGCCGCGCGATGCGGCGAAGGCCCGCCACGCCGCGATCTCGCCCAGATGGTTCAGCACCGGCAGGATGCGGCCGGCGATGAAATCCCCCTCGCACCCGGCCGGCAGGCCGCCCAGCGAGAAGACCTGCGCTTCCGGAGCGACCGGCTCCAGCGCGCGGCGGACGGCCAGCGCCTCCTCGAACTGGGCGACGACGAAGGTGCGGCAGCCGGCGGCGGCCAGCGCCGGGACGACGCGCGCCACCCCCAGCCCATAGGCGTCGGCCTTTACCACGGCGGAGCATTCCGCCGGGGCGACGCGGTCGCGCAGCCGGGTCCAGTTGGCGACGACGGCGCCGAGATCCACGGTGAGGATGGCGCCGGTGCGCGGGTTCAGGTCGCTCGTCACTCTGGTCACTCGTCGGTCTGGTGGTGCTGGTCGAGATCGCCGAACTTGGTGAACTGGCCGTCGAAGTAGAGGCGGACGGTGCCGATCGGACCATGACGCTGCTTGGCGATGATCACCTCGGCGGTGTTGTGCACCTCGCCCAGGCGCTGCTGCCAGCGCTGATAGCGGTCGTTGAACTTGTCGTCGCTCTCGTCGGGCCGGCGCGAAGGCTCGGCGCGCTCAAGGTAATACTGTTCGCGGAAGACGAACATGACGACGTCGGCGTCCTGCTCGATCGAGCCCGATTCGCGAAGGTCGGCCAGCTGCGGGCGCTTGTCCTCACGAAGCTCCACCGCGCGGCTCAGCTGCGACAGCGCCACCACCGGCACGTCCAGCTCCTTTGCGATGGCCTTCAGGCCGCGGGTGATTTCCGAGATTTCCTGCACCCGGTTCTCCGACCCGCGCGATGACGAACCACGCAGCAGCTGGAGATAGTCGACCACCACCATGCTGAGGCCGGAGGTGCGCTTCAGCCGGCGGCAGCGCGTGCGCACCGCGGCGACCGACAGGGCCGGAGTGTCGTCGACATAGAAGGGGCAGCGGGCCAGATCCTGGCTGGCCTGGACGAATTTCGGGAAATCGGTGTCGCGGATCTCGCCGCGGCGGATCTTGTCGCCGGGCACCTGCACCTCGTCGGCGAGGATACGGGTTGCCAGCTGTTCCGCCGACATTTCCAGCGAGAAGAAGCCGACCACGCCGCCTTCCTGGCCGGATGAGCGCATGTGCGCTTTGGCGGCGTTGAAGGCGATGTTGGTGGCCAGCGCCGTCTTGCCCATGGACGGACGCCCGGCGAGGATGATCAGGTCCGACGGGTGCAGGCCGCCCAGCTTGCGGTCGATGTCGATCAGGCCGGTGGTGACGCCGGTGACGTGGCTGGAGCGGCGGAAGGCAGCCTCCGCCGTCGTGATGGCGTGCTTGACCGACTCGCCGAACGCCACGAAGCCGCCCTGGACGTCGCCGGTGGAGGCGAGGTCGAACAGCTGCTTTTCCGCCTCGCCGATCTGGTCGAGCGCGGTGATGTCGAGGTCGTGGCGGTACGCCTCGTTCACCATGTCGGTGCCGACCTCGATCAGCTGCCGGCGGATGAACAGGTCGTGGATGGTCTTGCCGTAATCGCCGGCATTGACCACCGTCACCACGTTGGCCGCCAGTTCCGCCAGATAGGCGCTGCCGCCTTCCACCGCCAGTTCTGGATCGTTGTCGAACAGGGCCTTCAGGGTGACCGGGTTCGCGATCTGGCCGCGGTCGATCATCTTGGTGATGGCGGCGAAGATGCGCTGATGGGCCGGATCGTAGAAATGCTCCGGCCGCAGGAACTCGCCGACCTTCTCGTAGGCCTTGTTGTTGACCAGGATCGCGCCCAGCAGCGCCTGCTCCGCCTCCTCGTTGTTGGGGGGCGTGCGGTACTCGGCCGTCGGCTTGACCGCGGCGGAGGGGCGGGGATCGAACAGCGATGAGGTCTGGTTGCTCATGAAGGACACAATAGCAGAAACAGAACGGGAACGCTCTGTGAAGGGTGGGGAACCCTCCACAAAAGCTGTGCACAGAAGTTATCCACAAGCTGGGAAGTTTGGGGATAACCGCGGGAAGGGCTGATGCCGGCTCAGAGCTTCTTCGGCTGGGCCGGGTGGGAGGGGGCCGGCGCCACCTCCAGCGCCTCGAACACCGCATCGACGTGGTCGGCGACGCTGTAGAGGGCGGAGCGGTCGATGCGGGCGAAGCCCTGGGCGACCATGTGGTCGATCAGGCCGAGCAGAGGGCGCCAGTAGCCGTCGACATCGGCGATGACGATCGGCTTGTCGTGCAGCTGCAGCTGCTTCCAGGTCAGGATCTCGAAGGCCTCGTCCAGCGTGCCGAGTCCGCCCGGCAGGATGACGAACGCATCGGCGCGCTCCACCATCATGCGCTTGCGGGTGTGCATGCTGTCGACGACATGCAGCTCGGTCAGGCCGGTGTGCTCGATCTCCGCCGACTGGATGTGTTCGGGGATGATGCCGACCACCTCGCCGCCGGCGGCGATCGCGGCATCGGCGGCGATGCCCATCAGCCCGACCCGGCCGCCGCCATAGACCATGCGGATGCCGCGGCGGGCCAGCCCGTCGCCCAGCGCATGGGCGGCTTCCTTGTAGACATCGGCGACGCGGCTGGATGCACCGCAATAGACGCAGACGGACGACAGGCTCTTCATCGCGGGTCAACCTTTCTCGCCACCACCGCCCACCAGGGGCGGGGCGTAAACAATCCGGTGAAAGCCATGGAATATCGGGAGAGGGCGGCGCGTCAACAGCGGCACAAGCACCGTTAAGCCAGGGCATCATCGGGAGGGACCACATGAGCAACCGCGTCGTCAATGTCCTTGCGGCGGCATCCGTCGCCGGTCTGATGTTCGCGCTGTTCGGCATGTCGGCGGGCAAGGCCGGCGCCGCCGATCCGGCCGAGCAGGTGAAGGACCGGCAGCAGACGATGAAGAAGCTCGGCGGCGGGATGGGCGCCGTCGGCAAGTATGTGAAGAACGAGGGCGCCACCCTGGAGGATGCGGCCAAGGGGGCGGAGGCCGTGCTGGCGGTCTCCAAGATCGACCCGAAGGTGATCTTCCCCGAAGGCACCGCGGTGGGTGTGACCGACAGCGCCGCCAAGCCGGAGCTGTGGAAGAACTGGGCCGAGGCGCAGCGCTACTGGAGCGGCCTGCAACCGGTGGCCGAGAAGCTGGACGCCGCGGTGAAGAGCGGTGACCGCACCCAGATCGCCCAGGCGCTGGGCGCGACCTCCAAGGCCTGCGGAAGCTGCCACGAGGACTTCCGCGTCAAGAAGAACTGACCGATGCGGCGCATCCCGACCGCCGCCGCGATTCTGTTGCCGCTGGCCGTTGCGGGCGGCGGTGCGCTGGCCGCGGACGGGACGTCGGCGGACGATGCGGCCACCGGCGATTCGGTGACCCGCGGCGCCTACATCTTCAATGCCGCAGGCTGCCTCGGCTGCCACAGCAACGAGAAGGAGGGCGGTGCGCCGCTGGCCGGCGGGCGGGCGCTGGCGACCCCCTTCGGCACCTTCCACACCCCCAACATCACGCCGGATCCGGAGACCGGCATCGGCCGCTGGAGCGATGCCGACTTCATCCGCGCCTTCCGCGAGGGCGTGCGGCCCGACGGCGCCGCGCTGTTCCCCGCCTTCCCCTATGCCAGCTACACGCGGATGACCGACCGCGACCTGCTGGACCTGAAGGCCTACCTGTTCAGCCGGCCGGCGGTCGCCGCCCCGAACAAGCCGCACGACCTGACGCCGCCCTTCTCCTGGCGCTTCCTGCTGCCGGTCTGGCAGTGGATGTACCTGACCCCCGGTCCGATGCCCGACGATCCGGCAAAGCCGCCCGCCTGGAACCGTGGGCGCTATCTGGTCGACGCGCTCGGCCATTGCGGCGAATGCCACAGCCCGCGCACCCTGATGGGCGGCATGGACGCCGACCGCTATCTGGCCGGCAACCCGGACGGCCCGGACGGCGACAAGGTGCCGGGGATCACCAGCGCCCAGGGCAAGGGGATCGGCGATTGGTCCGACGGCGACCTGACACTGCTGCTGGAGACCGGACTGACCCCGGAGGGCGACGTGGTCGGCGGTGCGATGGGGGAGGTCGTGCGCAACAGCACCTCCAAACTGACGGCCGAGGACCGCGCCGCCATCGCCGCCTATCTGAAGACGGTGCCGGCGAAGGAGTGACTTCGCCCGATTCCCGGCCGAATCGTGATCTTATGGGGCAATCGATGCCGATTGGCCGATGGAAATGCTCCAACGGCGCCATTCTTTTGGCACCTGTCCTTCTGCTATAGTTGCTCATCCTGCCGTGGTGGCGGGCCGCCGGATGGGTGCTCAGTGAAACGAAACGCGTTGTTCGCAGCTTTGGGCGTGGCTCTGACGGGTGGGGCGTCGGCGGTTGCCCTGTGGCCGGCCGGGGGGCCTGTGCAGGCACCGGTCCCGGCGGTGTCGGCTCCCGCCGCCTTGCCGGCGACGAGCCAGCCGGCGGCGCCCGCGAAAGCTGCGGCGGCACCGGCTCCCGCAGCACCCGCGGCGCCCAGCTTCGACGTGGTGCGGGTGGCGCCCGACGGGGCGACGGTGATGGCCGGCCGCGCGGCGCCGGGATCGCAGGTGACGGTCACCGACGGCGGCACCCCGGTCGCCACCGCCAAGGCCGACCAGCGCGGCGAATGGGTGATGCTGCCCGACAAGCCGCTGGCCCCCGGCACGCGCGAACTGAACCTGACGGAGGCCCGTCCCGGGATCGACACGCCGGTGCCGGCCGACAAGGTGGTCGTGGTGATGGTGCCCGACCCGGCAGCCAGGCCCACGGCCGAACAGATCACTGCGACCCAGGCCACCGCGACCGACTCGGTGTCGCAAGGAACGGCGGTGGCCGTGGCGGTTCCGCGCGACGGGCTGTCCGGCGCGCCGGCATCCATGGGCGGCAGTTCGGTTCTGCAGGCTCCGCCGGTCCCGGCCAACGGGGCGCCGCCGCCGCCGGGCGGCGTGTCGGTGGAGACGATGGACTATGATCCCGCCGGCCGCGTGGCGCTGGGCGGGCGGGCGGCGCCCAACAGCGCGGTGCAGCTCTATCTCGACAACATCCTGGTCGGCAGCGCCCACACCGATCCCAAGGGCGGCTGGCGCCTGATTCCGGAAAAGCTGATCGATCCCGGCGTCTACACCCTGCGCGCCGATCAGGTCACCCAGTCCGGCAAGGTGGTGGCGCGGGCCGAACTGCCGGTCCAGGTTTCCGCCTTGCCCGCCGGGACCGCCGACGGGCGCAGCATCGTCGTGCAGCCCGGCAACAGCCTGTGGCGGCTGGCCCGCCGCACCTATGGCGACGGCATGCTCTACACCACCATCTACACCGCCAACCGCGAGCAGATCCGCGACCCGGACCTGATCTATCCCGGCCAGATTTTCTCGCTGCCCCAGGTGAATTGATCTGTGAACTGACTGGTGAACCGACCGGGGGCCGCCGGCTCAGTCCGGCGGCAGGCGGCCGATGGCGGCCCAGCCCAGCGGGGTCAGGCGCAGCATCTCCGGTCCCTCGCCGGCCGGATTGGTCTCCAGCGCCACCAGTTCCCGATTCTCGAACCACGCCCAGCGCGCCACCTCGGCGGTGGTGCCGGGCCAGCCGTCGGCAAGCCGCTTCAGCACTTCGAGATCGGCCGACGCGATGGGGAAGCGCGGCTTGGGCGTCAGCGGTTTCGCCGCCGAAGCAGGAACGGCTGCCGGCAGAGGTGGGGCGTCGGCCCCGGCATGGGCGCGGATCCAGTCGGTCTGGTAGCTGCGGAGCGCCTGCTCCAGCTCGCTCCGCGCCGCATCCACCGGGCAGCGCAGATAGGCGTCCAGCAGGGCGTGCAGCGTGTTCTTTGCGTCGCTCATGGTCCGAATATCCCTAAAGGGCAGCTTGGCCGGGAAGTTCCCCGCCGCGGCAGCGTCAAAGCCAACCCGTCCGCCGGAAACGGATATATAGGCCGGCGCAGATGGCGGCGATCACGGCGAGCACCGCCGGGTAGCCGTACCGCCAGTGAAGCTCCGGCATATGCTCGAAGTTCATGCCGTAGAGGCCGGCGATGGCCGTCGGCACGGCGAGGATGGCGGCCCAGGCGGCCAGCTTGCGCGTCACGTCGTTCTGCCGTGCGGCAGCCAGGATCATACTGGTTTCGAAGGCGAAGGACAGCACCTCGCGCAGCGATCCGATCTGTTCGTTGACGCGGATGACATGGTCCTGCACGTCGCGGTAATAGGGGCGGATCGCCGGGTCGATCATCGGCAGGTCGAAGCGATCCAGCCGCGAACAGACCTCCAGCAGGGGCGAGGCGTTGCGGCGCAGCCGCTCCAGGTCGCGGCGCAGCTGGTGGATGCGCTCGATCTCCGCCGTTCCGGGCGGACGGGCGATCAATTGGGCGTCCAACTCCTCCACCATCGCCGCCATCTGGTCGAGGACGGGAGCATAGCAGTCCACCACATAGTCCATCACGGTGTAGACGACGAAGTCCTCGCCATGCTTCAGCAGATGCGGCGCGCTTTCGGCCCGCACGCGCACCGGCGAATAGCTGGTCGATGCGCCGTGCCGCACGGTGACGACATAACCGCGCCCGGCGAAGACATGGGTTTCGCCCAGCACCAGTTCCCCCTGTTCCAGCCGGGCGGTGCGCAGGACCATGAACAGGCTGTCGCCATAGACCTCCACCTTCGGGCGCTGGTGGGCGTGCAGCGCGTCCTCCACCGCCAGCTCGTGCAGGCCGAACTGGCGTTTCACCTCCATCAGCAGCGCCTCGTCCGGTTCCCACAGGCCGATCCAGACGAAATGCCCGTCCTTCGCGGCCCAGGATCCCGCCTCCGCGATCGGCACGTCGGCGATGCGCCGGCCGTCGCAATAGGCGGCGCTGGCCATGACGGGGTCGTGGGTGGGAACGGGGGAGGGCGGCAAGGTCATGGTGCGGAAAACCGGACTGCGGGCGGCGGAGTGGCCGCACTCTAAAGAGGTTCCCCGGCAGCGTCGACGACTCCGATGGTGCCGGCCGGGCGGACCGGGCGTCCCGCGCGTTGTCCCTGCCAAGGACCAGTTTCGGATCGGGAAGGGGAAGGACGATGTTCCAATCGGCGGCGCGCGGCATGTATCTGCTGGCGGCGGTGACGCTCAGCCTGTTCGCCCTGCTGTTCATCGGCCTGTCCGCCCTGACCGTGGTGGAGGGGATGGTGGCGCTGGACAGCCACGCGCTGACCTCGGCCATGCTGGAAGGGGTCGGGATGATCGTGCTGGCCATCGCCGTCTTCGAGATCGCCAAATACCTCTACGAGGAGGAGATCGTGCGCGAACGTGAACTGCGCCGCGCCGACGAGGCCCGCCGCACCCTGACCAAGTTCCTGACCACCATCATCATCGCCGCCAGCCTGGAAGGGCTGGTCCTGGTGTTCGAAGCGCGCACCAGCGAGATCTCCGCCATCGTCTATCCGGTGATGCTGCTGGGGGTGGTCACGCTGCTGGTAGTCGGGCTTGGCGCCTTTCAGTGGCTGGCGCGCAAGGCCGAGAGCATCCATGTCGATCCCGCCGCCTCCGAAGCGGACGCGGCGGAGGACGGCAAACAAAGCGAAAAGGACGAAACCGCCAAGGCATAGGCCGACAAGACAGGACGCCGGAGCCGGAGCGTCCGCCTTTTGCCATCATTGACCCGGCCATGCCGCCTGCGCCAAGCTTGCCGGCATCCAAGGTGGTAGAGGGAGAAGGGGCATGCCCCGCGATACGGGCAACTACACGGCCGTCTACGGGTTTCCGGAGTCGGCGGACGCGGCGCGCCGGCTGGCCCAGGCACTGGACATTCCCTGCCACATCGCCGAGTTGCACCGCTTTCCCGACGGCGAGAGCCTCGTCCGCCTGCCCGAGCCGGTCGAGCGCGCCATCGTCTACCGCTCGCTCGACCGCCCGAACGACAAGCTGGTTGAACTGACGCTCGCCTCCTCCGTGCTGCGGCGCCAGGGGGCAACCGACCTCTGTCTGGTGGCGCCCTACATGGCCTACATGCGCCAGGACGCCATCTTCAAGCCGGGCGAGCCGGTCAGCCAGACGGTGGTCGGGGAGTGGCTCGGCCGCTGCTTCGACCGGTTCGTCTGCGTCGAGCCGCACCTGCACCGCACCCACACGCTGGACGAGGTGTTCGTCGGGCGCCCTTCCATCGCGCTGAGCGGCGCGGCGCCCATTGCCGACCACCTGCGCGCCGCCGGCGTGGCGCCCGGCACGGTGATCGTCGGCCCCGACGAGGAGTCCGCCCCGTTGGTGGAGGCGGTGGCCGGCCCGCTCGGCCTGACCGGCGTGGTCGGGCGCAAGGAACGGCGCGGCGACCGCGACGTGACGGTGGCGCTGCCGCCCGATGCGCCGATCCATGGCCGCCCGGTGGTGATTGTCGACGATGTCATCAGCTCCGGCGAGACGATCTTCTCCTGCGCGCGGGCCGCGCGGGTGCTGGGGGCCGACACGGTCCGGGTGTACGGCGTCCATGCCCTGTTCAACGACACCGTCGCCGGACGCTTCGCGGCGGAAGGGCTCGGCCGCCCGCTGTCCTGCGATAGCGTGCCGCACCCGTCGAACGCTTTGTCCCTCGGCGGCCTGATCGCAGAAGCCATTCAATCATTCGCAGTCAAATGATCGCTCCCGGAATGCGGCCTCTGTAGACGGCCCGGCATCGCAGAGATGCCTGATGAGGAGGCAGGTGCGACCATTATGCGCAGCCCATTGCCGATCCTTCGATCCATTACGGCCGGCCCTGGGTTGCCATTTACGATGATCGTCATATAACTGTCGCCGGATGCATCGCGGCTTCGCGCTGATTGTGCGTATGCCGTATCAATGGTGTGGATGGGCGACATGGCGGCTGATGGGCGGGCACTTCGGGCGGACGCGGGCTTCTTCGGACTTGAGGCGGAGGAACGCGGACTGCTGGCGAGCATGGGGCGGCTGATCGACCGCAGCCTGCCCGACCTGTCCGAGCGCTTCTACGCCCACCTCTCGCGATGGCCGGAGACCCGCAAGCTGCTGGACGCCCACGGCGACCTGCCCCGGCTGAAGCGGCAGCAGGCCGATCACTGGCGCCTGATGTTCCAGGATGCCGGTTCGCCGGCGCACGAGGCCCGCTGCCGGGCTGCCGGGGAGGCGCATCTGCGCATCGGGCTGGAACCGTCCTGGTACATCGGCGCCTATGGCGTTGTGCTGAGCGATCTGCTGGCCCTGGTGCAGGGCGCGCTTCGCTGGCGCCCGGCCACGGCGCGGCGGGCGGTGGCGGCGGTTGCCCGCGCGGTGTCCTTCGACATGGACCGGACCCTGGCGGGCTACGGCCTGTCGGCGGCCGGAACCGCCGGTGGTGCCGGATGCGGGCGGCCGCTGGGCGACTTCGCCGCGGCGCTGATGGACCGCACCATCGACGTGGCGATGGCCATCAACGAATCGGCAGTCGCCAACGCCCAGATGGTGGGCCAGTTGCGCGCGGTCGATCACGAGTCCCAGGGCATCGCCGCCGCGACCGAGGAGACGGTGACCGGCATCCAGGAGATCTGGGCGCGCAGCCGCGACGTCGCGGCGCTTGCCGGGGAGGCGCGGTCGGTGACCGCCGACGGCGGCCACACCGTTCAGCAGGCGGTCGCCCGCATGGAACAGATCGCCACCGCGGTGGACGGGGCGGCGACGCGGGTCGGGGAGCTGTCGGTCGCCTCCGAACGCATCGCGGAGATCGTCTCCACCATCGAGGCGATCGCCAAGCAGACCAACCTTCTGGCCCTGAACGCGACCATCGAGGCGGCGCGGGCGGGGGAGGCCGGCAAGGGCTTCGCCGTGGTGGCGAGCGAGGTGAAGAACCTGTCCAACCAGACCGCCCGCGCGACCGAGGACATCCGCCTGCGCATCGACGCGCTGAAGGCGGAAATGGGCGCCATCGTGGCATCGATGGAGGACGGCACCCGCGCCGTCGCCGCCGGCCAGCAGGCGATCCGCGAAGTCAGCGAGCGCATGGCCGACATCGGCGACCATATCGGCCGCACCGAACAGCGCATGTCCGACATCGCCAGCATCCTGACCCAGCAGTCCGCCGCCGCTAACCAGGTGGCTTCCGGAACCGCACGCATCGCCGAAAGCAGCGCGACCAACAGCGCCGCCATCCTGCGCAGCGTCCAGGCGACGCGCGGCGTGGAGACCCTGCTGGGCAACCAGTTGACCCAGCTGATGGAGCAGGACATCCCCGGCAAGATCGTGAAGATCGCCAAGGTCGACCACGTCATCTGGAAGAAGCGGCTGGCCGACATGCTGGTCGGGCTGGAAACCCTGCGTCCGGATGAACTGGCGAGCCACGAGGCCTGCCGGCTGGGCAAATGGTATTACGGCCCGTCCTCGATGGCCTATCGCGCCCATTCCGCCTTCGTCCGGCTGGAAACCCCGCACCGGCTGGTCCACGACCACGGCAAGGCCGCCGCCCGCGCCTTCCTGGCCGGCGACATCGACCGCGCCCTGGCCGAGGTGGCGGAGGTGGAGCGGGCGTCCAAGGACGTCATCGACCTGCTCGACACGCTCGACAAGGCCGGGCTGGGGAACGCCCCGACGCCGGCCGCCGCGGTCGGGTTCTGAAGGCGGCTTCCGACCGGCGGGTAACACTAACGATCGGGGCAGGTTCTGGTGTAGGCTGGCCGCCATAGGCGGGGCGAGCAAGGGCGGCCCGGCAAGGATGCGCGAGGGCGGGCCGTTGAGCGGAGGGGAGTGATGTCGAAGGTGACGGACGTCGTGCTTCGGATGTCCCGGAAGCTGACGGAAGACATCGCCGCCCTGGGCCGGCTGCGCGCCGCGGGAAAGCCGAAGACCTTTCCGCGCTTCCGCGAGATCCGCGCGGCCTATCTGGACATCCAGGGGCTGATCTTCTCGATCCAGGAAAGGCTGGAAGCCGCCGGGAAGGAACTGCCGCCGAATTTCCCGCAATGGGTTCTCCGGCAGAAGCTGAGCGCCATCGCCATCTTCACCGACATCAGCCATTCCTTCGTCAGCGATCCGCCGCTGGCGCTGACCTCCTCGCTGGGTGCCTTCGACGTGCTGGTGGCGGAGCAGAAGGCCTTCAACGAGACCCTGCACACCTTCGACACGATGCTGATGGAAGCGGGCATCGACGACAAGACCGCCGACGAACTCGATGCGACCCGCACCAAGATCGAGCAGATCCTGGGCATGATCGAAACGCTGCTGCTGACCAGCCCCAAGATCCTAGAGGAGTTCTGATGGCGGAACCGGCAGCCGATCCCGCAGTCGATCAACCTGCGGACCGCCCGCCGGCCTCCCGCTCGGAACCCTCCTTCCGGCGCTTCCTGCGCAATCTGCCATTGCCGGCCGTCATTCCCGTTCTGGCATTGATTGCCGGCTGCGGCCTGTCCGTGCTGGCGATGCTCCAGTCCGACCGCCTGCTGACCCGCGAGGAGGAGCACCGCTTCGCCGCGCGGGCCGAGGAGATTCACGGCCAGCTGGCCGACCGGCTGCAGGTCTACCAGCAGGTCGCCCGCAGCGCCGCGTCGCTGGTGATGACCTTCCCCGACCTGCATTGGACGCAGTGGAACCGCTTCGTCGAAGCGCTGGACATGCCGCGCCGCTATCCCGGCATCATTTCCGTCGCCTATGCCCGCGCCGTTCCGGCGACCCGTTCCGGCGAACTGGTGGCGGCGATGCGGGCGGCCGGCCTGACGAATTTCCGCATCTGGCCCGAGAGCGCGGGGGCGGAGCGGGTGGTCAACATCTTCACCGCCCCGGTCGACGAGGCGAATGTGCGGGCCATCGGCTTCGACATGATGTCGGAAGCGACGCGGCGCTCCACCATCGAGCGGGCGCGCGACGGCGGCGAGCCGGCCGCCACCCGCGCGATCACGCTGAAGATCGACGAGGCGGCGGGGGCGAAGCCTGCCTTCATCCTTTATCAGGCGACCTATCGCGGCGATCCGCTGCCGCCGTCGCTGGAAGCGCGGCAGGCCTCCTTCACCGGCGTGGTTCTGGTTCCGGTGCGGATCGGTCCGCTGGTGGAGGGGCTGGTCGACGAAAAGCGGCCGGACACCGGCATCGAGATCTACGACGTGCCGCCGGCCGAGGCGGAATTCCCGCTCTACCGCAGCCGGCGTCCGCTGGAAACCACGGCCGCCATCAGCCTGATGCGGGAACTGCCGGTGGGCGGGCGGGTCTGGACCGTGCGCTACGACAGCCTGCCCGATGGCGTGCTGACCGCCCATGAATGGGTGCCGGGGGCGCTGCTGGCCGGCGGGATCGCGCTGAGCATCGCGCTGTCGCTGGTCCTGCGCATGATGCTGGCGACCCATTCCCGTGCGGTCGAACTGGCGGGGGAGATGACGGCCTCGCTCCGCCTGCAGGAAGCGGAACGGCAGCAGCTGTTCACCCAGGCGCCGCTGGGGATTGCGCTGGTCGGCACGAACGGCCTCCTGACCGACTGCAACCCGGCCTTCGCCGCGGCCGCGGGGCTGGTGCGGGAGGAACTGCTGGGCGCCGACCTGCGGCTGCGTTTCGGCGACCAGGCGTCCGTCTTCGCGCTGGAAGCGGCGCTGCAGGGGGAAAGCGGCAAGCTGGAGTCCGACCAGCCGCTGGTGCTGGGCGGGCGGCGCAGCCATTTCAGCCTGCATTTCCAGCCCGTCACCCTGACGGAAGAGCTGAAATTCGTCCTGGCCTTCGCCGAAGACATCGGCGAGAAGCGCCGGGCGGAACAGCACATCCAGTATCTGGCGCATTTCGATGCGCTGACCGGCCTGCCCAACCGCGTCCTGCTGTTCGACCGCATCTCCCAGGCCCTGCGCGAGGCGAGGCGCGAGGGCAGCAAGGTGGCGGTGCTGTTCATCGACCTCGACCGCTTCAAGGTGATCAACGACAGCCTGGGCCACAGCTTCGGCGACGAGGTGCTGCGGTCGGTGGCTCGGCGGCTGCAGTCGGGATTGCGCGAATCCGACACGGTCGGGCGGCTGGGCGGCGACGAGTTCCTGATCGTGCTGCGCCGGGTGATCGAACCGGAGGATGCGGCGCGCGTGGCGGAGAAGGTGGTGGCGCATCTGGCCAGCCCCTTCACCGTCGGCGGCCAGAATTTCGTGGTGACGCCCAGCATCGGCATCAGCCTGTATCCCGACGACGCCGACGACCCGGAAGGGCTGATCCGCTGCGCCGACATCGCCATGTACCACGCCAAGGAAAATGGCCGGAACGGCTTCCGCTTCGTCACCAAGGAGATGGGCGCCAGGTCGCGTGAACGCATGGATTTGGAGGGAAGCCTGCGCGACGCCATCCGCGAGGGGCAGCTGTTCCTGGTCTATCAGCCGCAGGTCGATACCCTGACCGGCCGGATCGTCGGGCTGGAGGCGCTGATCCGCTGGCGCCACCCGGAGGAGGGGCTGATCCTCCCCGGCCGCTTCCT
This sequence comes from Azospirillum sp., assembly GCF_035628975.1. Lineage (GTDB taxonomy): Bacteria > Pseudomonadota > Alphaproteobacteria > Azospirillales > Azospirillaceae > Azospirillum. The sequence continues at coordinate 90,055 of NZ_DASPIS010000081.1, read as the reverse complement.
GCCGGTGGCGGAGGAGACCGGACTGGTGCTGGCGATGGGCGACTGGGTGCTGTTCGAGGCCTGTGCTCAGATCCGGCGCTGGCGCTCGCGGCTCGACCTGTCGATCCCGGTGGCGGTCAACGTTTCCGGTGCCCAGTTCCGCGATGGGCAGCTGCCGGCCAAGGTGGCCCGCGCGCTGGACGCCAACGGCCTGAGCGGGCCGGAACTGGAGATTGAGGTGACGGAAAGCACCCTGATCGACGACGTGGAGTCGGCAGCGGCGACGCTGGGGGCATTGAAGCAGCGCGGCGTGCTGATCGCGCTGGACGATTTCGGCACCGGCTATTCCAGCCTCAGCTACCTGCACCGGCTGCCGATCGACAAGCTGAAGATCGACCGCTCCTTCATCCACGACCTGTCGACCGGGGCCAGCGACGCCTCCGTCCCGCGCGCCATCGTCGGGCTGGGCCGCAGCCTGGGCCTGTCCGTCATCGCCGAGGGGGTGGAGACGCAGGAACAGCTGCAGCTTCTGCGCGACCTTGCCTGCGAAAGCTATCAGGGCTTCCTGTTCAGCCGCCCCGTCCCGGCCGACGAAGTGGAATGGCTGCTGGGCAGGCAGGGCGCTGCCCATGCGGTGGCGGTGGAGTGAGGCGAGGGACGGTAACGGTACCCCGGTGACGGTACCGTCACTGTCGGATCGGCGAGACAGGCAGGAACATCACGGTGTCGGTTCGTGCCCGGCTTGCAAAGCCCTGGTCGAACGTAGCCAGCTTGGCCGCTTTGGCTCTCTCCGCTTCGTACAGGATCACGCCGTCGGCGAAGTCTCCCCCCGCAGCCAGCAACTGCAGCCCGGATTCGGCGGCAGCGCGGTCGGTCTCGACGGTCCGGCTTTCGATCAGGGTTTGCAGGGTCGCGACGATTTCCGTCGCCTTGTAGCGGTAAGCACGCCTCAACACCCAGACAAGCTCGCAGAGCACGACGGTTGAGATGAAGACCATTTCCGCTTCTTCAATCACCTGTGCGGCTTGGGCGGCCTGCTCCGGATCGTCCCAAGTCAGGAAGCGAACCAGTACATTCGTATCAACGGCAATTTTCACGGTTCTTCAGCCTGCCCGCCGCCCTGCTCAATGGCTTCCTGCATCATCTGCAAGGTCACGGGCACCTGACCGGGGCGGCGCAGGGCACCCCGCAGCCGGGCGAGGTCCGGCCGTCCGCCGGCCGGGCGCAACTCGGCCCGTCCATCAGGGAGAAGTTCCACATCGACACGTTCGCCGGGTTTGACGCCCAAATGGTCGAGGACGGCTTGCCTCAGGGTAATCTGCCCCTTGGCAGTAACGGTCAGTTCCACCCTCATAGCGGCATTCCTTGGTAAGGATGAGTCTACCTTACTGTAAGGTGTCCGGGGTCGTTCATCAAGTGGGGAGCCATATCGACCCGGACGGCTCCTCAGAACCGAAGCCCGTCGTCACCACCCATCAGCCCCAGTGTCGCCAGCGCCATCACCTGGGCCGAGTGCACCATGTCGTCGATGCCGACCCATTCATCGGGCTGGTGGGCGAGGTCGAGGATGCCGGGGCCGTAGGCGATGCAGTCCTTCAACTGGCCGACGCGCACCACATGCTTCTGGTCGTAGGTGCCGGGGGAGACGACATGCTGCGCCGGGCGGCCCAGCACCGTTTCGATGGCGGCGGCAACCGCCCGCACCACGGGGGCGTCGGCATCGGTCATCGTCGGCAGGAAGGCCAGGACTTCGCGCAGCTCGTACTCGAATCCGGGGCGGCTGCGGCGCAGATCCTCCAGGATGGCGACGATCTCGCCGCGGACCGCCTCGGGATCCTCCTCGATCAGGTAACGGCGGTCGATCACCATGCGGCAGCGGTCGGGCACCATCGGGCTGGGCAGGCCGTCATGGTCTTCGCGCTGGCCGCCGTGGATGGCGTTGATGTTGATGGTGGACTGGCGCGCTCCTTCCGGCACCACCGGCATGTCGGTGCGCTTGGCGGCGAGGCGGGGGATCAACTCCGTCTCGATCCGGTGCAGCACGGCGCCCATGTGGCGCACCGCGCAGTTGCCGAGGAAAGGCATGGAGCCGTGGGCGACGCGCCCCTTGGTCTCGATCTCCGCCCACCAGACGCCGCGATGGCCGATGCAGACGCGGTCGACGTTCAGCGGCTCCGGAATGATGACGTGGTCGACCCTGGGCCGGGAGAAATAGCCGAGCTTCGCCAAATGGCCGACGCCGCCGTAGCCGCCCGATTCCTCGTCCACCGTGCCGGAGATCTCCAGCGCGCCGGCGGTCAGCAGCCCTTCCTCCAGCAGTGACTCCACAGCGATGATCGAGGCGGCGATGCCGCCCTTCATGTCGCAGGCGCCGCGGCCATAGACCCGCCCGTCCTTCACCACCCCGCCGAAGGGATCGACGGTCCAGCCCTGGCCGGCCGGCACCACGTCGATATGGCCGTTGAAGTGGACGCAAGGGCCCGGCCGCGGCGCTTCGATGCGGGCGACGACGTTGGTGCGGGGATAGCGGTCGCTGTCGCCGGCCGCGCCCTCCGCCCGCACATACTCCACCGTGAAGCCGCGCGCCGCCAGCCGCCGGCCGATCAGCTCGGCACAGTCGGTGTAGACGTCGCCGGGCGGGTTGACGGTGGGCACGCGGATCAAGGCCTGGGTCAGGGCGACCAGATCGTCGCGCCGCGCCTCGATACGGCGGAACAGCTGGCTGGTCGCGGCGTCGGTGTCGGAGCGCATGGCCTCTCCCGCGGCAAGGACGCAATCAGTGTCGCCCCAAGCGGATGGTCCGTCCACCCCGCCTTTCGGGAACGGTGTTTGTGCGGCGCACTTTCCCGGACCGGCCGGGGCCGCTACAGTCGCGACGCCCCCCAGCGGAGAGTTCCCGTCATGACCGTCACGCACCCCATCGGGCTGAGCGCCCCGACCCTGGCCGACCCGGTGATCGCCGAGGCCGCCGCCCGCTTCGTCGCCGCCCGCCGCAGCGCGACCGGGCTCGACGAGTTTCCCGGCCCGTTGCCGGCCGATCTCGCCACCGCCTACGCCATCCAGGCGACGGCGACCGCGGCCTGGCCCGACGAGGTCACCGGCTGGAAGGTGGCGCGGGTGCCCCCGGCGTTGGAGGAGGCGCTGGGCGCCATGCGCTATATCGGTCCGATCTTCGCCGGAACGGTGGCGACCGCCGATGGCGGAACGCTGAGCTTTCCGGTGATTCCCGGCGGCTTCGGCGCGGTGGAGGCCGAGTTCGCGGTGCGCATCGCCGCCGACGCACCCGCCGACAAGCTGGACTACAGCCCGGCGGAGGCCGCGGCCTTCATCGCCGCCGTCCATGCCGCCGTCGAGGTGGCGGGTGGCCCGCTGTCGCCGGTCAACGAACTGGGGCCGACCGCCTCGACCGCCGTCTTCGGCAACAACAACGGCCTGATCGTCGGCGAGGAGATCGTCGGCGGGCTCGAAGGCGCCGATGCCCTGCGGGCCGAGGTTCTGATCGATGGGCAGAGCGTCGGCGTCGGCAGCGCCGCCAAGCTGCCGGGCGGCATCGCGGCCGCGGTCGCGGTGGCGCTGAGCATGGCGGTCCGGCTCGGTCGGCCGCTGAAGGCGGGGCAGTGGGTGTCCACCGGCGCCTTGACCGGCGTGCATTCCATCGCCATCGGCCAGCAGGCGCGGATCGCCTTCACCGGCCTCGCCCCGATGAGCGGCACCGCCGTCACCGCGACGCCTGCCGCCTGAAGGTCCAGACGCTTCACCATCAGCGTCGCGGATTGTGCAATCCAGGGTGGGGCGGAGGGCATGGCCGTCCGCCGCCTTGGGGCGAGCCAAACGGGCGCGGGGATGCTTGAATGGCGTTCCCTCTCCCGTCGCCGGATCCAAACACCTTGTCCCAAACCAGCGCATCCCAGGCCAGCCTGCCGTCCGATGGCGCCGCCGCGGCGTCCGTCCTGCCGCCGGTCCAACTGCTGGCCGGTCTCGGGCTTGCCGTGGCGGGGGTGGTGGCCTTTTCGCTGCGGCCGGTCATCATCAAGCTGGCCTACCGCTACAATGTCGATCCGGTGACGCTGATCATGCTGCGTATGGTCTTCGCGCTGCCCTTCTTCTTCGGCATGGCGCTGTGGTCGGGGGCCAGGAAGGGAGAGCGCGCGCCGGTTTCCAGGCGCGACCTCGCCCTGACCATCGGGCTCGGCGTCACCGGCTATTACGCCGCCAGCTTCTGCGATTTCCTGGGGCTGCGCTACGTTTCGGCCGGGATGGGGCGGCTGCTGCTGTTCCTCTACCCGACCATCGTCGTCCTGCTGTCCGCCATGTTCCTCGGCAAGCGGATCGGCCTGCGCGAGGTGGTGGCGCTGGTCGTCTCCTATGCCGGCGTCGCGCTGGTGGTGTGGTCGGAGGTCGGGACCGGCCATCCCAACTTCATGGCCGGGGCCGGGCTGGTCTTCATGGGAGCCTTCCTCTATTCGGTCTATCTGGTCGGCAGCAGCCGGGTGGTGCAGCGGATCGGCTCCATGCGCTTCACCGCCTATGCGATGACCGCGGCCTGCCTGTGCTGCATCCTGCAATTCGCCGTGCTGCGGCCCCTGTCGGCGCTCGACCTGCCGCTGCAGGTCTACTGGCTGTCGGCGGTGATGGCGGTGGTCTGCACCGTGCTGCCGGTGCTGATGACGGCCGAGGCGCTGCGGCGGGTCGGCCCCAATCTGGTGGCGCTGAGCGGCGCCATCGGTCCGGTGGCCGCCGCCGTCTTCGGCTATCTGGTGCTGGCGGAGCCGATGGGCTGGCTGCAGCTGGCCGGCGCGGCCCTGACCGTGGCCGGCGTCATGATCATCACGCTGTGGAAGACCGCCTGAGGCCATTCTTTCAGCCGTCGGCGGAATAACGGGCTTTCCGCCATCGTCACCTGTTCCAAGTGAAACCGGGATAAGGGACCAGTGCGATGACCAACCATGCGACGACGCCGGGCGGCTTCGCCACCGGTGCGGGAACCGCCACCGCCGGACAGGACGCGCTGCTTCTGGCGGCCCGCGTCCTGCTTGGCGCCATTTTCGTGCAGAGCGGCTTCGGCAAGCTGATGGCGCTCGGCGGCTTCATCGCCGGGATGGAGAGCCAGGGCGTGCCGATGGCCATGATTCTCGCACCCATCGGTGCGCTGGTGGAGGCGTTCGGCGGGCTGGCCATCGTGCTTGGGGCCTGGACCCGGCTGGCGGCGCTGCTGGTCGCGGCCTTCACCGTCGCCGCGACCCTGATCGCCCACCGCTATTGGGACGTCCCGCCGGAGGCGATGAAGATGCAGCAGACGCAGTTCATGAAGAACCTCGCCATCATCGGCGGCTTCCTGGCGCTGGCCGCGGCGGGGGCCGGGCGTTTCAGCATCGACGGCTGGCGCGCCCGCCGCTGACCTCAGTTGCGGGTCTCACTCATCGTATGCCATCAGCGAGACGCTGGGCACGTCGATGCGGTCCCGGCCATTGAGGAAGGTGAGCTCCACCAGGAAGGCGGCGGCACGGACGTCGGCGCCGACCTGACGGAGCAGGTTGATGGCGGCGACCATGGTGCCGCCGGTCGCCAGCAGGTCGTCCAGCACAACCACGCGCTGGCCGGGCTTCACCGCGTCCGCCTGCACCTCGATGGTGTCGGTGCCGTATTCCAGGTTGTAGGAGTGGGCGATCTTGTCGCCCGGCAGCTTGCCGTGCTTGCGCACCATGATGAACCCGATGCCCAGCGCCAAAGCCAGCGGGGCGGCGACCAGGAAGCCGCGCGACTCGATTCCGACCAGAAGGTCCGGCTTGTGCGGGCGCACGGCCTCGGCCAGCTCGTCGATGGCGGCCTTCCAGGCGGCGCCGTTCGCCAGCAGCGGCGAGACGTCGTAGAACAGGATGCCGGGCTTCGGGAAGTCCGGAATGCCGCGGATGTGGTCTTTCAGGTTCATCGGAAATCTTGTCCGTAAAGGGTCTGGTGCCGGCATGAAAAGCCGGGTCCGCCGCCCGGCACTCTAGCGGCTGCCTGCCTGCGCGGAAAGACGCGATTGGCCGCGGTGGCCGGCACGGGGCATAGCCGCCGTGCTGCGCGGCTATGCCGCATGGGGTTGACCATTCGGCGGTGCTCCGCCACGTTCGAGACGCACCGGTCGGTGTGCGGATGCGTGCGGCGGAGCCTGTGGCTGTAACATTGGCGAAGGACGGAGCGGCGGCGGAGACGGCCCGGATCGATGCCGGGCCGGACGACGGCGGCTGGCGGATCGGTGCCGCCGGGCGCTGGACCCTGCACGCGGCCGGGTCCGCGTCGGACGCGCTGGACCGGGCGCAGAAGCCGCAGGGTGGTGCCGCAGTGCGGCTCGACCTGTCGCGGGTGGAGGCTCTCGACACCGTCGGCGCCTATCTGCTGAACCGGTTGGCCGACCGGCTGGAGGCGGAAGGGCATGCGGTGAAGGTGGTCGGGCTGAAGCCGGAGCATGCCGCCCTGTTCGGCGCGGTGCGCGATGCCGGCAAGGCGCCGCCCCATGCGATCGAGCGCGACCACCACCCCATCCTGGACATGGTCGTCCGCACCGGGCAGACGACGGTGAACGCCGGCAAGGAAATGCTGGACCTCGTCGGCTTCCTCGGCCTGGTTACCGTTACCTTCGGCCGGCTGATCCTGCGCCCGTCGCGCCTGCGCCTGACCTCCGTCCTGTTCCATATCGAGCAGACCGGGCTGAACGCGCTGCCGATCCTGGGGCTGCTGTCCTTCCTGATCGGCGTGGTGCTGGCCTTCCAGGGGGCGGACCAGCTGAAGCGCTTCGGGGCGGAGTTGTATGTGGTCAACCTGCTGGGCATCTCCGTCCTGCGCGAGATCGGCATCCTGATGACGGCGATCATCGTCGCCGGCCGCTCCGGCTCCGCCTTCACGGCACAGATCGGCACCATGAAGGTGAACCAGGAGGTCGACGCCATCGGCACCATGGGCCTAGACCCGATCGAACTGCTGGTGGTGCCGCGGGCGCTGGCGCTGATGATCTCGCTGCCGCTGCTGGCCTTCTACGCCGACGTGATGGGTCTGTTCGGCGGGGCGGTGATGGCCTATGCCACGCTGGACATCACCTTCGGGCAGTTCATCCGCCAGCTTCACAGCGCCGTCGGCATCAACACGGTGATCGCCGGGCTGATCAAGGCGCCGGTCTTCGCCCTGGTGATCGCCATGGTCGGCTGTTACGAGGGGTTGAAGGTCTCCGGCAGCGCCGAAAGCGTCGGCATCATGACCACCAAGGCGGTGGTGGAGGGGATCTTCCTGGTGATCGTCATCGACGCGGTGTTCTCCGTCGTCTTCTCGATGCTGGGGGTGTGATGGACGCGCCCCCCGTCATCCGGGTGCGGGGGCTGGTCACCCGCTTTGGCCCGCAGACCGTCCATGACGGGCTCGACCTTGACGTGGAGCGGGGGGAGGTGCTGGGCGTCGTCGGCGGGTCCGGCACCGGCAAATCGGTGCTGCTGAAGGAAATCCTCGGCCTGATCGCGCCGTCGGCCGGCCGGATCGAACTGCTGGGCCACGACACCGCCGACCTCGACCGGACGGAGCGCACGGCACTGCAGGCCCGCACCGGCGTGCTGTTCCAGAACGGCGCGCTGTTCAGCTCCATGACGGTGGCGGAGAATGTGATGCTGCCGCTGAAGGAGCACACCGATCTGCCGCCGGCGCTGATCGCCGAGGTGGCGCGGGTGAAGATTGCGATGGCCGGCCTGCCGCCCGATGCCGGGACCAAGCATCCGGCCCAGCTGTCGGGCGGCATGATCAAGCGCGCCGGTCTGGCCCGCGCGCTGGCGCTCGACCCCGACATCCTGTTCCTGGACGAGCCGACCGCCGGCCTCGACCCCATCGGCGCTGCCGCCTTCGACACGCTGATCCAGGGGCTGCAGCGCAGCCTGGGGCTGACGGTTTTCATGGTCACCCACGATCTGGACAGCCTGACCTCCATCTGCGACCGCATCGCGGTGCTGGTGGACCGCAAGATCCGGGTGGGGACATTGGCCCAGCATCTGGCCGATCCGCATCCCTGGATCCGCGACTACTTCCACGGACCGCGCGGACGCGCGGCGCTCGACGCGAAAGAGCGCAACGACGCTCGGCATCGTGGTGAAAATGAAGACGCTCCGCGTCTTGCGAAAGGGTAGGGACACGCCATGGAAACCCGCGCCAGCTATATTCTGGTCGGCAGCTTCGTGCTGGCGCTGGTCGCCGGCCTGCTGGTCTTCACCGCCTGGATCGCCAAGGTCCAGCTGGACGAATCGCGAGAGACCTACCGCATCTACTTCACCGGCTCCGTCACCGGCCTGCAGCAGGGAAGCCCGGTGCGCTACCGCGGCGTGCCGGTGGGCACGGTGTCGGACATCCGGCTCGACCCCGACAACGTGACGCGGGTGCGGGTGACGGTCCAGGTGCAGAACGGCACGCCGATCATGTCCGATTCCATCGCTTCGCTGGAGGTGCAGGGCATCACCGGCGGCGCCTATGTCCAGATCTCCGGCGGGACGGTGGGGGGCAAGCATCTGACCGCCACCGATTCCGACGGGGTGCTGACCATCCCGTCGCGGCCAAGCTCGCTGACCGCTGTGGTGGACAGCGCGCCGCAGCTGGTCAACCGCGCGCTGGAGGTCATCACCAGGCTGGGCGAGCTGCTGAACGGCGAGAACCAGAAGGCCATCGGTGAAATTCTGGACAACGCGCGCATCCTCAGCGGCGAGCTTGCCCGGGCCGGCTCCGGCCTGGAGGAGACGATGGCCCAGGCGCGGCAGACGCTGAACGGCTTCGAGACCGTCGGTCCGCAGCTGGACCGCACGCTGGCCCAGGCGCGGGAATCGCTGGCGACGGTGGACGGCAGCGCCAAGCAACTGACGGGGGAAACGCGCGAGCTGATGCGCTCGCTGAAGCGCACCTCCGACACGCTGAACGGCCTGATGGCCGAAAATCGCGAGCCGGTGCGCGACTTTACCGCCACCGGGCTGTATGATTTGACGCTGCTGATCTCCCAGCTGCGCGACCTGTCCGGGCAGCTGTCGCGGGTGATCACGCGGATCGAGAACGACCCTTCGAACTTCCTCTTCGGCGGGACGCGGCAGGGTGTGGAGGTGCGTGGAAAATGACGGGAGCGGCGATCTTGCGGAAGGGGACGGGCAAAGGGGCAGCGCGGCCGGCGCTGTGCGTGGTGGCGGGGGCCGTCCTGCTGCTGGGGCTTGCCGCCTGCTCCACGCTGAACCCGACGGCGCCGCAGCTCTACACCCTGACCCCGCGCGCCAGCATCGGCCCCGGTCCCAAGGCCGACTGGCAGCTGCTGGTGGAGACGCCGGCCGCCGCCGCCGGGATCGACACGCCGCGCATTGCGCTCGCCCGCACGCCGACCTCGCTGGATTACTTCGCCGACGTGTCCTGGGCCGACCGGGCGCCCAACATGGTGCAGGGGCTGATCGTCCAGACCTTCGAGGACAGCGGGCGGATCATCTCGGTCGGGCGCGACACGGTGGGCTTGCGCTCCGACTATGTGCTGAAGTCGGAGCTGCGCGACTTCCAGGCGGAATATGGCACGTCGGGGGCAGCATTGCCGGACCGGGTGCATGTGCGCCTGTCGGCCAAGCTGGTCGCCATGCCGCGCCGGACCATCGAGGCGGGCGAGACCTTCGAGGCGTCGGTCCCGGTGCGCGGCCGGTCCTTCACCGACATCGTCGCCGCCTTCGACGAGGCGCTGGGCCGCGTCACCGGCGACTTGGTCACCTGGTCGCTGTCGCAGCGCTTCCGCCCCTCCGGCAGCTGACCGGCCAAGCGCAGGCTCGGCTGCAACGCCAAGTGCCGCAGCGGAAAAGACCTTGCCACATCCGCATAGCCGCGTACGTAATGGGGGTGTTCGCGCAGCGCAGGATCGGGCGATGACGGATTTGTCGGACGTGTCCCGGGAAGAGTTGGAGGCGATGGCCGAGGCGGGACGCGAGGTGCGCCTGTGCCAACGCGTCCTGGCCAAGACCGGCGACACGGTGGTGGGCGAACTTCTGCGCGGCCACGGCACGCTGTACGAGTGGAAGCACTATCCGCCGGGCGACATCTACGACGCCGAATTCCACGCCCAGTATTATTACCACTGCCATCCCGAAGGCGAGCGGCCCAACGGGGAGCATGGGCATTTCCACACCTTCCTGCGGCCCCACGGCATGCCGTCCGGCCTGAGGCCAGCGCCGCTGCCCGATTTCCAGCCGCCGGAGAACGACAACGACGCGCTGTCGCACCTGATCGGCATCGCCATGGACGTCGCCGGCCAGCCGGTGCGCCTGTTCACCACCAACCGCTGGGTGACGGGGGAAACCTGGTACGGGGCCGACGACGTGATCGCCATGCTCGACGCCTTCGAGGTCGACCATGCCCGACCGTCCTGGCCGGCCAACCGGTGGATCACCGCGATGATGCGGCTGTTCCGCCCGACCATCGTCGGCCTGCTGCGCGAGCGGGACACCGCCATCCGGCGCTGGGCCGACGCGCATCCAGACGCCTACGTCTACGAGGACCGCGGGCTGGAGGTCGCCTCCCAGCGCCACATCTCGGTGGAGGAGCAGATCGCCGAGGTCGCCATCCACCTGCGCGGTGCCCGCCGCCGCCGCCCGATCCTGCCGGAACCGCCCAGCTTCGTCGAGCTGCCCTGATCCTTCCGACGATCTATGTCCCGCCGGCGTTAATGAAGGTTCAACCGTTTCGGAAGATCCTTGACGGTGTGGACAAGTCTCCGCCCACATCCGCGCGGGTATCGCCTCTTCGCGACAGATATGGAGACGGACCAGGGCAGGAAGGGTCCCGGACCCATGAGTGACGGTATGAAGTCGGGTCATCTGACCCAGGAGGACGTGGTGCGGCTGCTGGCCGACCCGTCGCCGAACAGCCGGACCGATCTGGCCGCCAAGCTGGCCCAGCAGTTCGACAGCCCCGAGCTGTCGCAGGCCGAGCATAAGCTGGCGGAGGACATCATCCGCCTGATGGTCAACGACACGGTCCTGCGCGTCCGCCAGACCCTGGCCGAGAACCTGAAATCCAGCCCGTCCCTGCCGCGCGACGTGGCGTTGAACCTTGCCCGCGACGTGGAGGCGGTGGCTATCCCGCTCCTCAGCGTCTCCACCGTGCTGACCCCGGCCGATCTGGTCGAGATCGTGCGGTCGGGCGCCGAGGCCAAGAGCACCGCCATCGCCCAGCGCCCGACCGTGCCGGCGGTGGTCGCCGACGCGCTGATCGAAAGCGGGTCCGAACGCGCCGTCGCCGCGCTGGTCGCCAACGAGGGGGCGGAACTGGGCGAGCAGAGCCTGGGCCGCGTCATCGACCGCTTCGGCGCCAGCGAGGCGGTGCAGGACCCGCTGGTCCACCGCTCCAGGCTGCCGATCACCATCGCCGAACGGCTGGTCGCCGTGGTGTCGGAACGGCTGCGCCAGCATCTCGTCGCCCACCATGAGCTGCCGGCCAAGGTCGCGTCGGAGTTGATCCTGCAGAGCCGCGAACGGGCGACCGTGGCGCTGTTCACCGGAGAGAGCGACGAAGGCGCCCTGGACCGGCTGGTGGGCCAGCTCGCCCGTACCGGCCGCCTGACACCCTCGCTGCTGCTGCGCTCGCTGTGCACCGGCGACATCGCCTTTTTCGAGATGGCCATGTCGCGCATGGCGAACGTGCCGCTGACCAACGCCCGCCTGCTGATCCACGATGCCGGCCGGCTGGGGCTGAAATCGCTGTACGACAAGGCGAAGCTGCCGCCGGCCCTGCTGCCGGCCTGCCGGATCGCCATCGATGTGCTGAAGGAGACGCCCTATGACGGCGAGCCCGGCGACCGCGAGCGTCACCGCCGCCGCGTGATCGAGCGCATCCTGACCCAGTACGAGGATCTCGCGCCCGAGGATCTGGAATTCCTGCTGGCGAAGCTGGGCGATATCATGCAGCCGGAAAACGCCGCGGCGTGACCGACCGGTCGGTTTTCATGGACGCAAGCTCCGCCGGGCCGGCGGAGACCGTCCGCCCTCTCGAAGCCCGCGTGGCCGAGCTGGAGGCCGCCCTGCGGCAGAGCGAGGCGCGGGCGGGCGAAGCGCGTTTCCGCTCCCTGGTGCAGACCGCGGCCAGCATCATCCTGGTCCTGGGCGAGGACGGCCGCGTGCAGGAGGCCAACCGGGAAGCCGAACGCGCCTTCGGCATGGACGGGGGCGGCGCCATCGGCCGCCATTGGACGGAGGTGATGGGGGAGCGCCCGACCGGCGCCTTCGCCGCCCAACTCGCCATCGCCGTCCAGGGCACGGAGATCCGCAACTTCGAACAGGCGCTGCGCGAGCAGGACTGCATGAGCGAGCGGGTGTTCCTGTGGAACCTGAACCGCCTGCCGGAGGCGGACGGCGTGGCACCGGGCATCCTGTGCGTCGGCCAGGACATCACCCGGCGCAAGCGGGCGGAACTGGCCCTGCGGCAGGCCCGCGACGAGCTGGAGATGCGCGTCGCCGAGCGCACCCGCGCGCTGATGCAGGAAATCCAGGAACGCCGCCGCGCCGAACAGGCGCTGATCCAGGCCAAGGAGCAGGCCGAACTGGCCAACCGGGCCAAGAGCGAGTTCCTGGCCAACATGAGCCACGAGCTGCGCACGCCGCTGAACGCCATCATCGGTTTCTCCTCGATGATGGAAAGCGAGATCGTCGGGCCGCTGGGCCATCCCAAATACCTCGACTATGCCAAGGTGATCGGCAAGTCGGGGCAGCATCTGCTGGCCGTCATCAGCGACATCCTGGACGTCGCCAAGATCGAGGCGGGGAAGCTGGAGATGCATCCGCAGCCGATGGACGTCCGCGACGCGGTGGAAAGCTCGCTGCTGCTGATCGCCGAACGGGCGGAGGAAAGCGGCCTGACCCTGACCCAGGACATCGCCCCCGATACGCCGCACCTGCTGGGCGACCCGGTGCGGGTGAAGCAGATCCTGCTGAACCTGCTGTCCAACGCCGTCAAGTTCACCCCCGCCGGCGGCGGCATCGCGCTGCGCGTCCGACCGGAATGCGGCCGCATCCTGATCGAGATCGCCGACACCGGCATCGGCATGAACGCCGAAGGCATCGCCGTGGCCCTGCAGCCCTTCGGTCAGGTCGACAGCCAGTTGTCCCGCCGCTCCGGCGGCACCGGGCTGGGCCTGCCGCTGGTCCGTTCCTTCGTCGATCTGCTGAACGGCACGCTGGACATCCGCAGCCGCGAAGGAGAGGGCACGACGGTCAGCGTGCGCCTGCCGGTGGCGCCGCCCTATGACGGCGAGTGATCGAAATCAGGGACGATAGCCGCTTGCATGCCGCCACGCGGCGAGCCACTTTGCCTGCTTGAATAGACGACAGGCGGGGTGGGTTATGGCGGTCAGCCGGGATGATCTGAAGACGCGCATCGGGCAGGCGCTGGGCGAGGCGAAGGCCGATCTGGTCATCAAGAACACGCGCTTCCTCAATGTCGTGACCGGCGAGATCGCCGAGGGCGACATCGCCGTCTGCGGCGAGGTCATTGTCGGCACCTACGAATCCTATGACGGGGTGGAGGAGATCGACGGGCGCGGGCTGACCGTGGTTCCGGGGTTCATCGACACCCACGTCCATTGCGAATCCACCTGCGTCACCCCGCAGGAGTTCGACCGCTGCGTCCTGCCGCGCGGCACCACCACCGCCATCTGCGACCCGCACGAGATCTGCAACGTGCTGGGCGAGCGGGGGCTCAGCTATTTCCTGGACAGCGCCGGCGGGACGACGCTCGACCTGTTCGTGCAGCTGTCCTCCTGCGTGCCGGCGACGGAATTGGAGACGTCCGGCGCGCGGCTGGAGGCGCCGGACCTGATCCGTCACATGGACCATCCCCGCGTCCTGGGGCTGGCGGAGTTCATGAACTTCCCCGGCGTCTTCCACAAGGTGGATGGGGTGCTGGACAAGCTGGCTGCCTTCGACGGTCGCCACATCGACGGCCACGCCCCGCTGGTGTCGGGGAAGGAGCTGAACGCCTACCTGTCCTGCGGCATCCGCAACTGCCACGAGACCACCAGCGCGGCGGAGGCGATGGAGAAGCTGCGCAAGGGCATGCAGGTGCTGATCCGAGACGGGTCGGTGTCGAAGGACGTCCATGCCCTGGCCGAGGTCATCAATCCCGAGACCTCGCCCTTCCTGGGCTTCTGCACCGACGACCGCAACCCGCTGGACATCGCGGAGGAGGGGCACATGGATCACCTGATCCGCAGCGCCATCCGCCTCGGCGCGCCGGTCGCCCATGTCTACCGCGCCGCCACCTGGTCGGCGGCCCGCGGATTCCGCCTGTACGACCGCGGGCTGGTGGCTCCGGGGCATCGCGCCGACTTGGTCCTGCTCGACGATCTGGAGGACTGCGCGGTCAACCGGGTCATCCGCAACGGCAGGATCGTCGGCCCGCACAGCTTCGACGGCCGGCCGGCGGTGACGCCGGTGGGGCTGGATTCGGTGAAGCTGGAGCCGGTGGCGGAGGAGGATTTCGCCGTCCCGGCCGGCGGGTCGATCCAGTCGGTGATCGGGCTGGAGCCGGGCAGGATCCTGACCGAGCACCGGCGGATCGAGGTGCCGGTGGTGGGCGGCCGGATGGTGGCCGATCCGTCGCGCGACCTGCTGAAGATCTGCGTGTTTGCCCGCCATGGCAGCAACCGCAACATCGGCCGCGGCTTCGTCCAGGGCTTCGGCTTCGCGGAGGGCGCGCTGGCGTCGTCGGTCGGGCACGACAGCCACAACATCTGCGTGGTGGGGGCCAGCGATGCCGACATGCGCATCGCCGTCAACCGGCTGATCGAGCTGCAGGGCGGCTTCGTCGCCGTGCGTGACGGCAAGGTGGTGGGCGAGCTTGCCCTGCCGCTGGCCGGGCTGATGAGCCTGGAACCCTTCGAGGCGGTGGAGGGGAAACTGCGCACCCTGCGCGCCGCCGTCCGCGCCATGGGCTGCCCGCTGGCCGAACCCTTCCTGCAGCTGGCCTTCCTGCCGCTGCCGGTCATTCCGCATCTGAAGATCACCGACCGCGGCATGGTCGATGTCGACCGCTTCGAGTTGATTGCCGCCTGAACGGGCGGGTTGCCCGGGAATGAGGCAGAGGCGCAGGGAATGGGCGGGGCCTGGTCGTTCTGGGAAACGGCACGGTCATGCAGACGACTCCCCCTCTCCCCTTGTGGGAGAGGGCTGGGGTGAGGGGTCGCAAACTCAAGCATTCCATCGGCCTGTCGGCCGCCGCACCCCTCACCCCAACCCCTCTCCCGCAAGGGGAGAGGGGCTTTAAACAGTGGGCGGAGCGGGATGAAAATTTGAGTAAATCACTCCGAACCCTCTGGCACAGGCTTTGCCTCGACGACACATTATTCGTTGTTCGTCATCGAGCGAGCCTGATCAGCCATGACCCATCTGGCCCCGGTGATCCATCAGTCGCATGACCTGCTGCCGGTCCGGCCGCCGGAAACCGTGTCGATGCGAACGCGCGACGGTGTGCGGCTGGATGCCGACCTCTACCGGCCGGACGCCGCCGGCACTTGGCCGGTGCTGCTGCTGCGCGTCGCCTGCGGCCGGCGCACCGCGCTGACCAGCCATTACGCCCATCCGCGCTGGTACGCGGCGCGGGGCTATGTCGTGGTGGTGCAGGATGTGCGCGGCTGCGGCACGTCGGACGGCCGTTTCCGCCCCTTCGAGGCGGAGCGGGAGGACGGGGCCGACGCCGTGGCCTGGGCGGCCTCGCTGCCGGGGTCGTCGGGCGTGGTGGGGATGTATGGCTGCGGCTATGCCGGGATGGCGCAGTGGCTGGCGCTGGCGGAGCGACCGGCGGCCCTGCGCGCCGTGGCGCCGGCCTTCGCCGGCTGGGACGTCTTCTCCGACTGGGCCTATGAGGGCGGGGCCTTCCGGCTGGCTGACGCCATGGGCTGGGCTCTGCGCACCGCCGCCGAGGCGGCGCGGCGGGTGGAGGACGGCACCGGCCACCGCATCCTGTCCGATGCGGCGCGCAGCCTGCCCATCGACGACGAGATCCCGTCGCGGCCGCAGGCCCTGCGCGATTACGCCCGCTATTCCCATTACGACGACTGGCTGACCAACCCGGTGCCCGGCCCGGCCTGGACCGCGCTGTCGCCCAGGGCGATGCTGGCGGAGATGCCGGCCGACGTCGCGGTGCTGCAACTCGGCGGCTGGTACGATCCGCGGCTGGCCGGCACGCTGGATGCGCACAACCTGCTTGCTGCGCGCGGCAGGGCGCCGGTGCGGCTGGTGGTCGGTCCCTGGGGCGCCGATGGTCCGGCCGCGGCGCCGGGGGAGGCGCCGACACTCGACACGCTGCAACTCGCCTGGTGGGAGCGGGTGCTGAAAGGGCAGGGGGCTGACCGCGGCGGCCAAGTGCGCCTGCATGACGTGGAAACCGGGCGCTGGCACGACCTGCCCGCCTTGCCCGCGGCCGAGGCGGTGCTGCATCTGGCCAGTGACGGCCTCGCCAACCGGCAGGGTGGCCGGCTGGCGCCGGAGATGCCCGATTTCGAGGCACTCGACGTGGTGGTGCATGATCCGCGCAGTCCGGTGCCGACGGTCGGGGGGCATGCGGTGCCGGCCGTCGCCGGCCGCTTCGACCGCGCCGCCGTCGACCGCCGGCCGGATGTGGCGACCTACACCAGCCTGCCGCTGGACGAGCCGCTGATGCTGGCCGGGCGGGTCGCGCTGGATCTGTGGGTGGAGGCCGACGCCCCGTCCTTCGACGTCAGCGCCGTGCTGTCGGTGGTGCGCCCCGACGGGCAGGTGCTGCCGCTGACCCAGGGCCATGCGCGGGTGGAGCCGGGCGATCCGACCCGGCCGCTGACCATCGCCATGCGAGCGGCCTGCGCCACGCTGGCGCCGGGATCGGCGCTGCGCCTCAGCCTCGCCGGCTCCTGTTTCCCGGCCTATCCGGTCAATCCCGGCACCGGGGCCGAACCGGGCGAGACCCGCCGGGTCGATGCGCTGCCGATCACCCTGCTGATCCACAGCGGACCGGATCGGCCGTCGCGCCTGCGCCTGCCGGCCTGACTGATCGGCGCCCGGTTCTCAGGAAGGATCGGCGTCGTCGCCCGCGTCGGCCCTTCCCGCCGCCTCCAGGCAGAAATCCAGACTCTGCGACAGGAAGCGCATCATCAGGTCGCGGAACGGCGTCTTGTCGCCGACCGCCCAGGCCCGTTCGACGAGGTCGAAATAGAGGCCGCGGTCCTCCGCCAGGACCACCACCGGCGGGTAGCCGGCCCGGTTCAGGATCAGGTTGCACAGCAGAAGCGCCGTGGCCCGGTTGCCGGCGTGGAAGGGTCGGATGGCGCTCAGCTTGTGATGCGCCTCGAAGGCGGTGTCGGGGCCGGCGTCCGATTTGCGCATCCAGGTCGACAGCGCCGACATCGACACGCGCAGCTTGGCCGGGTCGGGCGCGGTTTCCGCCGGATCGTCCTTCGGCGCGCCGTTGCGGTATTTCCCTGCCTCGTCCTCGATCCCGCGATACAGCACGCTGTGGAAGGCGGTGACCGTGCGTTCGGTCACGGCGCCGGTCGGATCGAAGGACAGCCGCGCCATCAGTTCAAGCGCCGCGCGATGGTTCAGCACGAAACGCTGCTCCTCCACTGCGCGGTGGCGCAGGATGCTGCCGCGCTCCAGGATCGCCTTGACGTCGGCGGGCTTGACCGGCACCTCCTCCAGCGCGGCGGCGGCGACCGTGAGGTCCAGTTCGAAGCGGTCGGCGATGCCGTGCACGACCTCCTGCGGCAGGGGGCGGGCCGCGTCCAGCGCCCGTTTCTTCTCCGCGATCTCGTCGAGCAGGGCCATCGGTCACTCTGATCTGGTGAATGGGGGCGGTCTGGTGGATGGAGGCCGGTTCGAGGGTGCTTGGCGCATCATGCCGCGCCCCCTGCGGGGATTTGCCGCTTGGACGGGCACGGTTGCCGGTTTTAGGATCCCTGTCAAGATGTCCACAACCCAGCCATGGCCGGCCGCAACCGCTTGAAAAGGGCGGAAGGCGCTTGAATTCGCGGGATGCGAGGGGGGAGGTCGCTGCGATGACCTATGTCGCCTGGGACGAATCCATGAGCGTCGGCGTGCTCGTGCTCGACGAAGAGCATCGGCGGCTCCTCGACCTGTTCAACGGCCTGCTGGAAAGCGGCATCACCCCCGCCAACCGGGAGGAGCTGTCCAGCCTGCTCGGCAGCCTCAAGGACTACGTCGCCGTCCATTTCGCGCGGGAGGAGGCGATGATGGAGCGTTGCGGCTATCCCGAACTGGACGGCCATCTCGCCGCCCACCGCTATTTCGCCGAAGAGGTGGACAAGCTGGCCCGCGACTTCGACGGCGGCAACCCCACCATGCTGCGCGTCGACCTGATCCTTCTGCTGAAGGACTGGTTCGTGGAGCACATCCAGCAGACGGACAGCCAGTACAAGCCCTATGTGGGGGAGTCTCCCTCTCCCCCCCCGGGGAGAGGGTCGGGGAGAGGGAAAGCTTAGCTACTTCGCCGCGGCCTTCCGGTCGGCCATTCCCTCGTCCAGCTTGGCCTGGATGCCGGCCTTGTCGGTGTCCTCGTCGGCGTTGCGCAGTGCGCGCATCCACTGGAACCGGGCCTCGTTGCGGCGGCCGGCGCGCCAGTAGGCGTCGCCGAGATGGTCGTTGATGGTGGGATCGCCCGGCTTCAACTCCACGGCGCGCTCCAGCTTCGCAACCGCGCCCTCGAAGTCGCCCAGCTTGTAGAGCGCCCAGCCCAGGCTGTCGACGATGTAGCCGTCGCGCGGGCGCAATTCAACCGCGCGCTCCACCATCGCCCTGGCCTTGTCCAGATGCTCGCCCCGGTCGATCCAGCTGTAGCCGAGGAAGTTCAGCAGCGACGCTTCGTCCGGCCGCAGCTTCAGCGCGGTCTGCAGGTCGGCCTCCGCCTGCGGCCACTGCTTGGTCTTCTCGTAGCTCATGGCGCGGGCGTACAGCAGCGGCCAATGCCGCTCCTGCGGCGCGCCGATCCGCTCCAGCGCGGTGGTGTAGGCGGGGATCGCCTCGTCGTACCGCTTGGCATAGCGGTAGATGTCGCCCAGCCGGGTCACCGCGTCGGTCCGCTCCGGCCGTTCGGCGGACAGGGCCTTGAGAACGGCAATGGCGTCGTCGTTGCGGTTCATGCGGGCGAGGCTGTCCGCTTCGCGCATGCGGGCGGTCCAGCCAAGCAGCGGGTCCTTCGCCAGCAGCCGGTAGGCGGTCAGCGCCTCCTCATGATGGTCGCGGGAGGCCACGATGTCGCCGATCAGCAGATGGGCCAGCGCCAGATCCCCGCGCAGGTGCAGCGCGATGCGGCCGAACAGAAGCGCCGGTTCGTCGGCATTCTCGTGATGCAAGGCGCTGCCCAGGTCGAACAGCGCTTCCGCCAGACCCGAACGTGCATCGGGCACCGGGCGGGCGTCGGCCGGCGCCTTCGCCATGGCGTCCAGCGCCGGCTCCACCAGCAGCCCGTCGGGGTTGTTGATCTGGAAGGTCTCGTAGAGCTTGCGCGCATCGTCCTTCTTGCCGGTGCGCATCATGAAGTTGCCGACGATCTGCACCACCCGCAGCGGCGCCTCGGTGTCCGTCACCTTGACGTAGCGGGCGGCGGCATCCTCGCTGCGGCCTGCGAGGTCGAGGATCAGGGCGGCATGCAGGTTGTAGAGCGCGCCGAAGCCCTGGACGGCCGCCAGCGGCTCCAGCGCGGCCAGCGCCTCGTCGGTCTTGCCGCGGGCAGTCGCCAGCCAGGCGCGGGTCAGCGGTGTGATGAAGCGGCCCAGCCCATCGGCCGGCAGGCGCGCGGCATAGCCGTCGGCCTCGTCCAGCTTGCCCCTGGCGAGCGCATCGGCGGCCAGCAGGGTCAGCGCCATTTGCGGTTCGCCCTGTTCGCCCAGCAGGCGGGCGGCATAGCCGATGGCGGTGTCGACCTGCCCTTCGCCCAGCCGCAGCAGGAAGGTGCGGCGCAGCAGGGCCTGATCGTCCGGGTCGGCGGCCAGCGCCCGGGCGGTGAAGCGCGCCGCCGCCGTCCAGTCGTCCTGGTGCTGGGCGTAGCGGCCGGCCAGATAGCTGCCGGTGGCGGAGCCGGCGGTCTCGCCGGGCGGGCCGGCGGCGAAGGCCGGCGCCAATATGGCCCCGGTCAGCAGGGTGGCCAGGGAGGTCGGCAGCAACCGGCGTCGGAAACTCGTCATGCTCTCGTCACCTCGTTTTCCGAGTCGATATCCCATCATTTTCCCCAGGGCGCGGGCAAGCGACTTTCGTGCCCTTCCCTTTTTCGCACTCAATCAATGCCAATCCCGGCGCACCTGTTCGATCCGTTCGGCACGCAGGATGTCGGTGACATGGGCGTCCATATGGGCGCGCAAGTCTTCCGGCATGCCCGGCGACAGCGTGGCGCCCTCCACCGACCAGCGGGCCATCCAGGACAGGGTGCGCAGCCAGGTCAGCCGGCGCAGCGGCTTCAGCCAGGGCCGCACCTCGTCGGCGAGGTCGCCGGGAACCGCCATCGCCCAGGCATCGACGAAGGCGTCGATGTCGGCCGGCGCCAGTTCCGCATCCACCGCCGGGTCCCATTTGGTGGAGGTGTAGAGGCTGGCATGGGCGAGATCGCTGGCAGGGTGGCCGTATTGCAGCTTCTCCAGGTCGGTGAACCAGGCCTTGCCATGGCCGTCGATCAGGAAATTTCCGGGATGCACGTCCACGCCCACCGCGGTCAGCGGCATCGGGGTCTCCGGCGGCGGGGCGAGGTCGCCGCTGCGGGCGGCGGCAAGCTCCTCCGCGACCAGTGCGCGGGCGTCGGCGTCCAGCGCGGCGCGGTCGAACCACTCCGCCTGCCGCTCTACCTGGGCCAGCAATGCTGCGACCGGATCGGGCGGAGCGGGCAGCGGCTCGTAGAAGTCCGGCGGAGCCATGCGGTGGATCGCCGCCAGCGCGCGGGCGATGGCCGGCATGTCGGCGGGCAGGACGGGGGTGCGTCCCTCCACCTCGCCGACCACCAGGGCGCCCAGCGGCAGCCCCTCGCCCGGCGGCAGCAGGCCGGCAAAACGCGGGGTGTGGCCCGACATTTCGGCCCGGCGGAAAGCGGCCGCCTGCCGGTCCAGCGCCGTCCAGGCGTCGAGGCCAAGCTGGCTCCAGCGCGGGATGCGGGCGACCAGCCGGCGGCCGCGCAGGCGGACATGGTCGTGGGCGACGCCCTTCAGCGGCATCGGCTCCAGCGCGTCGGGGGAGAGGTCGGCAAGGCGCGGCAGCCGGATCAGGGCGGCGTGCAGGGCCTCCATCGAGAAGCCAGCCGGTGCGCTCACGCCAACTCCGCTCACGCCATGTGCTCGCGCAGGCGGGGCATCAGCTCCACCAGATTGCAGGGGCGGTGGCGGTTGTCGAGCTGCCAGACCAGGATGTCGTCCCAGGCGTCGCGGCAGGCGCTGGGCGAGCCCGGCAGGGCGAAGATGTAGGTGCCGTTGGCGACGCCGCCGGTCGCCCGGCTCTGGATGGTGGAGGTGCCGACCTTGGCGTAGCTCAGGTAGCGGAACAACTCGCCGAAACCGGGGATCGCCTTTTCATAGAGCGCCTCGACCGCTTCCGGCGTCACGTCGCGGCCGGTGACCCCGGTGCCGCCGGTGGTCAGGACCACGTCGATCTGCGGATCGGCGATGTATGCCTGCACCTGGGCGCGGATCGCCGCGATGTCGTCGCGAACGATGGTCCGGGCGGCGAGCCTGTGGCCGGCACCGGCGATCCGTTCCGCCAGTGCGTCGCCGGAGCGGTCGTCGGCGGCGCTGCGGGTGTCGGACACCGTGATCACCGCGATGTTCACGGGAAGGAAGGGGCGGCTCTCGTCGATCTTCGGCATGGCGACAGGCGTGTCCTCGTGTCGGGCCGGAGCCCGGCAAGGGCGCACCGGCGATCAGGGTATCGGGCTGGCCTCCCCCCGCTCCGCCACCGTCTCCACCCGGGCCGGAACTGCCGGAGCGTCCGCGACGGAAGGCTCGGCCGCCGGGGCTTCCGCCGTCGGCTTCTCGGCGGCTGCGGTCGCCGCGGCCGGGATCGCCGGCTTTGCCGCCGGCAGCGGGTCCGGCTGGGCCGCGACCTGGGTCGCGGGGGCCTCCACCGGGATGTAGGACGGCCATTTCCCGTCGGCGACGGCGTCGAGCGAGGCGGTCTCCTGGCCCAGCCGAAGCTGGTAGATCCAGAAGTTGGCCATCACCTTCTCCACATAGTCGCGCGTCTCGCCGAAGGAAAGGCTTTCGATGAACAGCAGCGGATCGGTGATGTCGCTCAACTCCCGCCGCCAGCGCGCCAGCGTGCCCGGTCCGGCATTGTAGGCGGCGGCGGCAAGGAACAGGTTGCCGTCGATCTCCGGCATGCCCAGCAACTCGGTCAGATAGCGCTGGCCCAGCTCCATGTTGCGGGAGGGATCGAACAGGGCGTCGCGGTTGGCGTCCTCGCTGCCGATGTCGGCGTGGCGTTCGCGCACATGCTGGGCGGTGCTGGGCAGGATCTGCATCAGCCCGGTCGCCCCGGCGGAACTGACCAGCCGCGGGTCGAAGCGCGATTCCTGGCGCATTACCGCGAAGACCAGCGCCCGGTCCACGGCGAAGCCGTCGCGCGGCGTCCAGTGCGGCAGCGGGTAGAGGGCGGCGGCATAGGGCGCGCCGTCCGGTCCGGCCACCGCGTTGCCCAGACGCAGCGACAGGGTCGCCACCCCGGCGCGGTCGGCCAGTGCCACCATCCCCTGTTCGACCAGCGGGTCGCCCTGCGGGTGGATGCGCTGCAACTCCATGCCGGCCAGTTCGCGCTGGCCCACCTGCAGCAGGGCGATGGCGCGGGATCCTGCCGGCTTGGCCGCGATCGCCGCAAGCGTCCGCCCGCTCAGCTCCGGCGCCTGCCAGCGCACATCGTGCAGCGTGCCCAGGGTGCGGAGCGCGATCAGGCCATAGAAGGTGTGGGGATAGCGGGCCGCGGCGGCCAGATGCTCCGCCGCCTCCTTCTCCTTGCCGGGCTTGCGCGCCAGTGCGCGGGCCGCCCAATAGTCGGCGGCCGCCGCCTTCCAGGGGGAGCGCGGACCGGCGGCGGCCATGCCCTGGAAATGGCGGGCGGCGCGGTCGGGCTGCTTCAGCCGCCATGCGGAAAGCCCGGCGATCCAATGCGCGTCCGGCAGCATGTCGCCCGACCGGGCGGCGCTGGCGGAGGCGAGCGTCAGTGCCTGCGCCGTCTCGCCCGAGAAGTAGAGGGATTCGGCGATGCGGGCGCGGGCGGCGTCATACTGCACGGTGTCGAGCCTGCCGCCGAACTCGTCCTGGTTCAGCAAGGTCAGGGCGTTGCTGGCGCGGCCGGAACGCAGCAGCTCCTCCACCCGCGCCACGGCGGCGCGGTCGCTGCGGGCGCGCGACACGGTGCGGCTGCGCGGGGCGACGGTGACGCCGTCCTCCTCGTCCTCCTCGTTCGCGGCGACGGTGCGCAAGCCGCCCATCCGTTCCAGCGAGCCGACGAGACGCACGCGTTCCTCCCCCCGCGGGGGCTTCGGCGCCCGCTGGCCGGCGGGCTGGCGCTTCTGCGCCAGGCTGTGCACCCGCTCCGCCCCGGCAAGGTCGCCGTAATCCTGCATCCAGCGGGCGAGTTCCTCGTAGCCGGCGCGGCGGTCGGGGTGGAGATAGCGCTGGCGCAGGACATAGCCGATCAGCCGGCGGTCCTTCAGCTTCGCCATCTCGGCGTCGGCGGCGTCCCACTCCGCCCGGTCCTGCAGCGCGAAGATGCGGCGGTAGCGGCCGGCATCCTCCTCGTCCAGTTGGACGGCACGGGCCTCGTCGTCGCTGGCGAGCAGCAGCGGGGAACCGGCCGGGCCGGCGGAGGCATCGGCCGCCGGCGCGCCGAAAGACGGGTCGCCGGGAATGCCCGGGTCGGGGAGCCCCATGACCGGGTCGCCGATGACCGGATTGCCAGTCGGCTCGCCAAAATCAAGGGTATGGGGGTCAGGCACGGAATCCGGGCCGGGCGGGACGACGGCGTGACCGTCCGGCGCGTGAATAATGAGGGCGGCGCAAGCGGGCCGGAGCCCGACCGCACCGTCGGGTCCCAGGGTGTAAGCCACCGCGAGACCCAGCACCCCCAGAAGGTTCCGCCGCAGCGGGACCGCGTTCGCGGCCCGGTATGCTGCACTGCAAAATATCCGGAGCATTGTTCCGAAATAGCGCAGGCGCTCGCGAACCGCAAGCAACGGATTCGCGCGGAATGTGTCGGCACCGGTATTCGCCAGTCTCTACAACGGGTTAAGGGAGGCGACAAAAAGGCCTTAGCCCGTTGGGAAGGTGCCTTTGGATATGGGCGGATTACATTTGTGTCATGCAACCTGCCCGGTCATACAAACGATTTCGGCCGGGCTGTGACATCGGTTTTTATCTTAGGAATACTTGATTCCTTCTTCGTCGATCTTTTGGCGCAGCGCAAGCATGTCCCGCCACGCTTCCCGCTTTGCGATAGGGTTGCGCAAGAGGTACGCCGGATGGAGCATCGGCATCAGCGGCACCGGTGCGCCGGTTCCCTCATAGGACCGCCATTGCCCGCGCAGGCGGGTGATTCCCTCCGCCCTGTTCAGCAGGGTCTTGGCCGACACGCCGCCCAGCGCCACCAGCAGCTTCGGCCGCACCAACTCCACATGCCGTTCCAGGAAAGGCAGGCAGGCGGCGATCTCCGCCTGGGTGGGGCTGCGGTTGCCGGGCGGGCGCCAGGGCAGGATGTTGGTGATGTAGACCTTGCCGCGGTCCAGCCCGATCTGCGCCAGCATGCGGTCCAGCAGCTTGCCGCTGACCCCGACGAAGGGCTTGCCCTGCCGGTCCTCGTCCTCGCCCGGCGCTTCGCCGATCAGCATGACCGGAGCCTGCGGATTGCCGTCGGCGAAGACGGTGTTCATCGCGGTGGCCTTCAACGGACAGCCGTCGAAGGAGCGCAACGCCGCCTCGAGCGCGTCCAGGGTCTGCGCCTCGTGCGCGCGGGCCCGGGCCTGGATGCCGGCCTCGCTGGCGCCCAGCGGCTGGTCGGGCGACGGGAAGAGTGCGGACGGGCGCGGCGCCGCGGGGGCGGGTGCCCGAGTCGGTGCCGGGCCACGGGCCATGCCGGTGCCCAAACCGGCATTTGGCGCCGCACCGGCACCCACGGGCATGGTGCGCGCCGCCGGCCGGGCGGAGAAGGCGGCCCAGTCGATCGGCTCGTCGCCGATGGCCTCGTCGCAGCCGATATCGGCATGCCAGCGCAGCGCGTCGAGGATGTCGCATACGTCAATCATCGTTTGACCTTACCACAGATCGTGTGGTCTTACATGTCCAGATACCCAATTTGGGTGCGGTGCAAACCGTGCTACAAGCACGCGCCCGCAAAACACCATAGGGCGTCCCGAGGGAAACAGTACCAAAACAAGACGGTGGGGGAGTGTGGTGATGGAACGCGAACCGCGCGAGGTCATGGAATACGATGTTCTGATCGTCGGCGCCGGCCCGTCGGGCCTGAGTGCTGCGATCCGCCTGCGGCAGCGCGCGGTCGAGACCGGGCAGGAACTCAGCGTCTGCGTGATCGAGAAGGGGTCGGAGGTCGGCGCCCACCTGCTGTCCGGCGCCGTCTTCGAACCGCATGCGCTGGAGGAGCTGATCCCCGACTGGAAGGAAAAGGGCGCGCCGCTGACCACCCCGGCGCGCGAGGACCATTTCCTCTTCCTGACGGAAACGAAGGCCTACAAGTCGCCCTACGCTCCGCCGCAGATGAACAACCACGGCAACTACATCATCAGCCTGGGCAATCTGGCCCGCTGGATGGCGACCCAGGCCGAGGAGCTGGGGGTGGAGATCTATCCCGGCTTCGCCGCGGCCGAGGTGCTGTATGACGACAACGGTGCGGTGAAGGGCGTCGCCACCGGCGACATGGGTATCGGCAAGGACGGCGAGAAGACCGGCAACTACACGCCCGGCATGGAGCTGCACGCCAAGCAGACCATCTTCGCCGAGGGCTGCCGCGGCTCGCTGACGAAGACCCTGTTCGAGCGCTTCGACCTGCGCCGCGACTGCCAGCCGCAGACCTACGGCATCGGCATCAAGGAGCTGTGGGAGGTCGATCCGTCGCAGTCGAAGCCGGGCCTGATCGTCCACACCATCGGCTGGCCGATGGACCCCAAGACCTATGGCGGGTCGTGGCTGTATCACATGGAAGGGAATCTGGTGTCGGTCGGCTTCGTCGTCGGCCTCGACTACTGGAACCCGCACATGAGCCCGTTCGAGGAGTTCCAGCGCTACAAGACCCACCCGGCGATCCGCCCGACCTTCGAAGGCGGCCGTCGTCTGGCCTATGGCGCCCGCGCCCTGTCGGAAGGCGGCTTCCAGTCGATCCCGAAGCTGACTTTCCCCGGCGGCCTGATCATCGGCGACGGCGCCGGTTTCCTGAACGTGCCGAAGATCAAGGGCAACCACACCGCCATGAAGTCGGGCATGGTCGCGGCCGAGGCGGTGTTCGACCACCTGACCGGCGGCAGCGACAACGGTCCCGAGGTGATTGCCTATCCGGAGCGGCTGAAACAGTCCTGGGTCTGGCCGGAGCTGTACGCCGTGCGCAACATCCGTCCGGGCTTCCAGAAGGGCCTGTGGGCCGGTCTGGCGAACGCCGCCTACGAGACGGCGCTGAAGGGCAAGTCGCCCTGGACGCTGAAGCACCACGCCGACCACACCACCCTGGTGAAGGCCAGCGAGGCGCCGAAGATCGCCTACCCCAAGCCGGACGGCAAGGTCACCTTCGACCGCCTGTCCTCGGTCTACCTCTCCAACACCAACCACGAGGAAGACCAGCCGCCGCACCTGACGCTGAAGGACAAGTCGGTCCCGATCAGCGTCAATCTGGCGCTCTACGATGCGCCGGAGCAGCGCTATTGCCCGGCCGGCGTGTACGAGATCGTCCGCAACGACGACGGCGGCGATCCGCGCCTGCAGATCAACGCGCAGAACTGCGTCCACTGCAAGACCTGCGACATCAAGGACCCCACCCAGAACATCAACTGGGTCGTGCCGGAAGGCGGCGGGGGGCCGAACTATCCGGGCGGGATGTAAGGGTCGGGATGTGGGGGCGTTTGCCCCCTCCCTAACCCTCCCCCTCTTCTAGGGAGAGGGGACTGCCGCCGCTTCGCAAACTCTTCCCTCCCCCGCCGAAGGCGGGGGAGGGAAGGGGCCCATGCATCAGCATGGGAAGGGAGGGGGCAAACGTACGCGCCCATCGCCACATGCAAAAGGATGAACGGTGCCGACACGCGGGTGTCGGTTGCGCCGCCGGCCACTCCTATCTATAACGCAAGCGGTAACCTCTCTGCGACGGCGCGATGATCGTTTCCTGTCCGACCTGTTCAACGCGCTACACCCTGTCCGACGAGTCGCTCGGCACTGACGGCCGGAAGGTGCGTTGTGCCCGCTGCGGCCACACATGGTGGCAGATGCCGGAATGGGCGGGCCCCGAGCCGGTGGTCGCCGACGCGCCGACGGAAATACGGCCGGCGAAAGCGGCAAAGCCGGCCGCCAAGACGAAGGTCAAGCCGCCAAAGGCTCCGCGCGCCAAGCCGGCGCGCAGCACGGTGATCGGCTTCGCCCTGCTGGGGGTGCTCGTCGCGGGGACCGTTGCCGGCGGCTATTTCGGCCGCGATGCCATCGTCCGCAACTGGCCGCCCGCCGCTCTGCTCTACGAGACCATCGGGATGCAGGCCGAGCCGCCGGGATTCGGGCTGGAACTGCGCAACATCCGCTCCGAACAGAAGATGGAAGGCGGCAAGACCGTCCTGCTGTTGGACGGCGAGATCGCCAACACCACCGATGCCGAGCGCGCGCTGCCCCCGCTGCGCGCCATCACCTTCGGTGCCGAGCACAAGCCGCTGCAGAGTTGGACAATCGAACCGTCTGCGTCCGTGCTGCTGCCGGGTGCGGTGGTGAGCTTCCACCACAGCCAGCCGGATCCTGGACCGGTGACCGAGGTGACCATCACCTTCGGCGGCCCGCCGCCCGGGCTGGGTGCGCCGGTTGCCGAGAAGCCGGCCGAGAAAGCTCCCGAGAAGCCTGCCGCCGCAAAGCCCGCCGCCCCGGCCAAACCCGCAGGTCACTGAGATCCCGTGGCCGGTCGGCCGCGTCACCGCTCCGGAATGCCGTGCTTCCGCAGCTTGTTGGCGATCATGGTGTGCGAGGTGTTCAGCCGCGCCGCCAGCTTTCGGCTGGAAGGGAAGCGCGGATAGAGCCGGCGCAGAAGCGTGCGCTCAAAGCTGTCCACCGCATCCTCCCAGCTTTCGGCATCCTCCGCCGGCACCTCGGCGGACTGCATGCCGGCCCCTGCCAGTTCCAGGTCGGCCGCATCCAGCGCGCCGCCGTCGCTCATGGTCACGGCGCGGAAGATGACGTTTTCCAACTGGCGGACATTGCCGGGCCAGCGGTTGGCGAGCAGCGCCGCCGCCGCCGCCGGGGTCAGCCGTCCGGGCGGACGGCGGGCCTGCGCTGCGGCGCGGGCGATGAAATGGCGGGCCAGCAGCAGGATGTCCTGCCCGCGCTCCCGCAAGGGCGGGACGCTCAGCGTCAGCACGTTCAGGCGGTAGAACAGATCCTCGCGGAAGCTGTGGTCGGCGACCATCGCCTCCAGCGAGCGGTGGGTGGCGCTGATGACGCGCACATCCACCTTCTGCTCGCGCTCTCCCCCCACCCGGCGGAAGCTGCCGTCGTTGAGGAAGCGCAGCAGCTTGGCCTGGAGATAGGCCGACATCTCGCCGATTTCGTCGAGGAAGACGGTGCCGCCATGGGCCAGTTCCAGCAAGCCGGGCTTGCCGCCGCGCTGCGCCCCGGTGAAGGAGCCGGGGGCGTAGCCGAACAGCTCGCTCTCCGCCAGATTCTCCGGCACGGCGGCGCAGTTCAGCGCCAGGAAGGGCTTGTCGCGGCGCGGGCTGGCGCGGTGGCAGGCGTGGGCGATCAGCTCCTTGCCGGTGCCGGTCTCGCCCAGGATCAGCAGCGGTGCTTCCATCGCGGCGACGCGCGCGGCCCGCGCCTTCAACGCCCGTACCGGCGGCGATTCGCCGAGGATGCGGTCGAAGCCGCCTTCATCGAAGTTCTGGATCGCATTCAGGCGCTCGCCCAAGCGAGACGGGGTGAACAGGGTGATGACGGCGCCCGCGGCCTCGACATCGACGATGGGCGTCACCTCCAGCAGGAAGGGTTGGCCGTTTAGCGTCACCTCGCGGCCGGACATGCGGAAGCCGCCGTCGGCCAGTTCGCGCGTCAGGCCGGGTTCGCCGAACAGTTCGCCGAGGTCGAGACCGGCGAGGCGCGATTCCGGCAGTCCGGCGACCTGGGCGGCGGCGGCGCTCGCCACCACGACGCTGCCCGCACGGTCGACCGCCAGCACCGGGTCGGGCAGGGCGGCGAGCAGCGCATCCAGATGCAGCCGCCGCCGCGTGCCCGGCAGCATGTCGATGGCAGCCACCGCCTGCACGCCGGCGATGCGTTGCAGCGCGTCCGACAGGGCGGGGAGCGCCGCCGGATCGAGGCCGGGGGCGTCGATGTGGATCAGCGGCGGGTCGACCTCGACGCCGACGACGTTGAGCCGGCGAAGCGCCAGCACGGCGAGGATCTCATGGGCGATGCCGACGCGGTCGGTGAAGGTGACTTCGATGCGCATGGGGGTGGCTGTTGGGGGTGGGAGGTGCTTGTTGCCCCCTCCCTAACCCTCCCCCGCGTTCCGCGGGAGAGGGAACTCCGCTGCTCTCGCGCTTAACTCCCTCTCCCGCGATCGGACCGGCCTTTGGCCGGCCGAGGGCGGGGGAGGGTTGGGGAGGGGGCAATCAGCGACCACTGTACACATATCGTTACGCCGTATCAATATCTTTACACCCGACCAAGCCGTTGTTCCACAACACCCACAGCCCTCATTTTCTCTCCCCTGTAAACATCCGCATACACCCCACGCTCCATAGCGCCCCTAACATCGCAGCAAATCCGCCATTTCCGCCTCTGGCACGCCCTTTGCGAACTCCTTCCCAAGCGAAGTCATCCATCCCCTTGGGAGCCAGTCTCATGCGCGTGATCGTTCTGGGCAGCGGCGTCATCGGTGTCACCACCGCCTATTATCTGGCGCGCGCCGGGCATGAGGTGACTGTGCTGGATCGTCAGGCCGGCCCGGCGCTGGAGACCAGCTACGCCAATGCGGGCGAGGTGTCGCCGGGCTATTCCGCTCCCTGGGCGGCGCCGGGGCTGATGCTGAAGGCCGCCAAGTGGATGCTGATGAAGCATTCGCCGCTGGTGATCCGGCCGAAGCTGGACCCGGCCATGTGGTCCTGGTGCCTGAAGCTGCTCGCCAACGCCAACGAGGCGAGCTACCAGCTGAACAAGAGCCGCATGGTCCGCGTCGCCGAATACAGCCGCGACTGCCTGAAGGCTCTGCGCGCCGAGACCGGTATCACCTATGACGAGCGCACCCAGGGCACGCTGCAGGTCTTCCGCACCCAGAAGCAGATGGACGCCGCCGGCTACGACATGGCGGTGCTGGAGCGCTATGGCGTTCCCTACAGCCTGTTCGACCGCGACGGCCTGACCTCGGTCGAGCCGGCCTTGGCCCATGTGAAGGACAAGCTGGTCGGCGCGCTGCACCTGCCGGGCGACGAGACCGGCGACTGCTTCCAGTTCACCAACAAGCTGGCCGCCTACGCCGCCAAGCGCGGGGTGGAGTTCCGCTATGGCGTCTCCATCCGCGGGCTGGAAAGCGACGGGCGCAGGATCACCGGCGTGCAGACCGACGAAGGCACGCTGACCGCCGACAGCTACATCGTCGCCATGGGCAGCTATTCGCCCAAGCTGGTGAAGCCGCTCGGCATCGACCTGCCGGTCTATCCGGTGAAGGGCTATTCGCTGACCCTGCCGATCACCGACGCCGCCCATGCGCCGGAATCGACGGTGATGGACGAGACGCACAAGATCGCCGTCACCCGACTCGGCGACCGCATCCGCGTCGGCGGCACGGCGGAACTGACCGGCTTCGACCTGACCCTGCGCGACAGCCGCCGCGGTCCGCTGGACCATGTGGTCAGCGACCTGTTCCCGAAGGGCGGCGACCTGTCGAAGGCGGAGTTCTGGACCGGCCTGCGCCCGAACACGCCGGACGGCACGCCGATCCTGGGGCCGACCCACATCCGCAACCTGTACCTCAACACCGGCCACGGCACGCTGGGCTGGACGATGTCCGCCGGCTCGGCCCGCGTGCTGGCCGACGTGGTCAGCGGACGCCAGACCGAGATCGACATGGAAGGGCTGAGCGTCGAGCGTTACGGCCGCAAGCCGTCGGTGGCGGTGTCGCGCCCGGCGGCGGTGCGTCCGGCCTAATGGGATAGGGGAACCCGCGCCGCCCGGCGGACGCGGGTCATCGCCAGCTCCAGAAGGGCGGCGTCGGCGATCTCGGCCCCATCCAGCCGATGTCGCCCGCGCCGCCCTTCGCATTTCTCCACCCGGTGGCCGAGGCGCCTGAGATGCAGGATCGCCTCGTAGAGCCGGGTCGCCGGCTCGTTCGCGGGTCGGGCGGCAGGCTGGCGGGCCGTCATGGGTGGACCACCAGGACGATCAGCCGCTTCGGGCCGTGGACGCCGTAGGCCAGCGTCTGCTCGATGTCGGCGGTCTTGCTGGGGCCGGACACCAGCAGCGCGTTGGTCGGCATCGCCTGCGCCCATCCCTGCTCGCGCATCGCCTGCAGGAAGGTGTCGTAGAGGGCGTCGGTGCGCAGGATTGCGACGTGGATGTGCGGGACCAGCGAGAGCGTGCGCGGTTCGTCCGCCGTTGGCCACAGGATAAGGCTGCCGGTCTCGGCGATGGCGCCGCGGGTGGTGGTCAGGCCGGCGTCGATGGACTCGAAGAGCTGGGGCTTGAGGTCTTCGACGGGGCGGTCGTAGGGGATCAGGGTGGGACCCGGCGCAGTTCCTCTCTCCCCCCCAACGCGAGCTTCGCTCGCGTTGCCGACAGGCGAAGCGCAGCTTCGCTGAAAGGCGGGGAGAGGGTTAGGGTGAGGGGGATGCGCGGCGGGACCTTCGGGGGAATCATGCGGTGCGTCCCCCTCACCCCGACCCTCTCCCCGGGGGGGAGAGGGAGAAGCAGTCCCCCACCCCTCGACCAGCCGCTTCCCCGCCTCCGTCGCCGGCGCGTACATCAACGACCCCACGCCCTCCCGCGCCAGGAACTCGCGCAGCACCGCCGGCCAGTCGGACTCCGTCGCCTCGATGAACTCCGTGTGTACCGCCTCCATCAGGCGGCGGATGCGGGGCAGGCGTTCCTCCGTCGCCCAGTGCTTCGCCTCGATCGGCGCGAAGTCCGACGCGGGCGGGGTCAGCGGGTGGGCGTCGCGGGTAGTGCGCAGCTTCGTCAGGATCGAGTTGCGGGCGTCAGACATCGGGAACCCCCTTGGCGCGGGCTAGGTCGTGCAGGGTGCGGCCGGCGAAGCGCGGCTTGGTGCGGACGTTCGTCCACTCCTTGAGCAGCGGCAGCGAGGATGGTGCGGCGTTGCCGAGCCTGCTCATCGCCGCCGTGGCGAGCCGGTAGGCGGTGGGGGAGGCGTTCATCGCCGCCCAGCCGCTCCACACCATCGATTCCGCCCGGCTGGCCTTGGCGCCGCCGTCCTTCACCGCGCCGCCGGGTTTCACCGCCTCTACCCGCAGCCGCCCCATGATCTCGACGATGGGGATCTTCACCGGGCAGATCTCGACGCAAGCGTTGCACATGGTGCAGGCGTGGGGCATGGTGCCGCGCTTGTCCAACCCCTCGATCTGCGGCACCAGGATCTTGCCGATGGGACCGGGATAGGGCGCCTCATAGGCATGGCCGCCGACCTTGGTGTAGACCGGGCAATGGTTCATGCAGGCGCCGCAGCGGATGCAGCGCAGGGTGTCGCGCAGCTCCGGGTCGGCGTAGATGCCGGAGCGGCCATTGTCGAGGATGACCAGATGCACCTCGCGCGGGCCATCCTTTTCACCCGGCTTGCGGGGACCGGAGATCATGTTGACGTAGGTGGTGATCGGCTGGCCGGTGGCGGAGCGCGGCAGCAGGCTGATGACCGGCGGCACGTCCTCCAGCTTTTCCACCACCTTCTCCAGCCCCATGAAGGCGATGTGGACCGGCGGCACCGTGGTGCACATGCGCCCGTTGCCCTCATTCTCGATCAGGCAGAGGGTGCCGGTCTCCGCCACCGCGGCGTTGACGCCGGACATGCCAACATCGGCGGCCTGGAACTTGGCGCGCAGCACCCGGCGGGCGAGGTCGGTCAGATAGGCCGCATCCTCGCGGCTCTCGGCGTCCTTGATCTTGCGCTTGAACAGATGGGCGATCTGCTTCGTGTTCAGGTGGATCGCCGGCATGATGATGTGCGACGGCATGGTGCCGTCCAGCTGCACGATGTATTCGCCGAGGTCGCTTTCCAGCACCTCGATGCCATTCTTTTCCAGAACGGCGTTCAGGTGCATCTCCTCCGTCACCATCGACTTGCCCTTGACCACCAGCTTGGCGTCGGCCTTGTGCAGGATGTCCAGCGCGATGCCGTTGGCTTCGTCCGTCGTGGCGGCCCAGTGGACGGTGATGCCGTTGCGGGTGCAGTTCTCCTCCAGCTTTTCCAGCAGTTCCGGCAGCTTCGACAGGGCGCGCAGCCGGACCGAGGCCGCCAGCGCCCGCACGCCATGCCATTCGCCCGCGTCCGCGAACTGGGCGGCGCGCTTTGTCATCAGCCCGTCCATGGCGCGGCGGAAATTGCCGCGCAGCTGCGGGTCGGCCAGCGCCGCGCGCGAGGCGGCGGCGAAATCCGGTGCGTTACCGTCCATGGATGCGCTCCTTCAGGAACTGGGCGATGTGCTGGCCGCGCGCGGCTTTGTTGCCGGCCTCAAGCGCGCCGCCGATGTTCAGCAGGCAGCCGCAGTCGCCCGACACCACGCGGGCGGCGCCGGTGTCCTCGATGTCCGCCACCTTGTCGCCGACCATCGCGGCGGAGATCTCCGGATGGCGCACGGCGAAGGTGCCGCCGAAGCCGCAGCATTCCTTTTCCCGCTTCAACTCCACCAGCTCGACATTGGCGAGTTGGCGCAGCAGCGCCTTCGGCTCCTCCACCACGCCCATCTCGCGCTGGGCATGGCAGGAGGCGTGCCAGGTGACGCGCAGCGGCTCGCCTTTGTCGGTCAGTCGGACGTCCAGCACATGGACGAGGAACTGCGTCAGCTCCCACACGCGCCCCGCCACCTGCACCGCCTTGGCCTCGTCCGGCTCGCCGCGGAACAGGTCGGGCCAGTGCTTCTTCATCATGCCGGCGCAGGAGCCGGACGGCACGACGATGGGATCGTCCCCGGGGAACAGGTCCAGCTGGGCGCGGGCGACCTTCAGGGCATCGGCCCGGTAGCCGGAGTTGTAGGCGGGCTGGCCGCAGCAGCTCTGGCCCTGGGGGAAGACGACGGTCAGGCCCTGGGACTGCAGCAGCTCGATCCCGGCCATGCCGGCGTCGGGGAAGAACAGGTCGACGAGGCAGGTGCCGAAGTAATAGACGCGGGTTGGTTTGGGAGTGGAGGGCATTGGGTGTTTCCTCACTGGGCGTCTTTTTATGGCTGGGCGTCGCTGCCCCCTCCCCAACCCTCTCTCGCCCTCGGCCGGCCAAAGGCCGGTCCGATCGCGGGAGAGGGTGCCTTATGCGAAGCGGCGGCAGTCCCCTCCACCGCTGAAAGCGGGGGAGGGTTAGGGAGGGGGCATACCGGCGCTTTCACAAATCATCGCTCAAAAAGCCACCTCCGCCACCCGCGCCCTCTCGTCCACCTTCGCCGTCGCGCAGGCGTCGACCAGATAGACGATCGACCGGTAGGGCACGCCCGCCTTGTCGGACAGGCCGATCTCGCAGGTGCGGCTGGTGGAGTAGCCCGACGCGCAGCCCTCCGGCACCGCGGCCGGCAGGTGGCGTAGCGCGTGGGCGTTCAGTTCCGGCGTGGTGAAACCCTTGTCGCCGGCGAAGCCGCAGCAGCCGACATCCGGCGGGACCACCACCGTCTCGGCGCAGGCCTTCGCCACCGCGGTCAGCGCGCCGTCCAGACCCATGCGGCGGGTGGAGCAGGTCAGGTGCAGCATCACCGGCTCCGCCGACTTGGCGATGTCCAGGCGGGGCAGGGCGAACTCGCTCAGGAATTCCGCCACGTCGAGGATGCGCAGGCCCGCGTCGGTCAGCCGCTTCTTCAGGCGGAGGGCGCAGGGGCTGGTGTCCATCACCACCGGGTAACGGCCACCCCGGCTCGCCTTCGACAGCGCGGCCAGCATGGCGTCGGCCTTGGCATCGGCGGCCTCGATCAGGCCCTTGCTCTCCAATGGCATGCCGCAGCACTGGCCGTCCGCTGCCTCCGGATAGAGGATGCGGAAGCCAGCCTTGCGCATCACCGATTCCACGACCTCCGGCAGCGGGCGCTTCTGCGGATCGCTGGCGGCGGGGCCCATGCTGCGGCTGACGCAGCTGGGGGCATAGACCACGGTCGGCAGGTCGTCGCTGGGAATGTCCGAGTGTGCGGTAAAGGTCACGGCGGTCGGCAGGTTGCGGGGCAGCGAGGGCAGGCTGCCGCCGGTCAGGACGCGGGCCGCCGCCTGGGTGGCGCCATGCCCCACCGTGCGGCGGGCGAGGTCGGTCAGCCGCAGCCCGGCGCGGGCGAGGCCCAGCGTGCCTTCCATGTGGTCGGCGACCAGCGCTCCCGCCTTGCGGGCCACGCCACCGCGCCGCTCGCCGCGCAGGGACTTCACCAGCAGCCCGGTCTCGATCCCCACCGGGCAGGCGGTGGCGCAGAGGCCGCAGGCGGCGCAGGTGTCGATGCCCTGATAGTCGTAGGCGGCGCTGATCTCGGCCAAGCGGGGGGCGTCGTCGCCGGCAGCTACCAGCCGCGCCATCTCGCGCCTGCCGACGATGCGCTGGCGCGGCGACAGGGTGAGGCGGTGGGACGGGCAGGTCGGCTCGCAGAAGCCGCATTCGATGCAGGTGTCGACCAGCGGATCGGCAGCGGGCATCGGCTTCAGGTTCTTCAGATGGGCCTCGGGGTCGCCGTTCAGGATGACGCCGGGGTTCAGCAGCCCGTCCGGATCGAAGAGGTCCTTGATCTCCTTCATCAGCCCATAGGCCTGCGGACCCCATTCCATCTCGACGAAGGGGGCCATGTTGCGGCCGGTGCCGTGCTCCGCCTTCAGCGAACCGTCATAGCGGGTGACCACCAAAACCGCGACATCGTCCATGAAGCGGCGGTAGCGGTCGATTTCGGCCTGGGTGTCGAAGGCCTGGGTGAAGACGAAGTGCAGGTTCCCTTCCAGCGCGTGGCCGAAGATGATCGCCTCGTGATAGCCGTGGCGGACGAACAAGTCCTGCAGTTCGCGCGTCGCCTCGGCCAGCCGGGGCAGGGGGAAGGCGACGTCCTCGATGATGACGGTGGTGCCGGTCTGGCGGATGGCGCCGACCGCCGGGAACAGGCCCTTGCGGATCTTCCAGAAGCCTTCGCAGGCTTTGGCGTCGGTGGTGAAGCGGGTGTCGCCGATGGTGATGCAGTCGGCCAGCACCGCGGCGATCTCCGCCACGTTGGCCTCCAGGGCGGCGGCACTCTCGGCGCGGGTTTCCACCAGCACCGCAGCCACCTCGGGTCCGAAGCCGCTGATCTGCGGCGGCATGCCCGGCTTGTCCTGGATGGAGCGGAGCGAGGCGCGGTCCATCAGCTCCGCCGCATCGACCGGAGCCGCCTTCAGCAGCGACACGGCGTGGCAGGCCTCGGCGATGTCGGGGAAGAACAGCAGGGCACTGGCCTTGTGCGGATGCTCCGGCACGGTGCGCAGCGTGATGGCGGAGATGAAGCCCAGCGTCCCCTCCGACCCGATCATCAGGTGCTGGAGGATGTCGACGGGGTCCTCATAGTCGACCAGCGCGTTCAGGCTGTAGCCGGTGGTGTTCTTGATGCGGAACTTGTCGCGGATGCGGCCCGCCAGCGCCGCGTCGGCGCGGGTGCGGGATCCCAAATCCGCCAGCCGTTCGAGCAGCGCGCCGTGGCTGTCGCGGAAACTGCCGCGGCTGGCCGGGTCGGCGGTGTCCAGCACCGTGCCGTCGGCCAGCACCAGCCGCATGGACTCAAGCGTGCGGTAGCTGTTCTGCGCGGTGCCGCAGCACATGCCGCTGGCGTTGTTGGCGGCGATCCCGCCGATCTTGGCGGTGGCGATGGAGGCCGGGTCGGGACCGATCTTCCGCCCCAGCGGGGCGAGGCGCCGGTTCGCCTCCGCCCCGATCACGCCGGGCTGCAGGGTGACGGTCGCGGCGGCGGCGCCGATGCTGCAGCCGCGCCAGCCGTCGCCCAGCACCACCAGCACGCTGTCGCTGACCGCCTGTCCGGATAGGCTGGTGCCGGCGGCGCGGAAGGTCACCGGCACCTTGTGGCCGCGGGTGATGCGCAGCAGCCGCACCACCTCCTCCTCCGTCTCCACCAGCGCCACGATCTTGGGGATCAGGCGGTAGAAGCTGGCGTCGGTGCCGTAGGCCAGCGTGCGCAGCGGGTCGGTGACCAGCCGGGCCTGCGGGATGACGGACTGAAGCTCGGCCAGGACATGGTCGTAAGGAGAAGGCAGCATCGGCGGCGGCTCCTGCCGGTGGGGGGAAGGCCGCCTTAGCGGCCGATGACCATTTCGGTGAAGGGCCACAGATAGGCCTGCGCCATCACCAGCAGGCCGACCAGCGTGGTCAGCGCCAGCGAGTGCCAGATGACGTAGCGCAGGATCTTGCCTTCATGACCATGCCACTTGGTGGCGACGGCGGCGACGACGATGCTCTGGGCGTCGATCATCTTGCCCATCACGCCGCCCGAGCTGTTGGCGGCGGCCATCAGCGTCGGCGGCAGGCCGAGCTGTTCCGACGACACCTTCTGCAGGCTGCCGAACAGCACGTTGGACGCCGTGTCCGACCCGGTCAGCGCCACGCCCAGCCAGCCCAGGAAGGTGCCGAAGAACGGGTAGAGGAAGCCGGAATTGGCGAAGGCGAGGCCCAGCGTGGTGTCCAGCCCCGAGTAGCGGGTGGTGTAGCCCAGCGCCAGCATGGCGGAGATGGTCAGCAGCGAGTTGCGGATGGCGTACAGCGTGTGGCCGTAGGTCTTCAGCATCGCGGCCGGCGAGTAGCCCATCACGAAGCCGGAGATGACGGCGGCGATGAAGATGCCGGTGCCGGTGGCCGACAGCCAGTTCAGGGTGAAGACTGCGGCCTCCGGATGGGCCTTGGGCACCACCGGCGGAACGCGCAGGATCATGTTGTGCAGGCCCTCGATCGGGAACTTGAAGATCGAGATGCCGTCGAGGAAGGCCTTGACCTCCGGGATGCCCCACAGGAAGACGACGACGCTGAGGATCGCCCACGGCGTCCAGGCGCGGCGGACCTCGGCGGCGCTGTAGCCGTGGCTGCGGCGCGCCTCGCCCTGCACCACCGCGGCGCCGACACCCTGCGTCAGGGCGGATGCCCCGCCGGCGGTGTGCCAGATGGCCTTCGGGTGCCACACCTTCAGGAACAGCGTGACGCAGACCAGCGACACGATGGCGGCGGCGACGTCCACCAGCCAGGGGCCGTGGTAGTTGGACACCAGGAACTGCGGAACGGCGAAGGACACGCCGGCGACCAGGATGGCCGGCCAGATCTGGACCATGCCGCGCCAGCCGGCGAAGGCCACGATCAGCCAGAAGGGCACCAGCACCGAGAAGAAGGGAAGCTGCCGGCCGATCATCGCCGACAGGTCCAGCAGCGGCAGGCCGGTGACCGCGGCCAGCGCCAGCACCGGCGTGCCCAGCGCGCCGTAGGCGACCGGGGCGGTGTTGGCGATCAGCGACAGGCCCGAGGCTGCCAGCGGGGTGAAGCCCAGGCCGATCAGCATGGCGCCGGTCACGGCGACCGGCGTGCCGAATCCCGCCGCGCCCTCGAAGAAGGCGCCGAAGCAGAAGGCGATCAGCAGAAGCTGGAGCCGGCGGTCGTTCGTGATGCCGGTGATGCTTTCCTGCAGGATCTTGAACTGACCGCGCTGTTCGGTCAGGTGGTAGAGGAAGATGATGTTGACGACGATCCAGCCGATCGGCAGCAGGCCGTAAGCCGCACCCAGCAACGCGGTCTTTCCCGCCATCGCCATCGGCATGCCGAACACGGCGACGGCCACCAGCAGCGCCGCCGCAAGACCCAGCAGGGCGGCGCGGTGCGCCTTCATGTGGAAGATGCCGAGACCGCCCAGCATCACCAGGACCGGCAGCGACGCGAAGAACGTCGACAGCCACATGTTGTTCATCGGGTCGTAGACTTGCGACCAGCTCATCCTCGGGGACCTCCTTCTCGGGGGACGTGATGTCGGTCCGAACGGTGTCCCGGGACGGCTTTCCACGGCCTGTCGGCATGGCTCCGCCTTCCCGCGCCGGGATGGCGGCGCGGAGGAGGGCCGGCGATCGGCAATGCGGCGGCGTTCACCGCCGCCATGGCCTTTCGGCGCGCGGCAGCGGTGCGGATGCGCCCCTTGGCGGGGTTGGTCCGTCCTGTCCCGGTACGTGTGGATGCCCTTTCCAGCCCGGCCGCTTCGGGAAGTCTCCCTTGCCAGACGGACCGCGGTGGACATCTCTTATCCATACGGCGCAAGTTGGATAAAATATTTTACCAGACTGTGCAACGGCTGAATCGTTTGCCACTCGACCAACTTTGGTAGGGGGGTGCGACGCTGTCGGACAGCCGCCCCTCTGGACGCATGTTCCGTCCACCGGTATTGAAGAGGGCCAAGAGGTGCAGGGAGGGGTCGCCGATCCAATGCAGGGGACGATCAAACCGGCCAAGCTGGCCGACGCCATTGCCGAGCATCTGGAACGGCTGATCCTGGAAGGCGCGCTCCGTCCGGGGGAAAAGCTGCTGGCCGAACGCGAGCTGGCGGTGAAGCTGGACGTGTCCCGCCCGTCGTTGCGCGATGCCATCGCCAAGCTGGAGGAGCGCGGCCTGCTGGTCACCGGGCGCGGCGGCACCCATGTCGCCACCTTCCTGTCGCAGATCGCCGACCCGCTGATGACGCTGATGCGCAACAAGCCGGACGCGTCCTTTGACTATCTGGAGTTCCGCCGCTCCATCGAGGCGGCGGCGGCCGGACTGGCGGCGCAGCGGGCGACCGACGTCGACCGCGACGGCATCCGTGCCATCGTCGCCCGCATGAAGGCCGCCCACGGCAAGGACGACAGTTCGGAAGAGGCGGATTCCGACGCCGACCTGCATCTGGCGATCTACGAGGCAGCGCACAACGTCGTGATGCTGCACATCATGCGGACCCTGTCCGACCTGCTGCGCAACGACGTGTTCTACAACCGCGCCGACCTCTATTCCCGGCCGGGGGTGCGCGAGTTGCTGCTGCGGCAGCATCTGGCCATTGCCGACGCGGTGCTGGCCGGCGATGCGGATGCTGCGAGCGCGGCGGCCGACGCCCATGTGGAATTCACGCTGCAGACCTTGCGCGAAATCCGGGAACACAATGCCCGCGTCCAGGTCTCGTTGCGGCGGATCGGGCGGACCGACCTGATCGACAGCGGGGCGTAGGGGGAGAGCCGGGAGCCGCCGAGGCGGAGGCATCCGTCGAAGGTCATATGCCGGAGGGCTCGCCCCGACTGGCGGCGGGGCTTTGGCCGGGTTACACTGTGGAGGAATTTCCGTCCGCCACCGACTGCCCCACCGACTGCCCCACCGACTGCCCCATCGACTGCCCGAGTGTCGCGCCCGTGTCCTCCGCCAAGAAGCACCGCATCCTGCTGATCGAGGATACGGTCCCGCTCGCCAAGCTTTATATCGAGTTCCTGCGCGCGGATGCCCATGAGGTCGTGCATTGCACCCGCGGGCGCGAGGCGCTGGACGCCGCGGCTGCATCGCCGCCCGACGCGGTGATCCTGGACTTGAAGCTGCCGGACATGGACGGGCTGGAGGTGCTGCAGGCCCTGCAGGCCCGCGACGCGAGCGTGTCGGTGGTCATCATCACCGCCCACGGCTCCATCGACCTGGCGGTAGAGGCGATGAAGCTGGGCGCCTTCGACTTCATCGTGAAGCCCTTCAACGCCGACCGGCTGAACCTGACCCTGCGCAACGCGCTGGAGCGGCGGACGCTGGCGCGCATGGTGGAGGGATACCGCAAGGATCTCGACCGCGGCCGCTTCCACGGCTTCATCGGCAGTTCGCCCGAGATGCAGGCGGTCTACCGCACCATCGAAAGCGTGGCGGCCAGCCGCGCCAACGTCTTCATCACGGGAGAGAGCGGGACCGGCAAGGAGGTGGCGGCGCAGGCCATCCACCGCGCAAGCCCGCGGCGCGACCGCGCCTTCATCGCGCTGAACTGCGCCGCCATTCCGAAGGAACTGCTGGAATCGGAGATTTTCGGCCATGTGAAGGGCGCCTTCACCGGGGCGGCGGGCGACCGGCCGGGTGCGGCGCTGCTGG
This sequence comes from Azospirillum sp., assembly GCF_035628975.1. Taxonomy (GTDB): domain Bacteria; phylum Pseudomonadota; class Alphaproteobacteria; order Azospirillales; family Azospirillaceae; genus Azospirillum. The sequence goes on along the minus strand of NZ_DASPIS010000081.1, from coordinate 48,596 downwards.
CCGACGGCGGTACGCTGTTCCTGGACGAGATCTGCGAAATGCCGGTGGAACTGCAGAGCAAGCTGCTGCGCTTCGTCCAGACCGGCACCGTCAGTCCTGTGGGCAGCGGGCGGGAGGAGCGGGTGGACGTGCGCTTCGTCGCCGCCACCAACCGCGATCCGCTGGCCGAGGTGCAGGCCGGCCGTTTCCGCGAGGACCTCTATTACCGATTGCACGTCATCCCGCTCGCCCTGCCGCCGCTGCGCGACCGCGGCGACGACGTGATCGAGATCGCCCGCTCCTTCCTGATCGACTATGCGCGGGAGGAGGGAAAATCCCTGGTAGCCTTCGCTCCGGAGGTGGAGGCGCGGCTGCGCGCCCATGATTGGCCGGGCAACGTGCGGCAGCTCCAGAACGTGCTGCGCAACGTCGTCGTGCTGAACGACGGGCCGCAGGTGGTGCTGGAGATGCTGCCGCCCCTGACCGGGGCCGGCGGGATCGGTGCCGACGCCGCGGCCGGCGCCGGAACCCCGGCGGATGGCGGGCAGGAGGAGGATGGCGCCGTCCTTCCGCTGTGGCATGTGGAGAAGGAGATGATCCTCAAGGCCTTGCGGCTCAGCGGCGACGACGTGCCGCGCGCCGCCCTGATGCTGGAGATCAGCCCGTCCACCATCTACCGCAAGCTGCAGCAGTGGCGCGCCGCGGATGGGGCCGCCGCCCAAGGGAACGCCACCCAGGGGAACGCCACCCAGGGGAACGCCGCCCAGGGAAGCGCCGCGTGAGCGGGGACGCGGTAGGTGCGGTTCCTGCGGCGCTGCCCCCGGACGAGGAGCGGCGGCTGGCGGTTCTGGAATCCTATTGCATCCTCGACACCCCGGCGGAATCAGGCTTCGACAACATCACACGGCTCGCCCAGCATTTCTTCGGCACGCGCATCGCGCTCGTTTCCCTGATCGACCGGAACCGCCAATGGTTCAAGAGCCGCATCGGGCTGGACGCCGAGGAAACGCACCGCGACCTCGCCTTCTGTGCCCATGCCATTCTCAACGACGGCGTCCTGGTGGTGCCGGACGCGACGAAGGACCCGCGCTTCGCCGGCAATCCGCTGGTCACCGGGAACCCGGGCATCCGCTTCTATGCCGGCGCGCCGCTGGTGGCGGACGGCCACAAGCTGGGCACGCTTTGCGTGATCGACGACAGCCCCCGCGGCGGGTTCGAGGCGCGGGAGGCGGAAACCCTGACCCAGCTCGCCCGGCTGGTGGTGGACGAGCTGGAACTTCGCCGCGAGGTGACGCGGCGCCAGCAGGCGGAAGCGGAATTGCGTGACCGCTCCCGGCTGTTGAACCTGGCCGAGGAGATCGGCCAGTTCGGGCATTGGTACATCGACTTCGTCACCGACACCCGCCGCTGGTCGGACGAGGTCTATCGCATCATGGGCCTGAGCCCGCAGGACGGCCCGCCGACCGTCGACATGTCGCGCGGCGCCTACCATCCCGACGATCTGCCGAGGATCGCCCCGCTGGTCGAGCGGGCGCGGGCGACCGGCGAGGGATTTTCCGTCGAGGCGCGGATCATCCGTCCGGACGGCACGCTGCGCCACGTCTTCATCCGCGGCATGGCCGAATGGGGGCCGGCCGGCCGGCCGATCGGACTGCTGGGCGTCGTCCAGGACATCACCGACGCCAAGCGGGAAGAGGCGGAACTGCGGTCGAACCGCGAACTGCTGGACCTCACCGTGCAGGCGACGCGGGACGGCATCTGGGATTGGGCGCTGGACACCGGCGCCATCTGGTTCTCCCCCACCTGGAAGGAGCAGCTGGGCTACCGCGACGACGAGCTGGAGAACAGCCTGGACATGTGGGCGGGCCTGATCTTCGAGGAGGACAGGATCGCCGCCCTGGAGATGGTGCGGGCCTACAATGCCGGGCTGATCCCGAAATTCGAGGCGGTGCAGCGCTTCCGCCACAAGCAGGGCCACACCGTCTACATCCTGAGCCGCGCCATCCACATCCGCGATGCCGAGGGGCGGGTGGTGCGCATGGTCGGCGCCCATACCGACATCACGCGCGACAAGATGACGGAGGAGGAGCTTCGCCTCGCCAAGCAGACTTTGGACGACGCCATCGAGGCGGTGCCGGAAGGTCTGGCCTATTTCGATTCCGACGACCGGCTGATCCTGTGCAACCAGCGCTACCGGGAGGCGCATCCTCTGACCGCCCCGCTGCTGACGCCCGGCCGTCCCTTCGAGGAGATCCTGCGCGCGGCGATCGCCAACGGCGAATTCGCGGCCAACCCGGACGGCCCGAGCGACGAGGCCTGGATCCAGGCGGAACTGGCCCAGCACCGCAATCCCGGCCCGCCATTCGAGCGGGAACTGCCCGACGGCCGCTGGATCCTGGTGGCGGAGAACCGGACCAGCAGCGGGGCGCTGGTGTGCACCCGCACCGACATCACCGAGCGCAAGCGCTTCGAGGCGGAACTGCAGCGTCAGGCGGCCGACATGTGCGCGTTGGCCGAAGGTCTGGATGCCGCCCGCGAGGAGGCCGACGCCCTGCGGGTCCGGGCGGAGGCGGCGACCCAGGCGAAGTCGGAATTCCTGGCGGCGATGAGCCATGAGATCCGCACGCCGATGAACGGCATCATGGGCATGACGGAGCTGATGTTCGACACGCCCCTGACGGCGGAGCAGCACCAGTTCGCCCAGGCCATCCGCAGCTCCTCCAACGCGCTGCTGACCATCATCAACGACATCCTCGACATCTCGAAGCTGGAGGCCGGCCGCGTCACCATCGAGACGCTGCCCTTCGACCCCGCGGATCTGGTGGAGGGGGTGGTGGAACTGCTGACCCCCCGCGCCCACGAGAAGGGGATCGAGATCGGCTTCTACATCGACCCGTTCCTGCGCCGCACCCTGTTGGGCGACCCGACGCGCATCCGGCAGATCCTGGTCAATCTGGTGGGCAACGCGGTGAAGTTCACCGATCAGGGATCGGTCGCGGTGGAACTGGAGGCGCTGGACGCCACCGAGGCCCATCTGGTTTTGCGCATGACCGTGACCGACACCGGCATCGGCATTCCGGCGGAAGCGCTGCCCATCCTGTTCAGCAAGTTCCAGCAGGTGGACGGGTCGATCACCCGGAAATTCGGCGGAACCGGACTGGGGCTGGCGATCTGCCGCCAGTTGTCGGAACTGATGGGCGGCAGCATCGCGGTGGAAAGCAGTCTGGGCGCCGGCAGCCGCTTCCTGGTCGATCTGCCGCTCGCCCTGCTCGACGAGGCGCTGCCGCCGGCCGAACAGCCGCTGGCCGGGCGCCGTGCCTTGGTGGTGGACGATCTGGCGGTGAACCGCCGCGTGCTGGCGGCGATGCTCGACAGCCTGGGCGCGCGGCCGACGGCGGTGGACAACGGCCCCGATGCGCTGGAGGCGCTGACGCGCGCGGCAGTCGGCGGCCGGCCATTCGACGTGGTGCTGGTGGACCAGACCATGCCGGGCATGGGCGGCGACGCCCTGCTGGCGGCCATCGCCGGCAATCCGATGCTGGGCGGCACCAGACGCGTGCTCATCGCCGGGCTGGGACCGGCGGCGCGGGCCGATGGCGGACCGGTCCAGGGGCTGGCCCACGCCATTCTCAACCGCCCGCTGCGCCAAAGTGCGCTGGCCGGCTGCCTGACCGGCCTGTTCCAGGCGGCCGTACCGCCCTCTTCGGCGGACAGGCAGCCCGCCGAGGGACAGCCTGCCGACCGCGGCGAGGAGCCGGCGCGCAGCGGCAGCATCCTGCTGGCGGAGGACAACCGCACCAACCAGCTGTTCGCCACCACCCTGCTGCGCAAGCTGGGCTACACGGTCGAGGTGGCGGAGGATGGGGAGCAGGCGGTGGCGGCGGCCTGCCGCGGCGGCATCGACCTGGTGCTGATGGACGTGCAGATGCCGGGCATGGACGGGCTGGAGGCCGCGCAGGCGATCCGCGCGCGGGGCGGGCGGTTCGCCGGCCTGCCGATCATTGCCCTCACCGCGGACGCCATGCCGGGCACGCGCGAGCTGTGCCTGCGCGCGGGCATGAGCGATTACCTGACCAAGCCGATCAGCCGCGCCGGACTGCTGGCGGCGCTGGACCGCTGGATGACCGAGGCCGGGAGCGCACATGCGGCGGCGGATGGCAGTGTCGGCGGCGGAAATGGCAGCGGCAATGGCGGCGGCGACGGCGATGATGGCGAGGTTCTGGACGAAGCGGTGCTGGCCGATCTGGTCGAGACGGTGGGTGCCGACAATCTCGCCCTGATCGTCGACAGCTTCCTCGACGACGTATCCCGACGGCTGGAAAGGCTGTCGGCGATGGCGCGGTCAGCCCCGGCCGGCGCCCTGGACATGCGGGCGCTGGCGGGGGAGGCGCACGACCTGTCCAGCCTCGCCGGCAGTTTCGGCGGGATGGCGGTCATGCATCTCGCCTGGCGGATGGAAGTGATCTGCCGCAACGGCGACACGGCACAGGCCGCCCAGCTTCTGCCGGTGCTGCTGCGCGAGGCCGCCCGTCTGGAGCGTTCCTTGCGCCAGCGCACCGGCGTGGAGCGGCCGGCGGCCTGAGCCTCCCCCGGAACTCCGCCGGCCGGGAGGGCGTCAGCCGGTGCCGGGCTGGGTCGAGCCGTCGGTGTCTTCGGCCCGTTCCCGCAGTTCCTTCGACGACAGGCCGGCCGGGGTCGCATCCTGCAGGGTGCCGTCGCCGGGCGTCTTGGTCATGTCCTCGCGCGGGGAGCGTTCGCCCGCCGGCGTCTGGTCTTGGGTATCGGAACCGGATTTGCCCGAGACGGATTTGTCCGGTGCGGGTTTGTCCGATTGGGATTTGTCAGGGCGGGGCATTCCTTCGGAGGGGATGCGCGTTTGAGGCGTGTCGGTCATGATGTCCTCTGCTATCTTCCGGAGGAGTCAACGACAGTGGACGGGTGCGGGTTCCGATCCTGACCGATCCTTCGGAGACCGGGAGAAGACGGCGCGGTGCCGATAGGGTGCCAAAGCGCGCGAAGAACGGGCCAACCACCAAGGTCCGGCAGCGGAGACCGACAGGCGCCGCCCGGCCGGCCAGCAAGGAGTGTGATAAGGTCATGGAATCGAGCAAGCATACGCCGCACGGCGATGTGACCCAGGTCGGCACCGTCACGCTGACCGACGACGCCACCGGCAAGACGCTGAAGCTGCCGCTGCTGGGCGGGTCCACCGGTCCCCACGTGATCGACATCCGCAAGCTCTATGCCGAGACCGGCTATTTCACCTACGATCCCGGCTTCACCTCCACCGCCGCCTGCGATTCGGCCATCACCTACATCGACGGCGACGAGGGCGTCCTGCTGCACCGCGGCTATGCCATCGCCGATCTGGCCGAGAACTGCGATTTCCTGGAGGTCTGCCACCTGCTGCTGAACGGCGAACTGCCGAACCCGCAGCAGAAGGCCGATTTCGAGCGCACCATCACCTACCACACGATGGTGCACGAACAGCTGACCAAGTTCTACAGCGGCTTCCGCCGTGACGCCCATCCGATGGCGATCATGTGCGGCGTCGTCGGCGCCCTGTCGGCCTTCTACCATGATTCGACCGACATCTTCGATCCGGTGCAGCGCAAGATCGCCGCGCACCGCCTGATCGCCAAGATGCCGACCATGGCCGCCATGGCCCACAAATACACGGTCGGCGAACCGTTCATGTATCCGCGCAACGACTTGTCCTACGCGGAAAACTTCCTCTACATGACCTTCGGCACGCCGTGCGAGGAATGGACCGTCGATCCGGTCCTGTCCAAGGCCATGGACAAGATCTTCATCCTGCATGCCGACCACGAGCAGAACGCCTCGACTTCCACCGTCCGCCTCGCCGGCTCGTCCCACGCCAATCCGTTCGCCTGCATCGCGTCGGGCATCGCGGCACTCTGGGGCCCGGCCCATGGCGGCGCCAACGAGGCCGTTCTGAAGATGCTGGAGGAGATCGGCTCGGTCGACCGCATCCCCGAATTCGTCCGCCGCGCCAAGGACAAGAACGACAGCTTCCGCCTGATGGGCTTCGGCCACCGGGTCTACAAGAACTACGATCCGCGCGCCAAGATCATGCGCGAGACCTGCTATCAGGTTCTCGACCGCCTGGGCATCCATGACGAGCCGCATCTGGCCATCGCGATGGAGCTGGAGAAGATCGCCCTGTCGGACGAGTATTTCATCGAGAAGAAGCTCTATCCGAACGTCGATTTCTATTCGGGCATCATCCTGAAGGCGATGGGCTTCCCGACCAGCATGTTCACCGTGCTGTTCGCACTCGCCCGCACCGTCGGCTGGATCAGCCAGTGGAAGGAGATGATCGAGGACCCGGCCCAGAAGATCGGCCGCCCCCGCCAGCTCTTCACCGGCAACGCCGCCCGCCCCTTCGTGCCGCTGGACAAGCGTTGAGTTCAGTAGCCTATCCCCGCCTTGGATCCCCTCTCCCCCCCGGGGAGAGGGTTAGGGTGAGGGGGAAGCGTGGCGAGGATTCTCGGGAGGGCACGCAGTGCATCCCCCTCACCCCGACCCTCTCCCCGGGGGGGAGAGGGGGAAAAGCAAATCTGCCGTGACCCGGCCCCTCCAGCTTGGCCTGTCGGTCGCCATCGTGGCGGTGACCGGCGGGACGCCGCGCGTGGTGACGGTGCGCAGCGGCTTCGCCGTGCCGGAAGACCACCGGCGCGGCGACGAACCGTTGCCGCATCGCGACGCCCTGCCCGGCGCGCCCTTCGAGCCCGACCGTTTCCGTACCCTGCAGGAGGGCGTGCGCGCGGTGGCGGAGGGGCTGTCCGGCCTTGCGCTGCGCTATGTCGAGCAGCTCTACACCTTCGGTGACCGCTACCGCGATCCGCACGAGCTGTTCGGCGGCCCGCGCTCTGTCGTGGTCGGCTATCTGGCCCTGGTCCGCGACGGCCCGTTGGGCGGCGACGCCGCGGCCGAATGGCGCGACCTCTACGACCATTTCCCGTGGGAGGACTGGCGCGACCAGCGCCCGCCGCTGCTGGACGGCGTCATCGCCCCGGCGCTCTGCGGCTGGATCGCCTCGGCTCCCGACGAGGAAACCCGCCTGCGCCGGGCCGAGCGTGCCCAGATGGCCTTCGGGCTGGACGGCGCCGACTGGGACATGGAACGGGTGCTGGAGCGCTTCGAACTTCTCTACGAGGCCGGGCTGGTGGTGGAGTCCTTCCGCGACCGAGACCTCGCCGCGCGGGTCGATACATCGGTACAGGCCGGCGGACCGATGCCGCGGGCGCTCGGCCGGCCGATGGCGCGCGACGGCCGGCGCATCCTGGCCACCGCGCTGGAACGGCTGCGCGGCAAGCTGCGCTACCGTCCCATCGTCTTCGAACTGCTGCCGCCGACCTTCACCCTGCACCAACTGCAGCTGGTGGTGGAGGCGCTGTCGGGCGAGCGGGTGCACAAGCAGAATTTCCGGCGCCTGATGATCTCCGGCGGCTTCGTCGAGCCCACCGGGCGCTATGAAAGCCAGACCGGCGGCCGGCCGGCGGAGTTGTACCGCTTCCGGCGACAGGCCATTCACGAACGCACCAGCGCCGGGGCCATTCCGTCCGCGGACGGATAAGGGTAAAATCTCTCGGAAACGTCGACGCGCGGCATTGGGCGCAGTTGTCAACGGGCGGCTGCAAGCGGATACTGCTGGAACGGTTTTAAACCCGGAATGTCCATACCCGGAAAGTCCAAGAAGGCCGATGTCGCACCGCATTCTGATCGCCGACGACCATCCGCTGATGCGAACCGCGCTGACCCAGACCATCGGGCAGGCGATCCCCGGCGCCGTGATCCTGGAGGCGTCGCGATTCGAGCAGATCAAGCCGCTGCTGGACACCGGGGAGCCGCCGGACATCATCCTGCTCGACCTGCACATGCCCGGCATGAGCGGCCTGATCGGGCTGATGATGCTGCGCTCCGAACATCCGGCGATCCCGGTGATCGTGGTGTCGGCGTCGGAGGATCCGGTGACGATCCAACGCGCCATCGACTATGGCGCCTCCGGCTTCGTGCCGAAATCCGCCCCCAACACCCAGATCGTCGAGGCGATTCACGCCGTTCTCGATGGTGAACTATGGCTGCCGGAGATCAACGGCGGCCCCGAGACCGACGCCCCCGATCCAGCCCAGCGCGCAGCCACCCTGACCCCCCAGCAGCTCCGCGTCCTGGCCGGCATCGCCGAAGGCAAGCTGAACAAGCAGATCGCCTACGAGATGAACGTCGCCGAGACGACGGTGAAGGCCCACGTCACGACGATCCTGCGCAAGCTGGGCGTGCTGACGAGGACGCAGGCCGCGGTTCTAGCGAGCCAGCTGGCGCTGTCGTCCGCGCCGCCGCCGCCGGTGGAGTGAGGGAAGCGCGGGTGCCCCCTCCCTATCCCTCCCCCGCCCTCGGCCGGCCAGAGGCCGGTCCGATCGCGGGAGAGGGGACAGTAGCTTTGTCGGCGTGCGGCGGCAGTCCCCTCTCCCACCCGAAGGTGGGGGAGGGTTAGGGAGGGGGCATGGCGCGTCAGTCGCCCGCCATCCGCTGCCCCTCCGCCAGCAACTGCCCCAGCAGCGCCCGTAGCGCGCCCGGACGCACCGGCTTGTAGAGCAGGCGGCAGCCCGCCGCTTCGATGTCCTCGCGGACGGCGGCGTCGCGGTCGGCGGTGACGACGGCGGCGGGGAGGTCGCTGCCCAACGCGGCGCGCAGGGTTGCCAAGGCCTCCACCCCGGTCAGGCTGCGGTCGAGGTGGTAGTCGGTCAGGATCACGTCCGGCATGCGCCCCCCCAGCTTCGCCAGGGCGAGGTCGGGCGCCGCCGCGGTGACGACGCGGCAGGACCAGCTCGACAGCAGATCCTCGGTGGCGCGGGCGATGGCGGGCTCGTTTTCCAGGCAGAGCACCAGCACGCCGCTCAGGTCGCGGCCGCGCGGGCGGACCACCACGGCGCGGGCGGCGACCGGCTCGTCGGTCAGCGGCACCAGGACGGAGAAGGCGCTGCCGCGCCCGACCCTGGAGCGCACCTGCACCGTATGGCCGAGGATGCCGGCCAGACGCTCGACGATGGCGAGGCCGAGGCCCAGCCCCTTGCCGCGGTCGTCGGCGTCGTTGTCGAGCTGGCGGAACTCCATGAAGATTTCCGGCACCTTGTGCTCGGGGATGCCGGGGCCGGTGTCCCACACCTCGATCGACAGGAAATTCCCGCGGCGGCGGCAGCCCAGCAGGATGCGGCCGGTGCGGGTGTAGCGCACGGCGTTGGCGAGGTAGTTCTGCAGGATGCGCCGCAGCAGCGTCGGGTCGCTGTGCACGATGGCGGAGCAGTCGACCACCCGCAGCCCCAGACCGTGGCGGCTCGCCAGCACGGTGAACTCCTCGCCCAGCGGCTTCAGCAGTTCCTCGATCCGCATCGGCACCGGGTTCGGCTTCACCACGCCGCTGTCGATCTTGGACACGTCCAGCAGGTCGCCCAGGATTTGCTCCACCGACCGCAGCGAGGCGTCGATCTGTCGGATGGCGCTGTCGCCGTTGCGTTCGGCCAGGGCGGACAGGAACAGGCGGGCGGCGTGCAGCGGCTGCAGCAGGTCGTGGCTGGCGGCGGCAAGGAAGCGGGTCTTGCCGCGATTGGCGCGCTCGGCCTCCGCCTTCGCTTCCGACAGGGCGTGGGTGCGCTCCTCGATGCGGCGTTCCAGCGTTTCGTTGGCTTCGCGCAGGGCGGCGGCGGCGCGGTGGCGTTCGGTGACGTCGGTGTAGACGGCGACGAACCCGCCCCCTCCGGGCTTCGAACCCGGCATCGGGTTGGTGGCGATCTCCAGCACCGTGCCGTCAGGCCGCACCCGCTCGTAGACGTCGGGCTTGTTGCGTCGCCGCGGGTCGGAACGGCGCTCCAGCAGGGTTTCGATCTCGCCGTTGCGGCCATATTCGCCGCGCCGCGCGATCAGCCCGACGATCTCCTGCAGCGAGGTGCCGACCTGGACGAAGCCGTCGGGCAGGTCCAGCAGCACCAGGAACTGGTTGTTCCAGGTGGCGACGCGCCAATCCTCGTCGAACACGGCGATGCCCTGCGGCACATTCTCCACGGTGGCGCGCAGCAACTCATGCTGCTTCAGGATGGCGCGCGACGCCTCGTCGATGATGGAGCGCGCATCGGTGCGCGACAGCCGGCGGTCGGACAGGAGGCCGGCGACCACCACGCGGGCCGAGGCGGAGCCGACGGCGCCGGCGAGCAGCCGCTCGGTCAACTGGATCGCCTCACCATCGGTGCGGGTCAGCAGCGCGGTGCGCAGATCGCCGTCCTCCACCCCGGTGAAGCGGCAGAAGGCAGCGTCGGCGCGCGCCTGCCCGACATAGCGAACGGCAAGGTCGTGCAGGTCGGCCAGCGTGGCGCCGCGCGGCCCGGTGGCCTCTCCGTCGGCGGAGCGGCGCAGGCTGATGAAGCGCGCGGCCTGCTGGCGCTCCAGCGTCGACGGCCGGGTCAGCAGAGAGACCAGCACGAACAGCAGGATGTTCGGCCCCAGGCTCCAGAGCGCGGCATTGGTCAGCGGGTCGATGCCGGCGATGCCGGCCAGCGCCACCGGGCTGAGGCCGGTCAGGCCGAACGGCCCCTCGCGCAAGGCGCTGGAGGCCAGCCATCCCGCATCGGCGAAGGACGGCAGCAGCATGGTGTAGGCCCAGCCGAGGAAGCCGGCGCAGATGCCGGCGAAGGCGCCGCTGCGGCTGGCGCGGCTCCAGATCAGGCCGCCGAGCAGGGCGGGGGCGAACTGCGCCACCGCGGTGAAGCTCATCATGCCGATGGTCGCCAGCGGAAAGGCCGGGCCGATCAGCCGGTAGCAGCCGTAGGACAGCAGAACCAGCACGATCACCGCCGACCGGCGGATCAGCAGCAGGATCCCCGCCGGGTCGTCGCGCAGCCGCCGGTCGTCGGGGCGCAACGCCATCAGCAGCGGCACGGCGACGTCGTTGCAGATCATGGTGCTGAGCGCCACCATCTCCACCAGGATCATGCTGGTGGCCGCCGATAGGCCGCCGATGAAAGCGGCCAGCGCCAGCCACGGCCAGCCCTGGCTCAAGGGGATGGAGACCATGAAGGTGTCGGCATTGGTCGTGCCGTCCGGGAACAGCATCAGCCCGGCCAGCGCCACCGGCAGCACGAACAGGTTGATGGCGACCAGATAGGCGGGAAACAGCTTGGCCGACGACCGCACGTCGCCGTTATGGGTGTTCTCCACCACCGCGACGTGGAACTGGCGCGGCAGGCACAGGATCGCCAGCGCCGACAAGAGGCAGGCCACCCACCAGTCGGCACCGATGCTGTCCAGCCGGATCAGGTCGAGGAAGCCGGGATGGTTCGCCGCCGCTTCGAAGAAGGTGGCCGGATCGCCGAAGACCGAATAGGCGATGGCGCCGCCCACGGCCAGCGCCGCCGCCAGCTTCACCACCGATTCCGCGGCGATGGCCATCATCAGGCCGCGGTGGTGTTCGTTGGCAGACACGCTGCGCACGCCGAACAGAATGGCGAAGGCCGCCATCAGCAATGCCGCCATCAGCGCGGTCCCGCCCGGCATCTGGTTCAGGTCGGTCCCCAGCGACGCCCCGGCCAGAATCTCGAAACTGACGCTGATCGCCTTCAGCTGCAGGGCGATGTAGGGCAGCAGCCCGATCACCGCGGCGACGGTGACGAGAGCGGCCAGGCTGCGGCTCTTGCCGTAGCGGGCCGACAGGAAGTCGGAGATGGAGACGACGTTCTCCGACTTCGCCACCCGGACGATGCGGGCCAGCACCGGCCAGCCCAATCCGATCATCAGGATCGGTCCGATATAGATCGGCAGGAAGTAGAAGCCCCCGGTGGCCGCCCGTCCCACCGCGCCGTAGAAGGTCCAGGAGGTGCAGTAGACCCCGAAACTCAGCGCATAGAGCCAGGGCGTGCGCCGCTCGGCGCCCTGGTCGCCGGTCCGGTCGCCGTACCACGCGATGGCGAACAGCGACAGCAGATAGGCCATCGATGCGGCCAGGATGAACCAGCTTTCCATGGGGCTTTTCGCATCCCGCTTTTGATTTTCTCTCCCTGCGGGCGCCAGCCTATCACAGAGCGCGCGCCGGCGCCGCGCCGCCGTTCGGCTCCCACCTTCGACCCCGCGCAAAAGAATGGCCCCGCCACCGAGGGGGGCAAAGGGGGCCGTCCGACCGCACGCCCGGAGATACCGGGACACATTCGGTCCTCCGTTGTTCTTTCTGCTGGGCTTTGAGGCCTTTGATCGAACACGCAAGGTTAAGGAGAGTCCGAATGGTATCGGTCAGCGCCGGTTCCCAGACCAGCATCAACACCGACGATCTCGGGGTTACGGGCATTCGGGGCGGCACGGTTGCCTTGGCGACAGCCAACCAGCTCGTCATCAACTATGCCGACGGCCGGTCCACCGATTTCCGCGGCAATTTCACCTATGACGCCGCCGGCCAGACCCTGACCGGAGGCACCATCTCCAGCGTCACCAACTCGACGAACGGCGTCCCCGGCCTGTCGGTGTCGCAGTTGAACCTGCCGGTCGCGACGGCGCTGGGCTGGGAGGCCGCCGGCACCGATCCCGCGGAGATCCGCGCCGCGCTGCTGGGCGGCAACGACAGCCTTACCGGGTCGGACGTCAACGATACGATCCGCGCCTATGCCGGCGACGACACCATCAACGGCGGCATGGGCGACGATCTGCTGGATGGCGGCAGCGGCGTGAACATCATCGACGGCAGCGACGGGATCGACACGGTCGCTCGCAGCGCATCGCTCGCAAACAGCGGCGCCGTCAAGCACAACGGCGAGATCTATGTGATCGACGCCGGCGGCTACGACCGGATGACCAACGTCGAGTTCATCCAGTACACCGACCAGACGGTCGCCAGCGCCACCGCCCCGGTGTTCGACGCGCTGTCCTACCTCGCGGCCAATCCGGATCTCGCCGCCGTCTACAACACCGAAAGCGACGACGCCTTCGACCACTATCGGTCCTTCGGCTGGAGCGAGGGGCGCGCCCTGACCTTCAACGCCGCCGGCTATCTGGCCGACAACCCCGACCTTGCCACGGCCTTCGGCACCGACACGGCGGAGGCGACCCGCCACTACATCGAGGTCGGCCGCAACGAGAACCGGCAGGCCGACTTCGACGCCACCAGCTATCTGGCGGCCAACCCGGACCTGATCCAGGCCTTCGGCAGCGATCCGACGGCGGCGGCGCTGCATTACGCGACCTATGGTCGGAACGAGGGGCGGAGCCTGGACTTCGACGCCTCCGCCTATCTGGCGCGCTATCCGGACCTGCAGGCGGCCTTCGGCGGCGACCTGCAGGCGGCGACCGCCCATTACGTCGCCCAGGGCTATGAGGAGGGCCGCAGCGCCGCACCGCTCGGCACCAGCACCGGCACGGCCTTCGCGTCGGCCGATGCCCTGCAGCAGCAGGCGACGCTGTCGATCGCCTGACGGGTCTGCCGGCTTCAGCCACGGTCCGAACGGCAAACGGGCGGAGGGTCATCCCCTCCGCCCGTTTCCTTTTGCCGGATTATGATCTGCTCAGGCGGAACCCTGTTCAATCATGCTGGTAGATGTCCACGTCCTTGGTTTCGCGGACGAACAGCAGGCCGATCACCAGGGTCGCGGCGGCGATGATGATCGGGTACCAGAGGCCGGAGTAGATGTCGCCGGTCGCCGCCACGATGGCGAAGGAGGTGGTCGGCAGGAAGCCGCCGAACCAGCCGTTGCCGATGTGGTAGGGCAGCGACATCGAAGTGTAGCGGATGCGGGTCGGGAACATCTCCACCAGCATCGCGGCGATCGGGCCGTAGACCATCGTCACGTAGATGACCAGGACGGTGAGCAGGGCGACGACCATCACCGTGTCGATGCGGGCCGGATCGGCCTTCGGCGGATAGTTGGCGGTCTTCAGCGCATCGCCCAGGCCCTTGTCGAAGGCGGCGCCGGCAGCCTTGGTGTCGGTCGGCGCATGCGAGGCGGTCGGGCCGTGGCTGAGCGACACGGTCGTGCTGGCCTGCGGGGTTGCGGTGTAGCTGGGGATGACCGTGCTGCCGACCTTGATCGACGCGACGGTGCCGGCCGGGGCCGCTTCGTTGGTGTAGGGGATGCCGCGCCGGACCAGTGCGCTCTTGGCGATGTCGCAGGAGCTGGTGAACTGGCTGGTGCCGACCGGGTTGAACTGGAACGAGCATTCGTTCGGATCGGCGATCACGACGACCGGCGAGGTCGCGATGGCTTCCTCCAGCGCCGGGTTGGCGTAGTGGGTGATGGCCTTGAACAGCGGGAAGTAGGTCAGGCAGGCGAGCAGCAGACCGGCCATGATGATCGGCTTGCGGCCGATCTTGTCGGCCAGCGTGCCGAAGATCACGAAGAAGGGCGTGCCGATCAGCAGGGCCGCCGCGATCATCAGGTTGGCCGCCTGGGCGTCGACCTTCAGCGTCTGGGTCAGGAAGAACAGGGCGTAGAACTGGCCCGTGTACCACACCACCGCCTGGCCGGCGACGAGGCCGAACAGGGCGAGCAGCACGATCTTCAGGTTCTTCCATTCACCGAAGGATTCGGTCAGCGGCGCCTTGGAGTGCTTGCCCTCCTCCTTCATCTTCTTGAAGGCGGGCGATTCGTTCAGCATCAGGCGGATCCACACCGAGATGCCGAGCAGCACGATGGAGATCAGGAAGGGGATGCGCCAGCCCCAGGCGTTGAAATCCTCCGCCGTCATCGACACGCGGCAGCCCAGGATGACCAGCAGCGACAGGAACAGGCCGAGAGTCGCGGTGGTCTGGATCCAGGAGGTGTAGTTGCCGCGGCGACCGTGCGGCGCATGTTCGGCCACATAGGTCGCGGCGCCGCCATATTCGCCGCCCAGCGCCAGGCCCTGCAGCAGGCGCAGGACGATCAGGATGATCGGGGCGGCGATGCCGATGGTGGCATAATTGGGCAGGATACCGACGATGAAGGTCGACACGCCCATGATCAGGATGGTGACCAGGAAGGTGTATTTGCGGCCGATCATGTCGCCGAGACGGCCGAAGACCAGGGCGCCGAAGGGCCGGACGGCGAAGCCGGCGGCAAAGGCCATCAGCGCGAAGATGAAGCCCGCGGTCGGGTTGACCCCGGAAAAGAACTGCGCGGCGATGACCGCGCTGAGCGAACCGTAGAGATAGAAGTCGTACCACTCGAAAACGGTCCCGAGCGAGGACGCGAAGATGACTTTCTTCTCCTCGCCCGTCATCGGTCGGACGGCATCGCCCGACGAAGCCGCATAGGCCATGGTCTTCACCCTCCCAAGTGAATAGTCATGCATATCGGTTGGTTTTTAGCGAGCGGTGCATTCCGGTCGTATGGACTGATGACCGAGCCCGCCCGTTGGTTTTCTAACCGATAGTGTGCTTACCGAATTATCCGCGTCACCCCCTACCATGGTCGGGGGTATCAGACGTTGCGGTATTGGGCTACAGTGAACTTTTGGACAGGTGCGACGCCTCCGCCCGAACGGTGACACCTACTGGAATACGGGTGCGTAGAGCATTCCACCCTGGGTCCAGGGCCGGTTCGGTCCGCGGTCCAGCTTGAAGGGAGAACGGGCGCCCAGATTGCGTTCGAAGATCTCGCCGTAATTTCCCACCTGCACCACCGCCTGATAGGCCCAGTCCGGACGCAGGCCCGCCTTCGCCGCGACCTCCGGCAGGCCGGACAGCAGGCGCCGCATCTCGCTGCCGCCGGTGATCCGCTGGAAATTGGCGTTGGCGCCGGTCACGCCGGCATCCTCGGCCAGGAACAGCGCATAGATGGTCCAGCGTACCGCCGCCATCCACATGCGGTCGGTGTTCGGCGTCAGCGGCGCCAACGGCTCGCGTGACGGGAGAGGGGCGTCGGCGATCTCCAGCGCTTCCCTAGGCGACTCCAGCATATGCAGCGCGGTGGTCAGCAGGGCCCGGTCGGCGCTGAGCGCCGCGCAGTCGCGGCTGAGGAAGGCCTCCAGCGCATCGGGCCAGCCGGGGAAGCTCCGCAGCTTCCAGGGCCGCTTTCCGCCGGCCACGAGCGCCTCCAACTCGGCCTGGGTGGTGGTTCCGGCGGGGACGCAGACCGTCAGCTCCGTTCCGTCCAATGCCGACCGGCCGTCGGGCAGGCGCCACGCGGCGATCCCCTGCACGTCGTGGAACACCGGCGGGCCGAAATCGACTGCATAGGTCGCGTCGCGGGTCAGCGTCCAGGAGGTCTGGGCGAAGGACACGTCGACCTCGCCGGCGGCGACGGCGTCGAATTCCTGCGGCTTGGACAGGCGGCGGATCTCCACGGCGTCGGCCTTGCCCAGGACGGCGGCGGCCAGCGCCCGGCACAGATCGACCATGAAGCCGACCGGCCGCCCGCTGTCGTCGTTGGCGGCGAAGCCGGGATTGAAGGACACGCCGCAGCGAACCACCCCCCGCCGCTCGATTTCCGCCAGGACGGGTCGGTCGCCGTTCGGCATGGGCTGTGCGTCCGGCTGCGCCGCGGCGGCTCCGCCAAGCGCCGGGACGAGCGCCAGAATCAGTCCCAGCGCGGCGGCAACAGGCTTCGGCCCCATCCTTCTCCCCTTATCCTACGGCGCCGCTATGATACGCTGCCGACGGCACCGCGCAAACGATTGGGGGCGTCGGGGCTGGGCGTCTGGACGGGACTGGCGGGATTGGGAATGGCGGGCGGCAGCAAGTCGGAGGCCGGCAGGTCCGAAGCCGGCAAGGCGGGCGTGGTGAGGATCGGCGTCGGCGCACGTCTGTTCGGCGCGCTCGCCTTCAATGGTCTGGTCGCCTTCCTGATCGGGCTTGGCGCCTACATCGCCTTCGACGGCCTGCATGCCGGAATCACCAAGGTGACGTCGGAGCAGTTTCCGGCCGTGGTCGCCTCCGCCAAGCTGGAGCGCCAGCACCAGCGGATCATGCGGACCCTGGAACAACTGGCCCTGTCGGACGACAATTTCGGCCGCGAAACCATCAAGCAGGGGTTGGCGGACCAGCTGGACGGCTATGACCGGCTGCTGGCGGAGATGGACTCTTCCGACGTGCCCCAGGCAAGGCGGATCGCCGGGCTGAAGCAGCAGCGTGACGAGATCCTGCGGCTGCGCGACGCCATCGACCGCGGCGTGACCGCCCGCGTCGCCGCCCGCCGTGCCTTGGCCGACCGCACCCGCGACGTGCGGCGGATGGCCGATGCCCTGGCGGAACCGGGGCTGCGCGGGGTCGAGGACGTGGGTGTTCAGCGCTGGCTGGCGATGGCCGAGCGGCTTCTGTTCCTGATCGCGTCGGTCCATCAGGCGGAGAACAGCTTCGCCCTGGCCCGGCTGGCCGACGGCGCGGCGGCGCAGCTGGAGAGCCTCGCCACATCGGTACCGGGGGTGTCTGTCGATGGCGTATCCGACCGGCTGACCCGGCTGGCCGAGGGCATGCGCGCGGTGGTGGAGGGCGACCGCTCCGTCTTCCGCCAGCGGCAGGCCGAGTTGCAGGCGTCGGAAGCTCTGAACGGGCTGGTCGACCGCGCCAATCAGGTGTCGCTGGTCAACACCGGCCTCAACACCGGCATCTTCGTCGAGCAGACCAAGGCGGCGGAGGAAAGCCGCCAGCAGGTGATCGAGGTATCGACAACCTACACCCGCCTGTTCTTCGCCTCCGTCGGGGTGGTGGTGCTGGGGATGGTGCTGTCGGTGCTGTATGTCCGACGCAAGGTGCTGGCCCGTCTGTGGGCTGTCAGCGAGGCGATCCGCGACCGCACCGGGGGCGGCAGGGCGGAGGTGCCGGCGACCGGTGCCGACGAGATCGGCGAACTGGCCCGCGCGTTGCGCTTCTACATCCAGGAGACGGAGGACAAGAGCGAGGCGTTGCGCCGCAATGAGCAATGGCTGCGCACGGTGCTGGAGGCGGCGCCGGTCCCGCTGGTGATCTCGGGCCGTGCCGACGGCCAGATCCGCTTCGTCAACCGCCGCGCCGCCGACTTGTTCGAGGCCGCCGATGCCGGCGAACTGCTGGGTCGGCCGGCCGCCACCGTCTGGTATGTCCCGGCGGTGCGCGAGGAGTTCGTCCGCGACGTCTTCGACAGCGGCCTGGCGCTGGACGTCGAGACGGAGCTGGTGACCCGCACCGGCCGCCGGCTGTGGGGCCTGCTGTCCGGCATCGCCTTCGAATTCCAGGGGGAGGAGGTGCTGCTGAGTTCGGTGGTCGACATCACCCGCCGCCGCGAGGCGGAGGAGCTGCTGCGCCGGACCCAGGCCTTCCTGGACGCCGTGATCGACAATGTGCCGAGCGTGCTCTACGTGCTGGAGGGCGATACCGGCCGCGTCGTGCTGTGGAACCGGGCGGCGGAGGATTGCTTCGGCACCCGCCGCGCCGACATCGAGGACCGCACCCTGGCCGAGGTGTTGGGGCCGGAGACCGGACGGGCGCTGGCCGGCGGCGATCCCGGTTCCATGCGCTCGCTGGGCGTGGAGGAGCTGGCGTTGGCTCGCAACGGCGAAACCGCGGTCTTCGCCCTGCAGCGCCATCCCTTCGAATGGTCGGGCGACGGCCGCTGCCGCATCATCTGCGTCGCCAACGACATCACCGCCTCGCGCCGGGCGCGGGAGGAGTTGCGGCAGGCCAAGGAGAGGGCAGAGCGGGCAGACGCCGCCAAGACCGAATTCCTCGCCACCGTCAGCCACGAGATGCGCACGCCGCTGAACGGCATCCTCGGCCTGTGCCGGCTTCTGCTGACCGGGCAGCTGCATGCGGGCGAGCGGCGCTATGCCATGTCGATCATGCGCTGCGGCCACGGGTTGCTCGATCAGGTCAACGACATCCTCGATCTGCGCAAGATCGAAGACGGCAAGCTCGACCTCGATCCTGCGCCCTGCGCCCTGCTGCCGGTGCTGGAAGAGGTCGTTGCGACAGTGGAAGGATTGGCGAACGAGAAGGGAATCGATCTCGACCTCGACATCGCGCCGGAGGTGCCGGAACTGGTGGTGGTCGACCGCCAGCGGTTGCGCCAGATCCTTGTGAACCTCGTCGGCAACGCGGTGAAGTTCACCGAACGCGGCGGGGTCGATCTGCGCGTCGACATCGAACCGGGGCCGGAACGTTCCGGCTCCGGAGAAATGCTGCGACTGGCTGTGCGTGATACCGGCATCGGGGTGCCGCCGGAACGCCGCGCCGCCATCTTCGAGAAGCTGGAACAGGCCGATCCCACCATTGCCCGGAGATTCGGCGGCAGCGGGCTGGGGCTCGCCATCGTGCGGCACCTGCTGGACGCCATGCAGGGCAGCATCCGCGTCGACAGCGCGGTTGGGCTGGGCAGCGTCTTCACCGTCACCATCCCCCTGCAGCGGGTGGAGGAGTCCGCCCTGCCGGCGCGGCGGCCCGGCCGGCTTCTGCCGATCAGCCGGGTACGGTCGCTGGCACTGCTTCTGGTGGAGGACGATGCGATCAACCGGGAGGTGGCGCTTGGCCTGCTGTCCGACGCCGGCCATCGCATCACCATCGCCGAGACGGGGGAGAAGGCGCTGGAACTGGCGGCCCGGCGACGCTTCGACGCCGTACTGCTCGACATCCGCCTGCCCGACATCGACGGGCCGGAGGTGGCGCGCCGCATCCGGGCCTTCGATGATACCGACCGGGCGGCGGTGCCGATCGTCGCAGTGACCGCCAACGTCTTCGCTGCCGACCGTGCCCGCTATCTCACCGCCGGCATCGACGCGGTGATCGAAAAGCCGATCTTCCCGGAACGGCTGATGCATCTGCTGTCGAACGCCGTCGCCTCGCGCGGGGATGGCAATGGCGAGGACACAGGAGGCGACATGGTCGCCGTTGCGATCCCCCCCCGCCCGCCGGTGGTGGTCGAGGAGGACGTGAGCGACGAGATCCTGGAACGCTATATCCGGTCCCTCGGCCCGGCGCGCTTCGCCACCATCCGCGGATTGCTGCTGGACTCCGCGCAGGAGGGGTTGCCCCGCCTGACCGCCGCCGATACGCCCGACGACGAAATCGAGGACATCGCCCATCGTCTGGCCGGGGCCGCCAGCCATTTCGGCCTGACCCGCTTCGTCGGCCTGATGCGCGCGGTGGAGGACGGCATGCGCGAAGGCCGCCGCGTCGAGGCCCAGGAACTCGCCGCGACCGCGGAGTCGGTGTTCAGCCGCGGGCTTGCGGCGATGGACGCGGTGCAGGGAATGCTGCAGGGGGCGTAAGGCGGTTCCTACACGATCGACAGCATCGCCGCCGCCGGTGCGTCCAGCGCATCGGCCAGCGCGCGCAGGCCGCGCGCGGTCTCGTCGCGGCTGCGCGGCATGCACAGCCCCACGCGCACGGCATGGGGGGCGCTGGCGCGACCCACGGCGAAGGCATCGGCGCCGGTGACGATCACGCCGCGGCGCCGCGCCTCGCCGACGAAATCCTCGCGCCGCCAGGGCTCCGGCAGGACCAGCCACAGATGCTGTGCCGCCGAACTGCCGTAGATGGTCCCCGCCGGCAGGATGGAGCGGGCAAGCCGCTGGCGGGCCAAATCCTCTTCCCGCTGGGTGGCGACGATGCGGTCGGCGGTGCCGTCCTGGATCCAGCGTGCAACCACCTCCGCCGGCAGGGCGGGGGCGGAATATTGCAGGGCGCGGATCGCGGTCTCGACGCGGGAGCGCAGTTCCGCAGGGGCGACGACGAAGCCGAGCCGCAGCCCGGCGGCAAGGCTCTTGGACACGCTCGACACATACAGGGTGATGTCGGGCGCGATGGTCTGGATCGGCCGGGCGTCCGGCACCATGAAGCCGAACACGTCGTCTTCGATCAGGATCACGCCGTAACGGCGGGCGATCTCGGCAATCTCGCGGCGGCGGGCGGCGGGCATCACCACCGCCGTCGGGTTCTGCAGGGTCGGCACCAGATAGACCGCCTTCGGCCCCAGCCGGCGGCAGGCGCTGTCGAAGGCGTCGGGTACCAGCCCATGCTCGTCGATGGCCACCCCTTCCAGGTGATAGCCCTGGGTGGCCGCCAGCGCCTTGGTGCCGATGTTGGTCAGCCGTTCCGCCAGGATGACGTCGCCGGGGCGGGCGACGGCAGCCAGCGCCACCGCCAGCGCATTCTGCGCCCCGGTGGTCAGCAGCACCGAGTCGGCGGTCGCCTGCACCCGGTGCTGGCGCTCCAGCCAGGCGGCGACGGCGGTGCGATGGTCGGGCAGCCCGGCATGCGGGCCGTAGCCGATCAACGCCGCCGCACGGCCGGAGGCGCCGATCGCTGCAAGCGTCTGGCCGAAGGCCTGCACCGCGACGGCGTGTTCGGGGTGGACCGTGGTCATGTTGACGATTGTGGAGCCGGTTCCCGCCTCCCCGGCGGACGTTTCTCCGGCCGGTGGCCAGCCGAGCGGGAGGGGTGTCGCCGGCGGGCGCTGGCCCTGCACGAAGGTTCCGCGTCCGACCTCGCCGCCGATCAGGCCGCGCTTTTCCGCTTCCGTATAGGCGCGCGTCACCGTTCCCACCGTGACGCCGAGCCGGAAGGCGAGGTCGCGGTGGGTCGGCAGGCGGGTGCCGACCGGCAGCGCACCCTCCGCGATGTCGTCGGCCAGCGCGTCGGCGATAACGCGATAGAGCGGGCCGGCGCGGCCCTCCAGGTTCGGGGTCCAATTTGTCATGAGTACAAATGTGGCATTGTCCCCTCGATCTGGCAAGTTCGGCGCGATTGTCCCTATTTGCTGGCTCTTGGTGCGCCGCACAATCGACGGATGCCGCTTGGGAGGACCCGTGTGCTCCACCTTGTATCCGGTTGGCGGAACCGATAGCCTTGCTATGAGGGGCCGGCAGACAATCCGCCGGCCATCGGACTCCGTCACGGGGGACAATGAACACCATCGCGGTGGTCGACGACGATCCCATCACCCGCGAGACCCTGAAGGCCTATCTGGAAGGCGAGGGGTATCGGGTGATGCTGGCGCGCGACGGCGATCAGCTGTCGGCGCTGCTGGCGCGCGGGCGGATCGACCTGCTTCTGCTGGACATCCGGCTTCCCGGCAAGGACGGGCTGGCGGTGACGCGGGAACTGCGGGCCACCTCCAACATCGGCATCATCCTGATCACCGGCCGGTCCGACCGGATGGACCGGCTGATCGGGCTGGAACTGGGTGCCGACGACTACATCACCAAGCCATTCGAACCGCGGGAAATCCTGGCCCGCACCCGCAGCCTCCTGCGCCGCATCGCCAAGCCGACCAAGCCGGCGGGCGGGCGGGTGAAGCGGTTCGACGGGTGGGAGTTGCATCTGGACAAGCGCCGCCTGCGCGACCCCGAAGGCGAGGATGCGCGGCTGACTTCGGCCGAATTCGAACTGCTGGCCGCCTTCGTCGAGAATCCGGGGCGGGTGCTGAGCCGCGACGATCTGCTGGACCTGACGCTGCGGGGCGACTCGATACCCTACGACCGCTCCATCGACCGGCTGGTCCGCCGCCTGCGCCGGGTGGTGGAGCCCGATCCCGCCGACCCGACCCGCATCGTCACCGTCCACGGCATGGGGTACATGTTCCAGGCTGCGGTGGACTGATCGCGCACGCCGCTCAGGATTGGGCGGGCGAGGTCCGGCGCTGCGGACGGGCGGCGGCGGCTTCCTCCTCCGGCTTGCCGGGCTTGCGGAAGGTGCTGAGTTCGGAAATGCGGTTGACCGTCAGCCCGTTCAGGCGGCAGCCGGCAACCTCCAGGATTTCGAAGCCGGCCTTCCGGGGGTAACGGGCAGCCACCCGCTCGCGCGCGTCACGTTCGCCGTCGGCGATCAGCAGGAAACGGCGGATGCCGGACCAGCCGCGATGGCCGCGCTGGTCGGCGAAGCTGACCGCGGTCGGGTGGAAGCGCACCGCGACCTCCCAGAAGCGGCCGGGGCGCGGCTCGTTCCGGTCGAACACGAAGTAGCGCTGCATGGCGGCACCCTTCTTCTGGTCCAGCTCCAGGATGGCGGCCTGCATGTCGATTTCCGCCTTCTGGACGCGCTTTTCCATTTCCGCATGGTGGTGGGCCAGCTGGGCATAGTCGGAGGCGACGTCCGCGACCTCCTTGGTCACGTCGTCCACCTTCTCCTTCAACTTGGACATGGCGACCCGGGTCAGGGTCAGCTGGCGGCGCCAATAGCGGTTGGACAGGACGGTCAGCACCATCAGGCCAAGCGCGAAATACAGCATCATGCCGGTCATCAAGCCGTTCCCATCATGCTGCGGTCGCCTCCACCTCGGGATCGGGAGCCAGCGCCAGCGGCACCACCGGCGAACTGATCAGGCCGTTGCGCTGGGAAAAGCTGGTCCGCACCGTGCCGTGCGCCTGTTCGGCCGACGGCGCCGTGATGTGCGCGACGTTGCGGTACTCCCAGATCTGGCGCGAGAAGACGATGTCCTTGCGATCCAGTTCGTTGAAATTGGAGCCGACCGCCAACTGCGCCCAGTAGACGTCGCCGTCGGAATCCTGGTCGCCCAGTTCGTGCACCAGTTCGATCTTGGAGAATTCCAGCGCCCGCAACTCCGTCAGCGCCTTTTGGCGGCGGCCGTTGAATTCGGTCAGGCGGGCTTGCAGGGTGGTGACGTCGACGCGCTTGCGCTCCGTCTTCTGGCGCCATTCGGCCAGCGCGGCGCGCTTCTTGTCGTACTGTCTCTGGTTCATCGCCTCGCGCGCCTTTTCGGCGCTGACGCGGCCGACATCGACCACGATCGACAGACCAAGCGCGGCGGCGCTGGTGATCAGAAGCAGCATCCCCAGGAACTCGGCCGAAATGACCATTCGCCCTCCGCCAGCCGCACCGAATGCCCGCGCCGCTTCGACGACGCATGGTGCCATGGACGGCGGAGGGTCGCGATGCCCTCGCGACAACCCGCCGCACGGGGGCAGATCATACCATCGCGCTCTGGGCCAAGGTTGTCATTTTTAGCTCAATTAGGGGTAAACCCGCCTTTTTTGGGAGGGTTTATGACCAGACGCCGATCGGGCAAAGGACTCCGGCGCCCGGTCATAGTTCTGCGGGTCAGCCGGACTTTTCCGTAGGCACGAAAGTCATGGCGACGCCGTTCATGCAGTAGCGCTTCCCTGTCGGCTGCGGCCCGTCGTCGAAGACATGGCCGAGATGGCCTTTGCAGGTGGCGCAATGAACCTCGGTCCGCGGATAGGCCAGCTTGTAGTCGGTGGTGGTCTCCACCGCTCCGGGAATCGGCTCCCAGAAGCTCGGCCATCCCGACCCGCTCTCGTATTTGGTATCGCTGGCATAGAGGGGCTGTCCGCAGCCGGCGCAGCGGTAGACGCCCCGGCGCTTCTCGTCGTTGAGCGGGCTGGTGCCGGGATACTCGGTCGCGTGTTCGCGCAGAACCTTGAACTGGTTGGGCGACAGCTCCTGCTTCCAGTCCTGTTCGCTCTTGTCCGTGGTGTTCTGGGCCGTATTGTTCTTGTCCGATTCGGGCATGCCGCCGGTCTCCGCTGATGGTGGTCGGTGTTCCAGACCCACTATATTGGTCGGACTTGCCGCCGGCCCAAGCGGGTCGGGAGGGCGATCACGCGGCTGTGATGGCGGCGGTCCTATGTCGGACCGTATCTGAGGCTGCGACAAAAGATTCTTGCCGGTCTGGCGAAGGTTCGAGGGGACATGCCTTTCGAAATTGAATCGGTTTCGGTAACATCCCGATTGCCAACAGTCCGGGACAGCGTGTCCGGGACGGCAGTGCCGGGGCATCGACGCGCCGCATGACGGATGAACGCTACCTTCGGGCGGTTCGCGACGCGCTGGTGCGGCACCAGCAATGGCTGCTGCGCGACCCGGCCGGACGGGGGCGCCGCGCCAACCTCAGCTTTTACGATCTGGCCGGGCTGGGCCTCAACCGCGTCAATCTGTCGGGCGCCAAGCTGACGGGTGCCAGCCTGGCGCGGGCGCGGATGGTCGGCACCGTGCTGTCGAAGGCCGATCTCTACGGCGCCGACCTGTCGAAGGCCGACCTGACCGGCGCGCAGCTGCAGGGCGCCGATCTGCGCGGGGCCAGGGTCGACGGTGCGAAGCTGCAGAACGCCAACCTGCAGGGCGCCGACCTGCGCCGCGGCATGGTGCTGGACGCCGGCGAGTTCCGGGCCGCCGGCAACAGCGACGGAACCACGACCTTCGTCGGCTGCAGCCTGACCAAGGCGATCCTGACCGATTGCCGGATGGCGCAGTGCGATTTCAGCGGCAGCGACCTGTCCGGTGCCGATTTCAGCGGCAGCGACCTCAGCGGCGCCATCCTGATCGGGGCGGACCTGACAGGCGCGACCATGCGCAAGGCGACGCTGGACGGCGTGCTGATGTGCGGCGCCCGCCTGAACGAGGAACTGCGGGTGGCGTTGGAGCGGCACGGCGTCGATGTGGACGGAACCGGGCTGACCACCACCGCGGCGCGGATGACCGACCTGATCGCCGAGCATCAGATCTGGGTGGAGAAGCTGGGCAAGGGCGGGGAGCGCATCCAGCTTCAGCGCGTCGACCTGCGCGGTTACAATTTCGCCAACCAACTGCTGTGCGGGGCGGTGATGCGCTTTTGCGGGCTGCGCGGGGCGGATTTCTCCGGCGCAAAGCTGATGATGGCCGATCTATCCTACAGCGACCTGCGCGATGCGGATTTCACCAGCGCCGACCTGTCCGGCTGCAACCTCGAGGGCGCCAATCTGGCCGGCGCCAAGCTGTGGCGGGCCAAGTTCCGCAAGGTCGACCTCAGCGGCGACGGCAGCCGCCTGTGGCCGACCAGCTTCGCCAAGGCGCGGCTGACCGGGGCCGACCTGCGCGACGCCAGCCTTGCCGGGGTGGTTCTGCGCGGCACCGACCTGACCGCTATCAAGACAAGTTTCGCCACGCTGAAGGGGGCCGATCTGTCCGCCGCCCTCGGTTGGCAGCCTTGCGAGGCGCCGGCCTGAGCCTGCCCCGACTTCGGATCGACCGCCGGTTCAACTGCCGTCCGCCACGGGAATTCGGCCGGCGATGATGGCCCGGCGGGCCGCCTCGGCCGCGTCCAGCATGGCGGGGGTCAGAAGCTCCCGGTTGTTTTCGTCCAGCGCGTAATCGACCGCTCCCTCCGCCAGCCCCAGCGCCACCGTGCCGGCGCTCCATCGCCCCTGGAGCGCCGCCTGGAAGGTCGAGTCCACCGCCAGATCCACCCGCTTCAGCATGGAGGTGAGGATGGAGCCGGGATACAGGTAGTTCTGGTTGCTGTCGACGCCGATGGCCAGCCGGCGCGCGTCGCTTGCCGCGGCGAAGATGCCGAAGTTCGACACGCCGGCCCCGGCGAAGACCACGTCGGCTCCCCGCTGGAACTGACTGCGCGCCACCTCCGCGCCGGCGGTGGGGTCGTTGAAGGCGGCGGGCGTCGTGCCGACGAAGTTCACCACCACCCGGATGTCGCCCCGGGCGTGGCGCGCACCCTGTTCGAAGCCGGCGATGAATTTGCGGATCAAGGGGATGTCCAGCGCGCCGATGAAGCCGATGGTTCCGGTCTTGGACACCAGCGCCGCCAGCACGCCGGCCAGGAAGGCGCCCTCCTGCTCCTTGAAGGTGACGCAGCGGATGTTCGGCGCCTCCGCCACCGCATCGACCAGGGTGAAGCGCACCGCCGGGTGTGCCGGGGCCAGCCGGGCCAGCGGCGTCGCATAGTAGAAGCCGATGGCGACCAGATCGGTCACGCCCCGCCGCAGCAGGGATGCAACCCCCTGATTGAACTGGGCCGGATTGGACGGCAGGTATTCGACGACCGGGATGCCGGTGGCGGACCTGAACCGCTCCGCCCCGGCGAAGGCGCCTTCGTTGAAGCTCTTGTCGAATTTCTGTCCCGCCGCATAGACCAGCCCCGGCCGTACGGCCTCCGCCTGCGCGTGCCGTGGCAGCAGGGCCAGGGTGGCCCCGGCGGCGGCGCAGGACAGGACCGACCGGCGGTTGAGGTGCGGCATGGCACGGCCTTCAGCTGGGTGGAAAACCCGGTACTCGGCCTCAATTCTAGCCACGGCTCCTTTAACGGAACCAGAATTTTGTTGCGCCGCAAGCCGCGGCCGAATGGCCGACTCCCGGGATCGGGCGGCAAACCGGCCAAAGTCCGGATTGTCGCGGTTTCGGCCCGTCGCGCATCGGTCAAGGCAGCCATGACAAGACGGGACTTTGCGCATGGCGGGTGACGGATCAGCTTAGAGACTGCGGACTCCGTCCGGCCGGTTCCCCCCCTTTTTCTATTCGGATTTGCTGATGCTCGCGCGCCTTGCCGCCGTCCGTTCCCGTTTGCCTGCCGAAAGCCCCTTCTTCATCGCGGCGCTCGGCGTGCTGATGTCGTTCGGTCCGATGGGTACCGACATGTATCTGCCCGGCATGCCGGAGATCGGGCGTGACCTGCACGCACCGCAGGATCAGGTGCAATGGACGCTGTCGGCCTTCTTCCTGGGCTTCGGCGTGGGGCAGCTGCTGTGGGGGGCGTTGAGCGACCGGTTCGGCCGGCGGATCCCGGTTGCGACCGGCATCCTGCTCTATGCCGTGGGCTGCGTCGGTTGCTCGCTGACCACCGATGTCGGCCATCTGGCCGCCTGGCGCTTCGTGCAGGCGGTGGGGGCGTGCGCCGGCCCGGTTCTGGTCCGTGCGATGATCCGCGACGTGTTCGAACGCGACCGCGCCGCCAGCGTGCTGTCGATGATGATGCTGGTGATGGGCGCCGCCCCGATCATCGCCCCGCTGATCGGCGGGCAGATCCTGATCTGGGCGAACTGGCGCTGGATTTTCTGGGCCCAGGCGGCTTTCGGCGTCATCGCCATGCTGGCGCTCGCCACCCTGCCGGAAACCCACCCCGAAACGCGGCGCACCAGCCTGCGCCCGATGGTGCTGGCGGAATCCTACCGCACATTGCTGACCAACCGCCGCTATCTCGGCTATGCGGTGGGATCGTCCTTCATCTATGCGGGGATGTTCGCCTTCATCTCCGGCTCGCCCTTCGTCTACATCGAGCTGTTCGGCGTGCAGCCGGAGAATTACGGCTTCCTGTTCGGGCTGAACATCGTCGGCATGATCATCGTCAACACGCTGAACAGCCGCGCCGTGATGCGCTTCGGGTCCGACGTCATACTGCGGACCGGCGTCTGGCTGTCGGCGGCGAGCGGGATCCTGCTGGTCGTCGTCGTGGCGAGCGGCTGGGGCGGATTGTGGGGGCTGGTCGGCTGCCTGTTCCTGTTCATGTCGCTGACCGGCTTCTGTTTCGCCAACTCCATGGCCGGGGCGCTGCAGTCCTTCCCGCAAATGGCCGGCACGGCGTCGGCGCTCGCGGGCATGCTGCAGTTCAGCATCGGCGCGGCGTCGGGCTGGGCGGTCGGGCTGATGGCCAACGGCACAGCCTTGCCGATGGCGGCGGTGATCGGCGGCGCGGCCCTGGTCAGCCTGGTGTTGAACCTGTGGCTGATCAGACCCGTCCGTCGCCGGCAGCATGGCGAGCAGTAAAACAGAAAGTTCTTGTTGAATACTGGGATGTGTCATTTCGGAATGTTGTGAATTGAGTTTCCCAGCCGGGCGGGCTAGCTTTGCCCGGCAAAGGGAGACAGCAATGCCGACGACCAGCCGTTTCAACACCACCCTTCCCATCGCCCGCCGCCGGCTGCTGGCCGGTGCAGCCGCATTGGGCGCCGCCGGTGCCGCTGCGTCGCTGCCGCGGCCGGCCTTTGCCGCGACGCCCCTGCGTGTCGGCTATATCCCGATCATTCCCATGACCCAGCTCTATGTGCTGACGGGGGAGGGATGGGCGAAGGATGTCGGTCTGGCCCTGCAGACCACCAGCTTCCAGTCGGGTCCGGCGATGATCCAGGCGCTGGCGTCGGGGACGCTGGACGTTGCCTATGTCGGCATCGGCCCGGCGATGATCGCGCGGTCGAAGGGGGTGAAGCTGAAGGTCGTCGCCGCCAACGTCATCGATCAGGTGGCGCTGATCGGTCGCGGGCCGCTGGCCAAGGCGATGGCCGGTGCCGCCAGCCCGGCGGAGGGGATCAAGGCCTTCCGCGCGGCCAACGGCCGGCTGCCCAAGATCGGCTCGCTGCCGGCCGGTTCGGTGCCCGACACG
Source organism: Azospirillum sp. (assembly GCF_035628975.1). Classification (GTDB taxonomy): domain Bacteria; phylum Pseudomonadota; class Alphaproteobacteria; order Azospirillales; family Azospirillaceae; genus Azospirillum. The sequence continues at coordinate 19,551 of NZ_DASPIS010000081.1, read as the reverse complement.
GTGCTGCGCTATTGGATGGCGGAAGTCGCCGGGATCGGTGCGGACGATGTCGAGATCGTCGGCATGGGCGAGCAGCCCCTGCAGCAGGCGCTGCTGACCGGCGCCATCGACGGCGCCTCGATCCTGGAGCCGATCCTGACCCTTGTTCAGTCGCGCCTGCAGGATGCCGCCATCATCGCCAAGGCCGGCACCATGTTCCCCAAGCAGCCGGGTGCCGTCCTGGTGGTGACGGAGGACGCCATCGCCGGCAATCGCGCCGCCGTCGCCGATCTGGTCAAGCTGCACATCCGCGCCACCGCCTTCGCCAAATCCAATCCCGACCGCACGGCGGAGCTGGTGACGGAGATCATCGGCAAGGGCCTGGTCGAGCGCGACGTGATGCGGGCGGCGCTGACCTCCGACGCGACGACTTTCGTCGACGACCCCAGGGTGATCCTGGAGTCCACCAAGCGGATGCAGGCGTTTCAGCAGACGTTGGGCCAGATCACCGAACCGGTCGACGTGGACGCGCTGTTCGACCTGTCCTTCCACGATGCCGCCCTGGGGAAATGACGGCGATGACCCCGCCCCCGAACGGCACCCTGCGTCTGGTCATCCACGCCCCCACCCCGGCGGCGCTGGAGCGGGCGCGGAACAACGCCCGCAACCTGCTGAAGGCGCGGCCGGACGCCGAAGTCCGAATCGTGGTGAATGCCGGCGCGGTCGCGGCGGCACTGGACGTCCCGGATGCGGAGACCGACCGGCTTCTGCGCGTCTGCGGCAACACGCTGGCGAAGACCGGCCGGTCGGCGGAAGGGCTGACGGTGGTGCCCGCCGGCGTTCTCGACATCGCCGAGGCGCAGGCGGAGGGTTGGGGCTACATGCGGGCCTGAGCCGCATTCGCCTCGATCAGCCCACGCCCCAGCCGCCGGTGTCGGGGAAGGGAGCGGCCGGCGGCGGGACGGCGGCGACGGGATCGGCGACGATGTCGCGCGGCAGGATCGGGGCGTCGGGCGGGGTGGGGCGCAGGCGGGTCGGCTTGACCCACCAGCCCGGTTCCGCCGCGGCGATGGCCTTGGCCGCACCCTCCGCCTGCTGCGCCGTGGCATAGAGGCCGAAGCAGGTGGCGCCGCTGCCCGACAGGCGGGGCAGCAGGCAACCGGCGCTGCGCTCCAACGCCGCCAGCACGTCGGCGATCACCGAGGCGACCGTCAGGGCCGGGGCGGTGAGGTCGTTGGTCCGCTCCAGCAGCAGCGCCGCCAGATCACGGGCGTCCGCCGGTTTGCGGGTGAAGCGGGCAGGCGCGGAGAATCCGGCGCCGTTCGCCGCCCTTGCGACGGCCATCGCCTTGAACACCGCAGGCGTCGGCACCGGCACGTTCGGGTTGACCAGAACCAAATGGGTTTCCGGCAGGTCCGGTGCCTCGTCCAGCACGTCGCCGATGCCGCCGAAATAGCAGCTGCGCCCGGCGACGCAGACCGGCACGTCGGCGCCCAGCCCGGCGGCCACCGCGAACAGCGCCGGATCGCCGGCCGGCATGCCCCACAGGCGAGCCAGCGCCCGCAGGCAGGCGGCGGCGTCGGCCGACCCGCCGCCGATGCCGGACGCGACCGGCAGTGCCTTGGTCAGCGCGATCATCACGTCGGCCTGACGCCCCAGCCGGGCGGCCAGCGCATGGGCGGCGCGCATCACCAGATTGCTGGCCGGGTTCTCGCCCATCAGGACCGGGCCGAAGGGGCCGGCGATGGCCAGCCGCGGCCCGGCAGGCGGCAGGTCGGCGCCGCGCAGCGCCACCCTTGCGGCGCCCGGCGTCAGGGTGATGGTGTCGCCAAGTTCGGCGAAGGCGATGAGGCTGTCCAACTCGTGATAGCCGTCGGCGCGCCGGCCGGTGACGTGCAGGTACAGGTTCAGCTTGGCCGGGGCGGCCTCGGTGATGGGAATGCCGGTCATAAGCTCCAATCCGCTGGCGGGCGCGCGACGACGCGCCCTGTGTCGCACCCTTGGCCCCGCAGCGGCAAGGGGTTGCTTCACAGCTGCGCCAGCAGATCCCTCAGCAGGGTCTCGCCCATCGGCCAGGGGCCGTGGCCGCTGTCGTCGTTGATGTGGCCGACCTCGCCGGCGTCGATGAAGTCGGCGCCCCACAGAGCGGCAAACCCGCAGGCGCGGGCGGCGGCGCAGTAGGGATCGTTGCGGCTGCCGACCGTCACCGCGGTGAAGGGCAGCGGATCCGTCGGTACCGGCGCGAAGCGGCGGACCACCGCCGGCACGCGACCCGTCGACTCGACGTCGGGCGGGGCGACGAGCAGGGCCGCCGCCACCTTGTTTGCTGCGTCGGATGTCGCCGCCCAGCGCGCGACCAGGATGCAGGCCAGACTGTGCGCCACCAGAACCACCGGTCCCGGTGCGGCGAGGGCTGCGGCGCGGACCGCCGCATCGAGCCGCTCCACCCATCGCTCCGGCTCCGGCGCGTCCCAGTCGCCGAGGTCGACGCGGTTCAGCGCCGGCAGCCTGCCTTCCAGCCATGTCTGCCAATGCCCAGGTCCGGAATTGCCCAGGCCGGGAAGAACCAGAACGGTCGGCTGCGTCATTCTTTCAACTCTTCGTTTGTAAATGTTGCGTGTAGTGTCGGAAGATAACCAAAAACATGGCAAATGCTCTCCGTCCGGTGGGCGGGGCAGGGCCGGGAAGCACCAACCGAAGATAGGGGAGAAGCGCCTTGGACATCAGCGCTACCATCGCACAGGATCTCTGCGACGCCATCGGCCGTGAACTGGACGCCGTCGTGTCCTTCATCGGCAAGGGCGGCACCGTCGCCGCCTCCACCCTGCGGGAGCGGATCGGCACCGGCCACCCGGCCGCGGCCGATATCGTCGCGCGGCGGCTGGACGAGCGTGCCGTCAGCCGGGAGGAGGCGGCCAAGTCGGGCGGAACGATGCGCGAGGGATACGCCATCGCCATCGACCTGGACGGCGAGCGGGTGGGGGCGCTGGCCGTCGCCGGGCCGGCCGATCAGGCCCGCCGCTTCGCCCGCCTCGCCCGCCAGTGGGCGGTGGCGACCCTGCGGGCCGAGACGGCGGAGAGCCGCCGCGTCGCCCTGATGCGCGACCTGTCCGACCGGGTGGAGCGCGAGGTCGGCGGGCTGGCCGCCGATCTGGCGGATGCCGGGCGCCGGCTGGAGACGGCGGTCGCCTCCGTCCGCACCGCCGGGACCGAGGGGCTGCGCCAGACCGCCGATGCCGCCGGTGCCGCGCGCGCCGTCGACGGGTCGGTCGGCGCCATCGCCGGCATGCTCGACCGGCTGGCCTCCACTTCCGACCAGATCTCCGGCGACACCAGCAAGGCGCGGGAGATCAGCCTGGAGGCGGCGTCCGACAGCGACCGCGCCACCACCGTCATGAACTCCCTGCGTTCCGCGGCGGAGCAGATCGCCAGCGTGGTGAAGCTGATCAACGCCATCGCCAGCCAGACCAACCTTCTGGCGCTCAACGCCACCATCGAGGCGGCCCGCGCGGGCGAGGCCGGGCGCGGTTTCGCCGTCGTCGCCAACGAGGTGAAGGCCCTGTCGCGCCAGACCGCCGACGCCACCAAGCAGATCGCCGATCAGGTCGCCAACCTGCAGAAGGAGACGGCTGCCGTGGACGAGGCGCTGGGCCGCATCCATTCCACCATCGGTTCGATCCAGGCGATCAACGGCACCGTCGCCGCCGCCATCGACGAACAGGCGTCGCTCACCGCCGAGGTGGCGCGCTCGCTCGACCGCTCCCGCCAGGATGCCATGGCGGCGGAACAGCGCATCGGCGACGCCGAACAGACGCTGGGCGGGGTGACGCGCACGCTGGACGAGCTGGCGACGCTGAGCCAGACCATCGCGGCGCGGGCGGGAAGCCTGGGCAGCGGGCTGGGCAGCCGGTTGTCCGACGCGCTGCGTCAGGTCCGCGGGTAGGGCTGCCGGTCCACCGGGTCGCCGCCGGGGCCGGTGATGATGCGGGCGCTGCCGCTTCGCGCGGCGGGGGCCGCGCCGCCCGGCAGGGGCACGATCAGCCGGCGCTTGACCGGCTGCTGCGCCGCCCGGCGCGACACGCCGGCGAAGATCTGCTTCGACGCCTCGATCATCGTCACCCCGGCGAAGGCCTTGAACCAGCGGACGCCGACCTCTTCCCAGGCCGGCGCCGTCTTTTGCAGGAAATGCGAGCGCAGCGGCGGGATGAACAGGGCGTGGCGGGTGCGTTCCGGCACGAACATGGTGTCGCGCAGCACCTGCTTCAGCTGCGAGGCCGAATAGGGGAAGCCGTGGCCGAAGGGCGTCCAGTCGGCGCGTGCCCACAGGCCGCGGCGGTTCGGCACCACGGCCAGCACCCGGCCGCCGCCGGCCAGCACGCGCCAGATCTCGCGCATCATCGGCCGCAGTTGTTCCGTGCCCTCCAGCCCATGGACCAGCAGGACGCGGTCGATGGTGTTGTCGCCGAAGGGCAGGTCGGCCTCGTCGCCCAGCGCCACCATGCCCGGCCCCTCCGCCGGCCAGAAGCTGACGCCCTGGCTGGCCGGCATCACGGCGACCACCCTGTCCGCCTCGCCCATGAAGGGACGCAGGTACGGGGTGGTGTAGCCGACGCCCAGCACGATCTGGTCGTGCACGTCCGGCCAGATGGTGCGGATGCGCCGGCGGATCATCCGCTGGGCGGTCCTGCCCAATCCGGACTCGTAGAACTCCCTCAGATCGACGATATCTGTGTACATGGTATTCCAAGCGTAACACGGGTTTCGTATCGCAACAGCAGGGAGTCCGCTGCCGTGGAGGTCATTCTCGTTCCGGCTTTCGCCGACAATTACATCTATGTGCTGCGCGACGCGGCATCCGGCAAGGTCGGCGTTGTCGATCCCGGCGACGCGGCCCCGGTGCAGGCCGAGCTGGAGCGCCGCGGCTGGACCCTGAGCCACATCTTCCTGACCCACCACCACAACGACCATATCGGCGGCGTGGCGGAGTTGAAGGCCCGCCACCGCGCCACCGTGATCGGCGCCCGTGCCGACGCCCACCGCATTCCCGACCTGGACGTGGCGCTCGGCGACGGCGACCGCACGGTGTTCGGGGAGCAGACCGCCCGCATCATCGCCGTTCCCGGCCACACCAGCGGCCACATCGCCTTCTGGTTCGAGGCGGCGGAGACTCTGTTCAGCGGCGATACCCTGTTCTCGCTCGGCTGCGGACGCCTGTTCGAAGGCACGCCGGCCCAGATGTGGGAGTCGCTGCAAGGCCTGCGGGCGCTGACCGATTCGACCCGCGTCTATTGCGGCCACGAATACACCCAGTCCAACGGCCGCTTCGCCCTGACCGTCGACCCCGCCAACCCGGCCCTGCAACAGCGCATGGAGGAGGTCGCGGCATTGCGCGAGCGGAACCAGCCGACCATCCCGACCACCATCGGCCTGGAACGCCGGACCAACCCCTTCCTGCGCGCCGACGACCCCGGCGTCCAATCCGCCATCGGCCTGTCCGGCGCCCCGGCGGTGGAAGTCTTCACCGAACTCCGCCACCGCAAGGACCATTTCCGCGGATAGGAGCCGTCGTTCGGCCGCAGCTCCCGGTCAGAACTGCTTCAGCAGGCGGTCGATGTAATTGCGTTCCTCCTGCGGGCGGCCGTACTGGCCGGAGCGGCGGCGGAGTTCGTCCAGGATTTCGCGGGCGCGCTGCAGTTCCGACTGTTCCGGAATCTTCACGTCGTTGGAGTCCTGCATGCCGTAACCGGACGGGCGGCGGCCCAGAGGGTCGCGGCCACGGCCGTTCTGGCGCGGCATCTGGCCCTGCTGGCCCATCATGGCCGGTCCCTGGCCCATCATCATCTGCTGGGCCATCTGTTCGGCCATGCCCTGCATCCCCTGCTGAAGCTGTTCCATCGCCTCGGTCTGCGACGGCACGGCGGCGCCGGGGGCGCCCTGCTGCAGGGCCTGGGCGGCGTCCCGCATGGCGCGTTCGGCGCGGCCCAGCGGCTGTGGGATCTCGCCGCCCTGCTGCTCACCCATCCGGCGCATCAGCTCGCCCAGCTGGCGGCGCAGGGCCTCCTGCTGTTCGGCCTGCTTCTGCAGGGTCGGGCTGCCAGGATTCTGTTGGTTGTTCTGTTGGCCGTTCTGCTGCTGGCCGTTCTGGTTGCGGCGCTGGTTGGACTGCCGGTTGCGCGGCTGCTCGCCCTGCTGCCCCTGCTGCTGCTGGTCCATCGATTCCTGCGACTGGCGGAAGCTCTGGTCCAGAAGCTGTTGCTGCTGCTGCGCCAGCTTCTGCAGCTGCTGCATCATCTCCCAGTTCTGGTTCTGCTGCTGGCCGTTCTGCTGGTTCATCTGGGCCATGGCGCCGGAGCGCATGTTCTCCAGCATCTGCTGCAGCTGGGACAGCATCTGGCGTGCGGCGTCGCGCGATCCCGTCTGCGCCATCTCGCGCATCTGGTCGAGCATCTGCTGCAGGTCGTTGCGGTCCGTCATCTGGTCGGCCATCTCCGGCGGAACCATGGGCAGCTGCTCGCCGCGCTGCAGGGCTTCCATCATCCGCTGTTCCATGGCGTCCAGGAACTTGTCGAGCGCCGCCTGCAACTCGTCCATCAGGCGGTTCAGCTCCTCGTCCGACGCATTCTTGTCCAGCGCCTCGGACAGCCGCTTCTCGGCGTCGCGCAGGTCCTTCTCGGCCAGCGACAGGCCGCCGTCCTCGATGCGCAGCGCGGTTTCCCACATCAGCTGCTGCAGCGGGGGGATGGCCTCGGCGCTTTCATCCAGCATCAGCCGGGCGATGGCGGTGCGCATCGACAGGAAGGCGACGATGTCGTCGCCATAGGTGCCGGGCCGGGCGGAGATCTCGGCCAGCGCGCGGGCGACCTGCACCCGCGAACCCTGCGGGTTGCGGGTCAGGATCTTGCGCTGGTTCACGATGGCGCGGGCGACCGGGTGGTTGAAGGTCCGTTCCGGCAGGGTGATCGCCGCGTCCTCCGACCGGCCGGTCTGGCCGGCGCCGTCGGCGGCGGTCAGGCGCACGGTCACCGGCATGCCGGCCCAGGGGTGGGCGGTCAGGTCCTGGAAGGCGGTGCTGTGCGCCTCCTTCGGGCGGACTCCGGGCAGCGACAGCGGAAGCTCCAGCATCTCGGCGCTGTCGGCCTTCTCCTCCGCCGCTTTCCTGTCGGCGTCGGTCGCCGGCGGAGCGGCGGGGGCGAGGCGGATTTGCGCCTTCACCTCGGTCAGGCCGTAATCGTCGCGTGCGGCATAATCCAGTTTCAGGGCGCCGCGCTCCGCAGCCGATGGCGGGCTGGCATGGGCGACGATGGGCGCGCGGTCCGGCACCACCTCGATCGGCCAGGAGCCGAGCGTTCGGCCACCCTGGGTGACGGAGATGCGGGTGCCGCCGGTCACCGGCCTTTGCACCTGGAAATTGGTGGAATCCACCGCCTCGAACGGGCCGGTCCGGTCGCCGGCCTCCAGGCTGGGGGTGCCGCTGCCGCCGGTGACGCGGGCCAGCACGAGGCTGCCCTGCGGAACCTGGACCGGCTGGTCGGCCGGTTGCTGGCCGGGCGCCTGTTTGTTGGCTCCTTGCTGGCCGGGGGGCGTGGTGCCGGGTGTGCCGGCGGGTGTGGCGGTGGAGCCGGATTTCAGGAAGACCGGCGGCAGGCCGGTATAGTCGGGCGGGTTGATCCAGAGATCGAGCGTCGCCGTGGCCATGGCGGTGCCGCCGTCCAGCCGCGGGGTCAGGGCGGCGGCCACCCGCGGGCGCCAATCGCCCCAGGCGGCGGCTCCGGCCACCACCAGCGCCAGGATCACAAGGGCGCGCAGGGCGTAGCGGTCGTGCGACGGCACCTCGGTCCCAGGCCAGGCGACGCGCAGTTTGCGCATCGCGGCGCGGGCGCGCTCCTGGTGCAGGCGCCACAGGGCCTGGGCCATCGGGTCGTTGCCGGCCGGGCGGTCACGCAGGGTGTGCAGCGGACGGTGGTCCAGGCCGCTGTCGCGCTCCAGCCGCCGTCGCGCCTCATCCTCGGCCGGGGCGCGGAAGCGCCGGACGCCCAAGACGAGCGACAGCAGGAAGGCCGCGGCGAGCGCCAGCAGCGCCAGCGCATGCAGCCAGCCCGGCAGCAGGATCAGCAGATTCAGCAGGGCCAGCGCCAGAAAGGCGCCCAGCACGGACAGCGGCGCCCACAGCGCCGGCCCCAGCCGTTCCCATAACAGCGCCGCGCGAGCCTGGACCAGCCGGAAGCGCGGCTCTCTCAGGCCGTCGCCCCCCGGATTGCCATCGGCAGGCCGGTTCGGCCCAGCTCCGGAGTCGCCGCGTCGCTCGTTCTGCTTCATGCCGCCCCCTCCGCGCCGAAATGCAGCCGGTCCGCCGCCGCCCACCGATACTGCTGCGCACGCCAATCATATAGGCGCCGACGATGGATTTTGCCCATCGGCGCGATGGTACAGCCCATCATTGCGTAGTGGCGAAACTATGGCGGCGAAACCATGGCGCGAAAATTCAGAGCCGGAACAGGCGGTTGAGCCTTCAATCCCCGTCGCCGGGCGGCAGCGGCTGGGACGGGGTGGCGCGGCGCCGGGTCTCGCGATGCAGGATGTACAGGCCGCTCGCCATCACCACCGCGGCCCCGATCACCATGGTGCCGGTCGGCACCTCCCCCCACATCAGCCAGCCGAAGCCGACCGCCAGCAGGAGCGAGGTGTAGTTCAGCGGCGCCACCACTGCGGCCGGCGCCAGCGAATAGGCCCGCGTCAGCATCAGCTGACCGCAGCCGCCCAGCAGGCCGGTCGCCACCAGCAGAAGCCAGTCCAACGGCTCCGGCGTGACCCAGGAAAAGGGCAGGGTCAGCCCAAGGAGGACGGTGGTCAGCAGGGTGAAATAGAAGACGATGGTGTCCGGCGGCTCCGTCCGGCTCAACTGGCGGATGGCGATCATCGCCAGCGCGTTGGTCAGCGCGCCGGCCAGTGCGATGATGGCCCCCAGGTTCAGCACGTCGCCGCTGGGCCGCACGATGATCAGCACGCCGGCGAAGCCCACCAGCACCGCGCTCCAGCGGTGGATGCCGACCTTCTCGCTGAGCAGCGGCACGGAGAGCGCGGTGAGGAACAGCGGGGCGGCGAAGTTCAGCGCGATGGCGTCGCCCAGCGGCAGCAGGTGGAACGACCAGAACATGGCGACCATGGTGGTCAGCCCGATCAGCGACCGTCCCATATGGCCCCAGGGATGGCGCGTGTACAGCGTGGACGCGAAGCCCTTGCCCAGATGGATCGACAGGCAGACCGGGATCAGCGCGAACAGGCTGCGGAAGAACATCACCTCGGTCACCGGGAAGCGGTCCATCAGGAGCTTCGCCAGGACGTTCATCAGCGAGAAGAACAGCACCGACGCCAGCATCGAACCGATGCCGAGCGGGGTGTTGTCGATGCGCTTGTGCGGTTTGGAGAGGGTTTGCGGCGGGACTGTCACGGTGCCCCGAGCCTACCAAGCGAAACCGCCCGCGTCACGGTGTCGCGACGCGGGCGGTCATGTCCACGGGGTATGGCGGCGTTGCGAAAACCCGCCCGACCCGCCGTCTAACCGGCTGAGGAGCTTAAACTTTGAACAGGCCGGTGATCTCGGCCTCGGCGCGCAGCCAATGCTCCTGCTCGCGCCCTTCCTGACGGCCTTCCTCTTCCCAGATCTGATAGGCGCGTTCCTGGATCATCCTGTTGCGCTGGCCGCTCAGCAGGCCCTCGGCGATGTTCATGTTCAGGCGGGCCAGCGAGACCAGCTTGCTCGTCTCGATGGCGCCCTGGGTCGCCAGCATGGTGGTGGAGACGACATACTGCGCCAGATTGCGCAGGTTGGCCTTCACCTCCGGCTCGACCGGGCAATCGTCGTTCAGCAGGACGGTCTTGATCGCGATCCACAGCTTCAGATTCTGGTCCAGCGCGATGCTGACCTTCTCCGGAGCATCCGATTCCAGAAGGCAGCTGGCCGCCTGCAGCAGGACGATGCTGTCCTGTTCCACCGACGCGAAGTTGGTCCGCAGGATGATGTCGGCCCAGCTTTCCACCGGCGCTTCGAAGACGGGCGCGGCAGCGGAAGGAGCGGTTGCGGGAGCAGCGGAGGCGGCGGTCTTGCGCTTGGTGGCCATGGTGGGTTCCCCGGGGAGCGTTCGGTCCGCGTCCACTTGAGCCGACCATGTTTAAAATGCAGTTAAGACGCTACCGCCGCGCGCGTTTTCCCACCGCCAGACGCCGCGACACGATGTCCTGTCGTGCCGGCAGGGTCAGGGACCGCCGAAAGGCAAACGGTAATAAAAGCCGAAGACGTTGTTGGTGCCCGCCGCCGGATCCCCTGCGGCGGCATCGTTGACGATACGGCTGTAGCCCAGGCTGAAGCGGGAGTTGTTGTCGAATTGGTACCCCAGTTCCAGCTGCGAGCGGAATTCCGTTGTGGGCGCGCCCTCCCGCCGCACGGTGGGCAAGGTGCCGGCGCCGACGCTGGGGGTGAAGACGAAGGAGCCGAGCGGCACGTCGATCAGGACGCCGCCCATGATGCCGGCCAGTCCGCCGGAAACACCGGCGCTTCCCGTGCCGGGCAGCCCGCCGGTCAGCCCGGTCACGGCGCCGCGCGGGGTCAGGCTGCTTCCGGTGCCCGGCCCGATCCAGGGCTGCACGTTGGCGTAGCCTTCGATCTGCGGGATCAGCGAGGCGCCGATCCGCATCTTGCTGTTGAGGACGGTGAGGCTGCTTTCGGCCGGCGGCTGCAGGCTGTAGGCGAGGCCGCCCAGCGCCCAATTGCCGAATCGCCCGTCGGCGTCGATCGCCTGTGCCGCTGCCGGTGCCGCAAGGGTGCACGTAAGGATGCCGGCGAGCGCACCGGCGATCAGGCCGGCCCGCGCCGCGGCGGGTGTGCTGTGCGTCAGGTGGCTGAACAGGCGGTTCACGGGCACCCTCCGGTGACGCGTCGGCTCCAAGCAAGCGTTCTCGGCCACTATAACGATGGGGCGTGGCCGTCGTCCCATGGTGTATCGGCGCTACCCCTAGGATGTCGTGATTGGCATCGGCGTTTCAACCATGAAAGCAGGAGCGGGGCGGGGCGCTGCTCTGTTACCATCACGTCATGACCGCGCATCCCGTCGATCGAAGTCCGGGCCCGCCGCAGGGCCCCAGCCAGCAGGAGGGCCAGCAGGAAGAGGCGATCGCCTTCCTGAGCGATCCGCACAGCCATGGCGGTCAGGCGGTGGAGCGGATCGACACCCATGCCGCCCTGGTTTTCCTGGCTGGCGACCGCGCGCTGAAGCTGAAGCGCGCGGTGCGCTATCCCTATCTGGACTATTCGACGGTGGAGAAGCGCCACGCCGCCTGCCTGGCGGAACTGGCGATCAACCGCCGCACCGCGCCTGCGCTCTATCGCGACGTGGCGGCACTCCGCCGCGGCGCCGACGGACGGCTGTTCCTGGATGCCGGCGACGGCCCGGGAGAAGCCGTCGATTGGCTGGTGTCGATGACGCGCTTTCCGGACGACGCGCTGTTCGACCGCATGGCGGAGCGGCACCGGCTGACCCCTGACCTGATGCGCCGGCTGGCCGAACGGATCGCCGCCTTCCATGGCGAGGCCGACCCCAGGCCCGATGGCGGCGGCGCAGAGGCGATGCGGGCGGTCGCGGACGGCAATCTGGAGGATCTGCGCGCCGCTCCCGACCTGTTCCCCGAAGCCATGGTGGCACGGCTGGCGGAGCGCACCGCGGCGGCGCTCGACCGGCTGGCGCCGCTGCTGGAGGAGAGGCGGCGGACCGGCCTCGTCCGGCACGGGCATGGCGACCTGCATCTGCGCAACATCGTCCTGCTGGACGGCGAGCCGACGCTCTTCGACGCCATCGAGTTCGACGATGCGCTGGCGGTCGCCGACGTCTTCTACGACCTCGCCTTCCTCTTGATGGATCTCGACCACCGGGGGCTGCGGCCGCTCGGCACTGTGGTGCTGAACCGTTATCTGGAGGAGACGGAGGATTACGGCGGGCTGGCGGCGCTGCCGCTGTTCCTGTCGCTCCGCGCCGCGGTGCGGGCAAAGGTGCTGGCGGCGGCACTGCGGCTGGACGGAACCGCTTCCGGTCTGGCGGAGGAGGCGAGGCGCTATCTGGACCATGCGCTGGCGGCGCTCGATCCGCCACCGGCGCGGCTGGTCGCGGTCGGCGGCCTGTCCGGCACCGGCAAGACCCGCCTTGCCGAAGGGCTCGCCCCCGGCCTGGGGCCAACACCCGGCGCGGTGGTCCTGCGTACGGACGTGCTGCGCAAGCGGCTGTGCGGCGTGGCCGACACCGACCGGCTGCCGGAGGACGGCTATGCCGTGCCCGTGACGGAGCGGGTCTATGCCGAACTGTACCGGCGGGCCGCCGCCGTGTTGGCCGCCGGGCATGCGGTGGTGGTCGACGCGGTCAGCGCCCGGCCGGACGAACGCCGCCGCCTCGCCGTGCTGACCGCCGATGCCGGCGTGCGATTCGACGGGATCTGGCTGGAGGCGCCCTTGAACGCGCGGGTGGAGCGTGTGGCCAATCGTCGCAATGACGCGTCCGACGCCACCGCCGACGTGGTGGAACGGCAGGAAAGCTATGATTTGGGTACAATCGATTGGACGCGCCTGGATGCTGGCAGGGTTGCAGCGGATGTGCTGGACGACGCCCGTGCAAGCTTGGCCTAATTCCAGGACGGACAACATGTTAAGGGTCGAAAGTCGACGGCTCCGCCCCAGGCCGTGGACCGTTGCGACCATACCGCTATGATGATGGGGCGAACGACGGCACGGTGAATGCCCGCCGCATCGGCGGGCGGACCGGAGCCGTCCGGGAAGGGCCGCTCGAACCGGTCCGGGAGGAGTCCATGACCTACAAGACCATCCTTGTGCCGCTGTGCGGCAGTGACAACGATCCGGTGGCCCTCAAAGGTGCGGTCGCGGTTGCGAAGGATTTCGACGCGCATATCGTCGCCCTGTTCGTGCGCCTCGACCCGCGCGATGCCGTGCCGATGCTGGGCGAAGGCATGTCCGGCGCCATGGTGGACGAGATCATGCGCGCGGCGGAGTCGGAGTCGAACAACCATCGCGTCGCCGCCCGCCGGCATTTCGACACGGTGATCGCCGAAGCCGGGATCGAGCTGCGCGACGTCCCCGGCGGGGTGGAGGCACCGTCCGCCGCCTGGCGCGAGGTCGTCGGGCGGGTTGAGGATGTGGTGCCGATGGAAGGCCGCCTGTCCGACCTGATCGTCTGCGCCCACACCTCCATCGAGGCCGACACCCAGGGCTACACCACCATGGAAACGGCGCTGCTGGGCTCCGCCCGGCCGGTGCTGCTGGTGCCGAAGGATCTGCCGGCGGAGATCGGCCGCACCGTCGCCGTCGCCTGGAACGGCAAGGCGGAGGCGACCCGCGCCGTCGCCGCGGCACTGCCCTTCCTGCGCAGCGCCGAGCGCGCGGTTGTGCTGACCGCCGAGACCTCGGTGACGGAGGCCGCGACAGGACGCCGCATCACCGATTATCTCGCTTGGCAGGGCGTTAACCCTGAGTTAACTATATTGCATCCGGGATCGGAACCCGTTGGGGAGACGGTCACCAAGAAAGCCGTGGAGCTGGGCGCCGACCTGCTTGTTATGGGCGGCTATGGCCACAGCCGGATGCGGGAAATGATCCTGGGCGGTGTCACGCGCTACGTGCTGAACCACGCCGGGCTGCCGGTTCTGATGGCTCACTGATCTTTGCCGGCCTTCGGCCGCGCGGCATCCCCGCCGCCCATTCGGGCGGGGATGCCCTGCGGCGACGGCCGTTTCAAGGCGGGCGTTCCAGCCGAACCGATCCGCCCCTGTCCGCAGGGAGGCCCGGCCGTTCCTGGGAGGAACGCGCCATGTTGACGATCAAGGACTGCATCGCGCTGAGCGATCTCACCGAAGCCGAGATCGACGCGATCGCCGAACACGAACATCTGCCGGAAATGCTGGCGGTGGAGATGGGCCATTGCCTTGCCCACTGCCCCGGCGGGCCCGACCGCATCGCCCATATCATCGCCGACGACATCGCGGAGGCCTGTGCCCACGGGCAGGTCGCCCATGCGGTGGAGCTGATGCACACCCTGCGGGAATTCGTGGACACGCATCCGCAGGGCTGAAAGGGCCGCAGGGCTGAAAGGGCGGTGCCGGCCGCCGGGAACAGTCCGGCCGCGGCGGGGTTCTATTGGCAAGCTTTTTCGCGATTGCTCTTCAGCGGTCGCCCCCGACAATTGCCAAGGACCCCGACGATGGCCAGCAAGACCACCGGTACCCAGGCCGACATCTTCGCCCGCATCAAGACCGATCACGACACCATCCGCAGCCTTCTCGATCAGACCGAGAAGGCCAACGGCAGCGGCCGCGCCGTGTTCGAGGATCTGCAGCGCGAACTGTGGGCCCACTCCAAGGTCGAGGAGGGCGTGTTCTACGCCTCGCTGAAGAAGGCCAAGGAGGCGAAGTCGGAAACCATCGAGGGGCTGAACGAGCATCATCTGATCAACGGCCTGCTGGACGAACTGAACGCGATGAAGACCAGCGACAGCGGCTGGAAGGAAAAGCTCCAGGTGCTGGGCGAACTGGTCCGCCACCACTTGGACGAAGAGGAGGAGGAGCTGTTCGAGGAGGCCAAGGACGTCCTCGACGACACCCGCGCCGCCGAGTTGGGCAGCGTCTACGCCGACCGCAAGCAGCACATCATGGCCGGGCTGGCGCCGCTGTAAGGGGGGCTTTGAGGTCGTGCATTTCCCCCTCTCCCCCCTGGGGAGAGGGTCGGGGTGAGGGGGACGCACGGCGTGGCTATCCCAAGAATCCTCGCCGCGGCACCCCCTCACCCTAACCCTCTCCCCGGGGGGGAGAGGGGACTTGGGGGTGGGAAAGGGGGAGTTTACGCCGTCCCGTTCGGTTGCCGCCGGTCGGTAAAGGGGCCATATCTGGACCTTTCTGAAACTGGCCGGCGGTGTCGATGTCAAAGCGTATCTGCGTCAAGCGAGTGCTCCCGCAGCGGACCGGACGGTTTCGCGGCGCCGCGCTGGCGGCGGTCGTCTTCGGGATTTCCGCCGTCATGACCCTTCCGGCCTCCGCCGCTCCCGTCCCGCCGGCGAAGGAACTGGCCCAGAAGACCTGCGCCACGCTTGCGTCCCGCGTGGATGAGGTGTCGGGGCGCGGGCCGCTGTTCCTGCGCAGCTACGACAACTCCTACGCCCCCGGCCCCACCTCGGAGCCGGCGCTCTCAAACGCCGCCTTCACCTACGACAACGCGCTGGCGATCATGGCGCTGACCGCCTGCGGCCGGCAGGACCGTGCCTTGCGCATCGGCGAAGCGCTGCTGGACGCGGTGTCGCTCGACCGCGCCGGCTGGAAGGGACGGCTGCGCAACACCTACCGGGCGGGCGCGCAGAAGCAGCGGCCGATTCCGCCCAACGGCTGGTGGGATGCCGTCGGCAACCATTGGGGCGAGGACCCCTATCAGGTCGGCACCGCAACCGGCAACGTCGCCTGGGCCGGGCTGGCTCTGCTCACCCTGGCGGACTCGACCGGCGAAAAGCGCTTTCGCGACGGTGCGGCCGAGCTGGCGCGCTGGGTGGTCGAGCATACCCGCGACCCGCGCGGCCCCGGCGGCTTCAACGGCGGGCTTCAGGGCTTCGACGACGCGCCGCAGCCGCTGACCTGGAAATCGACGGAGCACAACACCGACCTCGCCGCCCTGTTCGGCCGGCTGGCCAGAGATCCGGGGGACGATTTTGCCGGTCCGGAGCGCGAGGCGCGCGCCTTCCTCGACACGCTGTGGACGGCCGGCGGCGACCATTTCCCGATCGGCACCGGGCCGGACGGTGTGACGGTCAGCACCTCCACCTCCGGCCTCGACGCCCAGCTCTGGCCGCTGATGTTGCCGAAGGCGCCGGAGCCCTGGCGCGCCGCGCTGTCCTATGCCGAGCGCGCCCATGGCGCCGACGGCGGTTTCGATTTCAACGACGATCGCGACGGCATGTGGGTGGAGGGCACGGCGCAGGCTGCACTCGCCTACCGCGTCGTCGGCCGCCGCGGCGATGCCGACCGGCTGTTCGGCGAATTGCTGAAGGAGATCAGCCCCGGCGGCTATCTCTACGCCACCCGGCCGCAGGTGCTGTCGACCGGCCTTGCCATCGGGCCGGACAGCAAGACCGACGACTTCCTCTATTACCGCCGCCCGCATCTGGGCGCCACCGCCTGGGCGGCGCTGGCGGCGCTGGGCTGGAACCCATTCACGGGGAAGACGGTGCCGTAACCGTCTATCCGTGGAAATGCTCGTAGAGCTTTCGCGCTATGGCAGCGCTGATGCCCGGGGCGGCCTCCAGATCCTTCAGGCCCGCGGAGGCAACGGCGGTGGCGCTGCCGAAATGGTGGAGCAGCGCCTTCTTGCGGGTCGGTCCGATACCGGGGATGCCGTCGATCCGGCTGTGCGACATCGCCTTCATGCGGCGGGCGCGATGGCTGTCGATGGCGGTTCGGTGGGCCTCGTCGCGCAGGCGTTGCAGGAAATGCAGCACCGGGTCGTTGGGCGCCAGCGTCAGCGGCGGCTGGCCGGGGCGGAAGAAGCGCTCGCGCCCGGCATTGCGGTCCGGCCCCTTGGCTATGGCGACCAGCGGGATGTCGGTGATCTGCAGCATCGCCAGCTCGTCCTTCACCGCGTTCAACTGCCCCAGCCCGCCGTCGATCAGGACGAGGTCGGGCCATTGCCCGGAATCGCGGCCGGCCTCGCTGCTGCGGTGGAAGCGGCGGGTGAAGGTCTCGCGCAGCATGGCGTAATCGTCGCCTGCCGCCTCGGGATCGCGGATGTAGAAGCGGCGGTAGGCGTTGCGCTGGAACCCCTCCGGTCCCGCCACCACCATGGCGCCGACCGGGAAGGCTCCCTGGATGTGGGAGGTGTCGTAGATCTCGATGCGACGCGGGGCGGCGGGCAGGCCGAAGACGCGCGCCACCCCCTCCAGCAGCGTTGCCTGGGTGGACCGCTCGGCCAGCCGGCGCCCGAGAGCGTCGCGGGCGTTGGTCTGCGCGTGTTCGACCGCGCGGCGCTTCGGCCCGCGCTTCGGGCATTCCACGGCGACGCGGTGGCCGGCCGACAGGCTCAGGGCATCCGCCAGCAACTCCGGTGACTCGACCGGGTCGCTCAGCAGCAGCAGGGCCGGCGGCGGGGTATCGGCATAGAGTTGGGCGGCGAAGGCGGCCAGGATGTCGCCGGGCTCCTCCTCCGCGTCGATGCGGGGGAAGAAGGCACGGGTGCCCTGATTGCGGCCGCCGCGGAAGAAGAAGGCCTGGACGCAAGCCGCACCGCCCTCGCGGTGCAGGGCCAGAACGTCGGCGTCGCCCAGCGTGTCCTCCAGATTGATGTCCTGGCGGCTTTGCAGCGCGGTCAGGGCGCGGATGCGGTCGCGCCAGCGGGCGGCGTCCTCATATTCCAGCCGGTCGGAACAGTCGGTCATGTGGCGGGCGAATTCCGCCTGCACCTCCGCACTGCGGCCGGACAGCACGTCGCGCACGCCCTGGACCTGGGCGGCGTATTCGTCTTCGTCGACGCGCCCGACGCAGGGGGCGGAGCAGCGCTTGATCTGGTGCTGCAAACAGGGGCGGGTGCGCGAGGCGAACACGCCGTCGTCGCAGGTCCGCAGCAGGAAGGCGCGTTGCAGGGCGGCAATGGTCATGCCGACCAGATGCGGCGAGGCATAGGGACCGAACAGGTCGGAATCCCGGCGGTTGCCCTTGCCCGATGTGCCGCGGCGTTCGGCGCTGCCGCGATGCTGCATGAGGCGGGGGAAGTCATGACCTTTCCCGATGACGATGTACGAGAAGGACCGGTCGTCCTTCACCAGGATGTTGAAGGGCGGCAGCAGGCTGCGGATCAGGTTCGCTTCCAGCAGAAGCGCCTCGGCCTCGGTATGGGTGGTGACGAACTCCATGGCGCGGGTCAGCGACACCATCCGCCGGGTGCGGTTGGGCAGCCCGTCGGTCCGGGTGTAGCTGGCCACCCGCCGCTTCAGGTTCTTCGCCTTGCCGACATAAAGGACCGACCCGTCGGCCGCCAGCATCCGATAGACGCCGGGCGTGTCCGGAAGGGTCGGCAACTGGGCGCGGATGACGTCCGCTCCGCTGCCGGGCACCCCGTCCATTAGCACTCTCGTTCCTGCAAAGATCCGATTCGCCGCTCACCCAAGCAGTAGAACGGAACGGGACCAAGAGACAAGAATCGGACGACGTGTCCGGCAGGGATCAGCCATGCGGCACCGGCGCGAATCAGCCGCCGAACACGGTGTTCAGCTGGGCGCCGACGCGGACGAAGGTGGTGCGTTTCGGCACCTCCTTCAGCCGGGTGGCGCCGATGTAGGTCATCATGCTGCGCACGCCGCCCATGATCTCCTGCATCGTGTTCTCCACCGGGCCGCGGTAGGGGACATCCACCGTCTTGCCTTCCGAGGCGCGGTAGGAGGCGACGCCGCCGGAATATTTGTGCATCGCCGTGTCCGACGACATGCCGTAGAAGGTCATGGCGACGGGCACGCGGTTGCCGTCGCGGTCCTCGTAGCGGATCTCGCCTTCGCACTCGTCATGGCCGGCCAGCATGCCGCCGAGCATGACGAAATCGGCGCCGGCGCCATAGGCCTTGGAGATGTCGCCCGGCACCGTGCAGCCGCCGTCGCCGCAGACCTGCCCCTTCAGCCCGTGCGCCGCGTCGGCGCATTCGATGATGGCCGACAGCTGGGGATAGCCGACGCCGGTCATCTTGCGGGTGGTGCAGACCGACCCCGGCCCGATGCCGACCTTGACGATGTCGGCGCCGGCCAGCAGCAGCGCCTCCGTCATGTCGCCGGTGACGACGTTGCCGGCCATGATGACGGTGTCCGGGTTCTCCTCGCGCAGGCGGGCGATCACTTCGACGAAGCGCTCGGTGTAGCCGTTGGCGACGTCCAGGCAGATCTTCCCCACCGGCGCCTTGGCCTTGACCGCCTGGAACTTGTCATGGTCGGCGTCGGCGATGCCCATCGAATAGAAGACGTTGGACAGGGTGGCGGACTCGGCCTCCTCCCGGAAGAAGGCGGCCAATTCGTCGGCCTTGTAATGCTTGTGCAGGGCGGTCATGGCGCCGAAGCGCGACAGCGCACGCGCCATGCCCATGCTGCCGGTGACGTCCATGTTGGCGGCGATCAGCGGGAAGCCGGTCCAGTCGCGTTGGGTGTGCAGGAAGGTGAAGGTCCGGTTTACGTCCACGTCGTTGCGGCTCTGCAGCGTGCTGCGTTTCGGCCGGATCAGCACATCCTTGAAGTCGAGCTTGAGGTCGCTTTCGATGATCACCGCACACCTGCTGATATCTGTTTGCCGGGCCAACCGCTTTCACATGACCCAACATCACAGAGTGGAGGCGATGTCCCGGTTCGGCAAGCAGCATCGGGGCCGCAGGCAGGGTCATCGCATTTGGCCGAGGATTGATCTGGCGAAATCGTCGGACCATCCTGAGCGTTTGCGCTTGCGTCGGATGGAGACGTCTGGGCGTGCTCGGTTTAAGACGTTGAGGGCGATCTTGCGCAGTGTGGCGAGGTT
>NZ_DASPIS010000080.1:0-7964 GCF_035628975.1 Azospirillum sp. | reverse complement strand
GCCCAACTTCCTGTCCGAGACGCTGCCATTCAACATCCTGCGCATGATCCACACCAACGCGCTGATCGTGTGGCTGCTGCTCGGCTTCTTCGGCTCGGCCTATTATCTGATCCCGGAGGAGGCGGAGCGCGACATCGAGAGTCCGATGCTGGCCTATGTCCAGCTGGCGATCCTGATGATCGGCGCCCTCGCCGCGGTCGCCGGCTACACCATGGGCATCCATGAAGGACGCGAGTTCCTGGAACAGCCGCTGTGGGTCAAGGTCGGCATCGTCATCGCGGCGCTGATCTTCCTCTACAACGTCTCGCTGACCGTGTTCCGCGGCCGCAAGACGGCGATCACCAACGTCCTGCTGCTGGGGCTGTGGGGTGTCGCCATCTTCTTCCTGTTCGCCTTCTACAACCCAGCCAACCTGGCGCTGGACAAGATGTACTGGTGGTACGTTGTCCATCTGTGGGTGGAGGGCGTGTGGGAACTGGTGATGGCGTCGATCCTGGCCTTCCTGGTCATCAAGATGACCGGCGTCGACCGCGAGGTGGTGGAGAAGTGGCTCTACGCCATCGTCGGCCTCGCCCTGTTCTCCGGCCTGCTCGGCACCGGGCACCATTACTACTGGATTGGCGCGCCGGGCTATTGGCAATGGATCGGGTCGCTGTTCTCCACGCTGGAGGTGGCGCCCTTCTTCGTCATGGTCCTCTTCGCCTTCACCATGGCCTGGAAGGGACGGCGCGACCACCCGAACAGGGCGGCCTTCCTGTGGACGCTCGGCACGCCGGTCTTCGCCTTCTTCGGTGCGGGTGTCTGGGGCTTCCTGCACACGCTGTCCTTCGTGAACTACTACAGCCACGGCACCCAGGTCACCGCGGCGCACGGGCATCTCGCCTTCTTCGGCGCCTATGTGATGCTGAACCTGTCGATCATCACCTACGCCATGCCGGGCTTGCGCGGCCGCGCGCCCTACAACCAGGTGCTCAACATGTGGAGCTTCTGGATCATGACCTCGGCCATGGCCTTCATGACCTTCACCCTGACCTTCGGCGGCGTCGTGCAAATCCATCTGCAGCGCGTGCTTGGGATGACCTATATGGAGGTGCAGGAGCAGTTGGCCCTGTTCTACTGGATGCGTCTCGGGTCCGGCATCTTCGTGGTTCTGTCGGTCCTGCTGTTCGTCTATTCCGTCTTCGGTCCGGCCCGCGAGCAGCTGCCCGCGCGCAGCCGGCCCAGCGTCGCTCCGGCTGAATGATGGGCGGAGATGCATCGGGGGACGGGGTGGCGGACTCCGCCATCCCCTTCTACGCCCCGACCGGCAACGAGGTGGCGCTGTTCGAACATGCCCACCGCAACCGGCTGCCGTTGCTGCTGAAGGGGCCGACCGGCTGCGGCAAGACGCGCTTCGTCGCGCATATGGCGGCGCGGCTGGGGCGCCCTCTCCACACCGTGTCCTGCCACGACGACCTGACCGCCGCCGATTTGACCGGGCGCTATCTGCTGAAGGGCGGCGACACCGTCTGGACCGACGGACCGCTGACCCGCGCCGTGCGCGAAGGCGCCATCTGCTACCTCGACGAGGTGGTGGAGGCGCGCAAGGACGTGACCGTCGTGCTGCACCCGCTGACCGACGACCGCCGCCTGCTGCCGCTGGAACGCACCGGCGAGTTGCTTGAGGCCCCGCCCGACTTCATGCTGGTCGTGTCCTACAACCCCGGCTACCAGAACATCCTGAAATCGCTGAAGCCCAGCACCCGCCAGCGCTTCGTCGCCATCGAGTTCGGCTTTCCGGCTCCGGAGGCGGAGATCGCCATCGTTTCCCGCGAGAGCGGGCTTGCCGCCGACCGGGTGGCGCCGCTGGTCCGGCTGGGCAACGCCCTGCGCGCACTGAAGGGACAGGATCTGGAGGAAGGCGTGTCGACCCGGCTGCTGGTCTATTGCGCCAGCCTGATCCGGGACGGCATGGCGCGCGACGAGGCGGTGCTGGCTTCGATGATCGAGCCGCTCACCGACGACCCGGAGGTCAAGAAGGCGCTGCTGCGGGTCGCCGAACTCACGCTGGGGTGATCGCATGGCGTCCATCTGGGAACCGGAGGAGTTCGTCGGCGCGCTGTGGCACCGCCTTGTCGGCAATGCCGTGTCGTACCCGCGCCACCCGGAGGCGGCGGTCGGTCTGGACGACATGCGGACGCGGCTGGGCGTGCTGTTCCGGGCGCTGGGCGGGCCGGGCGCCGTCCGCATCGCCGCGACCGCCGCGGAGTCCTCCGGCCACCGGCTGGGCCTGAAGCAGCGGCTCGGGCTGGGAACCGAAAAGCTCGACCGTGCCCGCTATGACGGCGCCACCCTCCAGCTTCCCGACCGCCTCGACGTCTTTCCGGTGCGCGAGGACAATGCCGGGCTCTACGAGTGGCTCGCCGCCTTCTTCGCCCATGCCGAGCCGCCGCCGATGCTTCCCGCAGACCTGCTGCAGGCCGATCTGGCCCGCCTGCGCGCGGCTAGGGTGGCGACCGACCGTGCGCTGGCGGCATGGCCGGGGCTGCGGGTCCTGCATGAACGGCTTTGCCGGCTGATGCGCGCCGCAAGGCCGCGGCGGCGCCTTCCCGCGCAGGAGGCCGCGGTGGAAAACGTGGTCCTCACCCTTCTCGGCGCGGAACGGCAGCCTGCCGACGCTAGGTTTGCCGCCATGCTCGCCGCAGTGACGGATGGGGCAATGCCGCTCGATGCGTTCCAGGCGGATCCCGGCTATCGGCCGTTCCTGCCCGTGCCGTTGTGGGGCGAGGTGTCCGACGCCGTCGGAACGGGCGTGGCGGCGGACGGCGACGAGGAGGGCGGCGGCGGTGCGGAGGGGGACGGCAAGCGCCGCAAGGCCAGGCGCCGCGACACCGACCAGACCCGGCGCGACGACCCGCTGATGCTGAACCGCTTCGAGAAGATCCTCGGGCTGGCAGAGATGGTCAACCTCAACCGCAAGGTCGAGGACGACGATGAGGAGAACGCGCGCAAGGCGGCCGAGGACATGGACGAGATCGCGGTCGGCCAGCACGAGCGCAAGGCTTCCACCAAGCTGAAACTCGACCTCGATCTCGCCGCCGAGGAGGCCGATGCGGCGCCGCTTCGCGCCGAGATCACCTATCCCGAGTGGGACTGGAAGCGGCGCCGCTATCTACCCGACCATTGCCGCGTGATCGCCGCACCCGCCGCGCTGGAAGGCGAGGACTGGCGTCCCGACGACGACGCGCTCCGCCGCATCCGTCTGGTGCGCCGCCAGTTCGAAGCCATGAGGCCGCGCCGCCAGCTGATGACCGGCCAACCCGACGGCGACGACCTCGACCTTTCGGCGCTGGTGCGCTCCGTCGCCGACCGGCGGGCGGGTGGATACGGTTCGGAGCGGGTCTACAGCGCGGTGCGCACCGTCGCCCGTGACCTGTCGGTCTGCGTGCTGGTCGACGTCTCCCTGTCCACCGACAGTTATGTCGAGGAGCGGCGCGTGCTCGATGTCGAGAAGGAAGCGCTGCTGGCGCTGACGCACGGGCTGGCCGCTTGCGGCGACGAGCACGCCATCCTCACCTTCACCTCGCATCGCCGGCATCGCGTGGACGTGCGCACGGTCAAGGATTTCGAGGAGCGGCTGGACGCCCGTGTCCTGCGCCGGATACAGGCGCTCAAGCCCGGAAGCTACACCCGGATGGGGGCCGCGCTGCGCCATGCCACTTTCCGCCTGAAGGACCGTCCGCACACCCACCGGCTGCTGCTGGTGCTGACCGACGGCAAGCCCAACGACACCGACCATTACGAGGGGCGCCATGCCATCGAGGACACGCGCGTGGCGGTGCAGGAGGCGCGCCGCGCCGGATTGCGGCTGTTCGGCATCACGGTGGACGAGCAGGGGCGCGACTATCTCCCCTACATCTTCGGCACCGGCGCCTACGCCATCTTCCCCCATGTCGCGCGCCTGCCGGCGGCGTTGCCGGCCATCTACCGCCAATTGACCTGCTGAGTGTTCACGGGAACAGGAGCCATCATGCTTAGGATCCTCCGCGCCGCCATTCTCGGAACCATCCTGGTGTCCGGCTCGTCCTGGGCACAGGCCAACCTCCGCCCCGACCCGACGCCGCGCCTGCCGCCGCAGCCGGGGCAATCGCTGCCGCTCGAAGATGCGCTGTTCCTCAGGCAAGCCGCGGCGGCAAGCCAGGGGCAGGCCGAACTCGGGCGGCTCGCGGCCGAGAAGGGGCCGGACGACGCGTTCAAGGCCATGGCCAGGGAGATCGCGCAAACCCACGCGAAACTCGACGAAGGTCTGAAACGCCTGTCCTCCGCCCGTACCCTGCCGCCGGCCGATCAGGTGAAGCCGCAGCGCGCCGACCAGTTCGGAGCGGCAGGGGCGGTGACCAACCCGGCGAACACGCAAGAAGGGATGGCGCAGGACGCGGCGAAATCACTGTCGGCGGCAAGCGGGGAGGGATTCGCCAAAGGCTATCTGGAGGCACAGCTGCGCATCCACGACCGCATCGTCGACCTGTACCAGACCGAAGCGTCGCACACGCCCGACCGCGAGCTTGCCACCTTCGCCATCACCAATCTGGTGTCGATCCAGAAGAACCGCGACGCTCTGCGGCAGATGGCCGGCCGGTTCGGGATCAGCGCCCCGGCCGAAGGACAGGCAATCCAGTATGGCGATCCGGCCAAGGTCCGATGAAAGCGGCGTCACGGCAAATGAGTGGGCTTTCAAGCACGTCGCCAACGTGTCGGCGCTCAAGGTCGTTCCGTATTGGTGGCCCTTGCCCCAAGGGCATCGTCACATTAACTTGAGCGAGGCAAGGAGAGGGGGGCTGGAGCCGCCCAACGGCACTACGACACAGCCTTCCGGGCGCACGTCTCCTTCTGCCAGGCGGCGAAGGCGTCAGCCCGGTAAGTACAATACTCAGCGGCGCTCATGCAATGTCGACGCCGGTGGGAGTGCTGGTATATGGGGCCATGGGCGGAGAGGAATTGCTGAACCTGCCGCGGTGACGTGAAGCGTTTCATCCGCCGCTCGCGTTGGTGGGTCGGCTGGTGTGAATTCTCGGCGCGGTTATTAAGATACCGACTTTGCCGGTGCTCGGCTCCGGGGATGATCTTGGCCTTGGGGGCGGCATAGGACTTCAGCTTGGCCGGCACGACGACACGCGGCACGTAGCGCAAGCCCTTCAGAAGCTACTTGAAGAAACGCTTGGCGGCCTTGGTGTTGCGCCGGCTCTACACCAGGATATAGAGCACCACGCCGTGCTGATCGACGGCGCGCCAGAGATAGTGCTGCACTCCATTGATCCTGATAAACACTTCGTCCAAGTGCCAATGATCGCCGGGCCGTGGGCGCCGATGGCGCAACCGATTGGCAAAGGTCTGGGCGAACTTGCGACACCAGCGCCGAACCGTCTCATATGAGACCTCGACTCCGCGCTCGGCCAGGAGCAATTCGACATCGCGGAAGCTGAGCGGGAACGTGTGGTACAGCCAAATGGCGTGCGCGATCAGCTCGGCTGGGAAGCGGTGGCGGTAGTGGGGATCGGGCTCGCGTCTCATCCCGCTACCATGCCCGGCGCACCTCCGGCTCGCCAGCCCCGCAGTTTATGTGACGATGCCTTTGTCTACCTGCTGAGGTGAGCAATGACCGCTCTCACACGCACATGGCTCATCCTAATGATGCTCACCGGTGTCTCCATATGGGCGGGGCACGCTATGGGCGGCGGTAGCCTTGGATGCACAGTCCGGTGAAAGTGAACAGGCTGTCCGGTCGAAAGTGAACAGCGTGTACGGCTGAAACCGAACAGGCCGTACGGCAGCATGAACACCCAGTGCGCGTTGTCACCCGCTGAGTGACGCCTCACTCCGCCTTCATCATCTGTATTTTACGTCCTCTTTGGCACTTGGGTCAACTGCCAGTATCAACGGCAGGTATCACAATTGAAGAGGATTCGATCTCCGCAGTTCTAAATACTTTATCTGATTACATGCGCCAGCATTCTTCGCCCTTGTCTTCGATGGCGGAGCGTCGGGCCAAGCGGCGCAGGCCGGTCAAGTGCGAAGCCGCCGAAGGCGGTGGCGCGTCAGCGCCACACTTGAGGGGCCTGCGCCGCTTGGACATCATCCTCGCCCGAAGGCAAGGCGCCGATCACGCCGCCGGGAGGCCGGTCAGGCTATCTTCCTTGGTGTTCGCCGCGAGGCGCTTGCGCATCGATTCGCCACGCAACTCAATGCGGTACGCGTTGTGAACGACGCGGTCGAGCAGGGCGTCGGCGTAGGTGGCATCGCCGATCTGGTCGAACCAGCTGGACACGGGGATTTGCGAGGCCAGGATCGTCCCCGCCCGGTCGTGCCGATCGTCGATCACTTCCATCAGGTCGCGGCGCTGCTCGGCGGTCAGCCGGATCATCGCCCAATCATCCAGGATCAACAACCGGGTGCGCGCCAGCTTGGCAAAGGTCCGCCGATGCCGCCCTTCCACCCGGGCAATCGCCAGATCATCCAGGAGGCGGGGAAGGCGCCGGTACAGAACCGAGAAGCCGTCCCGAGCCGCCTGGTGGCCGAGCGCGCAGGCGATGAAGGTCTTGCCCACGCCGGTCGGCCCGGTCAGCAGAACCGAGCGTGCCGTGCGGATCCACTGGCCGCTGGCCAGCGTCTGGATCAGGCCGCGGTCGAGCCCGCGCGGGGTGCGCAGGTCGAGGTCCTCCAGACACGCGGTCTGGCGCAGGTTGCTGGCCCTCAGCCGCTGGCTGAGCGCCGCGTTGTGGGCGGCGGCGTGCTGGAGGTCAACCAGCAGCGCCAAGCGCTCTTCGAACGTGAGCGCGTCGATGTCCGGCTGCTTCGCCTGGGCCAGGACCCCATCGGCCATCGCCGACAGCTTCAGCCCGTGCAGTTTCTCGATGGTCTGGTGCAGCATGGTTTCCCCTCAGTGATAGTAGCCGGAGCCGCGCACGTTGCCGTGCTCGCCGGGGCCGCCCTCGATGGGCTCAGGCAGAACGGGCCGGTTGGGCGCCTTCAGCAGCCCTTCCACGAAGCGCGGCGACAGTACCCCGGCCGCTAGAGCCCGCTCACACGCCGTCTCCAGGGCCGCGGTGCCATACTTGGCAGCCAAGCGGAGGACGCCGTAGGCCGCCCGCACCCCTTGCTCGACATGACGACGCGACGCCAGCACCCGGTCGACGTAGGTGGCCGTGGCCACGCCGATCGCCGCGGCGTCGGCCCGCATGCGGTCGGGTGTCCGCTCCAGGACGGCGCGATGACCCGGCGGCATGTGCTCAGGCAGCGTGGTGTGCCCGCCCTTGCTCGGGCTGCGGGGATGGCTGGCTACCCGCTCGCCGCGCTGGAAGATCGTCACCAGCGTGGCGGTGGTGAACACGTCGACCTTGCCGCGTGCCAAGGCGCAGGGCACCGAGTAGTAATGGCCGTCGGCGATCACGTGGTAATCGGCGCCGACGGTGCGGCCAAGGTCCCACTGCCCCACGACATAAGCATCGCTGGGCAGAGGTCGCAGCAACACCCGCTCCTCGGCCTCGAATACAGAGCGGCGGGTTCCCTCACGCGGCGGCGACAGCGGTCTGTTGTTGAGCGCCTCGCGCAGTGGCATCACGGCGGCGTTCAACTCGCCCAGTGAAAAGAAGGTCTGGTGACGCAAAGGCGCCAGAACCCAGCGTTCGACCTGCAGGACGGCGTTCTCCGCCGCGGGCTTGTCGCGCGGTTTGCGCACCCGGGTCGGCAGGATGGCGGTGCCGTAGTGCCGGGCCAGTTCGTAATAGCTGGCGTTCAGCACGGGATCGAAGAAGTTCGCCTTGGTGACGCCGCTCTTCAGGTTGTCGGGCTTATGTGCCTCTCGGCGATATGTGCCGGGACGCCGGTTCGGTGGGAAATTCGGCCGGGTGGCGTCGGCACCCGGCCACATAATATTCAAAGTGCGGCGAGCCATTCGAGCAGGTTTTTATCGTCCCGCCAGACTGGGC
>NZ_DASPIS010000079.1:0-73347 GCF_035628975.1 Azospirillum sp. | reverse complement strand
CGGCCGACGAGCAGGCCATGCTCGACACCGTGCTGTCGCTGCAGCGGGTGGGGCCGGGGGTGCTGTTCCACGGCGTGCGCTCGGTGGCGGCGCTGGCGGCGGCGCGGGTGGCGGGGGCCAGCTGGGTCAGCCTGGACATCGTCTGCGGCGGCGCCGACGGCGCGCGGCTGGCGGCCGAAATGAAAACGGCGGCCCGGTCGCCCGGGCCGCCGCTGTTCGTGGAGGCCGTCTAGGCGGCTACTCCTTCTGGGCCTTCTCGCGCAGGGCCGCGCCGAGGATGTCGCCCAGCGAGGCGCCGGAGTCGGACGAGCCGAACTTCTCGATGGCTTCCTTGTCCTCGGCCATCTCCAGGGCCTTGATCGACAGGGACACGCGGCGCGCGGCCTTGTCGACGTTCGTCACCTGGGCGTCCACGCGGTCACCGACGGCGTAGCGCTCGGGGCGCTGCTCCTGGCGGTCGCGCGAGAGGTCCGACTTGCGGATGAAGGCGGTGATCGGCGCGTTGTCCTCGCCGAACTTCACCTCGATGCCGCCGGACGTGACCTCCGTGACCGTGACGGTCACGGTCTGGCCCTTCTTGAAGGTGTCGTCGCCCGCGAGCGGGTCGCCCGCCAGCTGCTTGATGCCCAGGCTGATGCGCTCCTTCTCGACGTCGACGTCGAGAACCTTGACCTTGACGCGGTCGCCCTTCTTGTACTCGGCGATCGCCTCTTCACCCGACTTGTTCCAGTCGAGATCGGACATGTGGACCATGCCGTCGATATCGCCCGGCAGGCCGACGAACAGACCGAATTCGGTGATGTTCTTGACTTCGCCTTCCAGCTCGGTGCCAGGACCGAACTTGTCGGTGAAGGTCTCCCACGGGTTGTCCAGGCACTGCTTCAGGCCGAGGCTGATGCGGCGCTTCTGCGGATCGACGTCCAGGACCATGACCTCGACTTCCTGCGAAGTCGACACGATCTTGCCCGGATGGACGTTCTTCTTGGTCCAGGACATTTCCGAAACGTGGACCAGGCCCTCGATCCCCGGCTCCAGCTCCACGAAGGCGCCGTAGTCGGTGATGTTGGTGACGCGGCCCTTGAACTTCGCGCCGACCGGATACTTCGCCTCGACGCCTTCCCACGGGTCGGCCTCGAGCTGCTTCATGCCCAGGCTGATGCGCTGGGTTTCCGGGTTGAAGCGGATGACCTGGACCGTGACGGTCTGGCCGATCTGCAGGGCTTCCGACGGATGGTTGATGCGGCGCCACGCGATGTCGGTGACGTGCAGCAGGCCATCGACGCCGCCCAGGTCGACGAACGCACCGTAGTCGGTGATGTTCTTGACGACGCCCTGGAGGATCTGGCCTTCCTTGAGGTTGGCCACCAGCTCCGAACGGGCCTCGGCGCGGCTCTCTTCGAGCACGGCGCGACGCGACACGACGATGTTGCCGCGCGAGCGGTCCATCTTCAGGATCTGGAACGGCTGCGGAGTGCCCAGCAGCGGGGAGATGTCGCGGACCGGACGGATGTCGACCTGGCTGCCCGGCAGGAAGGCAACGGCGCCCGACAGGTCGACCGTGAAGCCGCCCTTGACGCGGCCGAAGATGACGCCGGTGACGCGGGTCTGGTCGTTGAACGACTTCTCCAGCAGTGCCCAGGCCTCTTCGCGCTTCGCCTTCTCACGGCTCAGCATCGCTTCGCCGTTCTTGTCTTCCATCCGCTCGAGGTAGACCTCGACGGTGTCGCCCGCCTTCAGCTCGGGCGGCTGGCCGGCAACGGCGAATTCCTTCAGCGCGACGCGGCCTTCCGACTTCAGACCGACGTCGATGGTGACCATGTCGTTCTCGACGGCGACGACGCGTCCCTTGACGACCGTACCTTCGAGCGACTCGGCCGCGCCCAGCGACTCTTCAAGCAGAGACGCGAAGCTTTCCTTTTCGACCGTGCGGGCCAGTGACTGTGCCATTGAAACTCCTAAAGGTGGCGCGAAAGCAGCCCCGTTCCGGTCCCTCCCGCGGCAAAACGGGTGGGACCTCGACCGAACCGCCGCGCCGGGCACCACGCCCGGCGACTTGGTTGATGGTTTTCCATGGAGGGCGTCGGACCCGCCCGCGCCGCCCGACCGGTCCGATCGCGACGGCCCAAACCCCGGCATCACGCCTTGGGTTTCAGACCGGTCTTCGAACCGATGTGAGCGACCGCCATCGAGAACACCTGATCGGCATCGAGAGCGGACGTATCAAGCACAAAAGCGTCGGCAGCCGGACGGAGCGGGGCCACCGCTCTCTGGCTGTCGCGCGCATCACGAGCCTTCATGTCCTCCAGGACATCGGAGGATATAGCCGGAATCCCCCGTCTCTGCAACTCCTTGAGTCGCCGTTCGGCCCGGACCTCCACCGAAGCGGTAACGAACAGTTTGGCCTGGGCATCGGGACAGACCACCGTTCCGATGTCCCGCCCGTCCAGAACCGCCCCCGGCGCGCCGCCCGGCGGATGGGCCGCGAACCGCCGCTGGAAGTCGAGAAGCGCCGCCCGCACCTCCGGCACCGCCGCCACCTTGCTGGCCGCCTGCGCCGCCTCGTCGGTGCGCAGCGCCACCTCTTGCAGGATTGGGTGCTCGGGGTGCAGTTCATACGCGGCGCGCGCCGCCGCCGCGTTGTCGGCGGGATCGCCGCCGGCCCGCAGGACCGAGACGCCGACCGCGCGGTACAGCACGCCGGTGTCGAGATGGGCGAAGCCGAAGGAATCGGCGATGCGCTGCGACAGGGTGCCCTTGCCGCTGGCGGCCGGACCGTCGATGGCGACGACGACTGCCTTGGCCGGTGTCTCTTGGTTGGAAAGCGGCTGCGTCATCGCCTCACGCCTCACCGATCTTCGCGCCCAGCCCGTTCATCAGCCCGACGAAGCCGGGGAAGCTGGTGTCGATGAAGGCGCCGTCGTCGACCGAAATCGGCTGTTCCGACGCCATGCCCAGCACCAGGAAGCTCATGGCGATGCGGTGGTCCATGGCGGTGGCGACGGTGGCGCCGCCCTTCGGCCCCTTGCCCGTTCCACCGGTCCCGTGAACGGTCAGGCTGTCGTCGGCGCCGACCTCCACCGACACGCCGCAGCGGGTCAGGCCTTCCGCCACCATGGCAAGGCGGTCGCTCTCCTTCACCCGCAGTTCCTTCAGGCCCAGCATCACCGTGGTGCCCTCGGCGCAGGCGGCGGCGGCTGCCAGGACCGGGTATTCGTCGATCATGCTCGGCGCGCGGTCGGCCGGCACCACCACGCCCTTGAGTGCGCTGTACTTCACCCGCAGGTCGGCCACCGGCTCGCCCGCCTGGTCGCGGCGGTTCTCGAAGGCGATATCCGCGCCCATCTCCACCAGCGTGTCGTAGAGGCCGGTGCGGCGCGGGTTCATGCCGACATCGTTCAGCAGCAGCTCCGAGCCAGGCCGCAGCAGGGCGGCGACCGCCGGGAAGGCGGCGCTGCTGGGATCGGCCGGCACATGGATGGTCCGGCCGCTCAGTTCCGGCTGGCCGATGACGGTGACGGCGAGGGAGCCGTCCTCCAGCCGCTCGGTCGTCACGGTGGCGCCGAAATGGCGCAGCATCAGTTCGGTGTGGTCGCGCGTCGGCTCCGCCTCGATCACCGTGGTGGCGCCGGCGGTGTTGAGGCCGGCCAGCAGGATCGCCGACTTGACCTGGGCCGACGCCACCGGCAGGCGGTAGGTGATCGGGACCAGATCGCCGCTGCCGACCACGGTCAGCGGCAGCCGGCCGCCGGAGCGGCCGACGAAGCGGGCGCCCATCTCCTCCAGCGGCTTGGTGACGCGGGCCATGGGGCGCTTGTTCAGCGAGGCGTCGCCGGTGAAGACGCAGGTGATCGGGTGGCCGGCAACCAGCCCCATCAGCAGGCGGGCGGCGGTGCCGCTGTTGCCCATGTCCAGCACCTGCGCCGGCTCCTGCAGCGCGCCCAGCCCGACGCCGCGCACGCGCCAGACGCCGGCCCCCTGGCCGTTGTCTTCCCGCTCCGCCCAGGCGCCGAGCAGGCGCATGGCCGCCGCGGTGTGCAGGACGTCCTCTCCCTCCAGCAGGCCATGGATCACCGTCTCGCCCACGGCGATGGCGCCCAGCATCAGCGACCGGTGCGAGATCGACTTGTCGCCGGGCACGCGGATGCTGCCCTGGATCGCGCCGGTGGCGGCGGAGCGCAGCGGCTTCACCTGCGTGACGGGGGTCTGCGTGACGGGGGCCTGCGTCATGGGACGGGTCCTTCGGATCGGAACGTGAAGCGGTTGTGGCCGCGTTCCTATCACAGCCCCCGTCGTGATGCGAGAGGGCCGGACTCCATCCTCCTCCCCTCCTGATGCCGGCCGGGCACAAACGAAAAGAGGCCGCCCGAAGGCGGCCCCGAGTTCAAGGAGGAAACCAAATGGAGGAGTTGCACGATGTGCAGGTCCGTTCTAGCCAGTTATGGTTAACGCCCTGTAAAGGCAACCCCTGTCCGGCCGGGATACCTCTTTCCCGCAGCCACTGCGCACCGGCGGCATCCGGCCGCGCCGTCGATCCGGCATCTTTTTTTTGACAAGCGCCTCTGGCCGTGGCAAAGGGCGCCTCTTGAGAACCCCCCTGATTTTTGTGACGGAGGACACTGGCGTGGCCAAACCCGAATGGGGCGTCAAGCGCATCTGCCCGAGCTGTGGCGCTCGCTATTACGACATGCGCAAGGACCCGCCGGTCTGCCCGAGCTGCGGTGCGCAATTCGATCCCGAGGCCCTGCTGAAGTCCCGCAAGGCCCGCCCGGCCCCGGCCGACGACACCAAGAAGGTGGCGGTGGTGGCCGAAGACGAGGAGGAGACCGAGACCGAGGCCGAGACTCCGGAGTTGGAGGATGTCGAGGACGACATGTCCGTCGAGGACATCGAGGAGACCGACGAAACCGCCGACGATGAGGACGATGTCCTGATCGAGGACACGTCGGAGCTGGGCGAGGACGACATGGACGAGGTCGTCGACGTCGAGGGCGAGGACGAGGAGGAGCGCTGACCGGCGCCCTTCCCGGTGGGACGGGAGCGTTGTCGGGAGCGGCGGGGTGCCGGTAAAAAAAGCGCGAAACGATCGATTTTCCGCTTGCATCACTCCGCCGCCTGACTATTATCCCGCTCCACCAAGGCCGGACGGAAACGACCGGCCCCCAGAGTTAAGGGGCCATAGCTCAGCTGGGAGAGCGCTACAATGGCATTGTAGAGGTCAGGAGTTCGATCCTCCTTGGCTCCACCAATTAGAAAAGCCGGCTGCCTGAAAGGGCTGCCGGCTTTTTCTTGTTCAGTCCCCTCGCCTTCAAGTGACCTCGACGAGGGAAATATCCGTCATTACGGTGTCCGTGTAGCGACCGGCGGACACTCGGCGCCCCAAGACGACGCCCAAAACGGCGAAGGCCGCGAACCCGTTCCGGTTCGCGGCCTTCAGAATGGTGGGCGGTACTGGGATTGAACCAGTGACCCCTACGATGTCAACGTAGTGCTCTCCCGCTGAGCTAACCGCCCACTGTATCGACCGGCGGAGAAGCGCGTGGCGTCTCGTTCCGTTCGGCGTGGGCGGGTGTATACCGACCTCGGCGCGGACGTGCAAGCCCTTTCATCAGCCCTCGCGCTTTTTTTGTCGGACGGCAGAAGGGCGGCGGGCGTTCCCGTGACAAAAGGCCCCGCTGTCCATTACATCATTGAACCATGGACGCCTCCTTCGACGCGCAACGCGACGCCGGTGCCGGCGCCGGTCCGGCCATTCCGGCGGCGGACACTCCGGCATTCGAGATTCTGGCCCCGCAGAGCCAGAGGCTGCCGCTCGTCCTTGCCTCGCCGCACAGCGGGAACGCCTATTCCGCCGCCTTCCTCGCCTCGTCCCGGCTGGATGCCCGCGCGCTGCGCAAGTCCGAGGACTGTTTCGTCGACGAGATCTTCGCCTTCGCCCCCGGCTTCGGCGTGCCGCTGATCCGCGCCCTGTTCCCGCGCGCCTATCTGGACGTCAACCGCGAAGCCTACGAGTTGGATCCGGAGATGTTCGCCGATCCGCTGCCGGCCTACGTCAACACCCGCTCGCCCCGTGTGGCGGCGGGGCTGGGCACCATCGCCCGCGTGGTCGCCAACGGCGAGGACATCTACCGCGGCAAGCTGCGCTTCGCCGAGGCGCTGGACCGCGTCAGCCGCTGCTACACCCCCTACCACAATGCCCTGCGCCAGCTGGTGGACGACACCCGCGACGCCTTCGGCCATGCCCTGCTGATCGATTGCCATTCGATGCCGTCGGCCAGCACCGCCGCCAGCGGGAAAAGTGGCGGGAGGGGCGGCAACCATCCCGAGATCGTGCTGGGCGACTGTTACGGCAACGCCTGCGCGCCTGCGGTGATCGATGCGGCGGAGGAGTTCCTGCGCGGGCTCGGCTATGCCGTCAGCCGAAACAATCCCTATGCCGGCGGCTACACCACCCGCCATTACGGACGGCCGCGCCAGGGTATCCACGCCCTGCAGATCGAGATCGCCCGCGACCTCTACATGGACGAGGCGGCCCTGACCCGCCTGCCCTACCTAAACGTTCTGGCCCGCCATATGACTGAACTGGTCGACACGCTGGGCCTGCTGCCGCCCCACGGCCTGGGACCGCGCTGACGCCGCGGGCGTTCAGCATCCGCGGTTTTGGGGCCGTTGCCCCGTCCATGCCACAGTTACCCGCTATCACCTCAAGGGCCAAGCTTCCGCTTGGAACCACTCCGCAGCCCTGGCTTCGCGCAAAAAAAGGGCCGCGGGCGAACCCGCGGCCTTCAGTCTAGGGAGGAAACGCCCAAGAAGTGCGTTACGCCAACGTCCACGCCGAGGCGCGACCGTTGCCGCACTGCACAATATGAACGCGGCCCCGGCCGGCTTCAAGAGCAAAAAGAATTTCTCATGCATTACATTACGTTAACCTGCAACAGAGGTATCGCCAAGCGGATAGCGCACAGGGCCGTTCGCTGCAGTGCAGCATGACCCTTCGTGCAAGGGCATGACCGAAGGGACAGGAAAGGGCCGCACCTTCGGACCGGTGTCTTGAGCTTGACGGCCGGCGTCCGGAACCAAGACCGCCGATGGTCGTTTCAGAGTGGTCCAATGCCGGGTATCCGCCAAAGGCGGTCCGGTTTGCGGGCTGCGGAACGCCCTGCCGGCGGCCAATAAGGAGAAGAAGATCGTGAGCAGGCTCGTCGTCGTATCCAACCGGGTGGCCCTGATGGAAGAGGGCAAGCAGGCGGCCGGCGGTCTCGCCGTCGCCATCCTGGCGGCCCTGAAGAAGACCGGAGGAATCTGGTTCGGCTGGAGCGGAAATGTCGTCGACGGCGAGTCCCAGGCCGAACCGACCCGGACCGACGTCGGGAAGCTGACCTACGCCACGCTCGATCTCGGCCGCCGCGACCATGAGGAATACTACAACGGTTTCGCCAACCAGACCTTATGGCCGCTATTCCATTACCGGCTG
The DNA here is from genome assembly GCF_035628975.1 of Azospirillum sp. Lineage (GTDB taxonomy): Bacteria > Pseudomonadota > Alphaproteobacteria > Azospirillales > Azospirillaceae > Azospirillum. The sequence goes on along the minus strand of NZ_DASPIS010000079.1, from coordinate 65,876 downwards.
GGCCTGATCTCGGTGAACCGTCGCACGCGCGAGGGGTATGAGCGGGTCAACGCCTATTTCGCCGACAAGCTGGAGCCGCTGCTGCGCCCGGACGACATGATCTGGGTCCACGACTATCACCTGATCCCCTTCGGCGACGAACTGCGCCGCCGCGGCTGTTCGCAGCGCATGGGCTTCTTCCTGCACACGCCCTTCCCGCCGCCGGAACTGCTGACCGCCCTGCCCAACCACCGCGACCTGATCCGCGAGCTGTGCGCCTATGATCTGGTCGGCTTCCACACCGCCACCGACATGCGCGGCTTCTGCGACTACATCCGCACCGAGACCGACGGCACGGTGGAACAGCGCGGCGCCTATGGCAGCGCCATGATCCGCGCCTTCGGCCGCACCCTGATGGCGAAGGTCTTCCCCATCAGCATCGACACCGAGGCGCTGGAAAGCCTCGCCCGCACCGCCGGCCGCTCGCGCCAGGCCGAACGGCTGCGCGAAAGCCTGGTCGGCCGCCGGCTGATCATCGGCGTCGACCGGCTCGACTATTCCAAGGGCCTGCCGCAGCGCTTCGCCGCCTTCGAACAGCTTCTGGAAAGCTATCCGGAGCATTGCAACCGCGTGTCCTTCCTGCAGGTCGCTCCGCCGAGCCGCGAGGACGTACCGGAATACATCGCCATCCGCCGCGAGCTGTCGGAGATGGCCGGCCGCATCAACGGCCGCTTCGCCGAGTTCGACTGGCAGCCGATCCGCTACCTGAACCGAAGCTTCGGCCAGCGCGTGCTGGCGGGCTTCTACCGGCTGGCGAATGTGGGACTGGTCACGCCGCTGCGAGACGGCATGAATCTGGTCGCCAAGGAGTATGTCGCCTGCCAGGACGGCGACAATCCGGGCGTCCTGGTGCTGTCGCAGTTCGCCGGCGCCGCGCACGAGATGGGAGAGGCGCTGATCGTCAACCCTTTCGACATCGAGGGCGTCGGCGACGCGCTGCAGCGGGCGCTGACCATGCCGCTGGGCGAGCGCAAGGAGCGCCACACCGCCCTGATGCGGACGCTGCGGCGCCACGACATCAGCTGGTGGCGTGAAAGCTATGTGGACGCGCTGACACGCGCACCGTATGACTTTCCGGTCACCTGAGCATCCGCTCGGCCCACCAGCAGCGCAGGTCCGGACCCATGGCCGCCTCTCCCATCCTCGTCGCAGACATCGGTGCCACCAACGCGCGCTTCGGCCTGATCGACGGCCGGATGGTGCGCGAGGCGCGGGTGCTGCGCTGTGCCGATTATGCCTCGATCGAAGACGCGGCCACCGCCTACCTGTCGGCGATCGGGCTGGCGGCGCCGGGCACGCCGGGCCGGCCGCGGCACGGCGCCTTCGCGGTGGCCGGGCCGGTCACCGGCGACCACATCGCCATGACCAATCTGGTCTGGCAGTTCTCCGTCGGCCGGGTGCGCGACGCCCTGGCGCTGGAGGGGCTGGCCGTCATCAACGACTTCACCGCCGTCGCCCTGTCGGTGCCGCGTCTGGCCGAGGAGGACCGCCGGCAGGTCGGCGAAGGGTCTCCGCAGCCGGGTGCCGTCGTCGCCGTGCTGGGGCCGGGCAGCGGGCTGGGCGTGTCGGGGCTGGTGCCGGGGGCGAACGGCCGCTGGACGGCGCTGTCGGGCGAAGGCGGCCACGTCACCATGGCGCCGATCAGCGACCGTGAGAGCGCCGTGCTGGGCCAGCTGCGCAAGGGCTTCGACCATGTCTCGGCCGAGCGGGTGCTGTCGGGGCCGGGCCTCGTCAACCTATACGACGCCCTGTCGATCCTCGACGGGCGCGAGCCGGCCGCCCTTACCCCCGCCCAGATCACCGACAACGCCCTGGCCGGGACCGAGCCCCACTGCGTGGAGGCGGTGGAGATGTTCTGCGCGATGCTGGGCACCGTCGCCGGCAACCTCGCTTTGACGCTGGGCGCGCGGGGCGGCGTCTACATCGCCGGCGGCATCGTGCCGAGGCTGGGGACGCTGTTCGCCCATTCCCGCTTCCGCAAGCGCTTCGCCGAGAAGGGCCGCATGCGCGACTTCCTGGCCCCGATCCCCACCTATGTCGTCACCCACGAACTGCCCGCCTTCCTGGGCCTCGCCGAGGCCGCCGGGGCGGACTGAGCGCCGCGCCGGGGGCGCCACGCCACGCGAGCACCGGGGGGGTGCGACGTATCGCGCCTCCATCGGTGGTTGCCCCTATTGCGCCACTTGTCGCTTGAACCGGTGGGACCGCCCCCACATGGTTGTTCCGATCCGTTCGGATCCCATCGGAATGCCATCCCACCGGAAAGCCCCCGACAAACGCCATGTCCACCGACCTTCGCGTCCGCTTCATGCACCCGTCGGGCGCCATCGGCCCCGGCAAGATCGCGTTGCTGGAGGCCATCGACCGCACCGGCTCCATCTCCGCCGCGGCGCGGTCGCTGGACATGACCTTCCGGCGCGCCTGGTTCCTGGTGGAGACGATGAACACCGCCTTCCGCGAGCCGGTGATCCGCACCAGCGTCGGCGGCCGCGAGGGCGGCGGCGCCGGCCTGACCCCGCTGGGGCAGGAGGTGGTCGCCCGCTACCGCCGCATGCAGGAGGAGGCCCGCAAGGCCGCCGAACCGCACCTGCGCTGGCTGGACGAGATGCTGAAGGACGAGCAACCCGGAGACGAGAACGGGTCCGAAACGCCGCCGGCCGGCTGACCGCTTGATTTGCCAGCCAAGTCATCGGCTTGGCCGCTTCAAGTTATCGCCAAGGCTCCGCCGAGCACTGCGGGGCGCTTTTTCTTCCATGCGCGCGGTGCAGCCCTGGGCACCGGGAAGCCCGGTGGTGCGGCGGGGCGCTGCGCCGTACATATGGCTCCGTTGCAGCTTGGTTCCAGCGTGACCGATCGGCAACAGACGTTTTCCCGGCATGCCATCCGCCACACCACCCGAACGGACCGCCTCCGCGGCACCGCAAGGGGTCCCTTGCGCCCTTCTGCCCCCTCCCGAGCCACCCGCGCCATGCTGTCCCTCCCGCTGACCATCACCGCCGCCGATGCCTTCGGTGCGGCCGCCTTCGCCGGTTCGTGCCTGTGGCCGCTGATGAAGAAGCGCCGCGCCCTGCTGGCCGGGCAGGCGGCGACCAACCTGATGTTCATCATCCACTATGTGCTGCTGGGTGCCCACACCGCGGCGGCGCTGTGCCTGCTGGTGGTGACGCAGGCCCTGGTGGCGATGCCGGAGGGGCGCAACCGCTGGCAGACAGCGACCTTCGCCGCCACGGTGCCGGCCATCGCGACGATCGCCGTCTTCACCTGGTCGGGCCTGCCCTCGGCGCTGTCCAGCCTGGGCATCACCTTCTCCACGCTGGCGCGCTGGCAGTCGGATGCGGTACGCATGCGCCTGCTGCTGCTGGTGGCCGGCGCCTTCTGGATCAGCCACAACGCGCTGGTGATGTCGCCCTTCGCCATGGCCTCGGACGCCTTCAGCGCCGCCGCCAACCTGCTGCGCCTGCGCGGCGAGCGCCGCAAGGCCGCTCCGGCGGAAGCCGCCACGGCGAACGCCAATGCGACGCCGAAGGGTCTTGCCGCCGCCTAACGACACCGGCTCAAAGCCGCCTCGCATGACCGGGCTAACGCCTCCGGATGGGCCCTGCCTGTCCGGGGGCGATCGAATTGGGCACTGGCGCACCGGCACGCTCCCGCCTAAAAGGAGCCAGATGCGCCTTACGGCGCAGTGCAACAGGCGCCTTACGGCGCACCGCAACGGCAGCGACGAAGGACGGCCCATTCATGCTGAAGCGTCTTTACGACTGGACCATGGCCAAGGCCGCGTCGAAGGATTCGACCAAGTGGCTGGCCGGGGTGTCCTTCGCCGAAAGCTCCTTCTTCCCGCTGCCGCCGGACCTGCTGCTGGTGCCGATGGTCATTGCCAACCGCAAGGCGGCCTGGAAGCTGGCGACCATCTGCACGCTGGCCTCGGTGGTCGGCGGCATCGCCGGCTACATGATCGGCTATTTCCTGTACGAGACGATCGGCCGCTGGGTGATCGAGTTCTACCACCTGACCGACAAGTTCGAGCAGCTGCGCCAGACCTTCGTCGATTACGGGGCGGAGATCCTGATCATCAAGGGCATGACGCCCATCCCCTACAAGCTGCTGACCATCACCGCAGGTGTCGCGCACCTGCCGCTGTGGGTGTTCATCGGCGCCTCGATCATCTCGCGGTCGATGCGCTTCTATCTGGTCGCGGCGCTGCTGTATTTCTTCGGCCCGCCGATCCGCGCCTTCATCGAGAAGCGGCTGACGCTCGTCACCAGCGTGTTCGCGGTGGCGCTGATCGGCGGCTTCCTGGTGGTGAAGCTGCTGTAACCCGCCACCCTATTTCAGACAGACAGGACCTCCATGCCTCCGCGCGGGCGCCCGCCCCATCCCAGCCGCTCCCGCCCCCATCCTCACCACCCCAGGCCCGCCGCCCCGTCCGCTCCGCCCACCCCGGAGCCAACCGAATCGCGCAAGCTGTTCCGCGTCGCCGGGCTGGCCGCCGTCTCCGCCCTGTTCGCCCATGAACCTGAGCGGGTCGAGCGCCTGTTCTTCGACGAGCGGCTGAAACCGGCGGTCGGGGCCTTCTGCAAGGCGATGGCGACCGCCCGCAGGCCCTACCGCATGGTGGAGGGCGAGGAGCTGGCGAAGGTCGCCGGCACCGTCCTGCATGGCGGGGTGGTGGCACTGATGGCGCCGCGCAGCGTGCCGCTGTTCGATCCGGAGGTCGTGCGCCGCGCGGGCGAGCCGCTGCTGATCCTTGATGGCGTCGGCAACCCGCACAACCTGGGCGCCATCCTGCGGACCGCCGCCTTCTTCGGACTGCCGCGCGTGCTGGTCTCCGACCATCCCGGCCAGGCCCTGCCGTCGGAGGCCGCCTACCGCGTGGCGGAGGGCGGGTTCGAGTGGGTGACGCTGGAGCGCGCGCCCGCTCTGCCCGCCCTGCTGAAGCGGCTGCGCACCAGCCACCGGGTCTTCGGCACGGCGCTGGACCAGACACGCCCGACCGTCGATGCCGGTGCGCTGACCGGCTGGCGCGGCAAGCAGAATACAAAGCCGCCCGCCGTCATCCTGGGCAATGAGGAGGATGGCATCCCGCCGGCCACGCTCGCGGCCTGCGAGGCAGTGCTGACCATCCCCGGCAGCGGGCGCGTCCAGTCGCTGAACGTCGCCGCCACCGCCGCCATCCTCATCCACGCCCTGGCAACGGGCTGAACGCGCTCCAGCGCTACCCGAGCATCAGGATCAACAAGAGCGCGACCACGGCGACCGACGCCAGCGGCAGCAGCTCCACCCCGTTGCGCGTCCAGGTCGGCGCAGCGCCATGGTGATGCCCTGCATGCCCAGTCCCGATGTCGTCGGCCCAGCCATGGCGCGACGGCACGGCACCGGGGGCCGAGACCGCCGGCGCCGCCGGGCTCGCCATGTCCACCACGCCGTCGCCGCGGCGGTAATCGCCGGTCTGCCGGGCCAGCGCCGGATTGGGACGGCCCTGCATCAGGCGCGAATCGTCCAGTTCGACCTCGACACCGGCCGCCTCGACCCGCTCGATCACCGCGGCGGTTTCCTCCGGCGTCATGGTGTCCACGGGCAGGACGCTGCCCAGCGCCTCGGCGCTCAGGCGGTTGCCGTTGCGGCGGCCATGGTCGATCAGCGATTCGACGAGGCGATCGTCGGTGGTGCTCGCCATAGTGACTCTCCTTTCTCAAGTTCCTCCTGGCTCACAGGGTCAAACACAGGGAAACGCCCGAAGGTCCCGGCATGGGCAGCCAGTCCTGCGCCATCTTGCCGCGGCCGGGCCGCGACCCGACATAAGGGGTCCCTCCAACGGATCGTTACTGATGGGAGACCCGACCATGCTGGGGCATTTCATGCGCAAGCCGCCGACGCTGCCGACGCCGGAGGAGGCGCTGCCCGGCCGCAGCCAAGCCGTTCCGGTGCCCGACCAGCATCACGTCAACGGCCACCGCCTCGCCCCGCCCTACCCGCCCGGATTGGAGGTCATCGACCTCGGGCTCGGCTGCTTCTGGGGGGCGGAGCGCAAGTTCTGGCAGGTTCCCGGCGTCTGGGTGACCGCCGTCGGTTATCAGGGCGGCCACACCCCGAACCCGACCTATGAAGAGGTCTGTTCCGGCCGCACCGGCCACACCGAGGCGGTGCGCGTCGTCTACGACCCGGCCATGGTGACGGCCGAGGACCTGCTGCGCGTCTTCTGGGAATCGCACGACCCGACCCAGGGCATGCGCCAGGGCAACGACGTCGGCACCCAGTACCGCTCCGCCGTCTACACCCACAGCCCCGCCCAGAAGGCGGCGGCCGAGGCGACGCTGGCGGCCTATCAGGACCGGCTGGCCCAGGCCGGATACGGCCCGATCACTACCGAGATCCGCGAGGCCCCGCCCTTCTACTTCGCGGAAGCCTACCACCAGCAGTATCTTGCCAAGAATCCCAACGGCTACTGCGGCCTTGGCGGCACCGGCGTCTCCTGCGCGGCGTGATGAAGGCCCGGTAAAAGCCGGATTGCGGCACACTCGCCGGGCTTGGCCCTTGCGGTTGCGCCGCACCGGCCCTTGCGGGTATGGTTCCGGCGGCTCTTGAAAGCTCCGGCGGCGTTACCCCCGCGGGAGCGCCGCCCGTCCAGCTGCGATTGTCATGACCAAGGAAAGAACCGAGCTGGCGACGCCGTCCCTCAGCGGCCTGCTCGAATTCTGGCTCACCAAATCCGTCGCCGGCCGGCCGCCGGTCCCCAGCAGCATCTCCCCGGCCGACCTGCGGCCGTGGAAGGACAACATCGTCGTGTTCGAGGTGATCGGGGAGGAAGCCGGCACCTTCGTCTATTCCTATTACGGCAAGGCGCTGGTCGCGGCCTTCGGTCAGTCGCGCCTGGGCGCAACGCTGGACGATCTGCCGCCGGAACAGCGCGCCGTGCTGCAGCCGGAATACGAGACGGTGCGCCGCGAACGGCTGCCCGTCGCCCGTGTCCACACCGCCGTCTTCGGCGGCCGCAGCCGCAGCTTCGAACGGCTGGTCCTGCCGATGTCCAGTGACGGGGTCGGCATCGACAAGCTGCTGGTCGCCGCCTACGAGATGACGCCGCGCGAGCTGGCGGCCCGCCCCCAGGTATACTCCCCTGGGAATGCTCCGGGGCCGGGCGGCTCCTCCTCCGGTCCAGTCCCCCTCACCGTTCAGAAGCCGGGAGCCTCGGCATGACCCCGCGTATGCCGCATCTCGCCGCCCCGCCCACCCAGGCGGGCGTGGTGACCGCCGACGAATTCAATCTGTGGTGCGCGCTGAACGGCCGCCCCTTCAACCTCGTCCCCAACCCGCGCCCCGATGGCCGCGTGATGTGGGATGTGGAGGTTCTGCCCGGCACCCCGCGCGCCGGCACCGTCTATTCCACCAACCTGTCGGACGAGGCGCTGGCGGTGGTCGCCGGCTTCGCCTTCCTGTCGGGCGTCGAATGGGCCTATGAGGCGCGCGACCCGGCCGAGGCGGAGCCCCCTGCCGCCACCCCGTGCGAAGCTGCGCCGGCACCGGAAGCGGCAAGCCCCTGTGCGCCCGCCCCGGACGCGCCGCAAGCCGCCCCCGCTGCCGCACCCGCCGCTCCGGCGGAGCCGGTGGACTATCCCGCCGTCTATTCGCTGCCCGCCGTCGCGCTGCTGCAGAACCCGCCGCCGCGCCCGGTCCAGCAGCATGACGAATCGGTGCTGGCCCGCAATGCGCGGATGCTGGAAACCGTCCTGAAGAACTTCCGCGTCCGCGGCGAGATCATGGACGTTCGCCCCGGCCCGGTCGTCACCCTCTACGAGTTCGAGCCGGCGCCCGGCACCAAGTCGGCCACCGTCATCAACCTGACCGACGATATCGCCCGCTCGATGAGCGTGGTGACCGCCCGCATCGCCATCGTCCCCGGCCGCAGCGTCATCGGCGTCGAGCTGCCGAACCCGGTGCGCGAGATGGTCTATCTGCGCGAGAGCTTCGACCACGACGCCTTCCGCAACACCACGGCCCAGCTCGCCATCGCGCTCGGCAAGGACATCAGCGGCGAGCCGGTGGTGGCCGACCTCGCCCGCATGCCGCACCTGCTGGTCGCCGGCACCACCGGCTCGGGCAAGTCGGTGGCGATCAACACGATGATCCTGTCGCTGCTCTACCGGCTGCCGCCGGAGCGCTGCCGCTTCATCATGGTCGATCCCAAGATGCTGGAGCTGTCGGTCTACGACGGAATCCCGCATCTGCTGACCCCCGTCGTCACCGATCCCAAGAAGGCGGTGGTGGCATTGCGCTGGGCCGTGCGCGAGATGGAAAGCCGCTACGAGGCGATGTCCAAGCTCGGCGTGCGCAACATCGAGGGCTACAACGCCCGCATGGCGGAGATGATCGCCGCCGGCGAGAAGATGCCGCGCCGCAGCCCGGCGCCGGGCGAGCCGGAGAACGTCTTCGACCTGACGCCGTCGGAGCCGACGCCGCTGCCCTACATCGTCGTCATCGTCGACGAGATGGCCGACCTGATGCTGGTCGCCGGCAAGGAGATCGAAGCGGCGATTCAGCGTCTGGCCCAGATGGCGCGCGCCGCCGGCATCCACCTGATCATGGCGACGCAGCGCCCGTCGGTCGACGTCATCACCGGCACCATCAAGGCCAACTTCCCGACCCGCATCAGCTTCCAGGTCACCAGCAAGATCGACAGCCGCACCATCCTGGGCGAAGCCGGGGCGGAGCAGCTGCTGGGCCAGGGCGACATGCTGTACATGCAGGGCGGCGGCCGCATCACCCGCGTCCACGGCCCCTTCGTCTCCGATTCGGAGGTCGAGGAGATCGTCCAGTACGTCAAGGCGCAGGGCGCCCCCAACTACGTCACCGCCATCACCGAGGAGGAGGAGGAAGCCGCCGCGGTGGAGGACGAGGACGGCGGTTCGGCTGCGACCGGCGACGACCTCTACATGCAGGCCGTCAACCTCGTGGTGCGCGAGGGCAAGGTGTCGGTCAGCTTCATCCAGCGCCAGCTGCAGATCGGCTACAACCGCGCCGCCCGTCTGGTGGAGCGGATGGAGACCGAACGCGTCGTCGGCCCGGCCAACCACCAGGGCAAGCGCGAGGTCCTGCTGTCCCACGCCGGCCTGTCGGCGAAGCGCGCGGGGGTGTGACCTTCCCCCCAACAGGTTCCCCTCTCCCCCCCGGGGAGAGGGTTAGGGTGAGGGGGACCCGCTGCGTGGCTTCACAAGAATTGTGACGCGGCAATCTCTCCCCAAATGCACCCTACCCGTCCCCCTCACCCCGACCCTCTCCCCAGGGGGGAGAGGGGGAAAGCCCCCATGGACCCCAAGCCGCATTTCGAGACGCTCGCCCGCTACAACCGCTGGGCCAATCGCCGCCTTTACGAAGTCGCGTCGCAATTGTCCGACGCGCAGTTCCGCGAGGACCGCGGCGCCTTCTTCCGGTCGGTGCGCGGCACGCTGAACCACATCCTGGTCGCCGACCGGGTGTGGCTGGAGCGGATCGAGGGCGCCGGGCCGAAGCCCTCGGCGTTGGACGAGATCCTGTTCGACGACTTCGCTGGCCTCCGTGCCGCCCGCGAGGCGGAGGACGAGCGCATCCTGCGCGTGCTGGCCGCCACGCGAGCGGAGCGGTTCGAGTCGGTTCTCTCCTACCGCAGCATCGCGGGCACGGCCCACGAGCTTCCCTTCGCCCAGGTGCTAACTCACGTCTTCAACCACCAGACCCACCATCGCGGGCAGGCCCACGGCCTGCTGAGCCAGTTTGGGCTGGAAACCCCGTCCATCGACTTCGTTTATTTCCTGCTGGAGTCGAAATGAGCCGCCCCATCACCGATCCCGCCGCGCTGGAAGCCCTCTATGGCGAACCGGTTCCCGCCTCCATCGCCAAGGAGGTGCCGGCGCTGACCCCCGGCTACCGCGCGCTGATCGAGGCGTCGCCCTTCTTCGTTCTCGCCACCAGCGGGCCGGGCGGGCTGGACGCCTCGCCGCGCGGCGACGAACCGGGCTTCGTCCGGGTGGCGGACGACCGCACCCTGCTGATCCCCGACCGCCGCGGCAACAACCGCATCGACAGCCTGCGCAACATCCTGGCCGATCCTCGCGTCGGGCTGCTGTTCCTGGTGCCGGGGCTGAACGAGACCCTGCGCGTCAACGGCCGCGCGGTGATCGATACCGACCAGGATCTGTGCGAAAGCTTCGCCGTCGACGGCAAGGCGCCGAAATCGGTGCTGGTGGTGACCATCGAGACGGTGTTCTTCCAGTGCTCCCGCGCCCTGCTGCGTTCCCACCTGTGGGACCCTGCGGCGCAGGTGCCGCGCGCCAGCCTGCCGTCGGTGGGGTCGCTGCTGGCCGAGGCCAGCGCCGGCCGCGAGGGCGGCGACGCCTATGACCGCTCTCTGACGGAGCGGATCCCGAAGACGCTCTACTAGGCTCCCGCCTTCATTGGGCCGCGAGACGGCCGGCGGCCGATGGCTGCCCGCCGTCATCCGGCAAGCGGATGGTGAAGACGGAGCCTTCCTCGCGCGTGCTCTCCACCGTCAGAATGCCGCCATGGGCGGCAACGATCTTCTTCGTCATATAGAGCCCCAGCCCGGTGCCCTTCGTCCCGCGCGAGGAAGAGGCGCGGAAATAGATGGAGCCGATCCGCTCCACCTCCTCAGGCGCCATGCCACGCCCGCGATCGGCGATGCGGATGACGATTTCACCTCCGTCCCCGGCCGCATCATAGCCGGCCGTCACCCGCACCGGCGCCTCCGGGGGCGAGTAGCGCAGTGCGTTCTGCACGAGGTTGCCGATCGCCACCCCCAGGAAGGGCGCGTCGACCAGCAGCGGGTGGTCCGGCGTCTCCACCGCCACCTCCAGCCGGTCCTCCGCCTCCGTCCCCGTCAGGCCGCCCAGCGCCTCCTCCATCAACTGGCCCAGCGCCACCGGTTCCGGCTTCAGCGCCAGCGCTCCCTGGTCCAGCGCGTCGGAGGACAGGAACAGCTCCACCAGTTCGACCATCTTGCGGGTGGTGTTACGGATGCGCTCCAGCCGGGTCAGCGCCGCCGGCGCCGTGACCGCCCCGGACAGCTCGATCATCTGCGCCGCGCTGTCGATGGAGGCGAGCGGGGTACGGAACTCGTGCGACAGCATGGCGACGAAGGTGCGCTGCTCCTCCGCCCGCTTGGTGGCGAAGGCCGACTCCTCGCGTGCGCGCAGCCGTTCGGACTGCAGGCGGCCGATGCGCAGGGCCAGACCGACGCCCAGCACCAGAACCGCCAGCATGGACGAGATCTGGTAAGGATCGGCGACGGCGAAATCGGCCGGCAGCACGCCGCGCAGCGACATCTGCGTCAGCAGCAGGCCACCCAGCGAGACCAGCGTGCTGGCCAGATAGAAGCGCGGGCTGAGATCGCCGGGATTCAGCCAGACCATGCGCGCGGTCAGCACCAGCGCGATCACCACCACGATCAGCGCCGACAGCGTCACCACCGGATTGGTCAGGGCATAGAGCGGCGACACCGTCGTCGGCAGCATCAGCACGGACAGCAGCGCCAGCCCCTGGTAACAGCGGCGCAGCCACGGCGCCCCGCTCCGCAGGTCGAGGATATAGACCCACATGATCAGCGCCGCGGCGAAGCCCAGGAAGCCGCTGCTGCCCACCATCATGTTGATGGCCCAGCCCGGCATGTCCGGCAGCAGGGCGGCGGCGATGCCGTTGGCGAACAGATAATAGCAGAAGACGGTGGCGACATAGCCGGTGTAGGCCAGCAGCGCCCCGTCGCGCAGAAGCAGCCCCAACGCGACGTATCCCAGCGTCAGGATGCCCAGCACGCCGAGGAACAGGCCCTGGAACAGCAGGTCGGGCGTCTGGTGGTCGGCATAGGCCGCCGGCGTCCACATCCGGGCGGACAGGCGGATGGCGCTGATCGAATCGACCCGCAGATAGAGCGAGACCGGGTGTCCTTCCGGCAGGGTCAGCGGCAGGGCGTGCAGCCGCGTCTTCATCGGCCGCTGGCTGAAGGGAACGAAATCCCCCAGCCGGACCAGCCGGTAGGCGTCCGGACTTTGCGGCCGGCCGTCCGCCGCCATCGATTTGGGGTCCATCGATTTCGGCCCCATCAGTTTCGGAACGAACAGGTCGAGATGGTCGATGTAGGCCTCGCCCATCTCCAGGATCCAGTCGGCCGGGGCGCCGGGCGCGCGCAGCAGGTCGAAACGGTACCAATGGATGTCGCGGGTCTGGCCGGCCCCGCGGAAATCGCTGCGCGGCTCCATGCCTCCGGCGGCATCGGCCTTCAGGATGTCGGCGAAGTCCAGCTTGCGCTCCGGATCGACCAGCCGGGCGAAATGGCCGGCCAGCGTGGCGCCAGCGGTGGACGACTCCAGCCGCAGCGGCTCCACCGGCGCGGATGCGGACGCAATGCCCAATGCGCAAAGCCAAAGCAGGGCCGCGCCAAGCAGGACTCGCAAAAAATCGGGAAGATGGCCGGGCAGAAAGCTGGAGGGCCGGCGCTCCGCCGGGGTGCGAATGCGGATGGCCGGCAGGTTGCCGCGCCGGCTTTGCATCCACCGGCCGCTCGCGCCGCCGTTCTTCGCATCCTTGGTCATCGTACGGCTTCGATAAAGCTAAAGTTTTAGGAAAAGATTAAGCACATATGCATTCCGTCACCATCTTCCCCCAACCATGTCAGATGCGCGAGGGCGACAGCTTGAACTCCACCAAAGCGTCTGTCGAGGCGAGCGCCGCGACCAGCGTCATCGGGTCGAGATCGCCCTTGCCCTGCAGAACCAGCTGGCATTCGAACTGGCCGCTGCCGTTGGCGAGGTGGAAGGCCCAGTCGACCACCTCGAAGCCATGGCGGGCCACCTGCGCCCGCAGCTCGTCCGGCGGCGGCGCCTTGTCGCGGGGAAAGACCAGCGTCAGATGGACCACCGAGCGGTGCGGCAGCAACCGCTCGATCGGGCGCAGCAGGCTCATCACCAGGATGGTCAACAGCGCGGCGGCGATGGCGACGGCGTAGAAGCCAAGCCCGATGATGATGCCGATGGCGGAGGTCGCCCAGATCGACGCCGCGGTGGACAGGCCGCGGATCGACAGCCCCTCGCGCATGATCACGCCTGCGCCGAGAAAGCCGATGCCGGTCACGATCCCCTGGATCACCCGCGTCGGGTCGCCGGCCCCGGCGGCGCTCTGGACTCCCATGCCGCCATACCACATGGCGGGATAGGCGTTGACCACCGTCAGCGCGGCCGACGCCAGGCAGACCAGCCCATAGGTCCGCATCCCCGCCGCCCGCCCGTGATAGCTGCGCTCGTAGCCCAGCAGCAGCCCGACCGCCAACGCTCCCAACAGATGCAGAAGAATCAGCCCGTTGGTCACCAACTCGGCCGGCGACCAGTAGGAGCGCAGCAAATCCATGGCCACCCCATCTCGAACCGAAGCCCCGGGCCCTCCCCGCAAGGCCCGGCTCCAGTTTAGCGCGGTCCGGGCCGGAAGGCCTGCACGGCGCGATGGGAGGGTCCGCCGCGCCATTCCGTCACAGGCGTGAATAGCCCCGCTTGACCTGGGTCAATTCCAGACCGCCCCAAAGTATCGATACTAAGGGCCGAAAACCGGTACCTAAGGACCATACCTTGGTATCGGTCGATCCGTTCCCGCACCGACCGAGAGTGCAGCCATGAGGCCCACCAGTTCCCCCGTCCTGTCCCATCCGTCCGATCGGATCGCGACCGAGTCCGATCCGGCTCCGACCCGCCGGGCCGAGGGACTGATGTTCCTGTGGCTGGCCTTCCTGGTCTGGCCGCTGATCGCCATCGGCTCCGTATCGGCCTACGGCTTCTCGATCTGGATGTACCAGCTCCTCACCCACTGAGTCTTCCGACATGCCCCGCGCCCCCGAAGTCCACATCTCCAGCCTCGTCATCCAGCACAGCCCCGATTGCACCGAGGCGGTGCGCGAGGCGGCGAACGCCGTCGCCGGGCTGGAGTGGTGCGCATCGGAGAACGGCAAGGCCGTCGTGACGCTGGTCACCGCCAGCGCCGCCGAGGTGGTGGACCGCATCGCCCAGCTGAACGCCGTCCCCGGCGTGCACACCACGACCATGGTCTACCACCACTACGAACCCGCGGACGCGATCGACGCAGCCTGACGCCTCCACCGTCCAGGCGCGCCGCATCCGCCCTGTCCCGACCGAATTTCCTCCGAAACTGGAGTCTCCCTGCCATGTTCCTGTCCCGCCGCGATTACCTGAAGGCGCAAGCCGCCGCTGCCGCCGCCGCGGCGGCCGGAATCTCAATGCCCGCATCGGCCGCCAACATCCTCACCGGCGAAGGCGCCAAGCTGAACTGGTCCAAGGCCCCCTGCCGGTTCTGCGGAACCGGCTGCGGCGTGATGGTCGGCGTCAAGGACGGCCGCGTGGTCGCCACCCACGGCGACGCGAAGGCCGAGGTGAACCGCGGCCTGAACTGCGTGAAGGGCTATTTCCTGTCCAAGATCATGTATGGCGAGGACCGGCTGAACCAGCCGCTGCTGCGCATGAAGGACGGCAAGTTCGACAAGGAGGGCGAGTTCCAGCCGGTCAGCTGGGACGCCGCCTTCGACATCATGGCGCAGAAGTGGAAGGAGACCCTGAAGAAGAAGGGTCCGACCGCCGTCGGCATGTTCGGCTCCGGCCAGTGGACCATCTACGAGGGCTATGCCGCCTCCAAGCTGATGAAGGCCGGCCTGCGCTCCAACAACCTGGACCCGAACGCCCGCCACTGCATGGCGTCGGCGGTGGCCGGCTTCATGCGCACCTTCGGCATGGACGAGCCGATGGGCTGCTACGACGACATGGAGCAGGCCGACGCCTTCGTGCTGTGGGGCTCCAACATGGCGGAGATGCACCCCATCCTGTGGACGCGCGTCACCGACCGCCGCCTCAGCCATCCCGACTGCAAGGTCGCCGTCCTCTCCACCTTCGAGCATCGCAGCTTCGACCTCGCCGACATCGGTCTGGTCTTCACCCCCGGTTCCGACCTGGCGATCCTGAACTACATCGCCAACCACATCATCAAGACCGGCCGGGTGAACAAGGAGTTCATCGAGAAGCACTGCAACTTCAAGCGCGGCCGCGACGACATCGGCTACGGCCTGCGTCCCGAGCATGCGCTGGAGCAGAAGGCGAAGAACGCCGCCAAGGCCAACGACTCCGACCCGATCAGCTTCGACGAGTTCGCCAAGTTCGTCGAGCCCTACACGCTGGACAAGGCGCATGAGCTGTCGGGCGTGCCGAAGAACCGGCTGGAGGCGCTGGCCGAGCTGTATGCCGACCCGAAGGTGAAGGTCGTGTCCTTCTGGACCATGGGCTTCAACCAGCATGTCCGCGGCGTCTGGGCCAACAACCTCGTCTACAACATCCACCTGCTGACCGGCAAAATCTCCCAGCCCGGCAACGGTCCCTTCTCGCTGACCGGCCAGCCGTCCGCCTGCGGCACCGCGCGCGAGGTCGGCACCTTCGCCCACCGGCTGCCCGCCGACATGGTGGTGACCAACCCCGAGCACCGCAAACACGCCGAGGAGATCTGGAAGCTGCCGGAGGGGACCATCCCCGACAAGATCGGCTACCACGCCGTTCTGCAGGACCGCATGCTCAAGGACGGCAAGCTCAACGCCTACTGGGTCATGTGCAACAACAACATGCAGACGGCCCCGAACACGGCGAAGGAGACCTTCCCCGGCTACCGCAACCCGGAGAACTTCGTCGTCGTTTCCGATCCCTACCCCACCGTGACGGCGCTGGCCGCCGACCTGATCCTGCCGACCGCCATGTGGGTGGAGAAGGAGGGCGGCTACGGCAACGCCGAACGCCGCACCCAGCTGTGGCGCCAGCTGGTCGACGCGCCGGACGGTGCCAAGTCCGACCTGTGGCAGATCATGGAGTTCTCCAAGCGCTTCCGCATCGAGGAGGTGTGGCCGGAAGAACTCCTGAACAAGAAGCCGGAATACCGCGGCAAGAGCCTCTACGACGTGCTGTTCCGCAACGGCCAGGTCGACCGCTTCCCGCTGTCCGACCTCGACCCGAACTACGGGAACCACGAGGCCAAGGATGCCGGCTTCTACGTCCAGAAGGGCCTGTTCGAGGAATATGCCGCCTTCGGCCGCGGCCATGGCCATGATCTGGCGCCCTTCGACCTGTACCACCAGGAACGCGGCCTGCGCTGGCCGGTGGTGGACGGCAAGGAGACCAAGTGGCGCTACCGCGAGGGCTCCGACCCCTACGTGAAGGCCGGTGAAGGCATGCGCTTCTACGGCAACAAGGACGGCAAGGCGAATGTCTTCGCCCTGCCCTACGAGCCGCCGGCCGAAGCGCCCGACGCCGACTACCCGTTCTGGCTGTCGACCGGCCGCGTGCTGGAGCACTGGCACAGCGGGTCGATGACGCTGCGCGTGCCGGAGCTGCGCAAGTCGGTCCCCAACGCCGTGGTGTTCATGCACCCCGACGACGCCAAGGACCTGAACGTCCGGCGCGGGCAGGAGGTGCGCATCACCTCGCGGCGCGGCGAGGTCCGGGTGCGGGTCGAAACGCGCGGGCGCAACAAGCCGCCGCGCGGCCTGGTCTTCGTCCCCTTCTTCGACCACACGGTCCTCATCAATAAGGTGACGCTCGACGCCACCGATCCCATCAGCAAACAGACCGACTTCAAGAAATGCGCGGTCAAGATCACGCCCGTCGTGAACGCCTGAGGAGTGCCGGCATCATGAAGACCCGTTTCCTGATCGCCGCGCTGGCCCTTCTGGCCGGCGTCCCGGCCCTGACCATCGGCGTCACCTCCGGTGTTGTCGCCGCCGACAAGCCCGTCGTGATGGCCCAAGCAGCCGCCAACGCCACCGGCACCGTGGGGGGGATCAAGGTCCCCTCCGCCAATCATCCGATCACCACGGATGTCCCGGCCGAGGCGACCCACCGCGAGATCACCGACGACCAGAAGCGCGTGCGCAACTACGCCGACCAGCCGCCGCTGATCCCGCATGCCATCCGCGACTATCAGATTGACCTGAACATCAACAAGTGCCTGACCTGCCACGACCGCCGCAACACGGCCGGCTCGCAGGCGCCGATGCTGTCGGTCACCCATTTCCAGGACCGTGACGGCCAGACGCTGGGCACGGTGGCGGCGCGCCGCTACTTCTGCACCCAGTGCCACGTCCAGCAGACGGATGCGCAGCCGATCGTTCCCAACAGCTTCCGCGACTTCGACTCGGTCCTGGGCCATGCCCAAGGCGGCCAGAAATGACGATCCGATCCGCCCTGACGGGCCTGTGGCGGCTGTTCGCCCGCCCCAGCGTCCACTTCAGCCTGGGTTTCCTGACGCTGGGCGGCTTCATCGCCGGCGTCCTCTTCTGGGGTGGTTTCAACACCGCGCTGGAGGCGACCAACAAGGAGGCCTTCTGCATCAGCTGCCACGAGATGCGTGACAATCCCTATGAGGAGCTGAAGCAGACCATCCACTTCACCAACCGGTCGGGCGTGCGCGCAAGCTGCCCCGACTGCCACGTCCCGCATGAATGGACCGACAAGATCGCCCGCAAGATGCAGGCATCGAAGGAGGTCTGGGGCAAGATCTTCGGCACCATCGACACCCGCGAGAAGTTCCTGGACAAGCGCCGCGAGCTGGCCGAGCACGAATGGGCGCGTCTGAAGTCCAACAACTCGCTGGAATGCCGGAACTGCCACAGCGCCGATTCGATGGACATCACCAAGCAGAACCCGCGCGCGGCGAACATGCACGAGACCTACCTGTTCACCGGCCAGAACACCTGCATCGACTGCCACAAGGGCATCGCCCACCGCCTGCCCGACATGCATGGCGTGGAACCCGGCTGGACCATGAAGACCAGCCAGAAGTGAGTGCCTGGTTGCTGCAACAGCCCCGTCTCCGGAAGGAGCGGGGCTGTTTGCGTTTCACGGGAAACCTTTCAGGCTATCGAACCGCCGCCCACCGCACCGCCGGCCCGCTTTCGACACCAGCGATATCACCGATAGGAAATGGCAACTCCATCCATGGAGCTTTCTCTCTGAACGACGTTCCCCTCGCCGAACGCCTCGGCGGCATTGGAGGCGGTGATTTCAACGGTTGCCGCATCGATCCATCTGACATGGAGGTCATGCTGTCCCCGCACATACAGGAACTGCTTGCTGCCATCCGGATCGAACTTCCGATTTGCCGGGGCAAAGGTTGCCCGCGTGTTGAAGCCTGTTGTTGCACCACAATCGACTGAATAGATGACCACTGACACCTTTCCATCCGGCGAAGGCGTCTCCCCAAGATTATCAACTCGGCACATATCGAAGAAAAAAGCGATATAGATGAAAAATGTTGCGTATATCAATATAGGCACACAAAGAAACACACCAACCGCAACCAATATGATTTTATTTATTTGAAATTTTTTAATCATAATTTTCTATTGCCGCTCGGTGATACATTTTATCTAAACAGTTAGATCAAAATCAGAAAAAATTCGTCAGTATCTTTTCAAGGATTTATCCTCTTTACTTTCCGGCATGGCATGCACCTATCGACACAGAAAGTGTCACCGATAGGAGATGGCGACTCCATCCATGGAGTTTTCTCTCTGAACGATGTTTCCCTCGCCGAAAGCATCGGCGGCGTCGGCGGCAGTGATTTCAACGGTTGCCGCATCGATCCATCTGACATGGAAGTCGTGCTGTCCCCGCACATGAAGGAACTGCTTGCTTTTTCCAGGAACGAATTCCTTTTTTGCGGGAGCCAGAGCTGCCCTGGTGTTGAACCGACTTCCCGCACCGCAATCGATCGAGTAGATGACCACTGATGTCTCGCCATTTGGTGATGGCGTCACCCCGAAACTCTCAACCTCGCAAAAGCTAAAGAAAAAATTTATGTATATATAGACCGCAGAGAAAAAAATAATTATCAGAGCCACAGCTATCGACACAGAGATAAAAAATATTCTCAACATTCTATTCTTCGACGCTCCCATTATTTTTTCCTCACGTATTTTCCAACATAATAACTATACCCTTTTCCGATATTGTCATAGTCAACTGGATCATCGCCAAATGGCGCTACTCCTCCAATTCCTAGAATGGCTTCAAGTACACTCGGCGCCACCCCTCCCCATGATGGGTCACTTGTCCCTTGAGTTACTTGATACCAACCAGCCGTCCTTTGAAGGGTGTCCAATGAATATCCCATAGCGGCGCCAACGGCACCATAATGAAAATTCCCAAACCCCTCGTACTCTCTCGATATCCTCTTATAATCCCATGGACCATAACTCTTGACCTGATCATAAAACCATAAATCACCCACGACAGTATGCGCCCAATGATTCTCCGCCTCTTTTATGTTCTTATCGATATCCACACCCGGCGGAGCT
This sequence comes from Azospirillum sp., assembly GCF_035628975.1. GTDB lineage: Bacteria > Pseudomonadota > Alphaproteobacteria > Azospirillales > Azospirillaceae > Azospirillum. The sequence continues at coordinate 46,462 of NZ_DASPIS010000079.1, read as the reverse complement.
TTCGGCACGCCATTCCCGGGAGTGTAACCCTGGGATTGAGCGTGACCGCTGCCGGACGGCCAACCCCGTTCATGTTCTGAAACGAGCACATCCTCACCGCTTACAGTTCGGATGTATTCGTTGACATGAACCGTAACGCCATGCTCCGCCCTATCTTTCGGACGTCCGGCAAAGTCATGGCGGGAATTATCAGGATATAGCGCGTCAAACCCGCGCGTCACCTTCGCAATCCATCGTTCACGCTCCGGATCTGCAGCATTCCAATAACGCGGATCCCGCATCATCGCGTGCAGAGCATCCAATGCCGATGCCTTTGTCCGTTGACTGGACATAACGCCCGCCCCCATCACAACACACCTGGAATGGGATTATTTACACAGCACCTCTTCGTCCAGACATAAATTCAAATCTCAACGTCTGAAGAACTGCCCTTGCGCGTGATCGAAATTAGGAATTTTCGCTTATCACCCCAGCAGTGCCACCGCCCACAGCGCCAGCAGCGTCACCAGCACCGCCTCGCCCAGTCCGATCAGCCCGCGCAGCCCCAGCGCTACCCACCAACTCGCCCAATCGCGGCGGTGGCGGACCTCCTTCAGCAGGCGTTCCTGGATGCCGGCGACGGTGCGGCGGGCCGACAAGCTGGCGATGCCGCCGACCAGCGCCACCACCCCGGTGCCCAGCACGAAATACAGCGCGCCCTTCCAGCCGGCGAAATGGTCGGGGTCGTTCAGGTAATGCCCGGTGCCGACGACGATCCACACCGCCGCCGGCCAGACGCCGACGATTTCCGGCCCGGGTCCTTCCCCCTTCGGCTCCTCTTTCCGAACGTCGCTCATTGCCGCCTCCTCAGCCGCCCGGCACATGACGGTAGGCCAGCACCCGCGTCGCCGGCCCGCCCTCCACATCGGCGAGCGGCAGCAGCAGCTCGACGAACTTCGCCCCCGGCAGCATCGGGTCGTCGCGCACCAGCAGGCAGCGCGGCTCTCCGCTTTCCAGGCAGGCGCGCAGATCGGACAGCCAGCGCTGCGCCGCCTGTTCCGGATGGCACTCCGTCACCCGCCGCGTGGTCGGCCGCCCGTCCAGACGACGCTGCAGGGCGCGGCCGCAGGACTTGTAGACGAAATCGCTGCCGTCGGCGGTCGGCTCCATCAGGGCGATGCGCGGCACGCTCTCGCGCACCTGCGCGGTGTCGATCTCGACCGCCAGCGGCATGCGGCGCTTGCGCTTCAGCCGGAGCCAATGGGTGTAGAGCACGCGGACCTGCGGCGACTGCTCCACATCGATCGGGTCGGCGCGGCAGGGCGGCGGCGGCAGGTCGAGCACCGGAGTCGCGACCGGCGCGTCGGCGAAGGCGGCGGCGGCCGGCACCGGCCGGGACACCGGCGGCATCGGCCGCGACGCCGCCGCGGTCACCGGCGCATGTGCCTGGCCGGCGGCCGTATGCCCGATCCGCCCGCCATGCTTCTTCAGCATCGGCAGCGGCGCCCAGGCGCTGCAGGTGTGATAGCCCTTGGTGATGCGGCGGTAGTCCTGGCTGCTGGCGGTGCGGCATTCGCCCTCCACCCCGTGGCGGGCGACATGGACAAGCGTGTTGTCCTCCGACAGCGCGCGCTCGCCCCCCCACGAGACGCAGGCGGCGCAGGCGCGGCTGTCCTTGGCGAATGCGTGGCTCATCGGGGCGTATCTCCAAAGGGTATGCGAAACGGGAGAATGGGAATTGATGCGTCCCTTTCACGCCCGGTTCAAGACCCGCATAGGGCGGCGGTGCCGTGCCCGAGATTCAGTCATGCGAGGGTGACATCCATGCCACCCCTTCCCCCCCGGCCCCGAACCCCCTATAAGGGGGCCTTGCACGACATGCCCATCCCCGCTCTCCGTCTCCGGTCCTCCGGTGCCGGGGGGTTTTCGGCTGACCACACTTCAGAGAAGCGGACCCATGCCCAAACGCACCGACATCAAATCCATCTGCATCATCGGCGCGGGTCCGATCGTCATCGGACAGGCATGCGAGTTCGATTATTCCGGCGTCCAGGCCTGCAAGGCGCTGCGCGAGGAAGGCTACCGGGTCATCCTCGTCAACTCCAACCCGGCCACCATCATGACCGACCCCGGTCTGGCCGACGCCACCTACATCGAGCCGATCACCCCGGCGGTGGTCGCCAAGATCCTGGAGAAGGAGCGCCCCGACGCCCTCTTGCCGACCATGGGCGGCCAGACCGCGCTGAACACGGCGATGGCGCTGTCCGACGACGGCACGCTGGAGCGCCTCGGCGTGGAGATGATCGGCGCCAAGCGCGACGTCATCGCCAAGGCCGAGGACCGTATCCTCTTCCGCGACGCCATGGACAAGCTGGGCCTCGAATCGCCGAAGTCGCGCATGGTCCGCACGCTGGACGAGGCGATGGACGCGCTGGAGTTCGTCGGGCTGCCGGCGATCATCCGTCCCAGCTTCACCCTGGCCGGCACCGGCGGCGGCATCGCCTACAACCGGGCGGAGTTCGAGGACATCGTGCGCGGCGGCCTGCGCGCCAGCCCGGTCGGCGAGGTGCTGATCGAGGAATCGGTGCTGGGCTGGAAGGAATATGAGATGGAGGTCGTGCGCGACGGCGCCGACAACTGCATCATCGTCTGCGCCATCGAGAACATCGATCCGATGGGCGTCCACACCGGCGACTCGATCACGGTGGCGCCGTCGCTGACGCTGACCGACAAAGAATACCAGATCATGCGCGACGCCTCGATCGCCGTGCTGCGCGAGATCGGCGTGGACACCGGCGGCTCGAACGTCCAGTTCGCGGTCAACCCGGCCAACGGCCGCCTGATCGTCATCGAGATGAACCCGCGCGTGTCGCGCTCCTCGGCGCTGGCGTCGAAGGCCACCGGCTTCCCGATCGCCAAGATCGCCGCCAAGCTGGCCGTCGGCTACCGTCTGGACGAGCTGACCAACGACATCACCGGCACCACGCCCGCGAGCTTCGAGCCGACGATCGACTATGTCGTCACCAAGATGCCGCGCTTCACCTTCGAGAAGTTCAAGGGGTCGGAGCCGCTGCTGACCACCTCGATGAAGTCGGTGGGCGAGGCGATGTCGATCGGCCGCACCTTCCAAGAGTCGGTGCAGAAGGCCCTGCGTTCGATGGAGACCGGCCTGACCGGCTTCAACGAGGTGAAGATCGGCGGGGAAGAGAACCCGGACCGCACCGCCATCCGCGGCGCGCTCGCCACCCCGACGCCCGACCGCCTGCTGGTGATCGCCCAGGCCTTCCGCCACGGCTTCACCGTTGACGAGGTCCAGGCCGTCTCCAAATACGACCCGTGGTTCCTTGAGCAGATCAAGGCGATCACCGACCGCGAGGCGGCGATCCGCGCCGACGGCCTGCCGACCGACAAGGCCGGCTGGCTGAAGCTGAAGCAGATGGGCTTCTCCGACGCCCGTCTGGCCGAACTGGCCAAGACCACCGAGGCCGCGGTCGCCACCGCGCGCCGCATGGCCGGCGTCACCCCGGTCTACAAGCGCATCGACACCTGCGCCGCCGAATTCGCCTCCGCCACCCCCTACATGTACTCGACCTACGAGACCGACGGGACCGGCGAGGCGGAGTGCGAGTCCGACCCGACCGAAGCGAAGAAGGTCGTCATCCTCGGCGGCGGTCCGAACCGCATCGGCCAGGGCATCGAGTTCGACTATTGCTGCGTCCATGCCGTCTACGCCCTGCAGGAGGCCGGCATCGAGACCATCATGGTCAACTGCAACCCGGAGACCGTCTCCACCGACTACGACACCGCCGACCGCCTGTATTTCGAGCCGCTGACGGCCGAGGACGTGGTGGAGCTGGTGCGGGTCGAGCAGCGCAAGGGCAATGTGCTGGGCTGCATCGTGCAGTTCGGCGGCCAGACCCCGCTGAAGCTCGCCGCCGCGCTGGAAGCCGCTGGCATCCCGATCCTCGGCACCTCGCCCGACGCCATCGATCTGGCCGAGGATCGCGAGCGCTTCCAGAAGCTGCTGCATGAGCTGAACCTGAAGCAGCCGGCCAACGGCCTCGCCCGCTCGCTGGAAGAGGCGGAGGCGGTGGCCACCCGCATCGGCTTCCCGGTCGTCATCCGTCCGTCCTACGTGCTGGGCGGCCGGGCGATGGAGATCGTCCACGACATGGCCGGGCTCCAGCGCTACATGGGCACCGCCGTGCAGGTGTCGGGCAAGAACCCGGTGCTGATCGACAGCTACCTGCAGGACGCCATCGAGGTCGACGTCGACGTCGTCTGCGACGGCACCGACGTGTATGTCGCCGGCGTGATGGAGCACATCGAGGAGGCCGGCATCCATTCCGGCGACAGCGCCTGCGCCCTGCCGCCCTACACGCTGCCGGCCGACATCATCGCCGAGATCAACCGCCAGTCGGACGCGCTCGCCCATGCGCTGAAGGTGGTCGGGCTGATGAACGTGCAGTTCGCGGTCAAGGACGGCACCGTCTACATCCTGGAGGTCAACCCGCGCGCCAGCCGCACGGTGCCCTTCGTCGCCAAGGCCACCGGCACCGCCATCGCCAAGATCGCTGCCCGCGTCATGGCGGGGGAGAAGCTGGGCGCCTTCACCCTGAACGGCCCGACGCCGCCGCACACCGCGGTCAAGGAAGCCGTCTTCCCCTTCGCCCGCTTCCCCGGCGTCGACATCGTTCTGGGTCCGGAGATGAAGTCGACGGGCGAGGTCATGGGCCTCGACCACAACTTCGCGCTCGCCTTCGCCAAGGCGCAGCTCGGTGCCGGCGTCACCCTGCCGGTCAAGGGCAGCGTCTTCGTCTCGGTCAAGGACCGCGACAAGCCGGCGCTGGCGGTGATCTCCAAGAAGCTGCACGACATGGGCTTCCGCATCCTCGCCACGTCGGGCACCGCCAAGGTGCTCAGCGACGCCGGCGTGCCGGCGGAAACCATCAACAAGGTCGTCGAAGGGCAGCCGCACATCGTCGACGCCATGATCAACGGCGACGTGCATCTGGTCATCAACACCACGGAAGGCGCCCAGGCGCTGTCCGACAGCTTCAGCCTGCGTCGCACCGCGCTGACCTACAACATTCCGTATTACACCACCGTGGCGGGCGCACGCGCGGCAGTGGAAGCGATTGCCGCACTCCGGAACGGCAGCCTTGAAGTCGCCCCGTTGCAGTCGTACCTTAGCGGATCGTATTAAGGACGGACGACGGCGCGGCGGACCTCCTCCGCGCCGTCTTCGTCCTTGATGTCGCTTTGGACAGGTCGAACGACTGCAAGCGGTGATGGACCGAACATGGAAAAAGTTCCGATGACAGCGGCGGGCTTCAACCGCCTCCAGGAGGAATTGAAGCACCTTAAGATCACCGAACGCCCGGCGGTCATCAAAGCCATCGCGGAAGCCCGCGAACACGGCGACCTTTCGGAAAACGCCGAGTATCACGCGGCGCGCGAACGTCAGAGCTTCATCGAAGGCCGCGTGCTGGAGCTTGAGGACAAGATCAGCCGTGCCGAGGTCATCGACCCGGCCAAGCTGACGGGCAATACCGTGAAGTTCGGTGCGACCGTGACCCTGGCCGACCAGGACACGGATGAGGAGACGACCTACCAGATCGTCGGCCAGGACGAGAGCGACATCAAGAACCGCCTGCTGTCGATCCAGGCGCCGCTGGCCCGCGCCCTGATCAACAAGTCCGTCGGCGACAGCGTGGAGGTCTCCACCCCCGGCGGCTCCAAGCTGTACGAGATCGTTTCGGTCGAGTTCCGCTGAGGGTTTTCCCCTCTCCCCACCAGGGAGAGGGGACATCAGGCCCCCTCACCCCCGCAGCTTATCCCTGAAGAATTCCGTCACCCGCCGGATCGCGTCCGAGCGGGCGTCTTCGTTCGTGCCGACATGGGCCGTTCCATCGGGTGCGGTGGCGAGGTCGTTGCGCTTGCGCACCGGGGCGTCGGGCGCGTCGAAGCCGTGATAGGCGTCGGGATAGACCACCAGTTCCATCCTGTCCTTCACCCCCTCGCGCCCGGCCAACTCGGCGCAGGCCTCCGGCGGTGTCCAGTCGTCCTTGTCGCCGACCAGCAGCAGCAGCGGACCGTCGGGTTGCCAGTCCTCATTGCTCAGCGACGCACGGCAGCCCGGATAGAAGGCCACGGCGGCGCGGAAACCGCCGGCTTCCGATCCCGCCGGCCCGTCTTCCCCGGCGCCATAGGCGGCCAGCACGGTGCCCGCCCCCTGCGACCAGCCGATCAGGCCGATGCGGTCATGATCCACCTCCGGCCGCCTGCGCAGGAAGGCCAGCGCGCCCCAGGCATCGCGCTTGCGCTCCACCGTGGCGCGGACGGTGCGGTCCTTCAGCGCGGTGGTGCAGACCTCCTCCACGTCGCGCGGGCCGAAGCTGTCGACCATCAGCACCTCGTAGCCCTGGCGCTGCAAGTGGGTCGCCCACCAGACATGGCGCGGCGACACCCGGCCGTTGCGGGCATAGAGGCCGCCGCAGCCATGCAGCATGACCACCGCCGGGTGCGGACCGGCGCCCGCGGGACGCAGCAGCCGCCCGGTCAGCATCGTCGGCGCCCCGCCGGTCAGGTCGCCATCGGTGGACGGAAAGCGGACGATCTCTTCGGCGTGGACGCCGACCGCGGCATGGGCCGGTGCCGCCACGGTCGACATCCCGGCGGCGAACAACCCGATACCGGCACACAGCGCCGCACTCAACACAGCCGCGCGACCGCGGGCGGAAGCCTTCATTCTCCAGCGTCCCCGACACCCGGCGCCGGCCACGACGGCGGCGCTCGCGGTTGCAATATTAAACCCCGGCGCTGCGGAAGGCCATGGCCGCCCCTCAATTGTCCCCGGAACTCGCCCTGTCCGATGGTGGACGCTGCCTTGCGGCGGCATTTGCGTTAGGGTACGGCCCCATGACCGACACCCCCGCCCCGCCCGCTCCGCCGCCGTCCGCCACGGTCCCCGCCTTCGGCACCTTCTGCCTCTACTGGCTGCGGCTGGGGCTGACCAGCTTCGGCGGGCCGGCCGGGCAGATCGCGATGATGCAGAGCGAGCTGGTCGACCGCCGCCGCTGGATCGACCAGACGCGGTTCCTGCACGCGCTGAACTTCTGCATGCTGCTGCCGGGTCCGGAGGCGCAGCAGCTCGCCACCTACATCGGCTGGCGGCTGCACGGGGTGCGCGGCGGGCTGGTGGCGGGCGGACTGTTCGTGCTGCCGGGCGCCCTTGTCCTGCTCGCCCTGTCCTGGATCGCCGCCGCCCATGGCGATACCGGGCTGGTCGGCGCGCTGTTCGACGGCATCAAGCCGGCGGTGGTGGCGATCATCGTCGCCGCGGTCTGGCGGATGGGCCGCCGCACGCTGAAGGGTCCGGCAGCGGTGGCGATGGCCGGCGCCGCCTTCCTGGCGCTGTTCGCGCTGAATCTGCCCTTCCCGCTGGTCATCGGCGCCGCGGCGGTGGTCGGCGGCGTCGCGGCGCGGATGGGCCGCCACTGGTTCGCCCACCCGCATCCGGTGGCGGACGGCGATGCCATGGAGGACGCTGCGGAGCCGGCGCCCAAGCCCGGCCGGCTGCTGGTTCTGGCGGCGCTGTTCGTCCTGCTGTGGGCGGTGCCGGTGGGGGCGGTGCTGCTGGCCTTCGGGACCGATCCCTGGCGCGGCATCGCGGCGCTGTTCACCAAGGCGGCCTTCGTCACCTTCGGCGGCGCCTATGCCGTGCTGCCCTATATCGCCGGGCAGGCGGTGGACGCCTATGGCTGGCTCGGCCCGCGCGAGATGGTCGACGGGCTGGCCCTGGCCGAGACGACGCCGGGGCCGCTGATCCTGGTCACGCAATATGTCGGCTTCTTCGCCGGCTGGAACCGGCCGGGTGGGCTGTCGCCGGCGCTGGCGGGAACGCTGGGGGCGGCGCTGACGACCTACGTCACCTTCCTGCCCTGCTTCCTGTTCATCTTCGCTGGCGCCCCCTATGTGGAGCGGCTGATCCACAACCGTCTGGCCGCGGGGGCGCTGGCCGCCATCGCCGCGGCGGTGGTGGGGGTGATCCTGAACTTAGGAGTCTATCTGGGGATGGCGGTGCTGCTGCCGGACGGGCAGCCGGCAGGACAGATGATCTGGACCTGGGCGATCATGCTAGCCGCGCTCTACGCCCTGACCCGGCGCGGCGTGGCGATCCACTGGGTGGTGCTGGGGGGAGCCGCGGCGGGCCTGCTCCAGGCGCTCGCCGCATCCTCCCTGTAGAAAGGCCGTTATGCCTTGCCCGTTCAGCGCCGGGTGGCGCGGGCGGGCGGCGTCTCGGCCACGTCCTCGACGAAATCCTCGTCCTCGTCGTCCTCGGTCCCTTCCGGGATGTCGGGCGAATCGACGTCGATGGGAACGCCGGGGGTGTGCTTGCTGGTGCGGATCGACAGGGCCGACTTGACATGGGCGACGTTGGGCGCCGACGTCAGCTTGGTCGTCAGGAAGCGCTGGTAGTCGTCCCAGTCCTCCGCCACGATCTTCAGGACGAAATCATATTCGCCGGCCAGCATGTTGCACTCACGCACGAGCGGCCAGCTGTTGACGAGCTCCTCGAATTTCTTTAGGTCCGCTTCGGCCTGGCTGCTGAGGCCGACCTGGGCGAACACCGTGACGCCAAACCCCAGTGCATCGGGGTTGACGTCGGCGTGGTAGCCACGGATGAATCCCGCCTCCTCCAGCGCGCGGACGCGGCGCAGGCAGGGCGGAGCGGAGATGCCGGCACGTCGGGCAAGCTCCACGTTGGTCATCCGGCCGTCGTTCTGCAGATCGCGCAGAATCCGACGGTCAATTCGGTCGAGTTTGACCCGCCGCATGGTTTTACTCGGTCGCTCCGGGGATGATTTGGAGAAAGGATATTACACGGGCATGGTGTCTACGCCAAGACCGAAACCCCCGCAAGGGCGAGCAACCCGGATACCGGTCTTTTCGCCGCAATCCCCTTCGCAGCCCCAACGATCCGAGTTCTCATGCAATCCTTGACCTGCTGGGTGGTGTCGGACGGCAAGGCCGGCATGGAAAACCAGTGCATCGGGCTGGCCGAGGCGCTGGGCCTGACGCCGGTGATCAAGCGTGTCCGCCTGCGCACCCCCTGGCGCCAGCTGACCCCCTACTGGCGCATCGGCAACCGCTTCGCCGCCGGCCCCAAGGGCGATCCGGTGGAGCCGCCCTGGCCCGACATCCTGATCGGCACCGGCCGGCAGTCCATCGCCGTCTCGCTGGCGGTGCGCCGCCAGTCGCGCGGGCGGACCTTCACCGTCCAGATCCAGGATCCGGTGATGAGCCCGCGGCATTTCGATCTGGTCGTCGTGCCGCGCCACGACAAGCTGCGCGCCGACAACGTGCTGGTGACGCGCGGCGCGCTGCATCGGGTGACGCCCGCCATCCTGGCCGACGCGGCCGAACGCTTCGCCCCGCGGCTGGCCCATCTGCCGCACCCGCGCATCGCCGTGCTGATCGGCGGAGACAACGGCGTCTACCGCCTGACGCCCACCATCATGGGCGACGTGGCCGAACGGCTGGCCAACCTGACGCGCACCCATGGCGCCGGGCTGATGGTCACCCCGTCGCGCCGGACCGGCGCCGACAACGAGGCGATCCTGCGCGCCCGCCTGTCCGGCCTGCCGGCGGAGGTGTGGGACGGCACCGGCGAGAACCCCTATTTCGCCTATCTCGGCCTCGCCGACGCCGTGGTGGTGACCTGCGACAGCGTGTCGATGACGTCGGAGGCCTGCTCCACCGGCAAGCCGGTCTATGTGATCGAGCTGGACGGCGGGTCGCCCAAGTTCCGCGCCTTCCATGACGGCCTGTACCAGGACGGCATCACCCGGCCCTTCGACGGCTCGCTCGACCATTGGAGCTATCAGCCGATGGACGAGACGCGGATCGTCGCCGAAGAGGTGATGCGCCGCCTGCCCGCGCACAGGAAGCGGCACGGTCTGGCGTAACAAGGCTGCGGGGTGCGGCGCGACCAATGCGCGCACCCCTTCGGCGCGATCCTTTGCCTGCGGAGTTCGGGGACGGGCCATGCCATAAGCGCTGGCAAACCGACCGCCCTCCGTCAGGCCGGTCGAGGGCCGTCCTTCCTTCCGGATCAATCGCCGCCATGACAGCCGACGCCATGATCGCCGCCGACACGCTCGCCACGACCTCCACCGCCGACACCGTTTCGGCCTCCTTCCTCCGTTGCCTGGAGCGCAGCCGGCTGTCGGAAACGCCCTACAATCATTGGCTGCTGTCCGAAGCCCTGCCGGAGGACGCCGCCGACGCCATTGCCGATCTGCCCTGGGGGCCGCCGCGGGTGTCCGACACCTACGGCAAGCGCGAGACCAACAACGCCTCGCGCACTTACTTCGGCGAGGAGAACCGGGCGAAATACGCGGTGTGCGAGACGGTCGCCCAGGCTTTCCAGGGCCGCCCGGTGGTGGAGGCGATCCAGCGCACCTGCAATGTCGACCTGACCGGCACCAGCCTGCGCATCGAATATTGCCAGGACACCGACGGCTTCTGGCTGGAGCCGCACACCGACATCGGCGTCAAGAAGTTCACGATGCTGATCTATCTGTCCAAGGGGCCGAACTGCTCGCATTGGGGCACCGACGTGCTGGACGAGACGCGGACGGTGGTCGCCCGCGCGCCCTACGCCTTCAATGAAGGCCTGATCTTCATCCCCGCCAGAAATACTTGGCATGGGTTCGAGAAACGTTCGATCGACGGCGTGCGCAAGTCGATCATCGTCAACTATGTCGGTCCCGAATGGCGGGCGCGGCAGGAACTCTGCTTCCCTGACAAACCTATTGCATAAAACTTCCGTCGTGTTTAAGTGACGCCGGTTTTGGGGGGCAATGCCACTGTCGGCACGCTCGTTGGGAGTTCAGTACCCATGTCCATGCTCGATCTGGACAAGTTCCGCGCCACCCCTCTGCAGCACGACCCCTTCGACTTCCTGTGCGTTCCCGGCTTCGTGAAGCGTGAGTTTCTCGAGGATCTGCACCGCGACTATCCCAAGGTCGACAAGCCCGGCTCCATCCCGCTGGGCGTCTTCCCCCAGGGGCCGAGCTTCGACCGGCTGATCGCCGAACTGAAGGGGCCGGAGGTCTGCAAGGCCTTTTCCGACAAGTTCGGGCTCGACCTGTCGGACTATCCGACGATGTTCACGGCGCGCGGCATGTGCCGGCCGACCGACGGCAAGATCCACCCGGATTCGGCCAGCAAGGTCATCACGGTCCTGATCTACATGAACCCGCCCTGGGAGGCGACCGGCGGCCGCCTGCGCATCCTGCGCACCCAGAACCTTGAGGATTACGCCGCCGAGGTTCCGCCGGAGGAAGGCACGCTGATGTGCTTCCGCCGCAGCGACACCTCCTGGCACGGCCACTATCCCTTCGAAGGCCAGCGCCGCGCGATCCAGATGAACTGGGTCAAGGGTAGCGTCTACATCTGGCACGAACAGTGGCGCCACCGCGTCGGCGCCTGGGCCAAGGGCGTGTTCGGGGGACAGGCCAAGGGGTATTGAGGGGGTGTTGATTGCGCCGAAATGCTTGTCCGGCGCCCCCTCCCTAACCCTCCCCCACCTCCGGTGGGAGAGGGAACTCCGCCGCTCTCGCGTTTAGCCCCCTCTCCCGCGTGAGCGGGGGAGGGTTGGGGAGGGGGCAATAGCTCGAGGGCGCAATCGCCACCCTCACCCCACCACCATCGCCGCCAGCGTCTCCAGCCTGTCCGCCTCGTGCGCCGGCTTGTCCCAGCGGATGCGGTGGACGCGCGGGAAGCGCATCGCCAGCCCGCTCTTGTGCCGGGTCGAGGGATGCACGCTGTCGAAGGCGACTTCCAGCACCAGACCGGCCTCCACCTCGCGCACCGGCCCGTAGCGGCGGGTGGTGTGGTTGCGCACCCAGCGATCCAGTTCGATCAGTTCGGCGTCGGTGAAACCGGAATAAGCCTTGCCGACCGGCACCAGCTCCTCCCCGCGCCAGACGCCGAAGGTGTAGTCGGAATAATAGCTCGACCGCTTCCCGTGGCCGCGCTGGGCGTACATCATCACGGTGTCGAGCGTCAGCGCCCCGCGCTTCCACTTGAACCAGGGCCCCTTCGGCCGCCCGGCCAGATAGGCGCTGTCGCGCCGTTTCAGCATCAGCCCCTCGATGCCGTTCTCCCGTGCCCCTTCACGCATCGCCACCAACTCGTCCCAGCCGCCGAAGGGCACCAGCGGCGACAAATCCATCCGCCGCGGCTGCACCGCCTCGAACCAGCGCTCCAGCCGGGCACGCCGTTCGATGAAGGACAGGCCGCGCAGATCCTCTTCTCCGTCGAACAGGATGTCGTAGAGCCGCACCCAGGCCGGCCCGTCGCGCAGCATCTGCGCCGTCACCGTCTTGCGGTTCAACCGCTGCTGCAGATCGTTGAAGGGCGCCACCACCCCGTCGCGCGCCACCAGCAGTTCGCCGTCCAGCACCGCGTCGAAGCTCATGTGATCGACGATGTCCGGGAAAGCCCCCGACACGTCGTCGCCGGTGCGGCTGTAGAGCCGCCGTTCCCCGCCCCGTGCCACCATCTGCACGCGGATGCCGTCCCATTTCCATTCCGCGGCATAGGCGGCGGGGTCGAGCGCGGCGCGGTCCTCCTCCTCCAGCGGGTGGGACAGCATCATCGGCCGAAAGCCGGCGCCGGACCCGGTCGCCGGGCGTTCTTCGCGCCCCTCCAGCCAGGCGAACAGCTCCGCGTAGGGTGCGGTCAGCCCGTGCCAGACCTCCTCCACGTCATCGACGCTCACCTCCGGCCGGGCGGCCTTGCCCCACTCCGCCAGCGCCGTCTTGGCCAGCCGTGCCGACACGCCGATGCGCAGCGCCCCGGTGATCAGCTTCAGCAGGGCGAAGCGCCCCGACGAGTCGAGTGTGTCGAGCCAGCCCTCCACCAGCCCCATCACCTGCCCGCGCTTGGCGGCCTGCAGCCCCTCCACCACCTCGTTCAGGCTGGGCGGTAAACTGTTGGCTCTCTCCGGCCGCTCCGGCCAGATCAGCGCCACCGTCTCCGCCAGATCGCCGACATAGTCGTAGGACAGCGCCAGCAACTCCGGATCGACCCGCGTCGCCGCCAGTTCGCGGATCGCTGCCGGCTTGGCCTCGCGGAAGCTCAAAGCCCCGGTCAGAGCCGCCAGCGCCCATCCGCGGTCGGGATCCGGCGTGGTGGCGAAATGGTCGACCAGCAGGCGGATCTTGCCGTTGCGCGAGGGCATGAAGACCAGCGCGTCGATCAGCGCGGCAAAGCGGTTCACGACGCCTCTCCTTCCCCGGCCTTCTCGGGATCGCCCTCCAAATCCTCGTCCTCGAAACCGATCAGCGCCAGCGCGCGGGCGCGGATGCCGCGGCTGGTGGCGTAATGGACCAGCGCCTCCTCCCGCCCATGCGTCACCCAGACCTCCGGCGCGCCGACATCCTCCAGCGTCCGGCACAGCTCGTCCCAGTCGGCATGGTCGGAGATGACCAGCGGCAGTTCCACCCCGCGCTGGCGGGCGCGCTGGCGCACCCGCATCCAGCCCGACGCCATCGCCACCACCGGATCGGCCAACCGCCGCGCCCAGCGGTCGGCCACCGCCGCCGGCGGGGCCAGCACCAGGGCGCCCTTCAGATCCTCCTTCGCCGCCACCGTGGCCGGCCGCAGCTCCCCCAACTCCACCCCCCAATCGCTATAGAGCCGGCACAGGGGCTCCAGCGCGCCATGCAGCCAGATCGGCCGGTCGTATCCCGCCGCCCGCAGCAGCGTGATCAGCCGCTGGCATTTGCCAAGCGCATAGACGCCGACGACATGGCTGCGCTCCGGGAACAGCTCCATCGAATGCAGCAGCTTTCCCACCTCCCCCAGGTCGGGCGGATGGCGGAACACCGGCAGGCCGAAGGTCGCCTCGGTGACGAAGACGTCGCAGGGCACCGGCTCGAACGGCGCGCAGGTGCGGTCGAGGCGGCGCTTGTAGTCGCCCGACACGACGACGCGCGACCCGGCATGCTCCAGCACCACCTGGGCGCTGCCCAGCACATGGCCGGCCGGCACCAGCCGCACATCGACATCGCCGATCCGCAAGGTCTCGCCATACTCCAGCGCTTGCAGGCTCCCCCCCACGCCTGCGCCCATCCGCTGGCGCATGATGGCGAGCGTGCCCGGAGTCGCCAGCACATGGCGGTTGCCCGGCCTCGCATGGTCGGAATGGCCGTGGGTGACGACCGCGCGCTCCACCGGGCGCACCGGGTCGATGTAGAAGCCCCCCGGCTCGACATAGAGCCCTTCGGGAAGGACCTTGATCCACCTGTCGGGGTGCGGGCGGCCCGGATTGGATTGGCCGGGATTGGATTGGTGTGCAGCGGACATGCGTCCTAATATAGGGCGCGAAAACCGCCCCCCAACATCGAAGAGACCGCGCATGCACCCGATCCTGCTGCCCACCCCCGAGGTCGCCGACGCGCTTGCCGGAAAGCGCCCGGTGGTGGCGCTGGAATCGACGGTGATCTCCCACGGCATGCCTTACCCCCGCAACCTGGAGACCGCCCGCGCGCTGGAGGCGGAGGTGCGGGCCGCCGGCGCCATCCCCGCCACCATCGCGGTGATGGACGGGCACATCCGCATCGGGCTGGACGACGAGGCGCTGGAGCGTCTGGCGACCGGCGGCCACGTTGTGCGCAAGCTCAGCCGCCGCGACCTCCCCGTCGCCATCGCGACTCGGGCGCTCGGCGCCACCACGGTGGCGGCGACGATGATCGGGGCGCGGCTGGCCGGAATATCCGTCTTCGCCACCGGCGGCATCGGCGGCGTGCATCGCGGGGCGGAGACCAGCTTCGACATCTCCGCCGACCTGGACGAACTGGCGCGCACGTCGGTCTGCGTGGTCTGCGCCGGGGCCAAGTCGATTCTCGACCTGCCCAAGACGCTGGAGGTGCTGGAGACCCGCGGAGTCCCGGTGCTGGGCTTCGGCACCGATGAATTCCCGGCCTTCTACAGCCGCCGCAGCGGCCTGCCCGTCGATCATCGCTGTGACAACGTAACTGCGGTGGCAGACATTCTGCGCGCGAAATGGCAGCTTGGCCTGGAAGGCGGCGTGCTGCTGGCCAACCCGATTCCACCCGCCGACGAGCTTGACGCCGACGCCATGGAAACCGCCGTCGCCCAGGCGCTGGCCAACGCGGAATCCAATGGGATCAAGGGGAAGGACATCACCCCCCACCTGCTGGCGGCGCTGGAGCGCATCACCGGCGGGCGCAGCCTGACCGCCAACATCGCGCTGATCCGCAACAATGCGCGGGTCGCGGCAGGTGTCGCCGCCGCCCTTGCCGCCACCTAGAACCGAATGGATAGGCCATACCTCAGCAGGGGTAAGGCTTTAGCCTCGCCCCCGGCTTAAGACCCCGTTAACCGCCTACGCGCAAATCTGTCGTCATCGAACGAGCGGAGGCTTCTATGCGCGCACCCAGCAGCACCTCGACCCTGGTTTCCCGGATGATCGCGATGGCCGGCCAAGGCGACGAGGCGTCGGGCATCGCGGAGATGAAGGAGCCGGCCCACGTGAAGCGCATCGTCTGGGCCTCCCAGGCGGCGAAGCTCCGGGTCTCCCTCTCGTCCCGTACCATCCACGAGATCGAAAGTGCGGTCACCGCCGACCTGGACAGCATGGAACTGCCGGAAGTGTTCTTCACCTCGGTCGAGGTGGGTGGCCATGTGGTGACCTGCGATCTGGACGCCTCCGGCACCGCGTCCATCTTCGGGCTGATCGAGGCCCACGAGTATGACGATCTGGTCGAAGAGGCCGGCGACGACGCCCTGTTCGGCGTCGATTGGGACGGCGTCTACGTCACCCCGGCCCGCACCCGGCATTGATCCCGGCCGATCCGGTTCCGCATACCGGGTCCACGCATCCGCTCCTTATGTCCCACTCGACGACGAACGCCCCGCAGGCAGCCTGCGGGGCGTTCGTCGTATCGGGGCAGACTTCAGGTCCGCCGCACGCTCAAAGAATGATGTTGCACGCCGTGAGGCTGTCCACCCCCTGCAGGGTGATCTTGAAGTCGGTACGTCCGTCCCCGTTGACGTCCCCCTGGATCATGCCGTCGGCCCAGCGCAATTCGCCGGCCTTCCGATCGAAGTCGGCGCCACCGATGAAGGTGAAGGACTGGTCGCCGCGCCGGCGGGTGTTGGCGTCGATGCCGTGCAGGTCCAGGGTGTCGTCCGGGGCGAAATCAACGATGGTGTCGTGCTGCGCGCCCTTGCCGATGTCCCGGACGGAGCGGAACACGAACCGGTCGGCACCGTCGCCTCCGGCGAGCAGATCGGCGCCCTCGTCACCCCGGATCAGATCGTCGCCGACGCTGCCGAGCAGGGTGTCGTCGCCACGGCCGCCCAGCAGCGTGTCGTCGCCGAGCCCGCCGACCATCAGTTCTGCCCTTCTGGACCCGCGGAGGGTGTCGTCGCCGCCGAAGCCGAGGACGGCGTGGTTGCCCCTCCTCGCGCTCGACTCCAGCGTTTCACCGTCGGCCGTTCCGGTGTCGAACCGCCAACCCTCCTTGAAAAGCCAGCTGTAATCGACGCCGGTGGCCTCGTCCGCCGCAGCCAGGAAGTTTGCGCGGGCCTGCTCCGGGGTGGTCGCCGCCTCCTTGGAGATGAGGCTTTGCCAGAAGCGGGCGTAATTGTCCTCGCCGAAATCCTCGTAGAGGCGGTGGAGGAGCGATCCGGCGAGGTCGGCTCCGTTGAGGCCGTAGGGATTCTCCGGGGCCGTATCGGTGACGAGTGTGTTGCGCCAGGTGAGGTTGGGGTTTGAAAAATAGAGTTGGGCCATGTCCTGCTGAACGGCAGCGACCAGCTGGTCCCATTCCATACCGTTGAAGGAGAGGCCGTCCACGCCTGTGGCCTCCATCGAAAGAAAGCGGTTCTCGATGGCGAAGCCGGTGGTGAAGGGCGGCAGCGTGTTGAGCGGCTGGTCGTAGAACCAGAAATTCCGTCCAAGTTCGTAGAAGAGAACCTGATCGTAAAGGCCCGCGTCCCGCACGCCGTCATAGAGGATATTGAAGTACTCGGGCATGATCTCGATGCCCGTGAAGCCGAGAAAGCCGCAGCCCGCCCCGCAGGTATCCTGCACCTCGGCGATGGTGGCCTTGCCGTTGTAAGTAAAGTAGGGCGACGGGATCCGGCCCGTGATGCGTGAATAGAAATCATAGGCGTCGTCCAGCTTGGCGACGATGTCCTGCATCACTTCGGCGTCGAGATCCGACGATTGGGTGAGGAGAACGATGTTCCGTCCCTCCCACGCCGTCCGTTCGAGCACCTCCCCGTAGATCGACGTATAGGCAACCACGACCGTCCTCCATGGTTGATTGTCTTCTTGTCCATCAAGTGTTTGCCGGCAACCGCAGGCTGTCGATTGCGGCTTGGGATGGGATATGGCAAGCCGGACTAATCACCTCGCTGCCGAGTCCAATCGGGCGGAGTGACGCCGCACCCCCATCGCCCGCCCGAACCGCTCCGACAGGGAAGCGCGCCGCCGCGGAACGGGGCGGCGGAACAGGGGATGGCCGCGGCTGTTCTCCCGGCTACACCCGCCCTTTCCCCATTCGGGAGACACCATCCGTGTCAGCCGCCTCCGCCAAGCCCCTGCCCTATGCGCCGTCGGTCGAAAGCCCCGGTCCCGATGAAGCCCGGCTTTTCGACGAGTTGGCGGAAACGATGCTGTCGATCAGCCGCAAGACCTACGAGGATAGCGGCCACGCCAACCGCAGCGTCCATGCCAAGAGCCACGGCCTGCTGATCGGCCGGCTGGACGTGCTGGACGATCTGCCGGCGGAACTCGCCCAGGGCCTGTTCGCGCGGGCGGAGAGCTATCCGGCGATCCTGCGGCTGTCGACGACGCCGGGCGACATCCTGCCCGACAGCGTGTCGACCCCGCGCGGTCTGGCGGTGAAGGTGCTGGGCGTGACCGGCGAACGGTTGCCGGGGTCGGAGGATCAGGCGACCCAGGATTTCGTGATGGCCAACGCCCCGGTCTTCTCCGCACCGGACGCCAAGCAGTTCCTGTCGACGCTGAAGCTGCTGGCCGCCACCACCGACCGGGCGGAGACGGCGAAGAAGGCGCTGTCCGCGACCCTGCGGGTTGCCGAACGGGTGGTGGAGGCCTTCGGCGGCGAGAGCGCCACCCTGAAGACCCTGGGCGGCCATCCCGCGACCCACATTCTGGGCGAAACCTTCTACAGCCAGGCGGCCCTGCGCCACGGCGCCCATGTCGCCAAGCTGCAGATCGTCCCCGTCTCGCCCAACCTGACGGCGCTGACCGATGCGCCGCTGACCGTCAACGGCAAGCCCGATAGCCTGCGCGAGGCGGTGGTGGAGTTCTTCCGCGACCATGAAGCGGTCTGGGAGCTGCGCGTCCAGCTGCGCACCGACGAGGAGCGCATGCCGGTGGAGGACGCCAGCGTGCTGTGGCCGGAGGAGTTGAGCCCCTACCGCGCCGTCGCCCGCATCACCGTGCCGCCCCAGACCGCCTGGAGCGAGGAGCGCTCCCGCGCCGGCGACGACCGGCTGGCCTTCAGCCCCTGGCACGGTCTGGCCGCGCATCGGCCGCTCGGCTCGATCATGCGCGCCCGCCGCCTCGCCTACGCCCGCTCCTCCGGCTTCCGCATGGAGCGCAACGGCTGCCCGATGCAGGAACCGGCGGCGGGCTACCGGCTGCCGGGGTGAGGCATGACAATCCCCTCTCCCCCCCGGGGAGAGGGTTAGGGTGAGGGGATCGCACTGCGTGCCTCAACCGAGAATCCTCCCTATGCATCCCCCTCACCCCGACCCTCTCCCCGGGGGGAGAGGGGGATTTCCCCCTCACTGCAGGCTGCGCTGCATCTCCTCGAAGGTGCGGGAGAAGCCGTTCAGCGGGAAATCGATGTCACGCTTGCCCAGGCGCGGGGAACTGACGCGGACCAGGATGGTCGAGCCGTTGCGGAACTGGTCGGCGACGCGGCCGGACACGAAGTTCGGGAACATGCACATGTTCAGCGTCGCGACATGCGATTCGATCCGCGGTTGGCGGTCGACACGGATGGCGCAGCGGTCGACCAGCCCCTGGCTGGTGGTCAGGAACAGGTGGAAGTCGTTGCCGGTCGGGATGACGCTGAGCGCGATGAAGCCGACATCCTTCCCGTCGTCGAACAGGCGGTAGATCATCAGCCGGCAGGTCTTGCTGTCGGTCATCCGGTCGATGTCGCACTGGTTGGTCCAGGCGCCCTCCGGCCCGAAATCGGCGGCGGCCTTGGAGAAGTCCACGGCGGCGGCCGGTGCCGGGGCAAAGATCCCGCCGGCTAGCGACAGGGCCAGAAGTCCCGTGGCGACAGCCGCCCTGAAGCCACCCATCAGACCCTTTGCACGCATCGCCCCCGCTCCCGCCATCGTTCGTGTTAACACGGAAAGCGCCATGATAACCGGCGGTGGCGGGGGTGCAAGGCACGAGATGCCGCGCGCCGGCCCCGAAGGACCGGCCAAGGGAAGGCCGGCGCGCGGCGTCCCCCGATCAGATGCGGCCTTCCTCGAAGTCGCGGAAGGCCTGCATCACCTCTTCGCGCGTGTTCATGACGAAGGGACCGCCCCAGGCGATGGGCTCGCCGATCGGCTCGCCGGCCAGCAGCAGGAAGCGCGCGCCCTCGGGCCCGGCGGTCGCCTCCACCCGCTCGCCGTCGCCCAGCACGATCACCCGCGGTCCCGACAGCAGCCCCTCGCCGCCGACATCCAGCGTGCCTTCGAACAGCACGAGGAAAGCGGTGTGGCCGGCCGGCAGAGGCTCCGCGAAGGAGACAGACGGCGGCAAAGCCACGTCGAAATAGCGGGCGTCGGTCGCCTCGGCCCGCACCGGCCCGGCGGTGCCGCGGGCGGTGTCCCCGGCGATCACGGTGACGGTCGCGCCGTCCTCGCGCCGCTCCACCGGGATGGAGGCGGCCGGGAACTCCTGATAGCGCGGCTCGGTCATCTTCAGCCGGGCCGGCAGGTTGATCCACAGCTGGAAGCCGCGCATCAGCCCTTCGGTCTGCTCCGGCATCTCCGAGTGGATCAGGCCGCGGCCGGCGGTCATCCACTGCACGCCGCCGGTCTCGATCACGCCTTCATGGCCATGGTTGTCGGCATGGCGCATGCGGCCGGCCAGCATGTAGGTGACCGTCTCGAAACCGCGGTGGGGATGGTCGGGGAAACCGGCGAGATAGTCGGTCGGCTGGTCGGACCCGAACAGGTCCAGCATCAGGAAGGGGTCGAGCGTGCGCAGGCGGGGCGTGCCCAGCATGCGGGTCATGCTGACCCCGGCGCCGTCGGAGGTGGCCATGCCCTCCACGGCGGCGAGGACCGGACGGACACCGGTGGTGGCGGACTGGGTGGACATGGCGGGGACTCCCAAGTGAATGCGCTGATGTTGCACCAGAGGTAGTCCGCCGCGGCCCCGCCGTGAAGCCGGCCCGCCCGCGCCACAGCGTTTCCGAAGGCGCAACAATCACCGGGCAACGCTCCCGCATCGGCAAACGAAAAAGGCCGCCGGGAAGCCCGGCGGCCCTTTCGAAGAGACCCGTGGGAAAGGGAGTGTTCTTAGTGGATGCTCTCGCCGTGCAGGGCGAGGTCGAGACCGTCGCGCTCCACATCCTCGTCCACGCGCAGGCCCATCACCACGTCGATGACCTTCAGCAGGACGAAGGTGGCGACGGCGCACCACACCATGGTGTAGAGCACGCCCTGGATCTGGATCCACACCGCACCGGCATTGCCTTCCAGCAGGCCCAGGGTGGCGGACGGGTCGGCCTGCAGGACGGCGGCGAAGGCGCCTTCCGCGTTGGACACCGACATCTTGGCGAAGACGCCGGTCAGGATGGCGCCGATCAGGCCGCCGACGCCGTGCACGCCGAAGGCGTCCAGGCTGTCGTCATAGCCCAGCATGTGCTTCAGGCTGGTGGCCGACCAGAAGCAGATCACGCCGGCGACGATGCCGATGATGATGGCGCCCGTCGGGTCGACGAAGCCGGCGGCCGGGGTGACGGCGACCAGGCCGGCGACCGCGCCGGAGATGATGCCGAGGATCGACGGCTTGCCCTTGACGATCCACTCCGCGAACAGCCAGCCCATGGCGGCACCGGCGGTGGCGATGTGCGTGGCGGCCATGGCCATGCCGGCACGCGGACCGGCGGTCAGGGCGGAACCGGCGTTGAAGCCGAACCAGCCCACCCACAGCAGCGAGGCGCCGATCAGCGACAGCACCAGGTTGTGCGGCATGAAGGCTTCCTTCGGGTAGCCCTTGCGCTTGCCGATCACCAGCGCGGCGACCAGACCGGCGACGCCCGCGTTGATGTGCACGACCGTGCCGCCGGCAAAGTCCAGCACGCCCATGCCGAAGAGGAAGCCCGACGGATACCAGACCCAGTGGGCGATCGGCGCATAGACCACGATCGACCACAGGGTGGTGAAGACCAGCAGCGAGGAGAACTTCATGCGGTCCGCGAAGGCACCGGTGATCAGCGCCGGGGTGATGATCGCGAAGGTCATCTGGAACATCATGAAGACCGGCTCGGGGATCGTCGTCGGCACACCGGCTCCGGTCGCCTCGCCCAGCACGAACGCCTTCGAGAAGTCGAGACCGTTCAGGAACAGCCGGTCCAGCCCGCCGATGTAGGCGCCGGTGCCGGTGAAGGCCAGGCTGTAGCCGATCACGTACCACAGGACGCTGATCAGGCAGGTGATGGCGAAGCTCTGCATCACCGTCGCCAGCACGTTCATCTTGCGGACCATGCCGCCGTAGAACAGCGCCAGACCCGGAATGGTCATCATCAGCACCAGCGCCGTGGAGACCAGCATCCAGGCGGTGTCGCCGCCATTCAGCGCCGGAGCCGCCGGCGCGGCAGCAGCGGCGGCAGCCGCCGCATCCTGGGCAAGGGCTGCGGCCGGCATGCCGACCGCGCCCAGAGCAACCGCCATCATCGGTGCGGCCAGAAGGAACAGACGGTTCATCGAGGCTCCTCTTTCTCCAAAATCGCTCCCACCCCTGCATGGCCGGCGCGGCACCGGAGGCATTCCGCGCGCAAACGCCGCACTGGGGCGACCCCGTCCCGGTCGCCCCGTCCCCGGCAAAGACGGGGCGGCGGACGGGACCAAGGACGCCTCCACCGTTACAAGAAGCGTGCCAGCCCAAAACGGCTTGGAATCGTCAGGGTTGTCCTGGGGCGGTACCCCGGAACAGGCATCACCCGGCGAGTCGCGGGGTGGGTTTGCACAGGAAATGGGCAGATGCCGGAGCCGGCATTCCGCCGCAATTTTCGGGCTTTCGACCGAACGAAAGGGCCGGATGCGCAGGTTTGGCGCAGCCGTCTGGCTGTCATTCCGGCAGTTGATCAAAAAATGTGCAGAAAACGGCCTGCGCGGCGGTCACTGCCGCCGCGGACGGCGAGAATGGGGCAGCCCTTCTACCTCTTCCATCCAGTCCGAACGGCTTGCCTCTCTTTCCGCCTAGGCAGGCGGGCGGGCGATGCGGCGGGTCAGCCGAGGCGAACCCGCCGCCGGGCCTATTGGACATGGCGGCGAGATGTGGCACCGTCAACGCCTCCATCGGGAAGGCCGCAGCCGAGCGGCCGCAAGAAAAAGGCAAAGGGGGTAACGGCCATGCTCGACAAACGCGATCTGCGCCTCGCACCGCGACGTGCGGTAGCGCTGGTGCTGGCCGGCGGACGCGGAAGCCGTCTGAAGCAGCTGACCGACCGGCGGGCCAAGCCGGCGACCTATTTCGGCGGCAAGTACCGCATCATCGACTTCGCGCTGTCCAACTGCGTCAATTCCGGCTTCCGCCGCATCGGCGTCCTGACGCAGTACAAGTCGCATAGCCTCCTGCGCCACCTCCAGCGCGGCTGGAACGTCTTCCGCGGCGAGATGAACGAGTTCTGCGACCTGCTGCCGGCCCAGCAGCGCGTCAGCGAGACGGAGTGGTACCAGGGCACGGCCGACGCCGTGTACCAGAACCTGGACATCCTGCGCGACCACGAGCCGGAATATGTCCTGATTCTGGCCGGCGACCACATCTACAAGATGGATTACGGGGCGCTGCTGCTGGACCACATCGACCGCAAGGCCGACGTCACCGTGCCCTGCATCGCCGTTCCGCGCGAACAGGCGAGCGGCTTCGGCGTGATGCACATCGACGAGGAACGCCGCATCATCGATTTCGTCGAGAAGCCGGCCGACCCGCCGCCGATGCCCGGCCGTCCCGATCTGGCGCTGGCCAGCATGGGCATCTACGTCTTCAACGCCCAGTTCCTCTACGAACAGCTGGAGCGCGACGTCGCCACCCCCGGCTCCAGCCGTGACTTCGGCAAGGACATCATCCCGCATCTGGTGAAGGCCGGCGCCCGCATCATCGCCCACGATTACGCCGACAGCGCCATCATCGACGCGCCGGACGACGCCCCCTACTGGCGCGACGTCGGCACCATCGACGCCTATTGGGAAGCCAACCTGGACCTCTGCCACGTCACGCCGCAGTTGAACATGTACAACCGCGACTGGCCGATCTTCACCTACCAGGAACAGCTTCCGCCGGCGAAGTTCGTCTTCGACGACGAGAACCGCCGCGGCATGGCGGTGGACAGCCTGATTTCGGGCGGCTGCATCATCTCCGGGTCCACCGTCCGGCGGTCGCTGCTGTTCAGTTCGGTCCGCGTCAACTCCTACAGCGAGCTGTACGAGGCGGTGGTCCTGCCGGAATGCGACATCGGCCGCCATTGCCGCCTGAAGAAGGTGGTGATCGACCGCGGCGTCAGCATCCCCAACGGCCTCGTCGTCGGCGAGGACGCGGAGCTGGACGCCAAGCGCTTCCACCGCAGCGAGGGCGGCGTCGTCCTGATCACCCGCGAGATGATCGAGAAGCTGCCGAAGGAATAGACCGCCTCCATCGCCCGCCTCCTCCACCGAAGCCAACCCCTCACCTCTACGACCGTCATTCCCGCGCAGGCGGGAATCCAGCGCCTCCGAAGCCGGTCCTTCGGAACAGCCTGGATCCCCGCCTGCGCGGGGATGACGGCCAAGTGAGCGGCAGGCCCGCCTTCCCCCGCCTTTCGCCCCTCCCGCCTTTCACCCGAGTGCCTTCCCGATGCGCGTCCTCTACGTCACGTCCGAATGCTACCCGATGGTCAAGACGGGGGGGCTGGCCGACGTGTCCGCCGCCCTGCCACCGGCCCTGATTGCCGCCGGCGCCGATGTCCGCCTGCTGCTGCCGGGATATCCCGCCGTTCTGAACAGCCTGCAGAACCTGCACGAGGTCGGCGACCTGATCACCGACCTGCCCGGCTGCGACCGCGCCCGGCTGTGCATCGGCCGCACGGCGGACGGGGTGCTGGCCTATGCGCTGGACGCGCCGTCGCTGTACGACCGTCCCGGCAACCCCTATCTCGGGCCGGACGGCAAGGACTGGGGCGACAACGCCCTGCGCTTCGCCGCGCTCGCCTGGGTCGCCGCCGGTTTCGCCGCCGAGAAGTCCTACGATCCCTGGTGGCGGCCCGACATCCTGCACGGCCACGACTGGCAGGCCGGCCTGATCCCCGCCTATCTGGCCCTGCGCCCCGACCGTTTCGCCGGCCCCTTCCGGCCGGGCACGGTGCTGACCATCCACAACATCGCCTATCAGGGCCTCTTCGGCCCCTGGATGCTGGGCGACATCGGCCTGCCGTCCTCCAGCTTCCGCGTCGACGGCGTCGAGTATTACGGCAACATCAGTTTCCTGAAGGCGGGTTGCTTCTACGCCGACCGCCTGACCACGGTCAGCCCGACCTACGCCAACGAAATCCAGACGGCGGAGCACGGCACCGGCCTGCAGGGCCTGCTCGCCACCCGCTCCGACGTGCTGACCGGCATCCTGAACGGCGTCGATTACGCGGTGTGGGATCCGGCGACCGACCCGCATCTGCCCGCCCGCTACACCCCCGACGACCTTGGCGGAAAAGATGCCTGCAAGTCCGACCTGCAATCCGCCTTCGGCCTGGACCGCCGGCCCGACGCGCCGCTGGCCGCCGTGGTCAGCCGCCTGACCTGGCACAAGGGCCTGGACCTCGTGCTGGAGGCCGCCAGCCAATGGGTGTCCTGGGGCGGCCAGCTGGTGGTGCTGGGCAGCGGCGACGCCTCCAGCGAGGCCGGTTTCCGCCAGCTCGCCCAATGGCACCCGCAGTCCATCGGCGTCCGCATCGGCTATGACGAGCCGCTGTCCCACCGCATCCAGGCCGGCTCCGACCTGTTCCTGGTGCCCTCGCGCTCCGAGCCCTGCGGCCTGACCCAGCTCTACGCCCTGAAATACGGCACCCTGCCGCTGGTCCGCCGCACCGGCGGCCTCGCCGACACGGTGATCGACGCCAACCCGGCCGCCAGCGCCGACGGCAGCGCCACCGGCTTCCAGTTCGTCAACGCCACCGGCCAGGAACTGGTGTGGGCGCTACGCCGCGCGATGAGCGTCTACCGCAAGCCCGACCGCTGGCAGACGATGCAGCGCCGCGCCATGACGAGGGACTTCGGCTGGCATGGACCGGCGGAGGAGTACATGGAGTTGTATCGGGGGCTTGGGGGGCGGTGAGCGCCCTTGGGAGGGCGGGTCGGATGCGATAGCCCCGGCCGCCCCACCACACCATCATTGCGCCCATCCGCCGTCCGCCCTATGTTCCCGGCAAACTCTCGCTTGTCCGGGCCCCGATGACTGACCTTTCGCACATCCGCAATTTCTCGATCATCGCCCACATCGACCATGGCAAGTCGACCCTTGCCGACCGGTTGATCCAGCAGTGCGGCGGCCTCGACGCGCGCGAGATGCGCGAACAGGTGCTCGACAGCATGGACATCGAGCGCGAGCGCGGCATCACCATCAAGGCCCAGACCGTCCGCCTGCTCTACAAGGCCGAGGACGGCAAGCAGTACACGCTGAACCTGATGGACACCCCCGGCCACGTCGACTTCGCCTATGAGGTGAGCCGGTCCTTGGCCGCCTGCGAGGGCTCGATCCTGGTGGTCGACGCCTCCCAGGGGGTGGAGGCGCAGACGCTCGCCAACGTCTATCAGGCGATCGACAACAACCACGAGATCATCCCGGTCCTCAACAAGATCGACCTGCCCGCCGCCGAGCCGGAGCGGATCAAGCAGCAGATCGAGGACGTGATCGGGCTGGACGCCTCCGACGCGGTGGAGATCTCGGCCAAGTCCGGCCTCAACATCGGCGCGGTGCTGGAGGCGGTGGTCAAGCGGCTGCCGCCGCCCCGGGGGGATGCCGATGCGCCGCTGAAGGCCCTGCTGGTCGACAGCTGGTACGACCCCTATCTCGGCGTCGTCATCCTGGTGCGCGTGGTCGACGGCGTGCTGAAGGTGAACCAGAAGGTCCGCTTCATGGCCGCCGGCTCCGCCCATGACGTGGACCGCGTCGGCGTCTTCACGCCGAAGGCGCTGCTGACCGGCGAGCTGCGGCCGGGCGAGATGGGCTTCATCACCGCCGCGATCAAGGACATCACTCAGACCAAGGTCGGCGACACCATCACCGACGAGCGCAAGCCGGCGACCGAGGCTCTGGCCGGATTCAAGCCGTCCATCCCCGTGGTGTGGTGCGGCCTGTTCCCGGTCGACGCCGCCGATTTCGAACGGCTGCGCGACAGCCTGGGCAAGCTGAAGCTGAACGACGCCAGCTTCCATTACGAGGCGGAGACGTCGGCGGCGCTGGGCTTCGGCTTCCGCTGCGGCTTCCTCGGCCTGCTGCATCTGGAGATCATCCAGGAGCGGCTGGAGCGCGAGTTCAACCTCGACCTGATCACCACCGCCCCCTCGGTGGTCTACAAGCTGACGATGACCGACGGGACGGTGCGGGACCTGCACAACCCGGCCGACATGCCCGATGTGATGCGGATCGACCACATCGAGGAGCCGTGGATCAAGGCCACCATCATGCTGCCCGACGAGTATCTCGGCGGCGTCCTGCAGCTTTGCACCGAGCGGCGCGGCCAGCAGATCGAGCTGACCTACGCCGGCGCCCGCGCCATGCTGGTCTACCGCCTGCCGCTGAACGAGGTGGTGTTCGACTTCTACGACCGGCTGAAGTCGATCAGCCGCGGCTATGCCAGCTTCGACTACCAGATGGACAGCTATGAGGAAGGCGACCTCGTGAAGCTGTCGATCCTGGTGAATGCCGAGCCGGTGGACGCCCTGTCGATGATCGTCCACCGCAGCCAGTCCGAACGCCGCGGCCGTCAGCTGTGCGAACGCCTGAAGGAACTGATCCCGCGCCAGCTCTTCAAGATCGCCGTGCAGGCCGCCATCGGCGGCAAGATCATCGCCCGCGAGAGCATCAGCGCCATGCGCAAGGACGTGACCGCCAAGTGCTATGGCGGCGACATCAGCCGCAAGCGCAAGCTGCTGGACAAGCAGAAGGAAGGCAAGAAGCGCATGCGCCAGTTTGGCCAGGTCGAAATTCCACAGAGCGCCTTCATCGCCGCGCTCAAGATGGGCGACGAGTAAGGATAGGGAAAGGCGGGCCTCGGCCCGCCTTTTTCGTCTCTGCCGAGTGGTCCGTGGGGCGCCGAGGGCTCATTCATCCGTCTCGTCGCGCTCCGCCAGGGTCTCGCGCAGGTCGCCGACACAGGTGGTGCGGATCCAGCGGGCCAGCTTTTCCGGGTTCCGGGTCGGGGCGTTCAGTTCGACATACAGGTCGATGGTCATGTCCCGGCGCGCGCCGCGCGTTTGGAGCAACTCCCAATAGATCGGTTCGACGCTGACGGCGATGCTCATACGGTCGAGCGTCAGCAGGCGGCGTTCCATCGGCATCTCCCACAATTCATTCCTGTCCGGCTACTATCGCCAGCTACGAGCAAAGTACGTATTTTGCAATTTAGCTATTACCATACTTTATAAAATGCGTATACAATTAGTAAGCTAATTAATTGCTTTCCAATTTCGAGTGGTGCATCGTCGCCCCATGGCTGACGATCTTGTTGCCCTGACGGTGAAGCTCGAGCGCGAGGACTGGAAGATCGTGCACGAGCATGCACTTGCACTCAAAATGAACGGCGATTCCGCGCGGGGATCAATTCAAGGTGTATTGACTGCCGCGCTCGCCGATTACTTCAAGACGCATGGGCTGGGCGAACTGAAGACGAAACCGGTAGGCCGCGGCGGTCCTCGCCATCGCAGATCGGACTGATTTCTTTCCACTCCTCCGGAAACAAATCCCGCCTTGCCGCGTCATCTTCCCCAAGGGCATGCGCGTCCGCAGGCGTCGCACCCTTCTTCGAGTCCAATCCGGGAGGATGACATGCGCAAGATTCTCGCCGCCGCGGTGCCGGCCCTGCTGCTGCTGGCCGCCGCCGCGCCGGGCCATGCCCAGACCAGTTCCGGCAGGGCCAACGCGGTCGCCAACGGCACGATGGACACCGGCGCCCGCGACGTCCAGGCCAGCCGCGACATGATCGGCAAGCGGGTGGTCCACCGCCATGGCGGGCCGGTCGCCGGCACGATCCAGAACGTGACCACCGACGCCCAGGGCCAGACGATGGTCGAGCTGAAGATGGCCAAGACCGGCCAGACCGTCATGCTCACCCCGTCCTCCTTCGAACGCCGCGGCCGTCAGGTCGTCATCATGCATGACCAGAACGAGCTGCAGCAGCTCGCCCAGTATGCCAGCCAAGCCAACACCGGCTACGGCAGCTCGACCGGTGGGGCCATGGGTGGGTCGATGGGCGGCTCCATGGGCGGCATGGGCGCCGGTTCCATGAACCAGGGCACCATGAACCACGGGTCGATGAACCAGGGCTCGATGGGCCAGGGTTCGATGAATCAGGGCTCGATGAATCAGGGCACCATGAACCGCGGCTCCATGGGCCAGGGCACGATGGACGAACGCATCATGTCTCCGAACAAGCCCGGCATGGAGTAAGCCACCGGCGGAGGCGGGAAGCCCGATGGCCCCCGCCTCCGGACAGGGGCATCAGCCCCCGATCACCCTCAGACGATCACCGTCAGCTCGCCGGCCAGCGGCTTCGGCATCTCCGCCTTGACCGCGCCGGTGTCCAGGCCGCCGGCGAGCAGGCAGACCAGCTTGGCGTAGCTGGCCTCCGGCGTCATGTCATAGGCGCCGACGGCGCCGATGGCGCCCAGCCCGGTGGCGTAGGCGCCGGGCAGCACGGCGCCGCGCTGCACCTGGGTGTTGTCCATCAGCACCACGCCCGCCTTCACCGCGGCTGAAAGCGCAGACAGGAAATCCGGGTCGGTCGGGCCGTTGCCCTCGCCGAAGGCCAGCAGCACCGCCCCTTTCGCCGCCGGGCTTGTGCCGGTCAGCATCGCCGACACCGTGCTGGCGCGGATGCCGGGATAGAGCCACAGCATGACGACGGAGAATTCCGCCAGCGCCGCCGCCTGGGCGTCCAGCACCGCCAGCCGCTTGGCCCGGTTCTCCGGCTCATCCAGCGAGACCGCCGCGTCCGGCATCGGCAGCCAGTAAGGCTCGTTGCGGGCGATCACGCTGCCGACGGTGGCGAGCGGCGGGAAGTTCGGCGAATCGAAACCGGCGAAGCGGTTGGCGTCGACCTTGGACGACCGGTTGCCGCGCAGCAGCTTGGTGTCGAAATAGACGCAGACCTCCGGCACTGGCAGGGTCCCCGCCGCCACCACGGCGCCGACCAGATTGGCGAGCGCGTCGCTCAGCGTGAAGGTCAGCGGCACCTGCGACCCGCTGAACACCACCGGCTTCGTCAGGCCGGGCAGCAGGAAGGACAGGGCCGACGCGCTGTAGGCCATGCTGTCGGTGCCGTGCAGCACGACGAAGCCGTCATACTCGTCGTAAACCGACAGCAGCCGCCGGGCGATGGCGATCCAGTCCGCCGGAGTCATGTTGGAGCTGTCGAGCGTGCGGTCGAACCAGCCCATGGTCCAGGTCAGATCCTTGTAGTCCCGCACCCCATGGCCGGACAGGCCGGGCATTGACAGGACCAGCCGTTCGAACTCCGGGCCCGGCACCGGGGCCAGCGCCCCGTCGGGATTGGTGACGCACCCGATGGTGCCCCCGGTGTACAGCACATAGACCCGCGCCATCGTCCGCTCCTCCCGCATTCCTGTCGGCTGCAGGATAGGCGGACCCCCCGCTACTTCTCAAGGCACAGCCGCCCCTGGAGCGTCAGCGGAGTCCGCACCGACGCCGGAGCCTCCTCTGCAACCAACCGCCGGCCGGGTGCTGGAGCGGCTGCCGGAACCGGGTTGTAGGCAAGGCGAAACCGCCGCGGTTCCGGCACCGCCGGCGGGGGCGCCGCTGGCGGATCGATTCGGGCGGCAGCGAGAACCACGCTGGTCCAGGCGGCGAACAGGGACATGGTCGGAAACTCCAAAGCGATCGGAGACCGAACATGGGCCGCGCTCCATTCCCTTGGAAACGAATAGCCATTATGCCGTCATCACGATTCGTAATGACCGCATCGTTGCGGATGGGCAGGCGCTCTGGTTGAATGGGAGGCAACTTCCGGTCCCCCGCCATGCCCGCCAATCTCGATACCGACCTGCTGCGCGCCTTCGTGGCCGTCGCCGACAGCGCCAGCTTCACCCGTGCCGGCGAAAGGCTGGGCCGCACCCAGGCGGCGGTCAGCCAGCAGGTGCGCCGGCTGGAGGACACGGTGGGCAAGCGGGTGTTCGAACGCGACACCCACGGCGTGCGCATGACCCGCGACGGCGAGGTGCTGCTGGCCTATGCCCGGCGCATGCTGACCTTGAACGACGAGGTGATGGCGCTGATGCACCGCAGCCCGACGGTGGCCAGCGTCCGCATCGGCACGCCCGACGATTACGCCACCATGCTGCTGCCGGACGTGCTGGCCCGCTTCAACGCCGCCTATCCCGACGTGATGGTGGAGGTGATCTGCGACAACAGCCCCGATCTGGTGGCGGAGATCGACAAGGGCCGCTACGATCTGGCTCTGGTCACCCGCAAGGCCGGCGAGGCCGGCGGCGAACTGGTGCGGCAGGAACCGGTGTCCTGGGTCGCCCCGCCGCAGGAGCCGGTATCTCCATCGGGTCCGCCGCCGGGACACCGCCCGGTGGAGAGCCTCGATCCCCTGCCGCTGGCGCTGTTCCCCAAGGGCTGCGTCGTGCGCGACCTCGCGGTCGCCGCGCTCGACGGGATGGGGCGCGACTGGCGCGTCGCCTTCACCAGCAAGAGCGTCGTCGCCGTCCATGGCGCGGTGATGGGCGGGCTGGGGGTGACGGCGATGGAAAACTGCACCATCCCGCCCAGCCTGCGCCGCATCGGTGCGGCGGAGGGGTTTCCGGAACTGCCCGACATCGACATCGCCCTGCACCGCGCCCGCGGCACGGCGCCCAAGCCGGTGCGCCTGCTGGCCGACGCCATCCACGACCTTGTCGGCCGGCAGATGCTGGGCCGCCGGGTGCCGAACCGCGATGTGCCGGTGCCTGCGAGGGAAGTCACGTCATGACCGCAGCGTCCGTCTCCGCCGCCATCCTCCTTGGACTCGGCAGCATCATGGCGGCCATCCCGCCGGCCCGGGCGCAGAGCCCCGTCGCCATTGGCGCGCCGCTGACCGGCGAGGTCGTGCTGAACCGCGACATCGAGGTTCGGATCGGCCCCAGCGAGGATGCCCGCATCGTCATGACGCTGAAGCAGGGAAAGGCGCTGAACGCGCTGGGCACCCCGCGCGGCACCTATTGGACGGAGATCGCCATCGGCGGCCAGCCCATCGGCTATGTCCCCGCCGATTCGCTGGACCCGGCGCTGATGGTCACCGGACGGCCGGCGATCGGCGGCGAGGGGCCGCGCCCGCCGAAGCCGGCCGCCAGCCAGCCGGCGGACGCCCCCCTGCCCCACCGCAGCGCCGCCGTCGTGCCGCGCGCCGCCTGGGACAAGGCCGCCCAGACCCCGGCGGAAGGCTATGTCGTCGCCGCCGGCCCGATTTCCGCGACCGAGATCCTGAGCAACCGCAAGCGGCGCGGCTTCACCCTGCGCAAGGGCGACGTGGTGGCGCTGATCGGCGCCGCGAACGGCGAGGCGACGCTGGCGCTGCCGGCCGGCTCCCGCGCGGTGGCGCCGGTGCAGGGGCTGGTCGGGGTGGTCGCGCCCTATCCGCTGCCGGGCATGCCGCCGGTCGAACCGGGCATGCTCTACGGCATCAAGCTCGGCGAATATGTCAGCTATGCCGAGGGCTTGCGCGCCTGGAAGGAGTTCACCGCCGGGCCGGGCAGCGCCTATCGCGACCTGCCGCCGATGGTGTGGCCGGTCTTCCGCAAGGGCCGGCTGCTGTACGAGGTGGGGGTCGCCCCTTTCACGCGGTTGCAGGTCGACACCGCCTGCGGCACGTTGGCGCAACGCGGACTCGATTGTACGGTGATCGAGCTGGATACGTTTTGATGGATTTGCACCAGACGGGCCGGCCGCGCCCTCCCTCATGACCCCTTCACGAACGAAGAGCCATGACCAACGCCGACCCGACCGCCCCGCAAGACGACGCGAAGCCCGATCCGCCCCAGGCGGATACAGGGTCCATGCCGGAGAATGCCGACGAGGATCTGGTGTTCCTGGACGACGCGGCTCCCGACGCCGGTCCGTGGGAAGAGGAGGAGCCCGGCAGCCGCTGGACCATGCTGATCGTCGATGACGAGCCGGAGGTCCATTCGATCACCAAGCTCGTCCTGTCGGATTTCGCCTACAAGGGGCGCAAGGCACGTTTCCTGTCCGCCCATTCGGCGGCGGAAGCGCGGCGGATCCTGGCGCGGGAAAGCGATATCGCGCTGATCCTGCTGGATGTGGTGATGGAGACCGAGGATGCCGGCCTGCGGCTGGTCCATCACATCCGCGAGGAGCTGCAGAACCGCAACGTCCGCATCATCCTGCGCACCGGCCAGCCGGGACAGGCGCCGGAACGCGCGGTGATCCTCGATTACGACATCAACGACTACAAGGCGAAGACCCAGCTGACCGCCCAGCAGCTGTTCACCACCACGGTCGCGGCGCTGCGCTCCTACGAGGACATCGTGGCGATCGATGCCAACCGCCGCGGCCTGGAAAAGATCATCGAGGCCTCGTCGTCGCTGTTCCGCGCCCGCTCCATGAAGCTGTTCGCGGCGGGCGTGCTGACCCAGCTGTCCGGCCTGCTGGGGGTGGGGCCGGACGCGATCCTCTGCATGCAGCGCGGCGGCAGCGGCGAAGGGAATGGCGAGGGGGGTGGCGGCGAGGGGAAAGACTGCGCTGGTCTTTATGTGCTGGCCGGTTCCGGCCGCTTCGAGGATCTCATCAACGAGCCCGCCGCCGGCCACGTCGACGCTTCGGTGCTGGCGGCGGTGACCGCCTGCCTGGAAAAGCGGACGCACCTCTATGCCGGCGATCACTGCACGCTCTATATCCGCACGCCGAACGACCGCGAGACGGTGGTCTATCTGCGCTCCAACCGGCCGCTGTCCGACCTGGACCGCAAGCTGATCGAGGTGTTTTGCGGCAAGATCTCCGTCGGTTTCGACAACCTGCACCATTACGAACAGCTCTACCGGGCGCAGCAGGGCACGCTGGCGGCACTGGCCGATATGGCCGAAGGCGGTCGCGGCGTGCTCGGCATGCACCGGCTTGCGGTAGAGGCGGTGGAGGATGGCCGCTTCAGCCGGTCGCTGCGCATCGCGGCGATCACGGAACGCATCGCCCGCCGCCTGCATGCCGATGGACTGTTCCCCGAGTCGCTGGACGAATCGACGCTGGAGATCATCGGGCTGGCGGCGATCCTGCACGACATCGGCAACGCCGCGGTCGATCCGGAGATCCTGTCGAAGCCCGGGCCCCTCGACCCGGCGGAACGCAGCGCCATGCAGGCCCACACGGTGGCCGGCGCCACCCTGCTGAACCAGGCGAGCCATCTGGCCGATGGCCCCACCCATCTGCATCTGGGGGCGGCGGTGGCGCGCTGGCATCACGAGAATTGGGACGGCACCGGCTATCCCGACGGCCGCACCGGGGCGGCGATCCCGCTGTGCGCCCGCATCGTCGCGGTCGCCGACGCCTATGACGCGATGACGCGCGACCGCCCCTATCGCAAGGCTTTGTCCCGGGAAGACTCGGTGGCGGAGATCAGGCGGCTGGCGGGGCTTCGCTTTGACCCGGCGGTTGTCGATGCCTTTCTTGCGGTGCTGCCGGACATCGACCGGATGGGTCCGGCAACGCGTTAGAATCCTGCGCGCTGTCGGACGGCTGTTTACCCCGTCCTCAGGGGCGGCAAAGCGCTTCCACCGCCTCGCGCAGCGGCCCGACCTGCACCGGCTTCAGCAGCAGCTGGCAGCCCATCAGTTCGGCCTCGTCACGCCGCTCTGGGGTGCTGTCGCCGGTCAGGATGATAGCCGGGATCTGCTGCCCGGTTTCGGTGCGGACGCGCTCCACCACCTCGCGCCCGGTCCGGCCGGCCGGCAGGTAATGGTCGGCGATGATCAGGTTCGGCGTCCGGGTCAGGCCGCCGAGCTGCGCCTCCAGGGCGGCGGCGCTGACCGCGGTCACCACCTCGTACCCCCAGCCGTCCAGCAGGATCGCCAGCCCTTCAACGATCGACCGATCATCGTCAACCACAACGATAAGTGGCTTAACCGACGCCGGTTTGTTTGCTTGATCGTCTTTCGGCTCAGCCATTGGTTACCCCAGCTTCGTCATCAGCATTATGATTGCCACCGAACACGCCAAGGCAATGGAAGCGTTGCCTGTGCCATAGCGGTGACATCGGTCGATTCACGGGCCTTCCGTAGACAAATTGTCCGGCAACCCGATCTTTCCACAGAGCCCCACGCCTTCGTCAAACATTGAATTGCAACGAAGAGTACCACGGTCTTCCCTTACCGAAAGCACTCGGGATTCCTCAATCAGCGATTCATCATATGCTTGAGTGATCGGGTAACCGGGTAGCGACTCTCTCTGAGTTTTTCCGCTTCACAAAAAAAGACCCCCCGGCGAAGCGGGGGGTCTTTGTATTGCTCGGTCTTTCCTTCAACCGAAGGATGCCGATCCTCAGCTGCGCAGGCTTCCGCCGGTGGCCTTGACCACTGCCGCGACGATCTTCTGGCCGACCGCCTCGATCGCCTCGTCGGTCAGGGTCGCAGTGGTCGGCTGGTAGGTGACCGAAACGGCGACCGACTTGCGTCCTTCGCCCACGCCGGGACCTTCATACACGTCGAACACCGCGACATCCTTGACCAGCGCCTTGTCGGCGCCCTTGACGGCGCGGAGGATCTTGTCGGCCTCCACCTTGCGGTCGACGACGAAGGCGAAGTCGCGCTCCACCGGCTGGAAGGCGGACAGCTGGACCATCGGCTTGGCGGTGCCACCCTTCTTCTTGGGCAGCGGCACGGCGTCCAGCATCACCTCGAAGCCGACGACCGGCCCCTTTACGCCCAGCGTCTCCAGCACCGACGGATGGATCTCGCCGAAGCGGGCCATCACGGTGGGGCCGAGCCGCAGCACGCCGGACCGGCCGGGATGGTACCAGCCCGGCGCGTCGGTGGTGACCTGCAGGTTGGCCGTCGGGGCACCGGCCGCCTCCAGCACCGCCAGCGCGTCGGCCTTGGCGTCGAACACGTCGACACCGCGGGCCTTCTCCGCCCAGTGGCGGGGCACGGCCGCGCCGGCGCGGATGCCGGCGGCGACGCTGTCCTGCCCATCCGGCGCCGGGGTGCGGAAGGCCGCCCCGACCTCGAACAGGCGCACGTCGGCGAAGCCGCGGTCGGCATTCCGCCCGGCGGCCTGGATCAGGTTGGGCAGGATCGACGGACGCATCACGTCCAGGTCGCTGCTGATCGGATTGACCAGCCGCAGGCCCGGCTCGCCACCGCCGAACAGCTCGGCGACCGGACCGGACAGGAAGGACCAGGTCACCGCCTCCGACAGCCCGCGGCCGGCCAGCGTGCGCTTGGCCAGCGCCACGCGGCGCTGCTTCAGCGTCAGGGCCGGGCGGGTCAGCACCGTCTCGCGCGGCAGCGGCGTCGCCGGGATGGCGTCGAAGCCGTGGACGCGCAGCACCTCCTCCACCAGATCGGCCTCGCCATGGACGTCGGCGCGCCAGGACGGGACGCCGAAGCGCAGACGGCCGTCCGCATCCTCGCCCTCGACCGTGAAGCCCAGGTCCATCAGGATCTGCACCTGACGGTCGCGCGGCAGGTCGACACCGCCCAGCGCCGCGACGCGGCCCGGACGCAGGCTCAGGCTGCGCTTCCAGTCCGGTTCGGCTCCGGCGACCACCAGTTCCGACGGCTCGCCGCCGCACAGTTCCAGGATCAGGCGGGTGGCGCGTTCCATGCCGGCGAAGACCGCGGCCGGATCGACGCCACGCTCGAAGCGGTAGCGCGCATCCGAATCGATGCCCAGCCGGCGGCCGGTCTGCGCGGTGCGCACCGGATCGAACAGCGCGGCCTCGACGAAGACGTTGACGGTCGTCTCGGTGCAGCCGGTCGGCTCGCCGCCGACGATGCCGGCCAGAGCCTCCGCCCGTTCGTCGTCGGCCACCACGGTCATGGCGCCGTCCAGCGCGTATTCCTTGCCGTTCAGCGCCGCCAGCGTCTCACCCTCGCGGCCCAGGCGGACGGTGATGTTGCCCTGGACCGTGTCGGCGTCGAAGACGTGCAGCGGGCGGGCGGCGTCGAAGGTCAGGTAGTTGGTGATGTCGACCAGCGCCGAGATCGGGCGCAGGCCGATGGACACCAGCTTGTCCTGCAGCCACTTCGGCGACGGACCGTTCTTCACGCCGCGGATATAGCGGCCGACGAACAGCGGGCAGGCCTCCGGGGCGGCGATGGTCACGCCGATCGGGCTGGCGAAGCGGCCCTCCACCGGGGTGGTGTCGAGATGCCCGGCGGTCAGCGGCTTCAGCGTGCCCATGCCGGATGCTGCGAGATCGCGGGCGATGCCGCGCACGCCCGCGCAGTCGGCACGGTCGGGCGTCAGGTTGATGTCGATGACCGGGTCGTTCAGCCCGGCATAATCGGCAAAGCCGGCACCGACGGGGGCGTCGTCCGGCAGCTCGATGATGCCTTCATGCTCGTCGGACAGCTTCAGCTCGCGCTTCGAGCACATCATGCCGTTCGACTCGACGCCGCGGATGACGCCCTTCTTCAGCGTGATGTCGGAACCGGGGACATAGGTCCCCTCCGGCGCGAAGACGCCCTTCATGCCGGCGCGCGCATTGGGAGCGCCGCAGACGACCTGCAGGGTGCCGGCGCCGGTATCGACCATCAGCACGCGCAGCTTGTCGGCGTCCGGGTGCTTTTCGGCCGAGACGACATGGGCGACGCGGAAGGGCGCCAGCTCCTTCGACCGGTCATGGACGCCTTCCACCTCCAGCCCGAGGGCGGTCAGCTTCTCCGTGATCTGGTCGAGCGAGGCGTCGGTCTCCAGATGGTCCTTCAGCCAGGACAGCGTGAACTTCATGGGAGCGGGTCCGTGATGCGATGAATGTCTGGCGGGCAGAGAGGGGCGAAGAGAAAGGGAGTGAGGATCACTCGGCCGCGGCGGAATGGGTGAAGGGGTTGTCGTTCGGGTGGGCCTCGAACCACAGCGCGTCGGCGTCCAGGTCCAGTTCGCCCGGCCACACCAGCGAGCGGCCACGCGGGCCGACCGCGACGGCGGCGAACAGGGCCGGATCGGAAAGCGCCGCGAACACGCCGCCACGGGCGATCAGGGGGCTCATGTCGACGCTGGTCTCGGCACCGCCGACCCAGCGCAACAGCACCCGCCGGCCTTCCGGGAGCGGGGTGGCGCTTTCGATGCGGTTCTTCAGCAAACCCGGCATGCTTCCCTCCAAACTCGGCCCGTTACAGGCGATCCGGCGCCACATGACTGCGGCACTTGACCCAGTTCAGCGCCAGATCGGCCTGCTTCGGTCGCGCCCATTCTGTGACGCGGCGCAGGATCCGGCCCGGTACATCCCCTTCGATCAACGCCAGATCCGCAACGCGGATCAGCGCTTCGCACTCACCGTATTCGACATGGAAATGGGGCGGATCGTGATCCTGATAATACATCAGGATCACGATCCCGTCGAATTCGGCAATGGTCGGCATCGCCTCAGCGCGTCAGGCCGTGGGCGATGTTGGGAATGTCGAGCGGGACGAAGCCGTAATGCTTCAGCCAGCGCAGGTCGGCTTCGAAGAAGGTGCGCAGGTCGGGGATGCCGTATTTCAGCATGGCGACGCGCTCCACCCCCATGCCGAAGGCGAAGCCCTGGTAGCGGGTGCTGTCGATGCCGCAGGCTTCCAGCACGTTCGGGTGGACCATGCCGCAGCCGAGGATCTCCAGCCAGTCGCCGTAATTCCCAAGCTTCAGCTCGCCGCCCTTGCGCGAGCAGCCGATATCGACCTCCGCCGACGGTTCGGTGAAGGGGAAGAAGCTGGGGCGGAAGCGCAGCGGCAGATCGTCCACGTCGAAGAAGGCGCGGCAGAACTCCACGAGGCAGCCCTTCAGGTGCCCCATGTTGGTCGCCTCGTCGATGACCAGCCCCTCGATCTGGTGGAACATCGGGGTGTGGGTCATGTCGTAGTCGGAGCGGTATGTGCGCCCCGGCGCGATGATGCGGATCGGCGGCTTGTTGTTCAGCATGGTGCGGACCTGCACCGGGCTGGTGTGGGTGCGCAGCAGCATCTTCTTGTCGGCCCCGTTTTCTGAGGGCGAATCGGGCAGATAGAAGGTGTCGTGCATGTCGCGCGCCGGGTGGCCGGGCGGGAAGTTCAGGGCGGTGAAGTTGTGGAAATCATCCTCGATGTCCGGCCCTTCGGCGACCGAGAAGCCCATCTCGGCGAAGATGGCGATCATCTCGTCCATCGTCTGGCTGATCGGGTGGATGCGCCCCTCGGTCTCCGGGCGGATCGGCAGGGTCACGTCGACCCGCTCGGCCTCCAGCCGCGCCTTCAGGTGGGCGGCGGCGAGGTCGGCCTTGCGCGCGTCGATGGCGGCGGCGATCTCGTCCTTCAGCGCGTTCAGCGCCTGACCGCGCTCCTTGCGCTCGTCCGGCGTGAGGTTCCCCAGCTCCTTCATGAAGCCGGTGATGCGCCCCTTCTTGCCGAGCGCGGAGACCCGCACCTCGTCCAGCGCCGAAAGGTCGGCGGCGGCGTTGACCTGCGACAGAAGTTCGTCTTTCAGCGCGTCGAGCATGGCGGTTCCCGGCAAGCGTGGGGAAGAAAACGGTGCAAAAAGAAAAAGGGAGCCGGCCCAGCGGCCCGGCTCCCTTCTCTTACAACTGACGCCGTGACGGCAAGCGTTCCCAGGGCGGGAAGCGCGAGGCGTTACGCGGCGGCCTTGGAGGCGAGCGCGGCCTGGGCCTTGTCCACCAGGGTCTTGAAGGACTCCGGCTCGCGCGCGGCCAGATCGGACAGGACCTTGCGGTCGATCTCGATGCCGGCCAGCTTGATGCCGTTGATGAAGCGCGAGTAGGTCAGGCCGTACTGACGGACG
The DNA here is from genome assembly GCF_035628975.1 of Azospirillum sp. Taxonomy (GTDB): domain Bacteria; phylum Pseudomonadota; class Alphaproteobacteria; order Azospirillales; family Azospirillaceae; genus Azospirillum. Next base: position 7,008 of record NZ_DASPIS010000079.1, on the reverse strand, counting down.
CCGGCGTTGATGCGCTGGATCCACAGGCCGCGGAAATCGCGCTTCTTATTGCGGCGGTCGCGGTAGGCGTAACGAAGCGCCTTCTCGACCTTCTCGACCGCAATGCGGAAATTCTTGGAATTGCGACCCCGGTAGCCCTTGGCGAGCTTCAGGATCTTGCGGTGACGGGCGTGCGTCGTGACGCCGCGCTTAACACGAGCCATGGTTCAGTCCTTCCGAATTCTATGATGTGCCGAGATCAGGCGTTGCGCAGCCAGTTCTTCAGCACCGTGCGGGCGTTGGAGTCGCACAGGGTCATCATGCCGCGCGCGTTGCGCTTCATGTTCGGGGACTTCTGTTCCAGGCAGTGGCGCTTGTAGGCGGCCTGAGCGCGAACCTTACCCGTGGCGGTCACCTTGAAGCGCTTCTTGGCGCCGCTCTTCGTCTTCAGCTTGGGCATTTTCGTTTCCTAGAGGGAAATGAGGCGGAATTCCATCGGACGGTTGGGCATGCCCTGAGCCATACGGCCCAGCCTCGCCGCCCGTGGAAGGATGCGCTTATACGCGCGGGGGCAGCGGGATGCAAGGGGGATGTGGGACGGGGCGGCCGAGTGAAGGGTAAGGCAAGGATCGGGAGCCGCGTGGTTTTCCGGCCCTCCTCCTCACCGGCTCGCCCTTATGTTAGGATTTTGCGCCTAGTGGTTTAATGAGGGAGCGCCAGATGGAACATCAGCGAAAAAGTGTTTCACCCTGTTTCATCCCGCATCGAACCGCCGGCTCGCCGCCCAACCACGCCCGATGGAACAGTCTCCGGAATCCGTTCCACGCCGTTCCATCCTCCTCACCGCCAACCAACGCCCCCATCCGCCCTACGCCATTCGCCGCAGCGCTTGCCGCATTGCACGCCCCCGCTGGCGCATGGCCCCTGCCCGCGCTATCTTCCCGGCCATGAGCGACCACACCCCCGACCCGCAAAAGCCCGCGTCCGGTGCCGAAGGCAACTGGTTCGGCTTCACCCCCGTCGATCCGTCCGCCAAGTCCGGGCTGGTCCGCGCCGTCTTCGACAGCGTGGCGACCAACTACGACCTGATGAACGACCTGATGTCGGGCGGCATCCATCGGCTGTGGAAGGACACGCTGATGGAAATGGTGGCGCCCAAGCCGGACATGACCCTGCTCGACGTGGCGGGCGGCACCGGTGACATCGCCTTCCGCTTCCTTAAGCGTGGCGGCGGGGCTGCGGTGGTCTGCGACATCACCGAGGCGATGGTCCGGGTGGGCCGCGACCGCGCCGTCGACCGCAACATCCTGTCCGGCGTGCAATGGACGGTCGGCGATGCCGAGCGGCTGCCCATCGCCTCGCGCTCGGTCGACGCCTACACCATCGCCTTCGGCCTGCGCAACGTCACCCGCATCGACGAGGCGATCAAGGAAGCCCACCGCGTCCTGAAGCCCGGCGGCAAGTTCTATTGCCTGGAATTCAGCCACGTCGTCCTGCCGGTGCTGCGCGAGCTGTACGACGTCTATTCCTTCCAGGTGCTGCCCTTCATGGGCCGCGTGGTGGCGAAGGACGAGGCGAGCTACCGCTATCTGGCCGAGAGCATCCGCCGCTTCCCGCAACAGGCCGATCTGGCCAAACGGATCGAGGCCGCGGGCTTCGGTGCGGTGCGCGTGCGCAACCTGTCGGGCGGGATCGCCGCCATCCATTCCGGCTGGCGGATTTAAGACCCCGTGTTCCGTATCCTGCGCAACCTGATCCGGATGGCCGTGATCGGCCGAACGGTCGCCCGTCACGATGCCCTGCCCACCAGCCTGCTCGGCACCGCCCCCGGACTGCTCTGGCTGTGGCGCCGCGTCGCCCGCAAGGACGTGCCCGGCCGCGAGGGCGAGCGGCTGGCCCGCGCGCTGGCCGAACTCGGCCCCACCTACATCAAGCTGGGGCAGCTGCTGTCCACCCGCTCCGATCTGGTCGGCGAGCGGATGGCCGTCGATCTGGCGGAACTGCAGGACAAGCTGCCGCCCTTCCCCGGCCATCAGGCCCGCGCCATCATCGAGGCGGAGTTCGGCCAACCCGTCCAGGCCCTGTTCCAGAGCTTCGACGACAAGCCGGTCGCCGCCGCCTCCATCGCGCAGGTGCATTTCGCCGTCACCGCTGACGGGCAGGAGGTGGCGGTCAAGGTGCTGCGTCCGGGCATCGAAGAGGCGTTCGAACGCGACATCGACCTGTTCTACCGGCTGGCGAGCCTCGCGGAATGGGTGCTGCCCCGGCTGAAGCGGCTGCGGTTGGTCGAGGTGGTCGACACCTTCGCCCGCACCTCCCGGCTGGAGATGGATCTGCGGATGGAGGCCGCCGCCGCATCGGAGCTGGCGTCGAACTTCAAGGACGATCCCACCTTCAACGTGCCGCGGGTCGATTGGGAGCGCACCGGCGGCCGGGTGCTGACGCTGGAGCGCATCCGCGGCTTCAAGGTGGACGAGCCAGCCCGCATCTCCGCCGCCGGCTTCGACCGCGACGAGATCCTGGCGATGGCCTCGGCCAGCTTCTTCAACCAGGTCTTCCGCGACGGCTTCTTCCACGCCGACCTGCATCCCGGCAACCTGTTCATCAACGAACAGGGCACCATCACTGCGGTCGATTTCGGCATCATGGGCCGGCTGGACCGCGAGACGCGCTATTACCTCGCCGACATGCTGATCGGCTTCCTGACCGGCGACTACCGCCGCGTCGCCATCGTGCATTTCGAGGCCGGCTACGTTCCGCGCCACCAGTCGATCGAGATCTTCACCCAGGCCTGCCGCGCCATCGGCGAACCGTTGCAGAACAAGCCTCTGGCCGACATCTCGGTCGGCCGGCTGCTGGCCCAGCTGTTCGCGGTCACCGAACAGTTCGAAATGGAAACCCAGCCTCAGCTGCTGCTCCTGCAGAAGAGCATGCTGACGGCCGAGGGCGTCGGGCGGCTGCTGAACCCCAACATCAACATGTGGGAACTGGCCCGTCCGCTGATCGAGGAGTGGATGCGCGAGAACCGCGGGCCGGAGGCGCAGATCATCGACGATGCCGGCGCCCTGCTGACCACCGTCCGCCGCATCCCCGCCCTGGTCAGCGAGGCGGAGCGGGTGACCCGCGACATCGCGGAAGGCGGGGTGCGCCTGCACCCGCAGACCGTCCGCCAGATGCTGAACGGTTGGGAACACCGCCGCCGCTCGGACCGCGCCGCCCTGTGGGTGATCGCGGCCCTGCTGGCGGTCATCGCCATTCAGATGCTGTAAGGGCCGCGACTGCGCCGGAATTCCCGAAGCACTTTCGTCGAGCGTCATTCCCGCGACGGCGGGAATCCAGACTTTTCAACTGTTTGAGCCGGAAGCCTGGATCCCAGCCGTCGCGGGGATGACGGTCGAGGAAGATCTTACTTTAAGCTCAGTAGCCCCGGCTGCGGTCCACCAGATTGGGCAGCGGCCGACCCTCGCGCAGGGCCTTCACCGCGTCGGCGACCTGCACGGCGCAGAGCGACGGGTGGGTGATCCCGGCGACATGGGGGGTGACGCGGACCTGCGGATGGCGCCAGAGCGGGTGGTCGGCCGGCAACGGCTCCGTCGCGAAGACATCCAGGCTGGCGCCGCGCAGATGGCCGCTGTCCAACGCATCCAGCAGATCCGACTCGACCAGATGCCCGCCGCGGGCGGCGTTGATGACCACCGCCCCCTTGGGCAAGGCGGCGAACAGCGACGCATCCATGATGCGGCGGGTCTCGCCGGTCAGCGGCAGCAGGCAAACGAGGAAATCGCACTGCGGCAGCATCGCCGCCAGACCGTCGGGACCGGAGAAGCTCTCCACCCCCTCGATGCTCTTGGGACTGCGGCTCCAGCCCATCAGGCGGTAGTCCAGGGTCCGCAGCGTGCGGGCCGATGCCGCCCCCAGCTCGCCCATGCCCAGGAATCCGATGGTCACCTCGGAGGCTGGACGATGATCCAGCTGCTCCCACCGCGCTTCGGCCTGGAAGGCGGCATACGCGTCCATCAGCCGGTGCCAGTACAGAACCTGGTAGACCACATAGCCGGCCATATCGACCGTCAGCCCCTCCGACACCATCCGCACCAGCGGCACGTCGGGCAAGGTCGGGTCCTCCAGGATCGGCTCCACCCCAGCGCCCAGCGACACGATCAGCCGCAGGTTGGGAAGGGTCGCCAGCATGCCGGCCGGCGGCTTCCACACCACCGCCACTTCGATGTCGGCGACGTCGCCGGTCTCGGGCCAGACGCGCATCTCCAGGTCGGGAAAATGGCGGGCGATTTCCCGGCGCCAATCCTCGGCGCTGTCGCTGGCGGAGCAGAACAGAAGCGTCACGGCCGAACCCCTGCTATTTAGATTGGTGTTGGGGTGCGAACGATAGCGCCTTTCCCGAACTCCGCAAGGAAGCAAGCCCGTGCCGCGCCTGATCCTGCTGAACAAGCCCTATGGCGTGCTGCCGCAATTCACCGACGACCAGGGCCGCCCGACCCTGGCGGAACTGGTGCCGGTGAAGGGGGTCTATGCCGCCGGCCGGCTAGACCGCGACAGCGAGGGGCTGCTGGCGCTCAGCGACGACGGACCGCTGATCGCCCGCATTGCCTCGCCGGCCAACAAGATGCCGAAGACCTATTGGGTGCAGGTGGAAGGTATCCCGACCGACGAGGCGCTGGAGGCTCTGCGCCGCGGCGTCACGCTGAAGGACGGCCCCACCCTGCCGGCCGAGGTGCGGCAAATGGAGGAACCCCTGTCGCTATGGCCGCGCGATCCGCCGGTGCGCTACCGCGCCGCCATCCCCACCAGCTGGATCGCGCTGACCCTGCGCGAGGGGCGCAACCGGCAGGTCCGCCGCATGACCGCGGCGGTCGGCTTCCCCACCCTGCGGCTGATCCGCTGGTCGATCGGCGACTGGACACTGGACGGGCTGGCGCCGGGGCAGTGGCGGGAGGTCCCCCAACCACCCGCGACACCCAACAAAGGGCCAAAGACCCCGGCACCAACCGGCAAGCGCGTCCCCGTCAAGCCGCGCCGAACAGCTGCTCCTCGCTCAGCGCCATCACGCTCGCGGAGCCGTTGACGACGGTAGCCCGCAGCGCCGCCGCCTTCGGCAGAACATGGGTGGCGAAGAAGCGCGCGGTCAGCGGCTTGGCCGACAGGAAGGCGGTGTCGGCATCGCCCTCCGCCAGCCGCTCCGCCGCCACCTTGGCGGCGCGGGCAAGCTGCCAGCCGCCGGCGACCACGCCCATCAGCTCCAGCAGAGTCACCGATGCGGCGGCCGGCAGGCGCGGATCCTGCTTCGCCACGCTCAGCACCCAGGCCACCGCCTGCTTGGCCTCCAGCACGGCGGCGGCCAACTCGGCCCCGGTGACGCGCAAGGCGTCGTCAGCATGGCCGGACAGCTCGCCGCCCAGCGCCGCGATCTCGTCCAGCAGCCCGTTGGCGGTCGCTCCGCCGTCGCGCAGGATCTTGCGGTTGATCAGGTCGTTGGCCTGGATGGCGGTCGTGCCCTCATAGATCGTGGTGATGCGGGCATCGCGCAGATGCTGGGCGGCCCCCGTCTCCTCGATGAAGCCCATGCCGCCATGGACCTGCACGCCGTCCGACGCCAGCTGCTGGCCGGTCTCGGTGCACCAGCCCTTGGCGATGGGGGTCAGCAAATCGACCAGCAGGGCGGCCCGGCCGCGCGCCGCCTCGTCGGCATGATGGTGCGCCACGTCCACCGCGGCGGCGGCGGTGTAGAGGATGCCGCGCATCGCCTCGATCCGCGCCTTCATGCCCATCAGCAGGCGGCGGACGTCGGGGTGGTTGACGATGCCCTTCGACTGGCCCTCGCTCCAGCCCAGCGGCTTGCCCTGCACGCGGTCGCGGGCATAGGCCAGCGCCTGCTGATAGGCGCGCTCGGCGATCGACAGGCCCTGCATGGCGACGTTCAGCCGGGCGTGGTTCATCATGGTGAACATGTATTCCAGGCCGCGGTTCGGCTCGCCCACCAGGAAGCCGGTCGCCCCGCCCTCGTCGCCGAAGGACAGCACGGCGGTCGGGCTGCCGTGGATGCCCAGCTTGTGCTCCAGCGACACGCACTTCACCTGATTGCGGGCGCCCAGGCTGCCGTCGGCATTGACCAGGAACTTCGGCACGACGAACAGGCTGATGCCCTTCACGCCCGGAGGCGCATCGGGCAGGCGGGCCAGCACCAGATGGACGATGTTCTCCGTCAGGTCGTGGTCGCCGTAGGTGATGAAGATCTTCTGCCCGCTGACAAGGTAATGGTCGCCATTCGGCACCGCGCGCGACCGGGTGGCGGCGAGGTCGCTGCCGGCCTGCGGCTCGGTGATGTTCATGGTGCCGGTCCACTCGCCCGAGATCATCTTGGGCAGGTAGATGTCCTTAAGCGCCTCGGAGCCGTAGAGCTGAACCGCGTTCACCGCCCCCTGGGTCAGCATCGGGCAGAGCGCGAAGGCCATGTTGGCGGAATGCCACATCTCCTGCACCGCGGTGTTCAGCAGGTTGGGCAGCCCCATGCCGCCGCGCGCCGGATCGAAGGGCAGACCGTTCCAGCCGCCCTCCACCAGCGCCTGCCACGCAGGCCCCCAGCCCTCCGCCGTGCGGGCGATTCCGTCGGTGCCGAGTTTGGCCCCCTGGACGTCGCCGATGCGGTTCAGCGGAGCCAGGACGTTCTCGGCGATCTTCGCCGCCTCGCCCAGGATGCTGTCCACCATGTCGGGGCTGGCATCCTCGAAGCCCGGCAGAGCCGCCACGTCGGCCATGCCGGCGAGGTGGTCGAGGACGAAGCGGATCTCTTTCAGCGGCGGGGTGTAGGGGATCGCGGCGGCGGTCATGGGGGACCTCTTCGGGTAACGGGGAAACGAACGGTGTCAGACGGCCTGCTGCAGTTCCGGCAAGGCCTTGAACAGGTCGGCGACGAGGCCGTAGTCGGCGACCTGGAAGATCGGCGCCTCCTCGTCCTTGTTGATGGCGACGATCACCTTGCTGTCCTTCATGCCGGCCAGATGCTGGATGGCG
>NZ_DASPIS010000078.1:0-8020 GCF_035628975.1 Azospirillum sp. | reverse complement strand
TCGGCCGTGAAAAGCCTCCGCGCCAATGGTACTGCGTCTTAAGACGTGGGAGAGTAGGTCGCCGCCAGGTCACTCAGGCTCAAGAGACGTCAAACCGAAGCAAACACGCTGGCATCGTCACGAACATCAGAAACGCCCCGGTTCATGCGAGCCGGGGCGTTTTGCTGTTTGGGCCGACGGTCTTTTTCACCATGCGGAAAGCCTGCCGCCGATTTGCGGCAGATCAATCGCCCTCGGTTGGCCGCTCCCCTACTCTTACCTCACCGCACAACATCAAGGGGGAGCGAAACCATGAAGGCTATCGATCTGATGACACCGCGGGTCATCACCATCGGCGCGGACGCGACTGTCGCCGACGCGGCCAAGAAGATGCTGGAGAACAACATCAGCGGCATGCCCGTGGTGGATGCGGCCGGCAAGGTGGTCGGCATCATCAGCGAGGGCGACCTGCTGCGCCGGGTGGAACTCGGGACCGAACGCCACCGCTCCTGGTGGCTGGGGCTGGTGTCCGGCGGCACGCTGCCGGCGGAGGACTTCGTCAAATCCCATGCCCGCAAGGTCACGGACGTCATGACCGCCCATGTCACCACCGTCGACGAAAGCGCCTCGCCCGAGGAGGTCGTGCGGCTGATGGAGACGCGCCGGATCAAACGCGTGCCGGTGGTCCGTCAGGGCAACCTGATCGGCATCATCAGCCGGGCGAACCTGCTGCGCGCACTGGCCAGCGTCTCACCGGAGACCGCCGCGGCGGCCCCTGACGACCGTGTGCTGAAGGAGCGTGTCACCGCAGCCATGAAGGAACTGTCCTGGGATTCGCGGTCGCACGACGCCATCGTCGTCCGGAACGGCATCGTTCATCTCTGGGGCTTCATCAGCAGTGCGTCCCAGCGCGACGCCATACGCGTCGCGGCGGAAAGCGTTCCCGGCGTGAAGGGGGTGGAGAACAACATCCAGGTCGTCGACCCGGCGGAAAGCGGGGCCTGGGGTCTGTAAAAGGCGTCTGTAAAGGGGTCTGCATTGCGGATGGGCATGGCCGCTCTACTCCGGCCATGCCCGTTTTTCGAACCAGGTCAGATCCGACCCGGCAGCCGCGCGCCGATGAAGTGGGTCGCCTGCGCCCCGTATTCGTAAGCGGCTTCGCGCACTGCACGACCGGCGACCGTTTCCAGGGCCGTGTCGGGAAGCGGCATCTCCGCGTCGGTGAGCTTGCCGGTGATGCGGTCGGCAAGGCAGCGGCCGAGAACCGTGCCGGGGGCAATGCCGCGGCCGTTGTAGCCGCTGAAGCCGATCACGTTGCGGTCAAGCCGATGGAAGCGGGGCAGGTTGTCCTTGGTCATTCCGATCTGCCCATACCATTCGGATTCGAACCGCACCGGGCCGAGTTGCGGGAACAGAGCGGCCAGCGAACGCTGCGCCCAGGCCCGGTGCACCGCGTTTCCGGATCCCCGCAAGGCGCCGACACTGCCGAATACCAACCGTCCCTGGCGGTCGAACCGGTAGGAGCTGAGCACCGATTTGGTGTCCCACACGCCCTGCCGCTCCGGCAGAATGGCTTTCCGCATGGGCTCGGACAGCGGCTCCGTCGCCAGATTGAAGTAGGGCAGGTGAACCTGTTCGGTGCGCAGCTGCATCCAGGGGCCGATGCTGTAGGCGTCGGTGGCGACGATCACCCAATCGGCCAGCACGCTGCCGGTCGCCGTCTTCACCTCCCATTTGCCGCCGGCCTCACTTGCCGACTGGACCGGGCTGCAGGTGAAGATGCGGGCACCCGCCTTCACGGCGGCGGCGGCCAGCCCGCGGGCATAGGCCAGCGGCTGGATGGTGCCGGCCCGCAAATCGAGAAGTGACCCGGTGTAGGCCCTGGTGCCGACCTTCTCCGCCGTTTCCGCTGCGTCGAGCAGGCGCACGGGCGCTCCCCGCTTCTGCCAGATTGCCGCACGCTGCTCCAGTTCGCGCAATCCCGCGGGACCGACGCCGCAATGGAGGGTGCCGCTGTGCTCGTCCTCGCAGGCGATGGCGTGTTTGGTGATCAGGTCAAATACGGTGCGCGGAGCATTGCCAAGCAGTTCGATCAACCGCTCTCCATAGACCGGCCCCAGCGTGTTGACGAGCTGGTCTGGCATCACCCACATGCCGGCGTTGACCAGCCCGACATTGCGCCCGGCGCCGCCGAAGCCGATCTCCACCGCCTCAACCACCACCGCGTCGACGCCGCTTTCCGCCAGATGCAGGGCGGCCGACAGGCCGGTATATCCGGCGCCGACGATCACCACGTCTGCCCTGACCGCGCCGGTCAGCGGCGTGGTCGGTGGCGCCGGCGGTGCCGTCCGTTCCCAAAGCCCGTGCGACCGCGGATCGTTCAGCATTCCCTGTGGTCCTTTTCCCGTGTTATTGCCCGCCTGTCATTCCCGGCCGGAAACACCGTCCGGACCGGTTCCGTGAGCGTAGCGGGTCGCCGCATCCACGGACAGCTGGGAAGATTCGCTTGCCTACCCCCTTCGGCAAAGTGATGTTTGCTCAACCAGTCATTCCTTGTGAGAATGAGATGCAGAGCCCTCGCCGCTTCCTCCCCTCCCTGTCCCTTCTGACTGCATTCGAGGCGGCGGCGCGGAGCGGCAGCATCACCGCGGCGGCGAAGGAACTGTCCCTGACCCAGAGCGCCGTCAGCCGTCAGATCAAGGCGCTGGAGGAGTTGCTGGAGGTCGAGCTGTTCCACCGCGAACGGCAGACCATCCGCCTGACTGCGGGCGGGGAGTATTACGTGCGCGAGGTCCGCGATGCGCTGCGCAAGATCAGCACCGCGTCGCTCAACCTGCGCGCCAACCCCTATGGCGGCACGCTAAGCATCGCGATCCTGCCGACCTTCGGGGTCCGCTGGCTGGCGCCGCGGCTGCCGAAATTCCTGGCTGCGAATCCAGGCGTGACCATCAATCTGGTGACGCGCATGGCGCCCTTCGATTTCCGGCTGGATCCAGTCGACGTGGCGATCCATTTCGGCCGGCCGGACTGGCCGGGTGGGGAGATGGCGCTTCTGCGCCGGGAAACGGTCATCCCCGCCTGCAGTCACGATCTGCGCGACCGGTTCGGCTTCCGGCAGCCCGGCGATCTGCGGCTTGCCCCCTTGCTGCACCTGACCAGTCGTCCCGATGCCTGGGAACGCTGGCTGACCCTGCACGATACGCCGGCCGACGGCGTGCATGGCATGCTGTTCGACCAGTTCGGCACCACCATTCAGGCGGCCGTTGCCGGGCTGGGGGTGGCGTTGCTGCCGCTTTTCCTGATCGGGGAGGAATTGGGCTCGGGGCAACTGGTGCCCGCGCTCGACCTGCCGATGGAAAGTGAGGACGCTTATCACATCGTGTGGCCGTCGGAACGGACGAGCTATCCGCCGCTTGCCGCCTTCCGCGACTGGATCCTGACGGAAACCCGGGAGGAAGCTGGGGAGGAAGACGCGGGGCGCACCCCGCCGCATCATGAGCTTTCCTCATCAAGTCGGTAAAAACAATCGCAATCCAATGTGGCGCTTCGTTGCTATAGCTGGCCGATGGGAGGGACCGGAAGAGTGATCGGACCGGTCCGACGCAGGCAACGCGAGCGAGATTTGCAATGAGTGCCCAGAGTTCCTTCAGCCCCGCCTTCATCGGCTCCGATGCGATCCGTACCCTGTTCTCCACCGCCATGTCGGAGATGTACCGGACGGAAGTGCCGGCCTATCAGACGCTCGTCGAACTGGTTCGGGACGTGAACGAGGCGGTGCTGGCCGCCGACCCGGCGGAACGCCGCCGGCTGGAGGCCGCGGGCGGCCTCGCCCGCATCACGGAGGAGCGTCACGGCGCCATCCGGCTCGGCACCGCGAATGAACTGGCCACCATGCGCCGCCTGTTCGCGGTGATGGGCATGCAGCCGGTCGGCTATTACGACCTGTCGGAAGCCGGTGTTCCCGTCCATTCCACCGCCTTCCGTCCGGTGACCGACGAGGCGTTGAGCCGCAACCCGTTCCGTGTCTTCACCTCGCTGCTGAGGCTCGACCTGATTGCCGATGCCGCCCTGCGGAACGAGGCGGAACAGGTGCTGGCCGGCCGCAGCATCTTCACCGTCGGTTGCCTCGCCCTGATCGACAAGGCAGAGGTGAATGGCGGGCTGACGGAGGAGGAGGCCACCCGCTTCGTTGCGGAGGCACTGGAAACCTTCCGCTGGCACAGCCGGGCCAATGTGCCGCTCGACCTCTACAAGCGGCTGCACGACGCCCATCGGCTGATCGCCGATGTCGTCTCCTTCAAGGGGCCGCACATCAACCATCTGACCCCGCGCACGCTGGACATCGACGCGGTGCAGCGGATGATGCCGGAGAAGGGCATCGCACCCAAGGCGGTGGTGGAAGGCCCGCCGACCCGGCGTTGCCCGATCCTGCTGCGCCAGACCTCCTTCAAGGCGCTGAGCGAGCCGGTGGATTTCCGCGACGGCGATGGCTGGCGTTCGGGTGTCCACACCGCGCGGTTCGGCGAGATCGAACAGCGCGGCATCGCCCTGACGCCGAAGGGCCGTGCGCGGTACGACGCCTTGCTGCAGGATTCCCGCCGCCTCGTCGCCCCGGCCGCAGACGGGTCGAACGCCGCCGAGTACATGGCCGCCCTGCAGGAGGTCTTCGCCCCGTTTCCCGACAGCTGGGACGAGATCCGACGCCAGCAGCTCGGCTATTTCACCTATTCGCTGACGGATGCCGGACGCCGCAACCCGCCGGCACCCGATGCCGATCTGGAGGTGTTGATCAGGGCTGGTCTCATCCGCTTCGATCCCGTGGTCTATGAGGATTTCCTGCCGGTCAGCGCGGCCGGCATCTTCCAGTCCAACCTGGGCGACGATGCGCAGCAGGATTTCTCCGCCAGCCCGAACCAGCAGCGCTTCGAAGCCGACCTTGGCACATCCGTCCTGAACCCGTTCGACCTCTACGCGGAGATCGAACGGGCCTCCATCGACGCCTGCCTGTCGGCCGTGAGCCCGGCGACGGCGTAGGTCACAGCGCAACCACGGCGGCGGGCCGGAAGGCCCCCGCCGCCAGCCAGTCCTCGAAAGCCTCCGGTGCGAGCGGGCGGGAGAACAGATAGCCCTGTCCGAAGTCGCAGCCGTGCAGGCGCAACCAGTCATAGGCCTCGACGGTCTCCACCCCCTCCGCCACCACCCGGTAGCCGAGATCGTGGGCGAGGTCGATGGTCGAGCGGACCATGATCTGGTCGTTGCGTTCGGTGGCGATGGAGCGGATGAAGCGCTGGTCGATCTTCACCGCCGTCGCCGGGATGTCCTTCAGGTAGGACAGCGCGCTCTGGCCGGTACCGAAATCGTCGATCTCGACTTCGATCCCCAGCCGGCGCAATTGGTCGAGCTGCCGGTCGACCACCGCCCGGTCGGTCATCAGCGCGCTTTCCGTCACCTCGAAGTCGATCCAGTCCGCCTGCACCCCGTGTCGGTCCAGCATGGCGGCCACCCGGTCGGCAAAGTCGTTGGCCCCGAGGTCCAGCATCGAGATGTTGATCGAGACCGGCAGCGCGATCCCGCGTCGGCGCCACCGTGCGATCTGGACCAGCACCGCCCCGATCACCCACTCTGTCAGCGGGCGCACCAGCGCCGTCCGCTCTGCCAGCGGCACGAACTCCGCCGGCGAGATCGGTCCCAGCTCCGGATGGGTCCAGCGCAGCAGCGCCTCGGCCCCGATGCAGGCATCGGTGCGTAGGTCGATTTTGGGTTGGTAGGCAATGTGAAGTTGCCTGTCGCGCCCGATGGCAGTACCGGTGGCTTCCGCTTTGGAGCCGCCGATCGCTTCCGTCAGGCTTCTCAGCAGCAGAAAGGCGCGGTGGGAGGCGCGGTCCTGCTCCTCGTCATAGGCGCACCAGGGTTTCTGCTTTTCCAGCGACTGGTGGGCTGCACTGGCAGCGGCGCGCAGCAGTTCCACGCTTCCGCCCGGCCGGTCCGGATGATGGACGAATCCGATGCCGGTGGAGGACGCGATCGGCACCCCCTGGTAATGGAAGGGGCTGCGGATTGCCGCACCGATCCGGTCGAGAGTGGCCGCCAATTCGTCCTCCGGCCTATCGACGAGGATGCAGGCGAAGCGGGCCGGCGACAGGTGGTAGAGCCGGGTGCGCCCCGGCAGGCAGGCAGCGATGCGGTGGGCGCAATCGACCTCGAACGTGTCGGCGCAGACCTGGCCCAGCACCCGGGTCAGCTCGGCATATTGCTGGGACGCGGCGGTGTCGATCACCACCGCGGTCTTGCGGGTGCGCTCCCCGGCGGCCGGATCGGCCTGCAGAGCGTCGATGTCGGCAAGAAGCCGAAAGCGGTTCGACAGCGAGGTGACCGGATGCAGGTAGCCGACGGCGCGCCGTGCCTCGATATGGGCCATCACCATCGCCGACAGGTCGCGCAGGGTTTCCTCCTCCTCGGCCGACAGGGCGGGGCGGGGCTGGTCATCGATCACGCAGATGGTGCCCAGCGTCAGGCCGTCCGCCGTCCGCAGAGGGGCGCCGGCATAGAAGCGGATGTGCGGATCGCCCGTCACCAGCGGGTTGGCGGCGAATCTGTGGTCCTGGCGGGCGTCGCCGACCACGAGCAGAGACTCGGACTGGAGCGCATGGGCGCAGAATGCCTGCTCACGCGGCGTTTCCCGCACCGGCAGCCCGACCCGCGATTTGAACCATTGCCGGTCGCAGTCTACCAGCGAAATCAGAGCGATCGGCACATTCAGCAACTTTGCGGCCAGACGGGTGATCTGGTCGAAGGCCGGTTCCTCGGGAGTGTCGAGCAACTCGTAACGCCGAAGGGCCGCAAGCCGGTCCTCTTCGCGGGACGGCATCGAGGGCATTGACGGCGACAAGGGCGAGGGCAAGGGCGCAGACAAGGGCGGGAAAGGCATCATCACGGCTGGCATCGTTCCTTGCGCAATCCTGTCGGCCACTGTGAGGCATGCCGGACACCGTCTCTATAACCAATTGGGACAGCTAGCATTGTCGCTTCTCGATGGCGACGAGCGCGGTCACGGTGAGTTGGGCCAGCACCATGCGATCCACCATGCCGAAGCTGCGCGGCACCGTGTCGATCACGCAGACCGAGCCGAGCGCCAGGCCGTTGCGGTTGATGATCGGCGCGCCGGCATAGAAACGGATGTGAGGCGATCCCAGAACCAGCGGATTGTCACGGAACCGCGGATCGGCGGCGGCATCCTCCACGACCATCGGCAGGCTCTGCTGAATGGTGAAGCGGCAGAAGGCATGGTCACGCGGTGTTTCCTGCGTTGCCAGCCCACGCCGCGCCTTGAACCATTGCCGGTCAGCATCCAGCAGCGACACCAGCGCTATAGGAACCTGGAAATGGTCGCAGGCCCAGGACACCAGTTCGTCGAAGGCAGGATCCGGTGCGGAATCCAGCAGGCCCGTGCTCCGCAACGCCTGGAGCCGCGCGGGCTCGTCGTCGAGCGGAAGGGTGCATCCGGCGAGCTTGCGTGCGGCGGGCATATTCAGAAGGGCCATGGGAGAAACTCCGCAGTCGATGAGGACAAACCGTTGCGGCGCACCACGGCCGGGCGGCAATTCGCCCGCGGTAACGCAGGGGCGAACCAGCCGGATCCAAGCACCGCTCCTTCGAACCCCAAATGATATGCTGTACCAGCCACTGTGAAGCTCGCGGTAACTCGAGGATGCGCACTCTGCTTCTACGTACGGGAACCGATATGGATTTATCGATTTAGGTATTATCACATGGAAACCCGGTCATATGCGGTGCTATGACCGTCGATCGGTGGCAGAGCTTGGCGGTCGGTGGGGTGGCTCGTATCCAAGGGGGGCGAAGGGGCCATCCTGCGTCGCGAACGGCTCGGCTGAAAAATCGACGGTGTCGGAAAAAAGCGCTTGCGCCGGGTCGGTCGGTCGGCCTATACACCGCCTCCCGCGACGCGGCACGGTCGGCAAGACAGTGTCGCTTCAAGGGAAACAGCGGTCCGACCAAGTAACTGCCGAGCACCTCGAAAAAA
>NZ_DASPIS010000077.1:0-57512 GCF_035628975.1 Azospirillum sp. | reverse complement strand
GCCGGCGTCGATCTGCCCGGGCTGATGCAGGCGGGGCGGTGGACGTCGCCGGTGATGCCGGCGCGCTACACCGAGCGCCTGCGGGCGACGCGGGGGGCGGTGGCTCGGGTGCGGCGGGGAAAGGACGAGCGAAACTAGCGGGCGGCTGAAATATGCAGGCAGAGTGAATGCCCCTGTGGCACCGACCAACGTTGCAATTCATATCTTTCCTGGCTGCCGGCCCGTTGATTCCATTGAACTTGGCAGACGTCCGAACGGCTTCGGGTCATGCGATCAAGAGTGTTTGACGCTGAAAATCTTCAGTGAAAATTTTCAGGAGAAAGCGACAGCCGCCTCGTCCTCGGGACGCCCGCTGCGGGCAACGGCCGCGGTCGCCGCCGTGAGCGCCAGACGGGTGGCCCAGGCGCCGGCGTGCGGGGCCGCCGCCGTGACCGCGGCATCGAGCACGGCGAGGGCGGCGCCGATCTGGGCGGGCCCGGCGGGGGTGGCCTGGTCCGGTCCGCTGCGGTCGGACAGGCAGCGGGTCGCCCAGGCGGGGAGGAGCAACGGGGGGACGGCGGTGGGGGAGGGCGGCGTCATGGACCAGGATGGCAGGGGGAGGAGGGCAGGTTGGGGGACACAGCGTTTTCGGGATCGGCCGGACGGGGATCGGCGCTTTTTCCGGGTTATAGCACAGGAAAGCGCCGGAGCTAAGGGAGCGCGGGTCATGTCCGATAAGCTTGGCTTATCGGACATGACAGAGACCCGGCCACCGGCTACACTCAAGCACCCCAAGGGCGCCTCACTCCGCACTACCGAGCAGCCCACCGGCACCGCGGCCGGCAAGGCGTTCCTCGACATGCTGGGCGTGTTCGCCGAGTTCGAGGCGAATCTGCGGAAGGAGCGCCAACTCGAGGGCATTGCTCAGGCAAAGGCCGAAGGCATCTACAAGGGGCGGAAGCCGTCGATCGATGTGGCAGAGGTGCGCAGCCTGAAGGCTGAAGGAGTAGGGGCAGCGGAGATTGCCTGGCGGCTAAGCATCGGTCGGGCCAGCGTCTATCGGCTGCTGGGTGACATGCCGACGGTTTAGTGCGAGGGGGCATGGACAAAATGAAGGCCGCCTAGCGGGAGATGCAGGCGGCCTTCAGTATGGATCGGGAGGAGCTTGCCATAGATACGAACCCAATTGGTTCACCCTCTGAACAATCAGAGGTGGCGACATGTTTCCCTGTCCTGAAGCGATATGCCCTCAACTCCGAATTCTTCGCAGAATGGCGTGGGAATCGCTCCTGGCCGAAGTTGGGTTGGTGCCGGATGAGAGGTAGAACGCCCTCACGGTTCAAAAAATCGCCTATATCGCCGACGCTGTGGCATGGATAGTGGCCGTTATCGGCTAGTGGTGACTTCCTTTGCGCTGGGATCAACGAGGTGGCCCAGTGGTCGCGTAAGCGAGCCGGCTATCAACGACAAGTTAACTGCGGCATTGTTGCCGATAGGCAGACAGACACTAGACTACGCAAGGTTGTTTAGCTATTGAGCTAAATTAGTTCATCATTGCACGCGGGAGTGAACGATGGCAGGCGGAGTTCACATCCTCGTCGCTGAAGACGAAGATCTCGTCGCAATGGCTTTGGCAGAGGTATTGAAGGCCGAAGGATTTCGGGTGACCATGACTTATAACGGGCAGGAAGTGATAGATGCTGATGCATTTGGCCCTGCCGATCTGCTGGTGACCGATATGAGAATACCAGTCCTTGGTAGGAAGGTCTTGATCGAAACCCTGAGGGAGAGGCGTCCGAGCCTTCCAATCATCGTCATGACTGGGTACAGTGAACACCTTCCTGACGATGACCCGGGTCGTTTGGTTGTTCTACGGAAACCCTTCTCCATGTCCACGTTGGTCCGACATGCTGAGGCCTTTCTGCGCTATCCCCCACCGGTATGCCGCGCCAGGGGGGCTCTGGAAAGGATAGGGGGATGCCTCTAAACACCCTCCAGGGGCGGGGGATCGACTATGCAGCAGCCCGTTCAAAAATTACGGAAAAGAAAAAGGCCGCTGCCAAGAAGGCGCGATCTTTAGTTTTGGTTCGGGAGGAAACGTGAACCTGGAGGCAACATAGGGCTCCACTGCGAAACAGCACGCAGGTAAGCCCCCAAGGGATCTCGTGCTTTCAGCAGGTTACTATGCCGATCGGCGGCGAAACCCCCTGCCGATTCACAGCGTCACCCCCTCTCGTCCTTCAGATTGTCCCGGCATCTTCTCAAGGAAGGCATTTTCGCCGCGGCACGACGGCTGGCGGCCTGCGGAAGCCGAGGCAGATTGCGGCCGCTTTGCTTCCGTCCGACAAGACGCGTTCCGAGCGCTCCGCCTCGCATCATTCTTCGTCAGTGGTTGAGTGATGATCGGCTTTGCTCTGCGGCATGACCGCCACCGTCACGACGTTCTTTATCAACATCGTCCGGTGATCCTGGACATCAATCCGGTGATCCTGGTTAATGTTCCACCGATCCTGGGAACGCGGACGACTTGGATTTGCTTGAATCTGAGTCTACCGATCCCGGAAAACCGACAGCTTTTCCGCTCCGGATGCCCGATCGGCCATGGCCTCAGACACCGTCCCCGTTCCCGCCCTCCCGCAGGATCAGGCGCTCGACCACCTGTCCGAGTTGGCTGACAAGGCCCGCGCCTACGCCCGCAACGCCAAGGCCGAGAACACGCAGCGCGCTTACGCCGCCGACTGGCGCCACTACAGCGCCTGGTGCATGCGCCGTGGCGTCTCCCCGCTGCCACCCGATCCGCAGGCGATCGGCCTCTACCTCGCCGACCTCGCGTCCGAGACCTCGGCAGTGGGCCGCCGTTCGCGCTCTGCGGCGACGGTCGAGCGCCGGCTGTCCGGCCTTGCCTGGACCGTCCGCCAGCGGGGGTATCCGCTTGACCGCAGTGACCGGCACATCAAGGAGGTGCTGGCCGGCATCCGCCGCAGCCACGGCCGTCCGCCCGTCCAGAAGGAGGCGTTGCTCGCCGCCGACCTGCTGCGCATGCTCGGCTGCCTGGGCAGCGATCTGCGCGGCGTGCGCGACCGCGCCATCCTGCTGCTCGGCTTCGCCGGCGGGCTGCGGCGCAGCGAGATCGTTGGCCTCGACCATGGCGCTGAGGAGACCGCCGATGGCCGCGGCTGGGTCGAGGTGCTGGAGGGCGGGCTGGTCCTGCACATCCGCGGCAAGACCGGCTGGCGTGAGGTCGAGGTCGGGCCGGGCAGCACGCCGTTGCGCTGCCCGGTGGCGGCGCTGAAGAGCTGGATGGAGCTGGGCCGCATTGCCCATGGGCCGCTGTTCCGCCGCATCGCCCGCGACGGGAAGCGAACCCTGAGCGACCGGCTGTCCGACAAGCATGTCGCCCGCCTGGTGCAGGCGACCGCCCTGGCTGCCAGCATTCGCGGTGATCTGCCGGAGGGCGAGCGCCGCCACTGCTTCGCCGGTCACTCGCTGCGCGCAGGGCTGGCCACTGCAGCCGAGGCGGAGGAGCGCTTCGTCCAGCGGCATCTTGGCCACACCTCGGCCGAGATGACCCGGCGCTACCAGCGCCGCCGCGATCGCTTCCGCATCAATCTCACCCAGGCAGCCGGCCTGTAATAAAGCCGTTGGTTGCAGTTGCCGGTACAGTCAACCTTAAACTGATGGCCCTCTGGAAAACCCGGCGCAGGCACCGTCAATTTGATTCCTCCACCCTACGGCGTAACCCCTACTCGACCTTGAGGGCGACGGAGGGTACGCTCTCGCAAAAGTGAGGCAATTCGCCGCACGCGAGCCGGGAAAATCACTTAGGATCCTATCTAATAAAATATGATTGTAATATTAGTATATTAATTATGCAGCTGCGCCTTGACGTCCTGTCCCGCCGGCTACCATGCCGCCGTATGGCAGGTATTTGAGCAACGAACGCCGCTGGGCCAGCTGGCGAGGATCCATTGCAGAGGTTCGCATGCCTATCGGGTTGAACGAAGTCGCCAAGCGCAAGAAGACCAAGTTCGTCTACAAGATCCTGATCGCCGCCTCGCTTCTCATGATGGCTGGCATTGGCGGCTTGTCAGCGCTGAGCGTGTCAATTGCCGAGAAGACGCTCCTGCAGGGAGTCGAGACGCAGACGCGCCTGATCGGTGACTCCGCCGCGATGGGAATCACAAACTGGCTGGATGGCCGCCAGCGCCTGCTCGAAAACCTAGCGCAGACCCTTGAGGTTGCGGGCGTAACCGAAGGTGTCGACCGCCTGCTGCAAACGAAGGCGCTCACCGACAGCTTCGTGCCGGTCTATTTCGGTAGGAACGACGGCGTCTTCATTCGGCAACCCGCCACGAAGCTTCCGGAGGGCTACGATCCACGGAAGCGGGGATGGTACGAAAGCGCCGCCACGGAAAAGCGGACTGTGATCACCAAGCCTTACATCAGCGCCTCGACCAAGGTGCTGACGATCACCATCGCACGTCCGGTCGCCGGCAAGGAAGGCATCGCTGGGGTCGCCGGCGGCGATCTCGAGTTGACGCGCATTAACGAGTTCCTCTCCGGCTTGTCCCTGGATGGCAAGGGCTTTGCCTTCCTTGTGGACGCGGAGGGCACCGTCCTCGTCCATCCCGACCAGAATCGAGTGATGAAGAAGCTGGCCGACAACGTCGATCCCGCAAGCTTTGCCGCCACCGGTGGTCCCGTCGAGCGCGGCGACGGCACGATGACGAGCTTCTTCCCCATCAAAGGGTTGTCGTCGGTCACCTGGTACGTCGGCATCAGCATGGACCGGGCGAAGCTCATGGAGCCGATCAATGGCTTCCGGACGCTCCTGGTCGTCATTTCCGTTGGCATGGTGGTCTTGCTGGTCCTGGCGCTGGGCGGGCTGATCTACCGCCTCGTAGCGCGGCCGATCACGCGGATCACGCAGGCCATGCGCTGCCTAGCCAACGGTGACGTCGAAACCGAGATCCCCGCGCGGGAGCGCACAGACGAGATCGGCGAGATGGCGGAGGCGCTGGGCATCTTCCGGCAGAGTCTGGTGGACAACAAGAACTTCGAGGCGGAACAGGCCGCCTTCAAGGCGCACGCCGAGGAGGAGAAGGTTAAGGCCATGCGCCAGTTGGCCGACAGCTTTGAGCGAACCGTCGGCGGAGTCATTGGCGCTGTTACCAGACGGGCCGAGAGCATGGAAGTCCGAGCTCAGGAGATGGCCCGCGCCGCCAGCCAGACCGGCCAGCTTGCCAGCAACGCCGCCGCCGCGACCGAGCAGACCTCGGCCAACGTGCAGACCGTCGCCGCGGCGTCCGAGGAGCTTTCCAGTTCCATCGCGGAGATCAGCCGGCAAGTCGGCCACTCTTCGCAGATTGCCGGAGAGGCGATGAGCTTGGCCGGCCGGGCCAACGAGAAGGTCGCAGGCTTGGCCACCGCGGTCGAGCGGATCGGGGCGGTGGTCGAGCTGATCAACTCCATCGCCAGTCAGACCAACCTGTTGGCCCTGAACGCCACCATCGAAGCTGCCCGCGCGGGCGAAGCCGGGAAAGGCTTCGCCGTCGTTGCCTCCGAGGTGAAGACGCTGGCGACGCAGACTGCCAAGGCGACCGACGACATCGCGGCGCAGGTCGCCACCATCCAGGCGGCGACGGGGGAGGCTGTCCAGGAGATCAAGGACGTCGTCCGCGTCATCACGCGCATCAATGAGGTTGCTACCTCTATTTCCTCGGCCGTCGAGCAGCAGGGCGCCGCCACGCGCGAGATCAGCCGCAACGTGCAACAAGCGGCCCAGGGAACTCAGGAGACGTCGCGCAGCATCGTCGGCGTCAACGATGCAGCCGACGGCAGCGGCAAGGTGTCCTTCGAAGTGCTGGAGGGCATTCGCGAGCTAGCCCTCCAAGCCAACACTCTTAGCGATGAGGTGGGGCGGTTCCTAATACGCGTGCGCGCCAGCTAAGAGGCTGCTTGCATGGCAAAAGCATGGCTCTGGACATCGCTATCTGGTTTGCCTATCGCCTGCAGGCTGGTCTGTGCGCTGACGCTATAATAGGCGCGTAAGAGCAACTAACAGAACTGGTTGAGGGCTGTCGGGAGAGCTGCGGGGTTCTCCTTCGACAGCTCTCATCGTTTCTCTTGTGTATTCAAGCTGATCAGCCGATGCCAATGCCCACTAATGGCCCGCGCCGAACGCGCAGTTACGTTCTAAAAAAGATGTCGGCAGTGAGCCTCTCCCCGAAACTCCTCCACCTGAAACGAAAGTTTCGGCGCGTCATGGGCCGGAGGTACCCCGGCCCATGACGCGAATTCGCGGACTTATGTAGCACCCGCCACCGCCTGATCCTGCCGCGTCGCCGCCCTGCCAGCTACCCTGTCGCCCTGAAGCCGAACAGGAGGGGCATGGAGTATGGGCGAGCCGCACGTCGTCAGCGCCTTGCGGGAGAAGCGGGCTGAGATCTTCGGGGCAATCCTTGAGCTTGAGAAGCGAATGGCTCAGCACCGGGCCGACCTGGTGCATCTGGACGCCACCTTGCGCCTGTTCGCCCCGGAGCTGGAGCCGGAGAGCATCGCGCCGAAGAGGCCGCCGGCGGCGCGCTCCCACTACTTCGCCACCGGCGAGCTGGCGCGCCGCTGCCTGGAGGCGCTGCGCATGGCAGAGGGACGTGTCGTTGCCGCTGAGGAGATCGCCGTCGCCGCCATGCGCGACAAAGGGCTCGATCCGGAAGACCGCAAGACCCGCTCCGACTTCATTCAGCGCGTGCTCAACACCCTGACCGCCCAGAAAGGCAAGGGCACGGTGGAGAAGATCGGCAATGGTCTGGGCGCCCGCTGGCGCCTTCCGGCCGAACCCGCCGATCACGCCGCGTAAGCGCGCTGCCAATAGCCGCAGAAGTCCACTGACGGGCCATTGCGCGTCACCAGGGCGAGGACAGCACGGAACTGCTCGCCGTTGCTGGTCCGGCGGTGGTCTTCCCGGAAGGCGGCTTCCTGGGCGTAGCGGTGGAGGTAAAGGCCCGAGATGTGATGATGGTGCCCGATCTCCCCGCGGCGGATGCGCGAGAAGAAGGATTCCGCTCCGTTGGTGCAGGCGCCGTCCTGACTGTAGGCGTCCTGGTGGTTGATGCGGTGCATCGGGTAGCGGGCGTGCAGGTCGTTCCAGGCGCTGGACTCGTCCGCATGCACTTCGGTGCCCTTGGCGACGCGCGAGCGGATGAAGGTGCCGGCGGCGTCCTCGGACGGGAACACGCCGGTCAGGGTGCGGCCGTCGCGCTCGCGGATGGTGACGACACACCGGCGCTTGCCGGTCTGGTTGATGGCAAGCCGGCGGTCCTTGCGCTCCGTCTTACGGTTCTCCGGGCGGACGTGGCCGCCGAAGTAGGCCCCATCGATCTCCGCCGCCTTGCCCGTGCCGCCGATTGCGACGCCGCGGCTCTCGGCGGCCATCGCTTCGCGGATCTTGTGGGCCAGCACGAACGCCGTCT
The DNA here is from genome assembly GCF_035628975.1 of Azospirillum sp. Classification (GTDB taxonomy): domain Bacteria; phylum Pseudomonadota; class Alphaproteobacteria; order Azospirillales; family Azospirillaceae; genus Azospirillum. The sequence continues at coordinate 50,061 of NZ_DASPIS010000077.1, read as the reverse complement.
TGTACTGGACGCCCAGGTCGCGCGATAGCGGCAGCGCGCCCTTGCCCTTCACCTCGTTGACAAAGATCACCACGGCGGCGAGGTACATCCGGAGCGCCAGCTTGTGGAAGGCGAACAGCGTGCCCGAGGTGAGGGAGAAGTCTTTGCGGCACCGCTTGCAGCGCCAGCGAGGCGCACCGCTCGGCCGGCGGCAGTCGTACACCGCATCACAATCGCAGGCCGGGCACACGGGACGCCCGTTCGTCTCCGGCCAGCGGATCGCCGCGAACACCGTCTCGGCTTCCGTGTCCGACAGGCGCAGCACGGTCGCCAGCGACAGCGTGCGCGCCGCGGCGGTGAGAAGGAAGTGCTGGCTTTTGGTGCGACGGGGCATGGCGATCTCCGACACGGTGATTGCCCGAGTCTACCCGGCCACGACTCCGCTGTGAATCGTCAAGTTCATGATTTGTACTCACCCGGCCAGATCACCCGCCGGCCATGGTGGCGGATGCTACATAAGTCCGGGAGATTGATCACATGGCCACTGTGCGATTGATGCGAAGCGGCACGATCATCATCGCCGAGCACCGTGAACCGGATCGGATCATGGACGCCACAGACCGTCTCGCTCTGCTGGGCCATGTCCGCTCATTGCCGGAATTCGAACCGGGCCTGACCGTTGCAGAACTCATGCGATGCCTCAGGCCTTGGGCTGAGGTGTTGTCGCGCATGGGCTGGTGCGACTTCGACGCCTGGGACCGCGCGTTAGCCCCGCCCCACCTTAGATTGGTTGGCGACACCGATGGCAAACCTACGGCGCAAGACGAGCCACCGGTCGCGGAGATGGTCATCACTCCAACCATCACGGCCACTGCAGAGCGCACCGGACAATGGGCACTCGACATCGCCTGGGAAACTCTGGGAGTTTTCGCCTGGCCCAGAGTGGATGATCACACTGGTCATCAGGACCTCTACTGCTCGCTGTCGTTCTCCCCACCGGCTGAATGGGCGCACCTGCCGATCCGCATCGAACACCACGCCAAAATCAGCAACATGGATTTCGCCGGCGCAGGTCGACGGCTCTTCACCGACGCCGTCGCATCGACCAAGCACGCGCCTTCGACGATCGAGGTCTTTCCTTCGTTCCTTGATGCGATCGTGCTCGGCTTCCTCGACGACATCAGCTTCCATGGCAGTCCGGAAGAGACATTGGAAGTGCGGAATGAGGTCTTCGAACTGGCTGAAGGTGTTCGGAACGAGGTGACGGTCGATCCCAACCGTGATCCGGAGCTGCACGTTGACTGATACCAAGATCGGTGCCGCCTCCCATTGAAGCCATTTTATAAGTCATCTTCGTCACCCCCGGCACCACCCCGCCCCTGCTTCTCCGCCAGCTGCGCCATCGCGCCGGCGCCGGCGGCGATGCGCTCACCGTAGCGGGCGGGCATGGTGGGAGAGGTCCAGTCTCCTGCCTGTTGGATGGCGGGCAGGCCGAACCCGGCGGCCACCAAGTCCTGGGCAGCGCCAACCCGCAGGCTGTGGCCCGACACCGCCCCCTCCCCCGGCACGCCGGTGCCCTCCAGCCCGACAGCCTTGGCCCGCGCTTTGAAGATCTCGCCCACCCGCTTGCCAGGGTCCGGCCCCGACACCGCCAACGGTCCCAACACAGCGTCCGTCCCGCGGGTTAGCCGGTCGGTGCCGATCTGCAGCCACAGGACCGCGCGACAACATTCCAAACGGGTCTGCCTGCGCTCCAGCTTCTCACGGCGGGCGGTATGCCCGCGGCTGCACCGGCGCATCAGCTGCTCTCCCTCTGCCAGGGCTTCGTCGAGCAGGCGGGCACGCAGACGCAGCCACCGCTGCAACAAGGCCATAGTGTCAGGACCCAACCAGCACCAGCGGCCCTGCCCACCTTGGTCGGTCTTCGACCGGGATACGAACAGCCGGCCGCTGCCGTCGCGTTCAGCCTGGACATCGGTGACCGTCAGCCGCACCAGCTCGGCCCGGCGGCGTAGCGTGTCGTAGCCGACGGCGATCAGCGCCGCATCACGCACCGCGTGTGGCCCCTCCTCACGATTGAGGGCTGCGAGAATCTCCTGCACGTCCTCGCGGCGCAGCCCGACCGCCTGGGCAGGGCGCCGACCAAGCCGGCCAGCGAACCCCTTCATCTCCAGCCGCACCAGCCGGTCCTTGCACGGATCCGGCAGGCCGGCAGCCTCATGCAGAGTTGCGATGGTGGACTTCCGCCTTGCCACCGTTCCATAGGCGGCCGGCTGCCCGTCGCGGCCGCCGTTCTTGGAGAGTGCCGTCAGGTAGGCGATTACCGTCTCCGGCGCCGCAGGGACCGCAACGCGGCCGTTGAACCCGCACCAGCGGATGTAATGGCGGGCATCGGCCCACAGGGCGCGGACGGTGTTAGCCGGCGCGTTGCGCTGAAGCGCCCTCCACCAGGGCACCAGGCGCCGCGCAACCGCAAGGGCGATCGGCGCGTGCGGTAGGATCACTCCGTCGAGAGCGAGGGCGCGATCAGGAGAACTGTCGTCTCTGGACCCAATTAAGGCGGGAAGGAGCGGCTGGACGGTCATGGATCAGGCTGTGAGAGGGTTAGAGACGGTTGCCGGCAGGTTCGAACTATCCGCATGAACCGCCAGCATTTCGCGTGGACCGGCTGACGGAACGGTGGATGCGAGAGGCCGAAGCGATCCGATCAGCATTTTCGCTGGCCCTCCTTCACTAGAGGCTATTTCGTCGGCCGATGCTAGCGTAGGCGATGAGGTCGTTCTTGGCCTTCGTCTTGCCGATCAGCTCGGCCAGACGTTGCACCGCCGCATCACGCCCCAGCCGAGCCGCATTGTCTCGCGGAACCAGCGGGTTCTCGAACGTCACGCCGAACACGAGGACGAGATCGTCAACGGCCATGCGCTGCGTCTCCGAAATGCAGGCTGACCAGCTTGGCAAGCCCAGCGTCGGACAGTGCACCCTTGGTGCGGTTGTAGAACCAGGTGACAATCTGCAGGTTGCCGAGGACGTAGCCACGGCCGCTATCGAGGCGATCCAGGCTCGCGTGCAGCCAGTGAGACGTCTCGTCGAAAACGACACCCGTGCGGGCACACCGGCCGTTTGCTGCCGTCCAGAGACGCAAGATCTCCTGTTCGATCGCCCCAACATTGATGTCTTTCTGCTTGCAGACGAGCCGCACCTCTTTCCCGGAACGCTGGTGCGCGGCGACCGCCGCCCGCTTCATTCGGCTCTGCGGTTCAACCAAGACGACGCGGATTTCTCCCAAGGTCAGATCAGACCGTTTGCGCCGCGTAGCCGCGAGCGGTGGCGGCGCGGTGACGGACGTTGCGGAGGGCGCGTTTGGGGCGGACGTAAGAATTGCGGGACGAAGGCGCTCTGGCTCGTCTTCCTCCTCTCGCTGCCGGTTCCGCGCGATCCGCTCCATCCGCTCATCCCGCACGAGATACGGCTCAACCCGCGGCGGCTCACCTGGCGTGGGTGGCGCCACTCGTGTTGCCGGCCGGGACACCGGTTCGGGGACCACATATGCGGCCGGCTTGATGCCTTGAACGAGCGCCCGGTAGCAGTGTGGGCAGGTTCGGACATCGTCGCTGCGCTGCCAGTGGTGTCCGTATTGGCAGGTCTCCTCGTTGCCAGACGCCAACTTAACGTAGGGGCCTTCAGCCAGGCGAGCTGATTTGAACGTCAGCTTGGAGACGCCTTTCGGGCGCCCTGGAGTGCGGCCTGACACGCGTCCTGTTGCGAAACCCGAGCCATCGTCCAAGCCGAATTTGGCTGGCTGGTTCCTCTTTTTATGTAATTTCCTCGCCATCCCCTGCCCTGCCGATGTGCGGTTTACTCACTCGAAGCGCTGCTATTGCGCCCAGGATCCCGTCTGAAATTGCTTCAGTAAAGGCTATTTCGACAGACGACGGATCCTGAAATGCCGATTTTCCGGGATCGCTGGACTCAGGTTCAAGCAATTTCAACTCGTCCGTGTTTCCCAGGATCCCCGGACAATGTCGATATGGAACGTCGTCACGGTGGCGGTCATGCCGCAAGCAAACCCGACCATCAATCGGCCACTTTGTCCCTTGATTGTCAGACGGCGAATGGCGGTCGATTGAGCAGTCGTTCACCCTCAACTAGAACTAGACACCAGCGTTTGGCACGTGTGACTGCGTTGTAGAGAAGGCGCCGTTTGGCTTCGTCATCCCCGCCCATGTCGTGAGGCCACAGCACGACCACCCCGTCGAACTCTCGGTTTTTGGCGCCGTGCACGGTCATGGCGAGAAGACCGCCCACATCACCGCGGGCAAAGCGGCGCCCATGGGAGACGACGCGGCGAAGAACGTCCTCCACCTCGGACCGATCCACCTCTTGGCGACCGAGCGCACGCTGCTGGATAGACAGCCATTCTCGCATCGCCGCAATAACGGATCGGATACCGAGTTTGCCAATCGCTTCATCAGCCTCCGCGAGGTTGCAGCGATCTGCAAGGGTCAGACGGCCCAGGAGTTCTGCGACGACTTCCCTTTCAGCCTGTTCCCACCGGATGCGATGTGGACCCTGGTTTCGGCTGGTTTGGTTGAGAGTCGCCCACTCGACCGCGCCCTTGGCGTAGCGCCCGGCGCTCGGCGTCAGGATGGCCACCGACCCGCCCCGGCGATACCACCCTATCTGGTTGGACAAAGACGCTCCTGCGAAAGCCGGGCTAGGTGCTAGGCGGATTTCAAACGGGCGTTGCGATTGCGGAACCGCACCGGCCCGCAACGCAGCAGCTGCGGTCAGCAAGGCCGGCACGTTCGTTCGGTGGGGGATCTCCAAGGTCTCCACCTCAGCCGCCGCCATGATCCAGGAGCAGTAGGGATTTGGCCGCAGCGTCTCATCCAGACATTGGAACTCGTCAGCGGCCACAAGGAGGTCCAGCCGAGCCGCCAGTGCCTGCACGATGCGCAGACGTACAGCGCACAAATCCTGGGCTTCATCAATCACCACGATGGGATGCGTACCGCCGACCCAGTCCACAACGACCGGCTGCTCCAGCAAGGCACCAGCCACCGCACACACGGCCTCATAGTCTGTTTCCGCTGGCAGGGCTTTGTCGAGATGCTCCGCGAGGCCACGCCAACGCGAGACGATACGCCACGCTAAACTGTCGATCGTTGAGCATTCAAAGGCCAGCCGCAATTCACGCAAACGACCGTCAAGGCGACGGCGGGATCCATGCATGTAGGTAAGCGCCAGGATGCGCTGACCAGGTTGCAATGGGCGCTGTTCCAGACCGTCCATCAACGTCTGCATCAAGCGATGTGTCTTGCCGCAGCCGGCGGCGCCCTGGAACGCCCGTATGGTCATGGTTGGAACACGCGGACGCCCGGCGCTTCCGTGCCAAAAAGAGGAGTCGGCTCACCCGCACAGGCCGCGGCCATGCCGGCAAACAGCTCGACAGCCCGCAACGCGCCGGCCGGGGTGTCGGCGATCGCTTCGCCGACCGCTTCATACAGCACGATGTCGTTCTTGTTCCCGGCCAAGCGGGCCACAACATCCGCCACGGACGTTGGCGGATCCGACAAATAACTGAGTTCAGCCAGCGTTCCCGCTTCGTCAGCCTCCAGCAGCCACCCCACCACGTGCTCGATGGTCCAGCCATCCGCCCAGCGGAGAATGGCCGCCGGCGGAGGGTCCATGGTGCGGAGCTCACGCACATACCCACGACCCGCTGCGTCGCCGTCAACCAGGCAGCACAAGCTCCCGTGCAGGCGCGACAGCAGGCTATAGGTTCTCACCACCTGCGCGTCCACGGTTGGTATGAGACCAACCTCTAGTGCAAAGGAGTGCCGACTGTCCTCCGTCCAGCCTTGCCGGAGCATCACGGCGCACAAGATTGCCCGGAGGAGCTCGTGGTCCGACCGCCCTTCGGGGATCAGCACCATGTCATGCATGAGAGCTGCAATCACGTCCGGCCGTCCGCTTTGCATCAACTTCCGTTTCCAAGCCGGCGTGGCGGCGGTCAGCGCTTCGGTCAGCAGCGGTTCGGCGCTGAGGATGCCGTTGTCGTTGCGGACGAGCAGCAGGGCCGTCGGATCGCTGGCCGCGGCGACAGCAGGAGCGTGGGTGGTGGTGATAGTCTGGGTCGACAGCGCCTGGATGCGATGAACCAACTGCCGCTGACTGGCCGGCGGGACATGAAGCTCAGGTTCCTCCAGCGCCATCAGGAACCCCTCTCCGTTGTCAGCGCGAGCGCGGCCGAGCTGCAGAAGGAGAAGCAAGCCTTGCAGCGACAGCAGACCGCTGCCTTGCCGGGCCGCCGGGATCGGGGGAGCGCCGGCTGGCGAGAAGTGCGCCACCACCGCATCGAGGACCGCCCGGCTGTCGGTGCCGGTGACCCGGAGCTTCAGGGTTGGTCCACGGGGAAGGAAGCGCGCGAGCTCCGCGTTGATCCGGGTCACCAGGGGCGCGAGGTGCGGGTCGCCCTCGATCGGCCGGTCGGGATGGCGCAGCCGGTCGCGCTCGCTCAGAATGGCTGCGGCGGGTTGGCCATCGGCTGCGCGCACCGTCCGCCGGAACAGTTCGGACCCGAAGGACAGCACTCCGTCCCAGGTGCGGCTGGCGCGGACCAGGAAGAAGCCGACTTTCTGCAGCAACTTCGCCGGCACCCCGACCGGTAGGTCCTCGACGAACGGGTCGATGGGGTGGTTGTGGTCATGAAAGTAGCGGGCGGTCTCGACGCACAGCGCTGAACGATCGAAGTGCGCTTGGAAGCCGATCTGGCAGCAGAGCAGCCACGCCGGGTTCTGCCGCACCGGATGCACGGCGCCGGTCGCGGCGTCTAGCCATTTCGGAACCGCCCGACCATCGCGAAACCAATCGAGGTGGGCGTTGGGGTCGTCACCGTCGAAGTCGGTGATTGTGGCGATCAGACGCAGCCGATCGGCCGGCTTCGGGTCGGCCCCGGTGAAATCATGTTCGGTGAGCTCCCGCACCAGCCGGTCTCGCCCGACCAGCAGGGCGAGCGCCTCGATGATTGTAGTTTTGCCGGCGTTGTTAGGACCGGTGATGATGGTGTGGGTTTTGAAGCGGACGGTGCCACGCCGGATGCCGCGGAAATTCTCGATGGAAAGATCCGAAATCCTCATCCAAAAAGCATCCTCGGTATGGCGACAACCAAGGCAAAGATACGGCAGAGCTTCCGTTTTCTCAATCACCCTGAGAACTCCAATCTGCCCTTCGCACATGCCGCGAATAGACCGTGGGTCCGATTGCCCCTTTCCGCCCCGTCTCCAGGCTCATCCACGCGATCGCAGGACCTTCTCGGTCACGTTGTTGCGCCAGAGATCGGCGGAGCACATGTAGCGGCGCGCCACCTCCACGGAGGTGTGGCGGGTCTGGCGCATGACGTCATGGAACTGTGCCTTGGCTTCAGCCGCCGCGATAGCGAGCCCGGCGCGCAGAGAGGGGCCGGTGTAGCGTGGGCGGCAGCATACCCAAACAGCGGCGCGTTCCTCCCGAAGGCGGACCTGCGGCCGGGTTCCAGTCAAGGTTATTGAGATGGTCGGTAAAGGTTATTGAGGTCGAAGGGGCACCGGCGACACGCATCAGTTCAAGTTATTGCGACCAGGATTCAGGCTGAAGCAGCTTCAGTAAAGGCTATTTCGGCAGCCGACACCCGTGCTTCCCCAGCACTCCAGATTCCGGTCGACTTTCGTCATGCTGTAGGCCGCCAACTCCGGCGGACCAAGGAGGGCGGGATTAGCACCCCGTCCACCGTAGCTATCTTTGGTTGATATTGGCGGCGTTGTTTAGCTAACACCTATCGCGCTGTCCTCTATACCGACACCCTCTGCGTCCAAGCGAACCCTAACTCGACGGTGCCTGTGTGCCTTCTTCTTTCGAGGTACGCGAAGCCGGGGCTGTCCGGACCGCGAGGAGCAGACCAGCAGAGAGCACCACCAGCCCCAGGACCTGCCAAGTTGTGGGGATCACGCCGGAGATGGGAATACCGGCGAGAATGGCGATCGCCGGGGCGAGCGCTGGGAAGAGCGAAGCACGGCCGGGACCTATGTATTCGACTGCTCGGGCGAATGCGAACAATGCGACCACACCTGATAGGACCCCAAGGACTAGGCCCTGCTGGATCAGCACCTGAGGATCGGCCGCGGAAAGCGTCGATAGCCCCCGCGAGGCGAGGTACAGCGGCGAATAGATCAATCCGGAGAGCACCGAGACGGCAGCCGTTGCCACCAGAGGGCTCACTTGCCACCGACGCTGCAACACAGTGAATGCTGCCCACATCGTACCGGCCGAGGCGAACAAAAGATCGCCCTTCCAAACTTGTGAGCCACCGCCGAGCAGTCCAGGGCCGGCCGCAATGGCCAGTCCGGTAACGATCACCGCAAGACCTGCAACCCGTGTGGCGCTCTGCCGCTCGCGTACCACCAGCGCGGCGAGCACAATGCCCATTAACGACACAGTGCCGAGTTGAATCAGCGCACTGTGAGCAAGCGGCGCGAAGGCGAAGCCTGCCGCCCCGACGAGCACGAACAGAGGGCCAGCAAACAACGCCAGCGCCATGCCTCGTCCCCAGCCGAGACCCGCGAGAGAGGCAGGCTGGTTGCGAAGCAGCCACGGCAGCAGCACGATGCCTGTAACCGAGTACCGCAAAAACGCGAGGTCGGCGGGGTCAAGCCCCGCCTCGATGCCGTGATGCGAGACGGCAACATAGCCGCCCCAGATCAGCGCTGCGACCAAGCCGTAGGCGAGACCGCGGCGCTCGCGCGAACGGCCTCCCTCCGGCGTGGCGGCTATGGATGCAATGGTTGTCATAGTCACAACCGAATAATGACCGACTTGAGTTGACTGTAGTGGCCCAAAGCCTCAATTCCCTGCTCGCGGCCGTAGCCGCTCTGCCGGAAGCCGCCACAGGGCGTTTGGACGAAGCCACCGCCATACTCGTTGACGACGATCCTCCCTGCGTCGAGCCGCGCCGCAACACGGTGAACCCGGCCGATGTCGCGGCTCCAGATTCCCGCGGAGAGGCCGAAGTCGCTGTCGTTGGCGATACGGATCGCATCCGCCTCGTCCTTGAAGGGGATCACCACCACGACGGGGCCGAAAATCTCCTCACGCGCGAGCAAGTCATGGTTGGAAACTCCGGTATAGACAGTCGGCGCCACGTACCAGCCGTCACCGAAACGGCCGCCGCTGAGCGCCTTGCCGCCAATTGCGCAGGTGAGCCCCTCCTTTTCGGCGATGTCGAAGTAGCTTCGGATCTTCTCATATTGCGCGCGGGTCGTGATCGGACCGGACGTAGCGTCGTCCTCGGGCCCAACCCGCAGCTTTGCCACTTCCGCGACGAACTTCTCAACGAAGGGGTCGTGGATGTTCTCCTGTACGAGAAGCCGCGTCCCAGCTGCACACCATTGCCCGCTGTTCCAAGTGAAGGCCCACACCGAGCCTCTGGCTGCCGCATCAAGATCGCAATCGTCGAACACGATGTTCGCCGATTTGCCGCCGAGTTCTAGCGTCAACGGCAGGATCCGGTCGGCGGCGAGTTTGCCCAGTTCCCGTCCGGCGCGGACACTGCCGGTGAGTGAGATCTTCTGAATCGCGGGATGCTCGACCATCGCCGGGCCGATCACCGTCCCGCGGCCGACCACGACGTTGAACAACCCGGGGGGGAGCCCGGCTTTCTCGACCGCGAGCCGCGCCAGCGTGACCAGTGAGCCAGGCGTGAACTCCGAGGGCTTGGCAACCACGCCGTTGCCTGCCGCCAGCGCCGGGGCGATCGCCCGGGCCGCCTGATGGAGCGGCGCGTTCCAAGGCAGGATCACGCCGATCACGCCGAACGGATCGCGGCGGGTGTAGACATGATAGTGGGGCCCCTGATTGATCACCTCGCCGTCCATCGCATTGACAATGCCGCCGTAGAATTCGAAGAATTGGGCGGTGAGGTCGATCAGTGCGGGCATCTCATGCGCCGGCTTGCCGGTCTCCTCACTTTCAATTTGGCCGAGCCGTTCGCCATGGAGTCGGATCACCCGGCCGACTTCGACAAGGATCCGGCCGCGCTCGAAAGGGCGCAGGTCGCGCCAAGCCTGCTGCGCGACATCGGCGGCGTCGGCCGCCTGGACCAAGTCTTCGAGATTGCTCTGGGCGACCCGCTTGAGCGGCACGCCGGTGCGCGGATTGATCTTATCGGAATAGATCCCGCCACTGGGCGGCAAGCAGCGTCCGCCGACATAGCTATCGACGCGTTCGAGGGCGGTTGTGTCAAGCATGGCCTCTCCTCCTCTCAGACCGTCACGGGGGCGGCGGCGAAGTCGGTCGAGACCGACACATGGCGCCACTCAGCGAGGATTGCGGAATCGGCTGCATGCTTGGCTTCGATCGCGTTGACAGTGTCGCTGCCGAGCGGCAGACGGACCGGCGGATTGGGCGCATCGACGAAGGCGACAAGCACGTGCGCCAACTTTTCCGGATCACCGGGCTGGCCGTGATTGAGGTCGCCGGCTCGGCCGCGCACCGCGCCGGCAGTGTCATTATAGTCGTCGATCCGGAGCGAGCTTACCGTGAGCGAGCTCGAGTCGAGAAAGTCGGTGCGGAAATAGCCCGGCTCGACCACCGTCACATGGATGCCGAGCGGTTCAAGCTCGGCGTGCAGCGCTTCGGATAGTCCCTCGACCGCGAATTTTGTCGAGGAATAGACGCCGAAGCCCGCCGCGCCACGATAGCCTCCAATCGACGAGATATTAAGTATGCGGCCGGAGCGCTGAGCCCGCATGTAGGGAAGCGCCGCGCGGGTGACGCTGAGCAGACCGAATACATTAGTGCGATACAGCGCCTCGACTTCCTGGGCCGTCGCTTCTTCGACGGCGCCAAGCAGACCGAATCCGGCGTTATTGAGCAGGACGTCAATGCGGCCGAAGCTTTCGAAGGCGCGGGCCGTTGCTGCGCGGGCCTGCTCTTCGCTGGTCACATCGAGCGGCAGCGCCAGCAAGTTCGGATGGCTCCCCAACCGTTCGATCACGGTGGCAGGTTTGCGCGCCGTGGCGACCACGTTGTCACCTCGCTCAAGCGCCAGCTGCGCGATTCGTCCGCCGAAGCCGCGTGATGCGCCGGTAATGAACCAAGTTTTCATGATCAACCTCCTTTTAGTTGAACACCGTGTTCGAGCGGACGACGAAGCACCTCGACGCCCTCATCGAAATCACCGCCGTCTCGATCCTCTTTCAGCGTTGCAAGCGGCTGATGCGGCAGGCCGACGGCGCGTGACGTCTTCGAACACGCGCTGAGGGCAATGTAACCGGCTAAGATGCCGGGTTGGCGCCGCTGCGGAACCGATCCCCGTTCCAGGCGGTGCGCCTGCACCGTCAGCAGCATAGCCGCAGCGTGCTCGCCCTCCTCGTCGAGCATCCTGGCCTGTATGCGGAGCATGAAGGCAAGGTCGCGCCGAAGCCGCCAGTTTTGGGTTGAGCCTGATGACGGTCTGCAATCCGTTGCTCGTCCTGTCATTGTTATCGCTCCGTTTCTCCACATGTGAAGCTCACGCGTGGCAATGGCGGTGGGGTGGCGCGCGCCAGTACGCCGGCGCGGTCCGTCCCCTTTGCTTTCGTTCGAAGGGCACCTCCTGCCCGGAGTTCGGGGATTTGGGGGACATACCTGGAAACGCCGGAGGTGTGCCCTGTGTCAGGCTGCTGGGTGGAACCCGCCGGCCATCAGATATGAACCAGTTCGCGCTGATGCCTACGGCGCCACATGCGTGGCGTCTCGCCAGCGAAACGGTGGAAAATCCGCGAGAAATGCGATTGGTCGGAAAACCCACAACTAAGTGTGATCTGAGACAGCGGTTCGTTGGTCGTCTCCAGCATTTCCTTTGCGCGGGTGACACGCCGCTGGATGATGTAGGCGTGCGGCGGAAGGCCAAAGCTATTCTTGAACGCCCGGTGGAAACATCTGCAGTTCATCTTAGCGATAGCCGCTAAGTCCTTGTTCCGAATCGCCAACTCCAGATGCCCGTCGATATAAGCGGTTACTCGCCGCACCTGCCACGGGGCAAGGCCGGTCCGGAACGGAACGGACATCTCGGCTTCGGACGTTTTCAACACCAATTTGGTGTTGGAAATCTGCACTTGTGTGAGCGCCAACAGGAGGCATTCCTCGATCGTTTTGTGGTCCCGCCCCAAGATGTGCCGGGCGACCTTCAGCAACGACTCCGCCGCTGACACGGTACCGCCGGCGCTGGCCTCTGGCACGGGGGAAAACGCGACCCCGTCGATCGAAAGCCCCTTGGGAGCCGTTACCATCGGCTCGCGATCGATCATGTTCATTCCAACCCCTCGTTGGGAAAAGACATCGCGCATTTGATATTTCCCCGATGTCAGAACTTCCATTCACTCAGTCATAGATTTTCTTTGTCATATCATTAGTAGCACAATAATTCGGAAGCATATCCTGAGGCTTCCCTGCAGCTTGTCATCGCCATCTGTTGCGGAGCGAAGCCCCCTTCAGGCTGGTGATTGCAGTTCGCTGGTCGGGGTTGGATCAACCCCGATACAGTGGAATAGACGGGCACGCCGTGTTCAATCCCAGGCAAGGTGGCCTAGCGTACATCATGTCCAGAATGCTATGGATCGCTCCATCGCTGTCCAGGGCATGGGAAACAAGCTTCATGGCAGGTCTAGCCCTCTTCCGGCCGGGGCTTCAGCGCGTGGCTTGCCTTGGATCGTGAAGTGCACCGAATAGCGGCCACAACGGATGGAAGTACAGCATCAGGACTATACCAACGTTCGAACTTTATTGAACGTGCTGGTATAGAAGCAATCATTAAAAGCATTTTTCCCATGCTTCGGCCTGCTTTCTCTTAATCATCTCCTCCACGTGCTTGGGAACAACATTCCGGAATTTGCCATCGGCCGCCGGAACAATCTCAATCATTGCCTCAATCATTTCAGCAGGGTCCATTCGGCCCTGCGGCGTGCTCAATATACTGTCGTAGACCTGCCGCATGGTCGCCGACATGGTGAAATTCCGTGCATCGTCCAGCCAGCGGAAAGGCGTATCGGCTATGGATTCGTTGAACCCAGTCAGGAAGGTTCCGGGGTTGATCGTTTGAACCTTGATGCCGAAGGGACCGAGTTCCTGCTGCATGGCTTCGGCAATTGCCTCCAGCCCATGCTTGCTTGAGGCGTATGCGCCGAAGCCGGGCGGCGTGAACAAACCAGCTATAGACGACATGAAGATGACTTTTGCAGTCTTATTCCCTTCGATCCACTTACGCACGAATCCCTGGGTAAGTGCGAGAGGAGCGAAGAGGTTGTTCTCGAAGACCCGACGCACGAGTTCAACCGGGATCTCGCTCACCGGCCCGCCCTCGCCAATGCCGGCATTGTTGAGGAGGACGTCAATGTCCCAAGTGAGTGCGTGAGTAACGTCAAACGGATCAAGAAGATCGAGCTTCTCAACCCTAAGATTCGACAAGCCAAGCGCGAGTGCCTTTTCTCGCAGCATGGTAACTTGCGGCGAGATCTGCGCCGTGGCGATGACATCGTGGCCTGCGTGCGCGAGGCCGATCGCAGCTCCCTCGCCGAGGCCAGAGCCGGCGCCGGTTATGAGGATGGTCTTCGTCATATTCAGGGCCTTTCGAGCAAGGACGGACGAGGTGCGTCATCGTCGCGACCGATCTCTCAACGGCTTGGCCGACACAGCGACGCAATGCCAGTCGTTTTGCTGGACCCTAGGATGTCCGACGAAGGCCGTTTTAAGCCAATTAGGCCTTGTTAGGTGTTGTTTAGCCTTGTGTGCGCGTGATGATCGCTTAAAAAAGCGTGAACAGAGCCGGGCAATAGGTGATATCTTCGAGGTGGATTGTGGCACGACCGTCCAGAGTTGATCTCGAAGGAACCACAACGTGCATCAAACTCGCCATGGCATGTCGTTCGGGCCGTTCCGCATCTTTCCGAGCGAGCGGCTCCTCGAGAAGGATGGGAATCCCGTTCCGGTGGGGAGCAGGGCGTTTGATCTCTTGACCGCCCTCGTCGAAAAGGCCGGCGACATCGTTGGAAAAGAAGAACTTGTCTCCCGGGCCTGGCCAGACCTTACGGTGGATGAGAGTAGCCTCAGGTTCCAGATCGCGGGCCTGCGCAAGGTGCTCGGCGACGGGCAGTCTGGTGCCCGCTACATCTCAAACGTGGCGGGCCGCGGCTACTGCTTGGTAATGCCGACGGTGTCGATTGACGCGACACCTCGTGCCTCTGTGGCGCGCACGGAGCAAACGGGCACGCCACACGGACTTCCCCGCCAGTTGACCCGAATGGTTGGACGGGACGAGACCGTCCGCCGAATCAATGATCACCTGAGCAGGAAGCGGTTCCTGACAATCCACGGGCCTGGCGGCATCGGCAAGACGACCGTGGCTGTGGCTGTGGCGCACGCCCAACTGGACGCCTTTGGCGGCGCGGTGTACTTTCTGGATCTGGGTTTGCTTGCGGATCCCGCATTCGTGAGCGACGCGCTGGCTTCAGCGCTCGGCCTGAAAGCACAGGCTGCTGATCCAATTCCGGAGATCATCGACTTCCTGCGCGAGCGTCGGGCTCTCATCGTTCTTGATAGCTGCGAACACGTCATCGGCGCCGCGGCGGCGTTGGCCGAGCAAATCCATCAGGACGCGCCAGCGGTGGCCCTACTTGCCACGAGTCGCGAGCCCCTTAAGGTTGAGGGCGAGCACGTCCACGAGCTGCGCCCCTTGGAAAGGCCGCCTGACCGGGACGACCTCACCATATCGCAGGTCCTGAGCTTCCCGGCGACGCATCTCTTTGCTGATCGCGCTGCAGCAAGCGGTTACAGCGCTGAACTGACCGATGCCGACGCGGCGATCGTGACCCAAATCTGCCGCAAACTCGATGGCATCGCTCTCGCCATCGAGTTGGTCGCCAGCCGAGTGGCCATCCATGGGCTGCGCGAGACGGCGTCGCTTCTCGACGGCCGACTGCGGCTCCTATGGCGGGGCCGACGCACCGCACTGCCGCGTCACCAGACGCTCAACGCAACGCTCGACTGGAGCTACGACCTAGTTAGCGATGTGGAGCGGACGGTTCTGCGTCGCCTATCGATCTTCATCGGTCCGTTCGTCCGCTTGGCCGCGGAAGCCGTTGCATCAGACGATGACCTCGACGCGGTACGGATCGTTGAGGCTTTGGAGGGGCTGGTCTCCAAATCTCTTGTCTCAGTCAAACAGGGTGCCGTCACGTCACAGTATCGGCTGCTCGATACGACCCGAGCCTACGCGAACGTGAAGCTGGTCGAGAGTAGAGAACTGGACCGTGTCAGCAGAAGTCACGCGGTCTACGTTTGCAATGCGCTGCAGGAAATGAAGGCTTCTCCATCGGCGGCAAGTTGCACGCAAAACTTTGTCGACCCAAGAGATTTTCTCGGGGACGTTCGCGCTTCACTCAAATGGAGCTTCTCTGGTCAAAACAATTGCGAACTGGCTGTGAGTCTGGCTGCGGCTGCGGTCAGCTTTTTCAATGGACTGTCACTTCTGAACGAATCTCGCCATTGGGGCGAAGCGGCGCTTTCGGCGCTCAACGATGCCATTCGAGGCACCGCTGTCGAACTTCAATTGCAAGCCGCGCTCGGACACTCCTTAATGTTTATCGAGGGCAATGGCGAACAGGCGCGATCTGCGCTGGAGCGCGCGCTGGAAATTGCTGAACGGATCGGGGATCAACCCAACCAATTTCGCCTCCTGAGCCGCCTACACATGTATTACCGGCGAAGGGGCGAAATTTCGTTGCTGATACCAATTGCGCGACGCCTCGAGAGCCTCGCCATGCAAATGGGGGACTCGACCGGCATCGCGGCGGCTCACAATCTGCTCGGCGTTTCGCATCATCTCGTCGGGGACCAACACGCCGCGCACGAGCATTTGGCGAGGGCGCTTCATCTGGCCGAGTTCCAGCGCGTTACTCCAAGCCACTTCGCCTTCCACCGCAATCCCTACATTGCGCTGTCACGGACCCTGTGGCTCCAGGGATATCCGGAGCAAGCGATCGCGACGGCAAAACCCCTGGCAACCGACACGACGACGGATGTGGTGACGTATTGCATTAGTCTGATCTGGGGGGCTGCGGTCTTCGAATGGGTTGGGGATTGGGAAGCGGTCGAAGAGCTGAGGGACCGCCTCATGTTCTATGCCACCAGCCATTCCCTTCGGCCGTATCAGGCGGTGGCCCTTGGCTTGCAGGGAGAATCCCTGATCCAAGCTGGGCAGGTCGATGACGGCATTGACCTCCTACAGCGCGCCATTACAGCGCTTCGTGCGGATCAGTACGAACTTTATACCTCAGGATTCGGAGGCTGGCTGGCCATGGGCCTCGCTACGTCCGGTCGTGTCGCGGTGGCGCGCACGACTATTGATGACGTACTGGCTCGTGTTCTGCTCCACGGCACCTCCCTTGAACTCGCGGAACTGCTGCGCATTCGCGGCGAGATTCAGGTGCACCAAGGCGACGAGGTCGAAGCGATCTCCAGTTTCCGCCAAGCCATTGAGCTTGCTAGTCGGCAAGGCGCGCTCTCGTGGCGGCTACGTGCATCGATGAGCCTTGCACGGTTGAAACTCTGTCGTGATGGCTCTTACGCAGCACACGATATCTTGTCCGATACCTATTCCCATTTCACGGAGGGCTTCGCGACACGGGATCTCATGGTCGCGCGCAGCCTGCTCGACGATCTAACCGCCACTGGAGTTTCACAGATCGACATGCGCGATCCAGCCGAGCAACGGCTCGCGGAGTATCGCCCGCGGACACGCCTTTCTGCGCCGACCAGAGACAATTCTGCCCCCGGGCGAAGCAAATCCGTCGCCTCACAAGGAAGCGTGGATAGCAAGACGGGATCAGGTTGAGCACGCCATCCTGACCAAGCCATTGGCCGTTTCAGGCCCAAGACGTTCTCCACGTGCCACCATCCGGTTTCGCATCGGGAACACGAAGGTTGCCGGGTCTCGGATGGCGCGGTCGGCCCCGCGTTCCCGAAGGGAACTTCCGCTCCGGCCGGCATAGTCTTCAGCTGACGCTTTCGACCGACATCAAACCACGAGCCCGCCAGTTCAGCCCCGCCACGACCAGCAATGGCACGGAACTGACGACGAGCGCCCAGCGAAGCCCCTCGATGGTACCCAAGCCCGATGTTGCGAGTGCGTCGCTCGTAAGTCCGACAAACAGTGGGCCAAGCCCAAGGCCTATCAGGTTGACGCCCAAACCGTATATAGCGGCTGCGGTTGCGCGCGCCCGTGGGCGTACAAGCCCTTGTACTGCGGTGAAGCCGCCGATGCTGCCGATCCCGCTTATAAGGAAATGAACAGCCAGCAGCGTGAGCGCACCCACGGCATCAGATATTAAGAGAGCCAAGGTGAAGACCGGGATGCGGATGAGAGCCGCGATGGCTGGAAGCGTAGCGTAGGCGCGATAGCCGTCACCGTCGATCCGGTCTGTGATCCAACCGCCGGCGATGACTCCAAGCACGCCGGTCAGGCCCCTGGCCAAGCCTAAAGCGAGACCGAGGAAAGCCGCAGCTCCTAAGGCCATTCCAAGGAGGCCGCCAAGGTCAGTTGCCATCGACTTGAGTGCTTCCCCGTGCGCTCTGAAAAAGAACGAGGCGATGAAGGCTGATTGACCGAAGTTCACGAACATCATGGATGCGCCTCCGGCCGCGACAAGCAGGAAAGCCTTCTTGGAGAAAATTTCGCGGAGCGCTTCGGTAAATGGGATTGGAGGCTCGTTCGTAATAACCGCACTCCCTGAGCGTTTTGGGTCGCGCAAAGTCAAAACCATCAGCGGGGCTAAGATAAGGCCCGGTACGCCCGCAACGATGAAGGCAGTGCGCCAACCATAGGCGTCCATCACGAGGCCGCCGAGAGCTAGCCCTAGCAGTCCTCCCAGCGGAATTCCGACAGAGAAAAAGGCAATCGCCGTAGCCCGCTTCCGCTTTGATACATAATCAGCGATCAGTGAGTGCGCGGGGGCGATCCCGCCTGCTTCACCAACTCCGACAAACATGCGGGCCACAAGCAACTGTCCGAACCCAGAGGTCATGCCCGATGCTACTGTGGCAATGCTCCAGACTGCCACCGAAGCGGCGATCACGAGCACTCTGTTGCCCCGATCTGCTAGCCATGCCATGGGCAAGGTCAGGGTCGCATGGAAGGCGGCAAACGCCAATCCCGTGAGAATGCCAAGCTGTGTGTCGCTGAGGCTGAACTCTTGTTTGATCGGCTCAGCAAGAATGTTGACGACTTGCCGATCCAGAAAATTCAGGGCGCAACTTAGCATCAATACGAGAAGAGCGTGTCGAGTATATATATTATAGACGTTCATTTCCGATGATGAGCTAATCTTGGACGATGTCATGATTGGCTCCGTTCTGTCCTTGGATTCAGAAAGCGTCCCGTCTCTTTTTGAATGGCGCAAATCCCTGGACCGGATGATTGATCAAGCCTGGGGTCGGGCTGACAAGTGTGCATGTAAGCCGCTGAAACCATGTACGATTCTGGTGCCGGAACTGTTTCACCACGGATCCACGGAGTTCATTCCGGCCACGGCCGAGCTTAGCAGAAGCCCGCCCAGCCTGTCACTGAAGGCTGCCGAAACCATCAAACGCGCCGGTTCCCGTCCCGCCTTGCGCTCCTTGCCAACTGCAGCATACGGGCCGGCTTCGCGCCTTATACATCACGCCACAGGACATGATGCTCACACCAACTCACAAAGCCTAACTCGCCTGTCCAAACCACCCCGTCTAGGCTGCAAATCGCCGCTGCTTGGACAGCGGGAAATGACGACCAGCGCGGGAGCGCAGGATGCCATACAATCTAAACATCAACGGCACGAGCTATTCGGTCGATGTCGATGGCGACACACCGTTGCTCTGGGCCATCCGCGACGTTATCGGCTTGACCGGGACCAAGTTCGGCTGCGGCATCGCTATGTGCGGTGCCTGTACGGTCCACCTCGACGGACAGGCGGCCCGCTCATGCGTCATATCGGTCGAGGACGCTGCATCAATGGCCATCACGACCATTGAAGCGATCGGCGAAACGGATGCAGGCGCTCGCGTTCAACAGGCGTGGCTCAGGAACGAGGTCGTGCAATGCGGCTACTGCCAGTCCGGGCAGGTCATGGCCGCGGCGGCCTTGCTCAACGCCAATTCCTCGCCAACCGACGAGGACATCGACGCCGTGATGGCCGGCAATATCTGTCGCTGTGGCACCTATCCACGCATCCGTGCCGCCATCAAGCACGCGGCGACCATGGTGCTCACCGAGGGGAGCAAATGAGATGAGCCGTCCCTCCACAGCCGCTTTCAACCAGCTCTCCCGCCGCGCATTCCTAATCTCGGCAACGTTCGCCGGCGGTGGCCTGTTGATCGGCCCGCGCTTCATCTCGCCGGCCGCAGCCGCCGAGACGTTCGTTCCGAACCCCTTCATCCGGATTCCACCGGCCGGCCCAATCGAGCTGATCGTGCCCTCTGCGGAAATGGGTCAGGGCGTCTACATGGGCATTGCCACGCTCATCGCCGAAGAGTTGGAGGTCACGCTGGAGCAGATACGGATCGTGGCAGCCCCGGCCGATCCCTCACGTTACGCGCACCCGATGCTCGGTGATCAGGTGACGGGCGGCTCGGTGACCATCCGCGGCTTCTGGGAACCGATGCGTCACGCAGGCGCCGCGGCTCGGATGACGCTGATCGCGGCGGCCGCGAGGGAATGGGGCGTTCCGACCCCGGCGTGCCGAGCCGAAGGTGGCGAGGTGCTGCATCCGGAGAGCGGCCGCCGTCTGCCCTATGGCGCGCTCGCGGAGAAGGCTGCCCGAGAACCGCTGCCGGAGCGCGTCAATCTGAAGCCGGCGGCGGAGTTCAAGCTGATCGGGAAGTCGCTGCCGCGTATCGACAGTCCGGACAAGGTGAACGGCAAAGCGGTTTACGGCCTCGACGCCCGCCCGCCCGGCGTGAAATTCGCTGCTATCGCTATCTGCCCGACCTTCGGAGGAACGTTGAAGGCAATGGATGACAGCGCGACGCTCCGTATCAAGGGCGTGCGTCAGATTGTCCGGCTCAGCGACGCGGTCGCTGTCGTCGCCGACCACACCGGCGCCGCCCGCAAAGGGCTCGCCGCGTTGCGACTCACCTGGGACCCAGGGGGAAACGGCGGCCTCACCACCGCCGAGCTTGAACGCCGCGCCGACGCCGCCATGGCTGGTGAAGCGCTCGTGGCGCACGACAGCGGCAACGTAACCGAGACCGAAGCGGTCAAGTCCGACGGCATCGATGCGGTGTACCGGTTGCCCATCCTTGCCCATACGGCCATGGAGCCGATGAACTGCACCGTGCATGTGCGCCCCGACGCCTGCGAGGTCTGGGTCGGCACACAGGTGGCAGGGCGCGCCCGGCAGGCGGCCGCGCAGGTCATTGGTCTGCCGGTCGAAAAGGTGGTCGTGCACAACCACCTGCTGGGTGGCGGCTTCGGCCGGCGCCTGGACCACGATGGCATCGTCATGGCCACCCGGGTGGCGCAGCGGGTGGACGGGCCCGTGCAGGTGGTGTGGAGCCGCGAGGAGGACATCCGTCACGATTCCTTCCGCTATCTCAACCTCAGCAGGCTCACTGTGCGGTTCGGTCCGGACGGCATGCCGGTTTCCTGGCGCCATCGCGTCGTTGGCCCGGCAGTGATGGCACGCTTCCTACCGGTCCTGTTCAAGGATGGGATTGATCTCGACATTACCGGCGGTGCGGAGAGCCCATACGACATCCCCAACAAGCGCGTGGAGTACGTGCGGCACGAGGGACCTGACGGCATGCTGACCGGCAACTGGCGTGGCGTCGGCCCCACCCGCAATGCCCCGGCCATTGAGGGCGGAATCGACGAGGCGGCTCACCGCGCCGGCCGTGATCCCGTGGAGTACCGGCGACAACTTCTCGGCGGCAATGTGCGGCTACGCACGGTGTTGGATCTCGCCGCCGACCGCTCGGGATGGGGAACGCCGCTGGGACCTGAACGTGGCCGTGGTGTGGCCGTGTTGGCAGATTTCGGGAGCTTTGCCGCCTTAGTCGCACAGGTGCATGTCGCTCAAAACGGCAGCCTAAGGGTTGAGCGCATCGTCTGCGCTGTCGATTGTGGGCAAGTGATCAATCCCGACATTCTGCGGCAGCAGGTCGAGAGCGGTGTTATCTATGGCCTGAGTGCCGCGCTCTACGGCCGCGTCACCATCGTAAACGGGGCTGTTGTCGAGGGCAATTTCGACGACTCCCCGGTCCTGCGCATCCACGAATGCCCCCCGATCGAGGTGCATCTCGTGCCGAGCACCGAGGCACCAGGCGGTGTCGGCGAACTCGGCACGCCCGTGGTCGCGCCCGCACTCATGAACGCGGTCTTCGCGGCTACCGGCAAGCGGCTCCGAGAATTGCCAATCAACACCCATCTGCTGAGGAGGCCGTGATCATGGTGCAGCGCTCTCGCCATCTCGTCCTGCTCGCCCTCGCCTCGATCACCGCCACCACCATCGCGTTCGGACCCGGGCACGGCGGCGCGGAGCCGGCGCCTCCGGGTGTGGACGCGGCACGCCCCTTGAAGAGTGTCACCGCGTTCCAATCGATTGAGGATACTCGGGCGCGCTCGCGCGCGCTCTTTCATGAAGCGGCAAAGGTCATCACTGACCCGCGCTGCATGAACTGCCACCCAGCCAGTCGTCAGCCGACGCAAGGCGACGACATGCATCCGCATGTTCCTTTCATGCAAGCGGGCTTAACTGGCTTCGGCGTGAATGGGTTGACCTGCAACACGTGCCATCGCACGGACAACAACACCCTTCTTGGTAGTCGCGTCGGCTCCATTCCCGGCAGCGCCCATTGGCTGCTCGCTCCGGAGAGCATGAGTTGGCAGGGTCTGACGCTCGGTGCCATCTGTCGCCAAATCAAGGATCCGACCCGCAACGGTGGCCGCTCCCTCGCCCAAATCCGCCAGCACATGGCCGAGGACCATCTCGTGGGTTGGGCATGGCATCCCGGCGAGGGACGCCGCCCGGCCCCGGGCAGCCAAGCCGAATTCGGGGCGCTTATTTCTGCCTGGATCGAAACAGGCGCCGAGTGCCCGTGAGGGTTTTGGTTGCTTCGCTCCAAGCCAGGAGACTCAATATGCGGCATATGAATTAAGTGTTGTCTTGGTGCCTGTGCACAGTGTTTAGAGCAGAGGTCAAAATGATGAAATCAAAAATGACCCGCGTTAACTTAGAGTAAATCTCGTATGCTCAGGTCTATATTTGCCGTGCGATGATCAAACGCCTCCAGACGCGCGTGCCTCAGATCACCAATAGCCTCGTCGATCAATCCTGATCCTGACAAGCGACAATTTCCCGAAGTTAAAGAGAGTCCGGCGATCTATAAGCCTGAATGTAACAGGGGCTCTTCTTTTGAACCGATCAGCCTGCCCTCCATCCGGCTGACCCAGATACGGATGCCCGCCACGGGCCCCCCGCCATTTTCGACATTAAGAAGTACCGGTTCACGTCACATCCTCCATTGCAGGCCCGAAGGTCTCATCATGCAGTAACGCCCCGGTCCTGCGTGCGCCGGCCAGTATCCACCCCAAAGAACAAGGAGTACGACTATGACCAAGAAGACTATTCTCATCACGGGCGCTGGATCCGGCTTCGGCGAAGCTGCCGCCATTGGCATGGCTAAAAACGGCCACAACGTCATTGCTACTGTGCAGGTATCACCTCAGGTCATGCCTTTGCGCCACAAGGCCAAAGAACTCGGACTCAGCAATCTCCGGGTTGAGAGGCTGGATCTAACCGATCCTTATGACGTTGCTCAGGCGCAATCCATGGATTTTGACGTCTTGTGGAACAACGCCGGCCAAGGCGAGAGCGGGCCGGTTTGGGAAATCCCAATTGACCTTGTTCGACGCAATTACGAGATCAATGTCTTTCTGCCGCTAGTGCTGACCCAGGGCGTCGTCCAGAGGTGGATCGCGAACAACAGGGCAGGCAAGGTGGTTTTTACCTCGTCAATGGGGGGACTATTTACCCCAGCCAACTGGGGGACATACGTCTCCACCAAGCACGCGCTTGAGGCAATCGCCGAAGCGTTACAACAGGAACTTGGCCCCTTCGGCATCAAAGTCCAGACCATCAACCCGGGTGCCTACTATACCGGCTATAATGAAACCATGGCCGACAATGCTTTCCGCTGGCTTGACGACAGCAAGCACTTCACCAAGCGCGCTGACCTGCGCAAGGGCTTCGACGACTTTTTCGCAACGCCGGAAGGTCGCATGGATCCGCAGGAGATGATCGACCGGATGATCGAGATTGTTCCGGCCGACACCGGCAAGTTCCGCAACGTGGTTCCGAAGGCGATAGAGGACATGCTGAAGGAACATCAGCTGGCCGCCTGGGAAAAATTGATCTGATATCATACACAGCTGATCGAGATCGATCAGCGCGCCTCAATCGCCAGCAAAACTAGGTCCCGATGAGTTGAACAACCGGGATTTGGAATGGGACGTCTTCGGGCGCGGTGAGCAGCAGGAGCAGGGTCTTCAGCCGGCAATTGCGAACTGGCTGGCGATGAAGCTCGCCTGGGTGGGCATGTCATTGGCGGAAATGGCGGCCACCTGCCCCTTCCGCACCATCGCCAAGGTCTCATAACCGGCGATGGTTCGCCACGCAGTGTGGAAGCTCTTGAACCCAAGCCCCGACCGGACCAGCCGCTTGATGCGACGGCGATCCTGTTCAACGATGTTATTATCCGGCATGAATCAGGCGGTGCCCCCTAATCGGAGCCGAGAGAGCCATTCGGATGTTTTCTTCGTACCGAGACAGGGGCACCGGGAGCATGGATGGTGGGCAGGCCGTAATTACATGGTCGTGTAGCCCGCCAGCTCCCGTGATTGTCGTTGCTGGAAGCGGAGGCGAACCAATGCGCATGGTTGCCCTCGACATCCACCGCACCTTCGCTCAGGTCGTTCTTCTCAAGCAAGGCCACCTGCCGGGCGGGTGCAACTAGTCCAAGACAAGCTGCTGAGCTTCGTCAAGAGACTTTGCGCACAAACTGGCATGAGAGCGGAGTCCACCCGCGGCCGGTGGTGATCAGGCGCCCCTGCGGGAGGCGGGCATGCCCAAGCTGGTCATGATGTTCATGACTTTGCAGCCGCAGGCGGCCTCGACCTGTTGGGCAGACAGATTCCGGGCGCGCAGGGTGCGCCCTTTAGCTGCTTGTCGCGCATCATCGCGACCTCGCCCAAGGAGCGGCGACCGTAGCGGACGTCCCACTGCAAGCCCTGGCGACCACGCTCGGCAAGGCACCGCGGTGGAGCGCGGCGGGATAATCACCTCGGCGTCGGGTGTGTGGGCGGCGACAGCGCGGTAGACCGGCTCACCGTCATAGACGCTGTCCCCCAGCACCGATCCGATCGAGCGCTTGATCAGGTCGAGCAGCGGGCCAATCAGCGAGGCATCGGCGTCCTACATGGTCGTGAGCTCCGAGGTGATTTCGCTCTCGCTCAGACCCAGCCCGAGCGTTGTCGCTTGACCAGCCCCGGTGCGCTCACCCTCGGAGATCACGTGCTGCGTCACCGCGCGGGCCTCGCCTGTCACCTCCACCATGACCCGCCACTTCAATGCGCCCCCGGTTCGCTGCTGTCCCAGCGCGCTTTACCATCCTCCCCCCAGGTTTGAGACGGTTTCGCTGCGATCAGCGGAATATTTCATGAACCAAGACCATGTCGGGTGTGTCGTCACGCAACGTTTGTCGTAAGGCCAAGCGTCCAGCTTCAACATCACCCGTGACATACCGGGCGAGGGGCGCCTTGTCGAACGCGCCTTCAACTCTGCGCCTCGTGTGCTCGCGGAAGCGATGCAGTTCATCAGCCAGCAGCTCGAACTCCAGGACGCATAACGTCGGCGGTGATGCCCGCAACCATCACCTCGCGCCTGCCGGCAAACTTTGCAGCAGAGCCTTCAAATCTTCCGAGGTGTGAACAGTGGGGGTCATCGTTGCGATGCTGTTGCCGGCCATCGTACCTCCTCGCCCACCGTCGAAGCGATACCCTTACCAGTTCTTCGTGCTGCCGACAAAATTGCCGACAGCAGTTTGTCGACGCTGAATGGCATTTCGAGAATCGGCACCTTGTCCTGCATCGCCCAATCTGACGTAAGGAAATCTGCCGCCAAGCCGATTGCGCCGCTCGGGTGCCGACGCAACAGGGTTTCGATCTCGTCCACACCGCTTACCAAGTCGATGTTGAACAGTACAACGTCGGGTGTAGCTTCGCACAGCGCCGCAGCCAACTCGGTGCGCGTGGAAACCGCTTCGCACCCTCCCACACCCCACTGTTCAAGCATCAGGCGGAGGCCTGACACAATTGCGGGATTGGCCTCGGCAACTACGATTTGGACATTACCTAGCATGGACATCGTCATTCCGCCTGTTGAGCAGGAATAACACCAAGGCTCTTGCCACGATAAATCACGCAACCGAGCCGGCGTCTGTTCCGTAATGACACGGCACGCTGTGCCTGAAAGCGGTTCTACACCGCTTGCCCCGGAACCATAACCCAGCGATTGCTTCTTTCCTTGATGAGCCGGATTCAACAGTGATGATTGCTGCGATACGCCCGTCCGACCGAGGGATCAAGCCTTGATCGCCTCGATCAGCGCGCGCATCGCCGCTGATACGTGGCGCCGGCTGGGATAGTACAGATAAAGCCAATCCTCCGGTGCGCACCAATCGTCCAAACATTGGATCAATCGTCCCGCCTCAATATGGGGGCGCGCGTAGCCTTCCCAAACATAGCCCAGGCACACGCCGCCCAACACAGCCTCTATCATGAGTTCGTTGTCGTCGAGTGCCAGCGGCCCGCTCGGCTCGAAGACAATGCGCTCACCATCCTTTTCAAATTCCCAGGGGTAGGAGATGCCACTCGGGTACACATTCTGGATGCAGGTGTGCTGTCGCAATTCCTGCGGCAACTGCGGGAGTGGGCGAGTTTCGAAATACTCTGGTGATCCCACGACGACGAGGCGCAGGCGTGGTTGCAGCTTCACACCGACCATGTCCTGCGAAATCGTTCCGCCCAGCCGGATGCCGGCGTCGAACCCGTCGTTGACGATGTCCACCATCCGGTCCGTCGCGATGACTTCAAGACGGAGCGCGGGATTGTTCCGGATCAGGGGTCCGATGACCTTGCCGAGAACGAACCGACCGATGGAGTGCGGCACGTTGATGCGCACCGTTCCGAAGGGCGCATCGCGAAACTGGTTAAGGCTGTCTACGGCATCACGGATCTCCAGAAACGCCGGGGCCAGCCGCGCGTTCAGGAGATCGCCTGCGTCGGTCAGCGACACGCTGCGCGTCGTGCGGTTCAGCAAGCGGACCCCGACGCGTTCCTCCAAGCTCGTCACCGCATGGCTGATCGCCGATGCGGTGACTCCGCGTTCGAGGCCGGCAAGCCGGAAATTCCGTGTCTTGGCCACGGAGACGAAGGCTGCCAGCTCAGACAGTTCGGACGCGCGCATTGCCAAATCCGTTCATCAGCGTCATGACCACCCAACTCTAGCCGAGGCAGGTGGCCGACACCAAGGATCGGAGGTCAACGCGGCGCCATCCGCTTGAAGCTTCCCTGCGCCGTTGCGACCACCGAGCCGTCGGCGGCATAGACAAGCCCGTTTGCGAAATAGATGCGCCTTCCACCACCCACGGCCGTCCCTACGGCGCGCAAGCGACCATCCTCCACACGCGCCAGATAGTTCACCATCAAGGACAGCGTCACGGCTTGACCCTCGGTCACGCCGGTCCCGTCATGGAGGCCGGCATAGCCGCAGGCGGCATCAAGCATGGTTGCAAGAACCCCACCTTGCAGGATGCCCTGTCGGTTGGTGTGGCGATGATCGACCAGAAGGTCGAACTCCGCCAAGCCCGGCTCCCACCGCGAGAGCGTGAGGCCGATCATGGTAAGGAATGCATTGTTGTGATGATCGAGATTCATGATGCCTTCCGAAATCCGCCGCCTACAGCTTGATGATGACCGACTTCAGCTGGGTGTAGTGCGACAGAGCATCGATGCCCTGCTCACGCCCATAGCCGCTGTGCTTGAAGCCGCCGCAGGGCGTCTGGACGAAGCCGCCGCTGTAATCGTTGACGACAATGCGCCCAGCTTCCAGCCGTGCGGCGACGCGGTGGACGCGCCCAACATCGCGGCTCCAAATTCCTGCGGCCAGCCCGAAGTCGGACTCGTTCGCAATGCGCACCGCGTCGCCCTCGTCTTTAAACGGAATGACGCACACCACAGGACCGAAGATCTCCTCCCGCGCGATGGTCATGTCATTGGTGACGCCGGTATAGACCGTGGGTTCGATGTACCACCCGCCGCCTAGGCGGGGATCGTCGGCCACGCCGCCACCGATGGCGGCCGTCAACCCGTCGCGCGCCGCGGCCTCCAAGTAGCTCTGTACTTTCAGGAACTGCGCGTGGGTGGTGATGGGACCAGACGTCGCGCTATGCTCGGGACCGACGCGCAGTTCGGCCACGGCCGTCAGCAACTTGTCCACGAAGCGGTCATGGATGCTCTCCTGCACCAGAAGGCGCGTGCCCGCTGCGCACCACTGCCCGCTGTTCCAAGTGAAGGCGCGCGTCGAGCCGATGGCCGCGGCATCGAGGTCGGCGTCGTCGAAGACGATGTTCGCCGACTTGCCGCCGAGTTCAAGCGTGAGCGGAAGAACGCGGTCCGCCGCGATGCGGCCGAGTTCCTGGCCGACGCGCACGCTGCCCGTGAAGGAGATCTTGCGCACCTCCGGATGGTTGGCCATCGCCGGGCCGATCACGCTGCCCCGGCCCACGACCACGTTGAGCACGCCGGGCGGCAACCCGCCTTCCTCGACCGCGACGCGGGCCAGTTCGACCAGTGAACCCGACGTGTGTTCGGACGGCTTTGCGGCGACCGTGTTGCCCGTCGCCAGCGCCGGCGCGATCGCCCGTGCCGCCTGATGAAGCGGGGCGTTCCAGGGCAGGATTACGCCGATCACGCCGAACGGATCACGGCGCGTGTAGACGTGATGTCCGGGTCCGACATTGATCACCTCGCCGTCCATCACGTTGACGATGCCGCCGTAGAACTCGAAGTACTGGGCGGTCAGGTCGATGAGCTGGGCCATCTCGATTCCCGGCTTACCGGTCTCGCGGGATTCGATGGCGCCGAGCCGCTCTTCGTTGCGGCGGATTGCGCGCGCGGTCTCGACCAGGATGCGGCCGCGTTCGGACGGCCGCGTGTCGCGCCACGCGGCCAGTGCGTCCGACGCCGCAGCGACGGCCCGGTCGAGATCCTCAGGCGTGCTGTCGGCGACCTGCTGCATTCGGGCGCCGGTGCGCGGATCGAACTTATCGAGATAGCCGCCCTTCAGCGGTGGTGCGGAGCGTCCCGCAATGTAGCTGTCGACGGTCGCAGGCATGGCTTCTGTCCTCCCGTAATCTGGTCTTATCATGGGTCCGTCCGCGGGTGCCGGGAGCCGATCACCTTGCGGTCGAGCAGGTCCGCGATGGCGCCGCGGGAAAATCCGAAAGACGCGAGGATGTCGGCGGAGTGCTCGCCGAGCGCGGGGGCGGGAGCGTGCGGCACCGCGTTGGACTCGCGACTGTTGATGGGGAAGCCGGGAACCTGGATCGTTCCCAAGGCGGGATGGTTCATCTCGGCGATCATGGCGTTGGCCGCCACCTGCGGATGCCCGACAAGGTCTGCGTAGTCGGCCACCCGTGTGCACAGGACGTCCACCTTGCGCAAGACGGCCAGCCAATGTTCGCTCGGCTGCGCTTTGAAGAGTGGGCCGAGTGTGTCGCGCATCGCCTCCCGATTGGCGACCCGCGCTACGGAGGTTTCGAACCTCTGGTCGTGGATCAGATCCACACGCCCCAGCACCTCGCACAGCCGGTCCCAGCGACCGCCGTTGTAGGCCGCGACCATGATCCATCCATCGGCGGTCTCGAACGCCTCGTTGGGGGCCGAATAGGGCGCGGCGCTGCCCTGGCGCTTCGGCAGCACACCGTCCGCCAAGTAGCCGGCAATGGAGGGCTGCTGGAGCGCCAGGGCGGCGTTCAGCAGGTTGATGTCGAGGTGGCCGCCCCTGCCGTCGCGCCGGCGCTCCATCATCTTGGCCAGGATGCCAAGCGCCGCGACGTAGCCGGTGAACACGTCGACCACCGGCGCCTGAACCTTGCACGGTTCGCTCGCAGGCGTTCCAATGAGGCTCATCAGGCCGCTATCGGCCTGGATAATCCCATCCACGCCGGGGCGTTCGGCGTAGGGACCGTCCTGCCCGTAGGCCGAGATCGACGCGTAGACGAGCCCAGGATTGTGCGCCGAAAGCACGTCGTAGCCGAGGCCAATGCGCCGCATCACGCCGGGCCGCATGCTCTCGACCAGCACGTCCGCCGTCCGAGCAAGGGTCCGGGCGACCTCGACGCCCTGCGGGGTCTTGAGATCGAGCGACAGGCCCAGCTTGTTGCGGTTGAAGGCGTGATATAGCGCGCTGTCACCCCCGATCCAGGCGGGGCCGAGCTGGCGGCCGAGTTCGCCCTGCGGGGGCTCTACCTTGACGACGCGGGCGCCCATGTCGGCCAGGAGCATGGTACAGGTCGGTCCCGCGCCGATGTGCGTGAAATCGAGAACGATCAGGCCGTCGAGGGCATGACGCATCATGGCATGACTCCATTCGTTCGAGGAGAGGCGGCGTGCCGCCTCCGGCTTCAGGAACGGGCGATCTCCACCCCGACGGCGCGCTCCAGTTCCTTCACGACGACCGTCATGTCGTCCTGCCCGCCGCCATGGGCGTGGGCCAGTTCGTAGAGTTGCTTGGCGAGCGCGCATACCAGCATCGGCGCGCCGGCGGCCTCCGCCTCGGCCACGCACAGCCGCAGATCCTTGCGCATGAGCTCGAGCCGGAAGCCGAAGTCGAAACGCCTGTCGAGGATGCGGCCCGCGAGGATGCTCTCCGTGACGAAGCTGCGCGCGGTGCTGGCGTTGAGCATGTCCAGGATGGTGTCGGCGGACAGGCCGAAGCGGACCCCGAACAGAATCGCCTCGCTGGCCGCGACGAGGTTGGCGCCCACGATCATGTTGTTGATCAGCTTCAGCGCCTGTCCTTGGCCGACGCCCGTGCCGACATGGACAACGTGACGCCC
This sequence comes from Azospirillum sp., assembly GCF_035628975.1. GTDB lineage: Bacteria > Pseudomonadota > Alphaproteobacteria > Azospirillales > Azospirillaceae > Azospirillum. The sequence continues at coordinate 19,860 of NZ_DASPIS010000077.1, read as the reverse complement.
GAAGCTCCGGAAGACGGGGGCGAGCACCTCGTAGGCCCAGGTTTCGCCGGACACCATCACGGACAGAGTGCCGGCCTGCGCACCGGAAACGCCGCCGGCCAGCGGTGCGTCCAGGGCCGTGACCCCACGAGCGGCGAGCCGGTCTGCGATTTCGCGGGCGGCGCTCGGCCCCGTGGTCGAGTGGTCCACGCAGATTTGCACCTTGCCCCCCTCGATCACGCCACCGGGGCCGAGCAGGACCTTTCGGACGATGTCAGGCGTGGGAAGGCAGACCAGCACCGCTTCCGCCGCATCGCCGACCGCTGCCGCTGACGGGCAGACCCTCGCCCCGAGTGCCTCGGCGGCGTCGAGGGCGGCGGTGTTGGTGTCGAAAACATGCATCTCCTGGCCTGCGGCCACGAGATGGCGCACCATTGGGGCGCCCATCGCGCCAAGCCCGATGAAACCGATTCCCATGCCTTCCTCCCATCAGCTGACGCGACCGCCGGGTCGCCTGAATTGCCGACCACGCTGCGGCACGACCGTTCGCAGGGCAAATGAGTTTCCGGCCACAGTCCGTTGACCTGACCTCAACGGGATGGGGGCGCCACCGGAGGGTGTCGTTGAGCTGAACTCAACAGCACCCGGCGAAAAGCTCGCTTATTGTTGGGCTGCCGAACAATCACCCTCTCCCCATCGACGCGGCTGGTCGCCGCATCGTCAGCTTTGCTTGGGGAGGAAAAGGACATGGAACGGTTGGAGACGGCGCCTGCGCCGAATTCCGCAGCGATCTTCGCGCCATCCGGCGACACGGCGGTCCGGAAGCTGACCGCCGCGCAGAAGAAGGCGATCATCGCCGCGACGGCGGGGACGATCGTCGAGTACACGGACTGGGTGATCTACGCGATTTTCGCGTCGATCCTCGCGAACAATTTCTTTCCGGCGGGCAATTCCTTCGCCGCTCTTCTCTCCGTCTTTGCCATCTTCGCTGTCGGATTCATCATGAGACCGGTCGGCGGTGCGGTCCTCGGCGCCTTCGCCGACCGGCATGGGCGCAAGAAGGGCCTGACCCTGTCGATCCTGCTCATGTCGGGCGCGTCCTTCGTGATCGGCGTCTGCCCGACCTATGACCGGATCGGTCTGGCCGCTCCGATCATCCTCGTGCTGGCGCGCCTGACGCAGGGGTTCTCGGCCGGCGGGGAGTTCGGCTCCGCCTCCACCTTCCTGATCGAATCCGCGCCCACGGACCGGCGGGCCTTTGCCGGGTCCTGGCAATGGTTCGCCATCAACGCGGGAACGCTGATTTCCTTCCTGCTCGCTTTCTCCTTCACGGTCATCGACAGCGACGGGGGGCTGTCCTCCTGGGGATGGCGCGCCGCCTTCATCATCGCCGGCCTGCTGGGCCTGATCACGTTGTGGATTCGCCTCTCCGTGGGTGAGACCGAGGTCTTCAAGAAGCAGGCGGCCACGGAGGGCGTCAAACGGCATCCGATGATCGACGTGTTCCGCAAGCATCCGCGCGACGCCCTTCGCGTCATCGGTATCGCCATGGCCGGCAATCTGCTCAACTACGTGTGGATGGTGAACTACCCGAGCCACGCGCACCTCGTCACCGGCCTGCCGATGAACCAGACGCTCCTGGCCGGCATCGTTTCGGTCACAGTGTCGCTCATCCTCATTCCCTTCGTCGGCATGCTTGCCGACCGGATCGGGCGGCGACCGGTCCTGATGGCCTTCGCCTTCAGCTCCGCCCTCTACGCATGGCCGAGCCTCGCGCTGCTCTCCCCGACCACCGGCTTTGCCGAACTCGTGGCGATCCAGACGGTCGCCATGGTGCTCATGACCGGCTTCGCCGGAGCGGGAGCCGTCACGATGGCCGAGCAGTTTCCGACCGAGGTGCGCGTCACCGGCATCGCTCTGCCCTATGCCCTGTCCGTCACGCTGTTCGGCGGAACCGCGCCTTACCTGATCACGGCCATGGGTGGCTGGGGTTATGGGCACCTCGTGTGGATCTACCTCGCGGTCATCAGCATGATCGGTGGGATCGTCTACACGCTCATGCCTGAGACCAAGGGAAAGCCGCTTCCCTGACCGGTTCCCACCGCGCTTCGACGGCGGCAGGCGGATGTCCGTCGGCCGCCGTCGGCATGTCTCGGCTGACCTTTAAGTCCGAGTTTGCGCCAGAAGCCATTCCCGGAACCGGCGGAAGGACGGGTTGCGCATCCGGTTGCGGGGATAGATGAAGTAATAGGTGAATTCCCCACGGTCGAGCGGCGGTCCGAAGGGCTGCACCAGACGGCGGGCGCGCAGATCCTCGGCAAACAGCGCCTTCTGGGCGATCATAATGCCTTGACCTTCCAGGGCCGCCTGATAAGCGAGCGTGGAACTCGCGTATTTCGGCCCAGCGTACGGATCGATGCCTTCGACGCCCGCCGCCTCCAGCCAGTAGCGCCAGTCGTCGAGCCTCACCAGTGAGTGAAGCAGCGTCTGCCCCGCAAGGTCGCCGATCTTCTTCAAACCCGCGCGCCGTCGTAGGGCAGGGCTGCACAGCGGGACCAGCTCGTTCGCGATAAGCCGGTCCACCTCGACACCTGGCCAGGCGCCGTCTCCCAGACGAATGGCGCCGTCGACATTCTCCCGCTCGAAATCCACCGCTTCGACAGAGGTCGTGAGGCGCACCTCGGTGGTCCTGTTGTCCGCATGGAACGACGACAGCCGGGGGATCAGCCACTTGACGGCGAAGGTCGTGTAGGCGCGGATGCGGACGACCTCAATAGTGGTCTGGCCTGTCAGCTTCCGCGTGGCCTCGCGAATGCCGTCGAAATGCTGCGTGATCGCCGCCAGATACCGTTCCCCTTCGGGCGTCAGGACGATCTCCCGCGGTTCCCGGCGGAAGAGTGGCGTGCCGAGATGGCTTTCCAGGCTCTGCACCTGACGGCTCACCGCACCCGGCGTGACGGCCAGTTCATCCGCGGCCTTGCGGATGCTCCGGAGCCGGCCGGCGGCCTCGAAGGCGCGCAGCGGGTTGAGAGGGGGAAGCCGATCCATGGTTCAAGGATTGTCCGCCGCCGAGCTTAGGTCAACGGTGATTTCGGACCCGCACGCCATTGCTGAATGCCGTGCAACGGCCCGTGAAGAAGGCGGCGGATTGTTCGTGCCGGTTCCGGGGCATAGCTTTCCCTCACCACGCCGGACCGGCGGGGCCGGAAGAACCGGACGGGCCCTCATCCCCGCCTTCTCCGACACAAGAAAGCCACCCTTCGTTCGATTGTTCCTGACATGAGGAGACGCTCCATGCGCGTGTGGTTCATCACGGGTGCTTCCCGCGGTTTTGGTTCCCTCGTCGCTGCCGAAGCCCTCGCCGCCGGCGATGCGGTCGTCGCGACCGCTCGCAACCTCCAGGCGGTCATAGAGCGGCTCGGCGATCAGCCAAATCTGCTTCCCGTGGCACTCGACGTAACGAACGAGGCCCAGGCCCAGGCCGCCGCGGCGGCGGCGGTGGAGCGTTTCGGGCGGATCGACGTGCTGTTCAACAACGCGGGCTACGGCCTGCTCGGAGCGGTCGAGGAGTCGAGCGGCCCCGAGGTCGAGAAGCTCTTCGCGACCAACGTTTTCGGCCTTCTTGCCGTGACCCGTGCCGTGCTGCCGCACATGCGGCGCAAGCGTTCGGGCCATGTCATCAACATCTCCTCCATCGGTGGTTATGGGGCCTTCGTCGGCTGGGGCGTCTACGGTTCCACCAAGTTCGCGGTGGAAGGCATCACCGAGGCGCTATCCGCCGAACTCGCGCCCCTCGGGGTCAAGGCGACCGTCGTGGAGCCGGGCTTCTTCCGCACTGACTTTCTGGACGGGCAATCGCTGGCGGTGACTGCGGAGATCGCCGACTACGCCGAGACGGTGGGCGCCATGCGCCGCTTCGCCGTGGACGCCAACCACGCCCAGCCCGGCGATCCCGCGAAGTTCGCGAAAGCAATGCTCACGCTCGCCGGCGCGGAGAACCCACCCTTGCGGCTGGCGGTCGGCAGCGACACGGTGGCCCACATCGAGCGCAAGAACGCGGCGGTCGCGAAGGAACTCGATGCATGGCGGGAGCTGTCGCTGTCAACCGACTTCCCGACGTAACGCCTCCCGCGTCGCAGGCGCAAATCACCACTTGAACGAAGGACCGTGGCTGCCGGTTTTCCCGGCGGCCACGGTCTTTTTCGTCGTCCCGCCCAGCTGTCGGCAGCCGGAAGCGCTGTTGAGTTTTGATCAACGAAGCCTGCCGCTTTGTCGTTCTGAGTGCCGGGCGTTCCTCACCTATCCTTCCACCATCGCAGCGCTGCGCTGCTCATCCGAAGGAAGGGGAGGATCCATGGAAAGACCGAACGGAGAGAACCCGAACCCGCAGCCGTCCTGGCTCGACCGGAGCGACGGCGTGCCCCAGCTTGCCGCCTCGCGCCACCTGGAAACGGGCCGCTGCGTGTTTCCGCGCGTGCCGGCCACGTCGCCGGCGGCACCGCGCTACGAGCCGGTGACCTTGTCGTCCTATGCCCGGCTCTACAGCCACACCGTCATCCACCCCAACCCCAAGACCGGCCGGACTCCGTTCGCGCTCGTCTATGCGGATTTTCCGGAAGGGGTCCGTGTCTTCGGACCACTGGACCTGCCGGAGGGCACACGCCCGGTCATCGGAGCGCGGCTGGAAGCCGTCATCGACGAATCCGCGGATGGCAACCCCCGCTATGTGTTCGTTCCCGCAGAGGAGGCCGGTCAATGAGCCGCGACGTCTTCATCGCCGGGGCCGCGATGACACCGTTTGGGCGCCATGACACCCGATCCATGCAGGATCTGGCGCAGGCCGCCGTACTGGGGGCGCTCGCCGACGCCGACCAGAATCGCATCCAGGCCTTCTACAACGCCAACGTCTACGGCGGCATGGTGCTGGGGCAGGTGCTGATGCGCGATCTCGGCATCACCGGGCCGGCGCTCTACAACGTCGAGAATGCCTGCGCCAGCGGCGCCACCGCCGTGCATCTCGCCTGTCAGGCGTTGCGTCTCGGCCTGTACGACACCGTCCTCGTCTGGGGCGTGGAGCAGTTGACCCGGCTGGGCGGCGGCACGATCCCCCTCCAGCGCAACGACTACAAGACTGAGCTTTACGCGGCGCAGGGTATGACGCTGCCCACGGTCTACGCCATGCGCGGCAGCCGCTATCTCCATGAACGTGGGGAGACGGCGGAGATTCTCGCCCGCATCGCCGTGAAGAACCGCGCCCACGGTGCGCGCAACCCCTACGCCCAGCAACGCAAGGAGGTGACGGTTGAGGAGGTGCTGAATTCCCGCCCCGTCGCGGAGCCACTGACTCTGCTCCAATGCTGCCCGTCGCAGGTGGATGGGGCTGCCGCCCTCGTGCTGACGACGGTGAAGCCGGCCTCCGCCCGTCGTCCGGTGCGCGTTCTCGGCTCCGCCGTCCAGTCCGGCCATCTCGAAGCGGGTTGCGACGACATCCTCGACGCCGAGATCACCGCCCGCACGGCGCGGCTCGCCTACGAGGAGGCAGGCATCGGCCCGCAGGACGTCGGTGTCGTCGAACTGCACGACGCCTTCACCATTGCCGAACTTCTCTACTACGAAGCGCTCGGCCTCTGCGGGAAGGGCGGGAGCGCCGACATGCTGCGACGCGGGGACACCGCGCTCGGTGGCCGCGTTCCGGTCAATCCGAGCGGCGGCCTGCTCGCCAAGGGCCACCCTCTAGGCGCCACCGGCGTCGCGCAGATGGTGGAGATCACTTGGCAGCTTCAGGGCCGTGCCGAGGGGCGTCAGGTTGATGGCGCGCGCATCGGTCTGACGCAATGCACCGGCGGCGGTATCGCCGGTGTCGATCATGCGGCGTCCTCCGTCCACATTCTGGGGGTGTGAGCCATGGAAGAGCGGAACATCGCCGTCATCACGGGCGGCGCACGCGGCATCGGCTTCGGCATCGCCCGCCGCATGGCCGATGAGGGCTACGACATCGCCCTGTTCGACCGCGACCGAGCGGCGCTAGACGAGGCGGCGGCCGCGTTGCGCGGCAGCGCGCGGGCGGTCCCGGTGGCCGTGGATGTCACCCGCCGGGCCGAGGTCGAAGAAGCCGTTGCCTCGGTCATTGCGGAGTTCGGCCGCATCGACGTCTTGGTCAACAACGCCGGCATCGTCCGCGACAAGCGGCTTTTCGCTATGGAAGAGGAGGATTGGGACGCCGTGGTGGCGACCAACCTCAAATCGCAGTTCCTCACCTGCAAGGCAGTCCTGCCCGGCATGGTCGAGCGCGGCTATGGCCGGATCGTCAACATCTCTTCGCGCGCCTGGCTCGGCGGCTTTGGACAGGCGAATTACTCGGCAGCCAAAGGCGGCGTGGTCAGCCTCACACGCAGCTTGGCGATCGAGTTCGCCGCGAAGGGGATCACCGTGAACGCGGTCGCTCCGGGCATTGTTGACACGCCGTTGTTCCGCACGTTCAAGGAGGAGGTGCAGGAACGCTTGAAGGCGAGCGTTCCCGTGCAGAGGATCGGCACGCCGGAGGACATCGCCCAGGCGGTCCTTTTCTTCGCCGCACGCACGAGTTCCTACATCACCGGCCAGCTTCTTTACGTGTGCGGCGGCCGGTCGCTCTCCAGTCCCAGCGTTTGAGAAGGGGCGCGCCATGACCATCACCAGCAATGTCGAGGATCGGATCGGCACGATCACGATCGACCGGGCCGAAAAACTCAACGCCCTCGACCCAGACCATCTGCGGGCACTGCGGCATCAACTCGCCGACCTCTCGTCCGATCCGGGCGTGAACGTCATCGTGATCACCGGTGCGGGTGGCCGGGCCTTCTGCGTCGGCGCGGACCTCACGGCCACCCCTGCAGGTGGCACCGGCGTCGCCGAAGCCTTTCCCATGGACGTCGAGCAATCGGGCGAGAGCGGTCTCTACATCCGCCTATTTGACCTCTCCGGCCTGCAGATCCGCAAGCCGGTAATCGCTGCCGTCGACGGATACTGTCTTGGCGGCGGATTGGAGCTTGCCCTGCAATGTGACCTCATCGTCGCTTCGGACGCGGCGTCCTTCGGGCTGCCCGAGGTGGTTGTGGCGAGCGTGCCTGGCGGTGGCGGCGCAACCAATCTGATGCGCGCCGTTCCGCGCGCCGTCGCGATGCGGATGCTGCTGACCGGCGAGCGCATCGACGCCCAACGGGCGTTCGCCGCCGGTCTCGTCAGCGACGTCTGGCCCGTGGAGCGCTTTGCCGACGAAACGAATGCGCTCGCACACCGTATCGCCAGCAATGGCCCGCTGGCGGTTCAGATGGTTAAGATGCTGGCCAGCCAAACCGCGACGCTGCCAAGTCTCCAGGCATTCCAGTTGACGGAATTGGCCTGGGGTCTGTTGCGCGACACGGCTGACCGCCGCGAGGGGCGGCAGGCCTTTGTCGAAAAACGTAAGCCAGTTTACATTGGCCGCTGATGGTTTTGAATAGTGCCGGACACTTGTAATCTCTCTGGTTTCCAGCGCAGTCGCAATGAGCAAGGCGCCGCGGTCATGGACTGCAGGAGGAGGTGCTTCTGCAACGAATCGCCGACCTACCGCTGACCATGCCCGCCCAGGCGGACGGTTTGCATGTCTGACCACGGCGGTCGACCTTCCAATTCCGATACGAAGGGCTCCGCGGCGGCCATACAGTTCGCAGACGACGCTGCAGTCGCCATCGAGACCAGCCTGTTCGGCCGCCACCGCCAATGGTCGCCGTGTCGCTGGGGCTCCGGTCGACCTCAAGCACCCGCGCATCGCCCTGGTGCTCGACGGCCTCACCCGCGGCTAGGCCGCGCCGGTTCTCCTCGACGCCTTGCCGCGCCTGCTCGCGGCGCAGCCCGACGGACCTCTCGGCCTGGGCAACCGCGCCATGCTGCTGATTGGCTACGGCGCCGCGCTCCGGCGCTCCGAGCTGGTGGCGCTGCGCGTCGCCGATGTCGTCAACCATCCCGACCGCAGCTTCGAGGTAACGGTGCGTCGCTCCAAGACCGACCAGCGCGGGCGCGGGGACGCGGTAGCCATCTGCGCAGCCGCTGACCCGGACCTCTGGCCCCTGCGCACCCTCTACACTTGACTCGCCGCGCTCCGCGCCCTGCGCCCCGAGGACCCATTGTTCTGCAACGTGCTGAAGAACGGGCGCGTCACGGGCAAGCCGCTGTCCGACAAGGTGGTGGCCCGGTTGGTCAAGGACAGCGCCGTTCGGGCCGAGTTGCCCAAGCCGGCAGGCTTCTCTGGCCATAGCTTGGGCGCCGGTCTCGCCACAGCGGCCCACCTTCAATTATCCGGCACGAGATTTGGCTCCATCTCCGGTTCACGCTGAGCTATCGCGATGTCGAGAGGCTGCTGGCTGAACGCGGCGTCGACGTGTCTTACAAGACGGTTCGTCGGTGGGTTTTAACGTTCGGGCCGGCGGTCGCCGGCAACCTGCGGCGCCCTCGGCCGAGGCCCAGCCCGTGCTGGCATTGGGACGAAACGGTGATGCGCACCAGTGGTCGACTTGGTACTTGTAGCGGTCCGTTGATGACGAAGGTGAGGTACTGGAGACTCTCGTCCAACGCCGAGGGGACAAGGCTGCGGCCGGTAAGCTGATGCGCAAGCTGCTCAGGAAACAGGGCTTCGCACCCATCCAGATCACACCTTTCGGGCGCAGGCGATGCCCAATCGGCGGGCCGCGACCTCCGCGGCCTTAACCCGTCGGGGGCTCTGGGCTTCCTGCGCGTCGGTTCAGTTCGTATGACAAAGCCGTACAGCGTCGTGTGGGATTGTGGGGAACCCGGCGCCGACGACAGGATCCGCCCGCCGAACCGCAGAAAACCTCGTATAGCCGGTGTCGGCGAAGCAGTCCGCACCTCCAACGCCCCAGCGTGCGGTTCGGCTCCTGGCTGGCGATCCCGACAGGTTGGCCGACGAGGACCGCCGCTTTGTCCAGGCGTTGCGGGAGCGCTCGCCGTCGATTGCCTCGGCCGCCGATCTCATCACCCGCTTCTGCGTGATTGTGACGGGCAAGTTGTCCGACCTTTTCGATCATTGGCTGCGCGAGGCAGAGGTCAGCGCGCTGTCACCGTTCACCGCCGGGATCCGCCACCACGAGGACGCAGTACGCGCTGCCCTAAGCGAGCCCTGGAGCAGCGGGCAGGTCGAGGGCCAAGTCAACCGGCTGAAGCCGATCAAGCGCCCGATGTATAACCGGGCTGGCTTCGATCTGCCGCAGGTCCGGGTTCTCGGTCACGCCTGACGCGAACACCAAAAGGTGAAACACGCACCGGTGACCCATACAACACTTGGAATAGTCCCCTATCAAGCCGATTGACACGCTACACTTGGCGGAGCACCAATTTCCAAATGTCTGGCCTTAGCCCGACGATGTGTTCAATCGATGGAGCCGGACGAGGGCAAGGAGGGAGCCTTGAGCCTCGGTAACTTTACGTCAGGATCGGGAGCCGCGGACTTGGGCGCCGGGCCACAGGGTGGAGGGCCAGCGGCGCCGTTTTCCGAATTCGGGCCGTTCCGATTGTTCCCCACCGAGCGGCGGCTCACCAAACAGGGAGAAACGGTTCCGCTGGGAGGTCGGGCCCTCGACATCCTTCTCCTGCTGGTCAGGAATGCCGGCAAGGTGGTGACCAAGCAGGAACTCATTGCCCAGGTCTGGAAAGGCGTGAGCATCGACGAGAGCGGACTGCGTGCGCAGGTCGCGTCCCTCAGAAGGGTCCTGGGAGACGGCGTGAACGGAGTGCGATACATCATCAACGTCGCCGGACAGGGATACTGCTTCGTTCATCCCTTGACGGAACCCGGTACGCCACATCCCTCATCGCCCATCGATCCCATCAGGCGTCGTGGGACCCCATTGCCTCGCCGTTCGACATCGATGGTCGACCGTGAGGAGGACACGAGGGCCATTTCGGAGCTTCTCGCGCGCCATAGGTTCGTAACCATCCATGGTGCGGGTGGGATCGGCAAGACCACTGTCGCTCTGGCAGTGGCGAACCAGTTGCTGGAGGGGTTTCAGGACCAGGTGTGCTTCCTGGATCTGGGATTGCTCCGTCCGAGTGATCCCGTCCCCGATGAAATGGCCACCGCCCTGGGCGTCGCAGTCCGCAGTGGCGATCCAACCTCGTCCATCGTCGCCTATCTGCGGGACCGTCGCATCCTTCTTGTACTCGATTGCTGCGAGCACGTGATCGACTCGGTCGCCCCCTTGGCCGAGGCAATCATGCAGGAAGCCCCGCATGTTAGCATGCTGGCAACCAGCCGTGAGCCACTGCTGGCTGGAGGCGAGCATGTCTATGCGCTCGCGCCCCTCAACATTCCTCCCGATGGCATGGTCATCAGCGCCGATGACATGCTGCGCTATACCGCCGCCTCCTTATTCATCGAGAGGGCCTACGCGGCTGGCTTGCGGAGACCATTGAACGACCTCGATGCACAGGTCATCGCCGACATCTGTCGGAAGGTCGACGGTATCGCGCTCGCGCTGGAGCTTGCGGCCGGACGGGTGAGCGTCCACGGCCTGGAGGGAACGGCCTCACTGCTCGACGGAAGGCTCAAGCTGCTGTGGCAGGGACGACGCACGGCGGTGGCGCGCCACAGAACGTTGAACGCGACGCTGGACTGGAGCCATGACCTGACCTCCCCAGAAGAGCAGGCCGTGCTGCGCCGCCTGTCCGTCCTCGTGGGACCGTTCACGGTAAACGAGGCACGGACGATAGCCAGTAGCGACGACCTGGACGGCATCGAAGTCATCGATGCATTGGCGCGACTGGTCTCCAAATCCCTCGTCAATGTCGATCCTGACGTGGAGCCGGCACGCTATCGGCTGCTGGACACGACCCGGGCCTATGCACGAGGCAAGCTCACCGAGAGCGGCGAGGAGGCGATGGTCGCGCGACGGCACGCGACCTATTTCACGACTTGGCTCGCACATGAGTTGACGAAGGTCGGGGGGCAGGGAGGCGAGGCCGGTGTTCCCAGCGCGATCCACCTGGGCAACATCCGCTCGGCGCTGGATTGGAGCTCGTCCAAGTCGGACATGGCCGAGATCCACGTCCAACTTGCAGCCCTTGCGGCGGAGCTTTTCCTCGATCTCAACCTGTTCACGGAGTGCCGTCGTACATGCGAACGCGCACTCTGCGTCCTGGACGCCTCGCTATCGGGCACACGTCATGAAATGGTCCTGCACGGCTCGCTTGGGCGCGCCCTGCTGCTGACGGACAACTCCGGCGGCGATACCGAGGCGCACTTCCAGCGCGCCCTGGAGATCGCCGAGACGCTGAACGAAGGCGTCTACCGGTTCAGGACCCTGAACGACCTGCATATCCACTACCGCCGCGCGGCGGTCTTCGACCGCCTTGTCCCAATGGCCGAGCAGGCGGTGTCGATCGCGGCCAGCCTCTCCGATTCCATGATAACGGCGACGGCAAATCTGATGCTCGGCGCGTCCCATCACCTCGTCGGGAACCTCGCAGTCGCCCAGACCACGTTGAGCGGCTCAATCCGGCACCAGATCTTTCCCGGCCAGGCGTCGCACAAACTCATGGACTTCCAGTCCAAGGCGCAATTGATCATGGCGCAGACGCTCTGGCTCCAGGGTTATCCCGATCAGGCCGCCGACACCGTCCGGGAAGCGGAGCGGTTCGAGCCGACGAACGATCTCTCGATCTGTCAGTCCCTTATTCTCGCGATGGAACTGTTCCGTCTGAGGCGGGACTGGGCGCTATTCGAGGAGCGTCTCGACCGTCTGATTCGGCTTTCGAGCGCAGCGTCGCTCGCCCCATATGAATGGCTGGGTATGGCCTTCAAGGGAGAGGTTGCCCTGAGACGAGGGAACGTTGGACCCGGCATGTCCGTAATTCGGGACTACATCGCCAAGTTGCAAGCGGACCGGTTCGAACTTTTCCTCCCCTGCCTCCGGTGTACCCTAGCGGAGGGGCTGGCCACCCGGGGCTACTGGGACCAGGCACTCGACCTCGTGCGCGTGGAAATCGATTCCGTCCTGGGGCGCGGAGGGGCCTACTATCTGCCGGAACTCCTCCGGGTGTATGGGGACCTACTGACCATGGCAGGCGACGAGACGGAAGCCGAGGCCCAGTACCTTCGGTCGATCACGGTAGCGAAGGAGCAGGCTGCCCTGTCCTGGCAACTTCGGACGACGATAAGCTTCAGTCGTCTGGCGTTACGGCAGGGGCGCCGCAGGGAGGCGCACACAAAGTTGGAGGAAGTCCTGTCAGCCTTTACAGAGGGCTTCAAGACGGAAGATCTCCAGCAGGCGAGACTTCTGCTCGATAGGTTGGCCGTCATCAAGGAGCGCCGATAAAAACCACTGGCCGTTCCTCCTCGCTACGACGAAACGCTGCCGGCTCTCACAAGAATTCACGCCATTTCACAACCTCCAACTGGCAGGAAGGGCAATTCGGTCCCACTCTGGCACCGTCGCGAGTGCAACGTGTTACGGGAGACCGGGCCATGCCACTCAACTCACATCAAGCACGCACAATCATTGACGGCGCCGAAGGTAAGGCCCGACAGATGGGACTTCCCGTCGTTATCGCAGTGCTCGATGCCGGTGCCCATCTCAAAGCCTTCCGCCGCATGGACGGGGCCGTCCTGGCCTCGATAGACATCGCTCTCTGCAAGGCCTCGACCGCCGTCCTGTTCCAATGCAACAGCGAGGACGTCTGGGAATCCTGCAAGTCGGGCGCTCCCGCACCGGGCCTGGAACTGACGAATGGCCGCTTGGCCCCGTTCGGCGGCGGCATCCCGCTCAAGGGGGCAGATGGGCAGGTCATCGGGGCGCTCGGCGTAGCCGGTGGTTCCGATGCGCAGGACACCGATGTCGCGAAGGCCGGCTTCGCCGCCTTTGCGGCCCTGACCCGGTGAGCCAAAAGCCGATGCCAAGTCGATCATAAATCAGGAATGGGACCAGGCATGCCAAAGACCACTCCTCACCAGCGCGGGCTCCGGCTTCGGTAAGGGCGCCCCCATCGGCATGGCCTGGAACGGCCACGGCATCATCGCCACCACGCAGGTCACGCCGCTGCGCAAGGAGGCCAAGGCGCTCGACATCGACGACCTCTTCGCGACCCAGGAAGGCCGCATGGACCGCAGGAGATGATCGACCACATGATCGAGATCGCTCCTGCGGACACCGGCAAGTTCCGCAACGTGGTGCAGTGAAAGATCGAGGATTTGCCGCGCAACCATCAGCTCGCGGCTTGGAACAATCAGATCTGACCGTTTGTCGGCGGCGGGACTTCCCCGCCGTTCGCATCACTTCGCTGGCGCAGCCCAAAAGGTGATGCAACCCCACGTGTCGATGCCTTCGTCCGGGCAAGCCCGGCACAGCGATCAGGAGCCCGCATGACCATGTCCGACCATGATAGAACCGCTTCACACCAGGCACGATCCACTCCGGAAAACGGCGCAGCCAGCGGTGGGATATCACGCCGCTCGGTCCTGCAGGCAGGAGGAGCCGCTTCCCTTTTTGCCGCCACCGGAGCGACCGCGCAGCCCACCGCACCGGAGCATCCGCCGGTCGCGTCCGCGGCTCGCGTCCGACTGGTCGTCAACGGCAGCGCACGGGAACTCGAGATCGATCCCCGGCAATCGGTCCTCGACGTCCTGCGAGAGAGGCTGGACCTCACGGGGACGAAGAAGGGCTGCAACCAGGGCGCCTGCGGGGCCTGCACCGTGCTCGTGAACGGACGGCGTGTGACCTCGTGCCTGACGTTGGCCGTCATGCACGACGGTGCCGAGATTACCACGATCGAGGGTTTGTCAACCGGTGACGAGCTCCATCCGCTCCAGGCCGCTTTCATCAAGCACGACGGGTTCCAGTGCGGCTTCTGCACACCTGGCCAGATCATGTCGGGCGTCGCCTGCATCGCCGAGGGCCACGCCACCTCGCCTGAGGAGATCCAGTTCTGGATGAGCGGCAACATCTGCCGCTGCGCTGCCTATCCCGGGATCGTCGCGGCGGTTGGCGACGCAGCAGGGAGGACCTGACGATGATTCCCTTCAAGTTCGAGAAGGTGCGGACCGAGCAGGACGCGATCCGCGCGGCCGCGGCGGGTGCCCGCTACATTGCCGGCGGCACCACGCTCATCGATCTAATGCGCGACGAGGTGGAGCGGCCCGAGCGTCTGGTCGACATCAATGCCCTGCCGATTGCCGAAATCCGTGCGGATGGTGCCGACCTCGTGATTGGGGCTCTTGCCCGCATGAGCGATGTCGCGGCCCACCCGGAGACGAAGCGCCTCCAGCCCCTGATCGCCGAGGCGCTGATCGAGGGAGCCTCGCCGCAACTGCGCAACATGGCCTCGATGGGCGGCAACCTGTTGCAGCGGGTGCGCTGCCCGTACTTCCGGATGTTGGACGCGGCCTGCAACAAGCGCGAACCCGGGTCGGGCTGCTCCGCGATCGACGGCCTCAATGCCGGCCATGCCATTCTCGGGACCAGCGACCACTGCGTCGCCACGCATCCATCGGATGTTGCCGTCGCCCTAGTCGCCCTCGGCGCCACGATGCGGGTGCGAGGACCCGGCGGCGAGCGCACCTTCCCGGTCGAGGAACTCTTCCGGCTTCCCGGCGACACGCCGCATCTCGAGCACACCCTGCGTCCGGGCGAGTTGATCGTCGAGATCCGGGTACCGGGCGGGCCCTACGCCCGGCAGGCCCGCTATCTTAAGGTCCGCGACCGTGCCTCCTATGAGTTCGCGCTCGTCTCGGCCGCCGTGGCCATGGAGATAGAAGGCGACACCATCCGCCAGGCCCGTGTTGCGGTGGGCGGCGTGGGCACGCGCCCGTGGCGCATGCGTACTGTGGAGGAGGCTCTCAAGGGCAAGTCCACGAACCGCGATGCCTTCGAGGCGGCGGCCCACCTTGCACTGGAGGGAACCCGGCCGCTTTCGCACAACCACTACAAGGTCGATTTGCTGCCGCGGACGATCGTCCGCGCGCTTGAGATGGCGGGAGGGAGAGCATGACCATCACCTTGATCGGGAAACCGGTGACCCGCGTCGACGGACGGGCCAAGGTCACGGGCGCCGCGCGCTATGCGGCCGACTTCAACCAGCGCGCCCAACTCCATGCCGTCATCGTCAGCGCGACCGCCGGCCTTGGCCGGGTGACGGTGCTGGACGACGCTCCTGTGAGGGCCATGCCGGGCGTCGTGGAGATCATCAGTCACCTCAACGCCCCGCGCTTGGCCTATGGCCCTCACAAGTCGTTCATCGATCCTGAGGTTGGGGAACGGCTGCATGTGCTCCAGGACGATCAGGTCCGGTTTTACGGCCAGCCCATCGCGGTGGTGGTGGCGGACACACTTGATCATGCCGAGCGGGCTGCCAACGCGCTGCGCGTCAGCTATGCGGCCGAGCGGCCCGTCGTCGATCCGCACGATCCAAAGGCGCGGGCCATTGAGCCATCCGGTTCGAGAGGGCATTCCCACACGGCCCGCGGAGACGCAGATCGGGCGCTGGCGGAAGCTCCCGTGAAGGTCGACGCGACCTACGACATGGCACGCGAGAACCACAACCCCATGGAGCCGCACGCGGTCGTCGCCGCCTGGAACGGCGACAGGCTGACCCTGTGGAGCAAAAGTCAGTTCGTGGTGAACGAGCAGTCGGAGATCGCGGCGATCTTCGGCCTGCCGGTCCAGAACGTGCAGGTGAACTGCCCCTTCATCGGTGGAGCCTTCGGCACGTCCCTGCGGACATGGCCGCACGTGACGCTCGCGGCCATGGCGGCGCGGCAGGTCGGACGCCCCGTCAAACTTGTCCTGACCCGCAGGCAGATGTTCTTCACCACCGGACATCGGCCGCGCACCCTGCAACGCGTCGCCATCGGCGCGAACCGGGACGGCAGGATCACCGGCATCATCCACGAGGGCAACGGCGAGACGAGCCGCTACGAGGAGTTCACCGAGGCGCTGCTTTCCGCCACGAGCTACATGTACTCGTGCCCCAACGTGCGTACGAGCTACCGGCTGACGCCGCTCGATATTGGGACGCCCAACCACATGCGGGGGCCAGGTGAGTCGAGCGGGATGTTCGCCCTCGAGTCCGCAATCGACGAACTCTCCTACGCACTGGGCATCGACCCGATCGAACTGCGCCGCCTCAACGAGCCGATCGTCGACGAGGGCGAGAACAAGCCGTTCTCCAGCCGCTCGCTGGTGCAGTGCTACGAACGCGGAGCCGAGCGCTTCGGCTGGTCCCGGCGCAGTTCGGCACCCCGTTCCATGCGCGACGGTCGGCTGCTGGTGGGCATGGGTGTTGCGTCCGCCACCTACCCCGTCTGGTATTTGCCCACGAGCGCACGCGTCCGGCTTTTTGCGGACGGCACCGCCGCGGTCGAGGTGGCGGCCAGCGACATGGGGCCCGGCACCTACACCTCGATGACGCAGGTGGCCGCCGAGACGCTCGGAATCCCCATCGAACGGGTCCGCGTCAGCATCGGGCGCTCTGACTTTCCACCAGCACCCCCGCATGGCGGCTCGATGACGATGGCCTCGGTCGGCTCGGCGGTCCGCGCCGCCTGCCTTGCGGCGCGGGACGAGGTGACGCGGCGTGCGATCGCCGACCAGCGCTCACCTGTGTTCGGCGCAGCCCTGGAAGGGGTGGAGTGGATCGGCGGGAACGTACGTCGGCTTGGGGATGCCTCGACAGGACAACCTTATCGCGACATCCTCGCTAGCAGCGGGCAGCCAATCGAAGCTCATGCTTCCAACTCCCGTGATCCGGAAGCCGCCCAGCGCTACTCTATGCACTCGTTCGGAGCGGTGTTCGCGGAGGTTGCGATCGACCCGGACGTCGGCACGATCCGGGTGCGGCGGGCCCTTGGCGCCTATGGGGCGGGCCGCATAGTCAATCCGCTCCTGGCCTCGAGCCAGTGCACCGGTGGCATGATTGGCGGGATCGGGATGGCCCTGATGGAGCAGACGGCCCTCGATGCACGCGATGGACGTCCGGTCAATGCCCACATGGCCGATTACCTCATGCCGGTAAACCTGGACATCGGGCAACTCGAGGCGCTGTTCGTCGACGAGGACGATCCGCACGTCAACACGCTCGGGGTCAAAGGCTTGGGCGAGATCGCCCTCGTCGGAATGGCTCCTGCGATCGCCAACGCGATCCACCATGCGACGGGTAGGCGTGTGCGTCACCTGCCGATCCGCATCGAGGACGTCCTCACCGCATGAGGCGGGACGGCCGCGGTCGGTGATCGATGGGTTCTGGGTACAGCCGGCCTGCTCTTGGGATTGGGACGAACGATGCTTCAAAGCGCACCCGTCCTTCGGGTCACTGTCCTGCTACGCCGCGCGCTCTGTGATCTGCTTGCCGCAGCCTACCGGACTAACCGAGGCAACAGCGTTTACACCGCTTTAGTGTCCGCCACCAGCCCCTGCGCTTTGGCGCGCTCGAGCAGGTTCTGCACGGAGGATCGACTCCAGCGCGTGCCGCCGCGTGGCGTGCGTTGCCGCAGATCCTCCAGCCCCTTGCCGATGGCGGCCCGCGTTGCCGTCTCGCCCCGGCGCTGCATGCCGGCCATGATGCCGGAGATCAGCACCAGCAGGCTGTCGCTGTCGCGCTTCTTCGGGGTCGGGACAAGCGCCGCGGCCGGGATGAAGCCGTCGCTGGCGAGGCAGCGGGTGATACGACTCAGTACGTTGCGCGTCCAGGGCGTCGCACCGGCCCCGGTGCCGGTGTCAGCGATCTCAATTACCTTTACTCGCAAATATCATAGAACCAAGCACTTGTCCCAGTCGCAATATCGTTAACTGGATACCAATAACGCAAACTGAAGCACCAGCCTGAGCTCAATAAGGTTAACCGGAGCGCCGTGATGTCGACAGACTGCCCCGGAGGACCACATCGTTTGTTGGACCGAGTGCATCCCGACAGCGGTCAAGCCGACGCTCAGGCGGGCGACAGCATGGCCAAACGGCGGCTCGTGCCTCCCGAAGGTGGACCTACGGCCGGGTTCCAGTCAAGGATATTGAGAGAGCCGGAAAGGTTTTTGAGGTCGAAGGGGCACCGGCGGCACGCGCCAGTTCACGTTATTACGACCAGGATTCCGGCTGAACCGGCTTCAGTAAAGGTTATTTCGACAGCCGACATTTTGCATCAACTGCCTTACAACGACGACAAACGACAATAGCCGCCCTCCCCTGCTGGCGATAGCGCAAATTATCACCGGACCGGAATCGCACCGCCCGCTAAAGCCGAAGATATCCAATCGACGATGCTGTATGTATAATGAAACTGCCTGAGTTACATTCGATAAAACTACTAATGTCCCCTACCATTACTCCAACAGCGAAGGTAACGGGATCCTCTCACGCCTCGCGGCTGTCCGGTGCCATCAGCAAAGTACGTTGGGCAAGTGGTGTATCGGGATGGCTCAGCATTGCCGCAGCATCCCCGCTGTTCCAGCAGCGCAGCCCCTGGAGCTTCTCCACACAGGCGGTCGCAGCTTCCCGCGTCAGGAACTCGCGGGGCAGACGTTGTCCAGTTAACAGATGCGTGACCACCCAAACCGTTGCCTTATCCTCGGCCACACGTTGGTCGATCCCAAAGGCACCGCACACGTCGCCGGAAAGCATGATGGTCATTATACCGTCGCCCCCAGCGGGATCGGCGGCGACTGCCTCGTAGGTCGCTGGTGTCCACTGCCCGTTCCCAACAAGATCAGCGTTGCGCCCAGCGACCTTCGGGGGCTTGATCATCGTGGTCTCGGGGGCGGTCGCCCGAAGGCTTGGCGGATCCGACCTGCGGCGGGTGTTGCGGTTGGACAATGACGCCTCTGAGGGCCAACGCACGATCGCCCGCACAGCTGACAGAGCATCCTCATTGCGCTGGAGCGGAAAGTACCGACGCAGTTCGGCCACAGCAGCCCACTCGCCCCCGGCTTCAAACGCCTGACGAATGGCAGACCGCTCGTCCTCACTCACGACAAACATTCCCTCTCCTTACCTCCTGGGGGCGGTGCCTGCCCTGAAGTCCCTCCAGTTTACAGTGTTTCAGGGCGAGTTGGGCACTGCCATCAATTGGCTATCTGGTTAATTTTCACGTGCTTCTGGGCATCTGAACGGCCGAACTTGCGCAGAACACGCATGGCGACGGTCTCGGCCGGTTCTGGTGCCGAGACGCAGCCATGGATAAGCGGCGACGGCACCGTCAAGTTTGGCCTGGCCAGGGACGCCGGTGTGACGTTATAGCGCCGACATGACAACGCGCCCCAATCCGATCTACTCCAGCTACCGGTTCCCTGCCGAGGGACGTTGGAGCAAAAGGACCGGCCTGGAGGCTGTCGGGAGGGCGAGCGGGTATAGAAGCGGCCCACTGAATCCGAGACCCCGATGCCCCTCAAGGTCAACGAGCCGCGCCGCCACAAGATCCCGAAGGCTTGGTACCGTGTGGAGAACTGGGCGGCCTACGATGCGGCGCGGCGCCGTCGGGGAGACCTGACGATCTGGGTGACGCCGGAGGCGATCGCCGCGTGGACGCCACCCGCCACGGGACAGGCTGGTCGGCCAGCGCGCTACTCCGACATCGCCATCGAGACCGGGCTGATGCTGCGGCTGGCGTTCGGTCGGCCTTGGCGCCAGATCGAGGGTTTGCTGGGCTCGCCCATGCGCTTGCTCGGCCTGGAACTACCGGTTCCCGATCATACGACGTTTTCCCGGCGCAGCGCCGACCTGGAGATGGCGTCGGCCCTGGCGGCGACGGATGGGCCAGTCACCGTGATCATCGACTCCACTGGGTTGAAGGTGTTCGGGGGTGGCGAGTGGCACCTGGAGAAGCATGGCGGCAAAGCGCGCCGGACCTGGCGCAAGCTGCACCTGGCCG
>NZ_DASPIS010000076.1:0-9757 GCF_035628975.1 Azospirillum sp. | reverse complement strand
GCTTCAAGGAAGGCCGGCCGCCTCGAGCTTTTTCCCGGCGTCCAAGCGCCACGGGGGGATGGAGGTCGGTCGGCCCGGGCGGAGCGTCGGCCAACGCGCCGCCCGGGGAACATTCTATCGGATCGCCGACATACAAGGGGGGCCTGCGGCGGACCCGGTCGGCTACGACGCGGGCAAGAAGATCAAGGGGGTCAAGTACCACATCCTCGTCGATACGCTAGGCCTGCTCCTGAACGTCGCTGTCCACCGTGCTGATATCCAGGACCGCGACGGCACCGCTCTGGTCCTGGACAAGGCAACCCGCGCGCTGTTCCCCTTCATCCAGGTGATCTTCGCCGATGGTGGCTACCAGGGGGATGTCGCGGCCAGCAAGGTGAAGGAGGCCGGCGACTGGCGGCTGGAGATCGTCAAGCGCTCCGATCAGGACAAAGGCTTTGTCGTGCTCCCGAAACGCTGGCTGGTTGAGCGAACGCTGTCATGGCTCACGCGCTGTCGCCGCCTCATACGCCATTACGAGCAGTACCTCCGCACCTCCGTTGCCTTCATCCGCATCGCTATGATCCGTCTGATGCTCCAGCGTCTCGCCACGAAATAATCTTTCAGGACAGACTCTTCGGCAAATTGCTCTCCGGTTACAGTGCGGAAATGGAATGCTTCAATTCGTTCAGTGACAACACTTTACAGCTCCGTAATCTTATACTCACGCTTCATCCGCAGAGCTTTGAAGCAAAGAAGCGAACAGATGGAGATTCAGGTGATTGCCTATGTTTTTAGGAGTGAACTGAAGTCTATAATGTCATACACCGATATGCAGGGTATATGCATAAAATCTGCGCGCTATAACAGAACGTCTCATGTTACCGGCTTCATGATTGAGTGCGGGGGTGTCTTCCTTCAGGCTTTAGAAGGGCCTGAGGAGGCTGTTGGCTCAATCTTTCGTAGGATCGTCGATGACCGTCGGCACCATCACGTTGATCTCCTGCTGTCGAACGAAGGGCTAAGGCGTCGGCAATTTGGTGTCTGGGCCCTGAACCTGATGTTCCTGGACGACCCGCTTCTCTGGCACAGGGTGGTTGGCTCCCTAAGCTCCTATGACGACTTCCTGGAACGATCGCAAGACCCGGTGTTCGCGCTGGGATTGCTTTCTCTTACCTACCGGTTCGCTTGTGCCGCAACAGGTATTGATCCCGTTACGGTTGGGGTAAAGCGTGGCCGGATACCACGTGCACGGCATATGCTGAGGCAGTGAAGGTGAGGCGAGTTTCTACGTCCGAGCAGGCGGTGCCTTTGCTCTTACAGCAGAACCCGCATGTCCATTCTCAGACATTCGACAACTGTTAACTGATATCGCCGCAAATCTCTTCTAGCTGTCTTAGGTAGTTACTCTTAAAGCCTTGCACCGGCAGGAATGTTGCTCTGATGTAAACCGGGGAGTGGCTGGGATCATGCAATTTCTGAGACTCTCAATACATGCCCGTCCTGATCGGCGTCAGAACGCCACACCCAATCACAGGCACATCTCTATTTGCGTAACAAAGTTCCCTCTAAACTAATTTTTCGATGACCTTAGCTTTAAGGCGATGAAAGGGACGTCGGTCACATCAACTCAGTTGCTTATAGAGCCAAGCAGTCGCTGCAGGGCCGCCCACAATTGGCCGGGTGTGACCGGCTTGTGAATCATCCCCAGCCCATATCGCGCGATGTCGCGAGCGCACTCCGCTCCCGTCTCGCCGGTCAGGATGACGCCCGGAATCTCCCATCCGAGTTGGCTGCGAACCTCTCTGATTGCCTCGCAGCCATTCCGTCCAGCCCGGAGGCGATAGTCAGCGACGATCACGTCTGGCCGTCGTCCAGCCTCCGCGACAGTGGTCACGGCCTGTTCGGGCGAACCGGCAATCAGCGTGTCATATCCCCATTCCTCCAGCAATGTCCGCAGCGACATCAGGACAATGGTGTCATCATCAATCAGGAGCGCAAGTCTTCCGCGGCAGATCAGGAGGGAGGGTATGTTGTCCTCGGTCGCGGTCTCCCGTACATTCAGGGTGAGGTCGATAGGAACCTCGATGGAAAAAACAGATCCTTCTCCAAGCCTCGATCGTACTCTGACTTTATGGCCGAGGATCCGGCACAGGCGCTGCACGATCGACAATCCCAGGCCAAGGCCGCGGCTGCGGTCGCGCTCGGGATTGCCAACCTGGTGGAACTCGTCGAAGATCATCGTGATCTGGTTTTCCGGGACGCCGATCCCGGTATCCGCGACATCGATCCATGCGCTTTCCTTCTCCGACCAGCACGAGACTGTAATGCCTCCATGTTCCGTGTACCGAACGGCATTCTCGACGAGGTTGCGGATGATGCGCCCGAGCATGGTGCGGTCGCTGAGGACGGCGACGCCGCAGCACGAAGCATCGCTGGAGAGGGACAGCCCCTTGCTCGTCGCGAGCGGCCGGTAGGAGTCGGTGATTTCCTGGATGAGCGTGTCCAGTTCGAAGCTGGACACCTGCGGCCTGACCACCTCGGCATCCAGGCGGGAGACGTCGAGCAGGCTGTCCAGCAGCGACTTCATAGTCTCGGTGCCGCGCTCCAGCATGAGCAGCATGTCCTTGCCGCGGCCGTCCTTCACATGCGCGTGCAGCGCGCCGCCGAACAGGGCCATCGACTGGAGCGGCTGGCGCAGGTCGTGGCTGGCGGCGGCAAGGAACCGAGCTTTCGCCCTGTTCGCCCGGTCGGACTCCTCCTTCGCCGCCCTCAGCGCGACCTCCATCGCCTTCCGGTCGGTAATGTCCACCGTGATGCCCGACATCTGCACCGGCCGCCCTGCCCCGTCATAGTCGGCCTTGCCCATGCCGGCGATCCACCGGATGCTGCCGTCCGGCAGAACCACCCGATACTCGGTGGCATATTCGGCCTGCCGCGCAGCCAGTGTCCTGTCGATCACGCTCATGGCCTCGCTTCGGTGCTCCGGATGGACCGCGGCCAGCCACTCCTCGAAGCGCACATGGCCATCGCTCGGCTCCATGCCATGGATCAGGTAGTTTCCCGGTGACCAGTGGATTTGCCCTGACTGGATGTCCCACGTCCAGGTGCCCGCCCTGGCCGACGCCAGGGCGACGCTGAGGGCTCGTTCGCTGTCCTGTAGCGCCTCTTCGACGGCTTTGCGCTGCGAGATGTCATGGAAGGCGACAACCACTAGGTCCACGGCGCCATCGGCACCGCGCACCGGCACCGCCTCGACGAGAAAGGTGGTCATCGTTCCGTCGCCGCGGCGGTAGCGCATTTCCTCCTGGGAGACCACCTCTCCCCGCAGTGCTCGGGCGGGAGGGTACTCGTCGGCAGTCAGCGGCGCACCATCCGCCCGAAGACCGCCGTAGGCGCTGTAATCCGCGACAGCGGACACCGTGGTGATGCTGTGTCCGATCAGTTGCTCGGCTGCCGGATTGTGCAGCAGCAGGCGTCCTGAGGGAGCCTCGATGATGAGCAACCCGATGGGAAGGCTGTCGGTGATCGCCCGCAGCAGAAATCTCTCCCGTTCAAGATTTTCTGCCAGAGCGCGACGATCGACCTTTGCGGCCCTCTGCTCGGTGATGTCCCGGAAATAGATGGCGACGCCCTTGCGCGAGGGGAATATCCGTAGCGCGAACCATCGTCCGGTTCGTGGACCGGGGAATTCGATCTCGACCGGCGTGCGGCGATCCATGGCGTCCCGCAGGCAGGTGTCGAGCTCCGTTCCGACCAACCAGTCGAAAGCGGCCCGTGCATGGTCTCCGGTGACATCGCGCTCCAGGGCCAGCAGTTCCCGCGCCTGGGTGTTCAGATAGGAAACCGTCCAATCGCTCCCGATTTCCACCACCGCATCCGAGGTGCTTTCCAGAACCGACGCCATCCGCGCGGCCGCGGCGGCCTCCTGACGCCTCGCGGCGGCGAGCCGTGCGGTCGCGTAGGCACCGCCGGCGGCCACCAGCCCAAGTAGGGCCAGGAACGCCGCGAAGGACCCAGCCGCCGACCGGTCGATGGGACCCAGCGCCTCGGCGGTGTCGATGGCGACCGCAAGCATCAGGCCAGAGGCCGATGCCTGCGGCGGCAGGAAGGCAAAGCGCCTCTCCACCCCGTCGAGGCCCGGGGACCGGCCAGCCCCCTGAGTCGATGCCTCCAACGTATAGCGCAGACGCTCCGGGACCTTGGCCCCAAGGACCCGGCCCTTGTCCATCGGCGCCCGGGCGAGAATTTGCCCGTTGGGATGAACGATGGTGACGACGGCGTAAGTTGGCCAGGACTGGCTGGCGACATACTCCTTCAGCCATTGCAGGTCGACCAGAGCGGTCATCGTGCCCGCGGGCCGGCCGTCCGCTCCGATGTAGCGCTGGCGGTACGGCAGGATTGCGCGCCCCCGGGCATCCGGTGACGCCCGGATCGGGCCGGGTTCGCCAATGACGAGGCTATCGGTCTGCAGCGCCTCGTGAAAGCTCGGCAGATCGCCAATCCCGATCCCGACAGACCTGGGCGTGGTTGCGCACCACACATGTCCGCTCCGGTCGGCCAGTTGGATTTCCAGATGGGCCGGATATGACCGCGTCAGTTCCTCCAGGATGCCCAGGCATCCGGCCGGCGGCAGGCGGGTCACTCCGGTTGCCTGCAAGGTGGCGAAGATGTGGCGGATGTCCTCCACCGACCGCCGCTGTTCGGCGTTCACCAGCGCCAGCAGACGTTCGGTCTCCGCCTCCAGTTCCTGTTCGCGGTCCTGGCGCAGGGTAGAGAGGGAGAACACCTCATAGCCGAGCAGCGGAGCGGCCAGAACAGCCGCACCCAGTGCGATCCTCACATGGCTCTTCGACATTCTACAGCCCATGCTGGCTGTCTCCTGTCCAGCAATGCCAACCTCTGAACCGCGCCCCAGAAATGAAACACTTGACTAAGCTTGTTCAGGTGGCCAAGGGTAGCTCGATTCAGAGCGTCTGATCAACCCGGAGTTGGTCAGTGCGCACTTGTACTGGGGTGCGGTGTGTTGATCGCCATGGGGTTCAGACGCCGATCGGCACGGAAACGCTTTGATGATAATGGAAATTGTGAGGTTCAAACTGCGCGCTGTTTCACAGACACCTCGCAAACGTTTACGGCACGAACAATCTGATTTATATTTTCGTGTTCCAGCGCCCGAATACCGTGGTCTTTATAGATAGCGGCAGGTGCCTCCCCGAATACGGAGGGTGGTTGTGTGCCACACCCATCCCAGCCACGTCCGATGGCCGCCCCAGTCATCGCCAGCGTGACTAGAGTGACGGTGCTCAGAGATGATGGCTGCTCCTCACGGATGCCTGCTCCGTGAGTTCCGGTGAACCGCCTTGGCCTCTCAACGAGCCGGCTCGCCTTGACCGGCTGAAGAGCTATTGCATCCTCGACACACCGCCCGAGCCTGTGTTCGACCGTTTGACCAGGCTTGCTGCCCGTGCCTTCGCCATGCCGATCGCGCTTGTCAGCCTAGTCGATGAAGGCCGCCAATGGTTCAAGGCCCACCATGGTCTTCAGGTTCAGTATACGGCTCGCCGTCTTTCCTTCTGCGCCTATACCATCCTGGAAGACCGCCCTATGGTGGTGCCGGACGCGATGGCGGATGAGCGCTTCGCTGACAACGACCTTGTTACCGGGGAGCCATTTATTCGCTTCTATGCCGGGGCGCCATTGAGAACGCCGGAGGGGCTACTGTTGGGGACCTTCTGCGTCATTGATTTTCAACCACGGTCTGATTTCGGTGAGCAGGAGCAAGGCGATCTGGCGGAGTTCGCCCGCATCGTCATGCATGAGTTGGAAATGCGCGCGGCGCAACGCGCAGCCGAGGCGGCGGAGCAGGCGGAACGGCAGGCCCGTGCCGCCACGGAAAGGGCCGAAACCCGGTATCGCGCCGTGGTGGAAACCGCCGTGGACGCGATGGTGGTGATCGACGAGACCGGCGTGATGCAGTCCTTCAATGCCGCCGCCGAGCACATCTTCGGCTACGCCGCGGTGGACATGGTTGGGCGTAACGTGTCGGAGCTGATGCCTGAGCCCGACCGGTCGCGGCACAACGAGTATATCGGCCGCTACTTGCGGACCGGCGTTCCCCGGATCATCGGGTCCGGGCGCGAGGTGGAGGGGCTTCGGCGGGATGGAACCGTGTTCCCGTTGGAACTCGCGATCGCCGAGTGGTGGGACAGCGAGCAGCGCTTCTTCACTGGTATCATGCGCGACCTCACCCAACGCCACACGATCGAGCAGAAGCTACAGCAGAACAACATGCTGCTTAGAACTCTGATCGAGGGTATCACCGACCCGGTGTTCGTGAAGGATGCGGACGGCCGGTTCCTCGTGGTCAACGACGCCACCTGCCGCCTGTTCGCCGCCGGCCGTGATCAAGTTCTGGGCGCCCGTGATCAGGACTTCTACCCGCCCAAGCTCGCCGCCCATATCGAGGCATTCGACCGGCAGGTGATCGAGGCTGGCGAGATGGTGGTGCTGGAGGAGGAAGTCCTCGACCGCACGAGCGGCGAAATGCGCATCTGCCTGACCACCAAGGCTCCCCTGCGTGCAGCCGAGGGCCATGTCATCGGGGTGGTCGGTATCGCCCGTGACATCACGGAGCGAAAGCGCTTCGAGGACAGGCTGCGCACGGCCAAGTCGGAAGCAGAGCGGGCAAATGTGGCGAAGTCTAAGTTCCTTGCCTCGGCCAGCCACGATCTTCGTCAGCCAGTCCAGTCGCTGGTCCTGTTCATGGGCGCTTTACAGGGGCATGTCGACGGGACCCCGGCGATGCGCATTTTGCACTCCATGGAGCAGTCGCTGGATGGCCTGCGGATGCTGCTGGACGGACTGCTCGACGTCTCGAAGCTGGATGCTGGGCTGGTGACCGCCAGCCCGGTGCCGATGCCGCTCGCCTCCATCATCCAGCGTCTGGCTAACGAATACACCCTTCGCGCGGCGGAGCAGGGATTGCGGTTCCGGATAAGCGGCTGTAGCGCAGTGGTGCAGAGTGATCCGGTGCTGCTGGAGCGCATTCTGCGAAATCTGGTGGAGAACGCGCTCCGCTACACCGAACGGGGCGGGGTGCTCGTCGGGTGCCGACGGCGCGGCGACCAATTGCGCATTGAGGTGGCAGACACTGGCATAGGCATCGCGCTGGACCGTCAGCAGGAGGTGTTCGAGGAATTCTTCCAGGTCGGCAACCCCGAGCGCGACCGCGGCAAGGGACTGGGGCTGGGGCTTGCAGTGGTTCGTCGTCTGGCGCGCCTGCTGGGACATGAGGTGGAAGTCCGATCAATCCCCGGACGCGGGTCGACCTTCGCTGTCACGGTGCCGCTGATCGAGGTCAGCGGCAACTCTCCCGAACACAGTGAAGCTGTTGCGCCGGAGGAAAGCAGCGGCGTCGTGCTGGTGATTGATGACGAGGAGTTGGTTCGGGCCGGGATGCAGGCGATGATCGAGACCTGGGGATACCGGGTGCTGACCGGAGCCTCCCGCCACGACGCTATTCGACTGCTAGAGGCCGATCCTCCCGACATCCTATTGGCTGACTACCGGCTGCGCGACGGGGAGACCGGGCTGGACGTAATCCGGACCGTGCAGGTTCGCCTCGGCAAGCGGATCCCGGCGGCGATTGTGACCGGCGATACGGCGCCGGAACGGCTGGCCGAAGCCCAGGCGGGAGGATACCGCCTTCTTCACAAGCCCGTTGCCGCGACCGACCTGCGCACGGCCGTCGTCGAACTGATGGGACAGACCGCGCGTCCCGGTGCCGATCCGCAGGGGGCCGGCCCTACCGCTCCTAAGAGTTGCTAAAGCTCCCTTGCTCACGGTTGCCGAGTGCTCGTGAGCGAACCGCTCCGGGATTAAGACGCTAAACCAGTTCACAAGCCGGCTGCCTGGGTGAGATTGATGCGAAAGCGGTCGCGGCGGCGCTGGTAGCGCCGGGTCATCTCGGCCGAGGCATGGCCGAGATGCCGTTGGACGAAGCGCTCCTCCGCCTCGGCGGCGGTGGCCAGCCCGGCACGCAGGGAGTGGCCGGCGAAGCGGTGGCGGCGCTCGCCCTCCGACAGGTCACCGCGAATGCCGGCAGCCAGGGCCGTCGCCTGCACCAGGCGGGCGACATGCTTGTCGGAGAGGCGGTCGGCCAAGGCGCGCTTCCCGTCGCGGGCGATGCGGCGGAACAGCGGCCCATAGGCGATGCGGCCCAGTTCCATCCAACTCTTCAGCGCTGCCACTGGGCAGCTCAGCGGCGTGCTGCCCGGCCCGACCTCGACCTCGCGCCAGCCGGTCTTGCCGCGTACATGCAGCACCAGCCCACCCTCGAGCACCTCGACCCAACCGCGGCCGTCGGCAGTCTCCTCGGCGCCATGGTCAAGGCCAACAATCTCGCTGCGCCGCAGCCCGCCGGCGAAACCGAGCAGCAGGATGGCGCGGTCGCGCACGCCACGCAGGTCGCCAGCCAGACAGCCGAGCATGCGCAGCAGGTCGGCGGCGAGCAGCGCCTCCTTCTGGATGGGCGGGCGGCCATGGCTGCGGCGGATGCCGGCCAGCACCTCCTTGATGTGCCGGTCGCCGCGGTCGAGGGGATGGCCCCGCTGGCGGAAGCTCCAGGCCAAGCCGGACAGCCGGCGCTCGACCGTCGCCGCAGAGCGCGAGCGGCGGCCCGCCGCTGAAGCCTCGGAGGCGAGGTCGGCGAGATAGAGGCCGATCGCCTGCGGGTCGGGCGGCAGCGGGGAAACGCCGCGGCGCAGACACCAGGCGCTGTAGTGGCGCCAGTCGGCGGCGTAGGCCCGCTGGGGGCTTTGTCACGAAAACTAAGCCGACGCGCAGCATCCTTTGATTTCCCGACAGGCTCACGCCGCAGCGGTCGCTACCAGCCAGTCGGCCCTAGCCCGCGCCCGGAAGGTGCGCAGGGTGCGGCGGGAGACCAAGTGGCGTTGGAGGTTGAAGCAGTTGTAGACGGCGGCGTGCAGGGAAACGAAGCGCTGAGCGGACGCGGGCGACTTGAACCGCTGCATCTTGCGCTCTCGTCGCCGCACCGGCTGGTGTGAGACCTCGGCGCGGTTGTTTGTTCGCCGCCCTTGTTCATGGTGGGCGGTCACACCGAGTTGACGGAAGGCGGCCCCATAGGACCGGAGCTTGTCGGTGGTGACCTGGGTGGGCGCGAAACCGTGCTTCTTCAGCAGTTTACGCATCAGCTTGCAGGCTGCGGCCCTATCGCGCCGACGCTGGACGAGCACCTCCAACACCTCGCCTTCGTCATCGACAGCCCGCCACAAGTACATCAGCTTTCCGCTGACCCTGATCACCATCTCGTCCAGATGCCAGCGTGGGCTGGGCTTGAGCCGGAGGCGCCGCAGATTGCCGGCGATGGCCGGTTTAAACCTCAGGACCCAGCGGCGGACGGTCTCGTCGGACACCTCCACGCCGCGTTCGGCCAGCAGCTCCTCGACATCCCGGTAACTCAGCGTGAAGCGGAGATAGAGCCAGATTGCATGCTGGATGATCGCGGGCGGAAACTGATGGCGGGCATACGAGAGCGGCGCCATCCGAGGAGGATAATGTCACGGCCGGCAAGCCACCACCGTTCCCGTGACAATGCCCAAATGCGCTTGCCGGCGACGTCCTCGCCAGGGCAGAGGTAATCAGGCGACCTTTCGGGTGACCGGCATGCCCAAGCTGGTCATGAGGTTCATGACCTTGCAGCCTATGGCCGCTTCGACTTTCTGCGCGGGCAGAGTCCGAGCGCGGAGGCTGCGTCCGA
>NZ_DASPIS010000075.1:0-7218 GCF_035628975.1 Azospirillum sp. | reverse complement strand
GAGCGGGTGCTGACGCTGTTCCCGCGTCTGAAGGAGCGCATCAACCAGCGCGCCGGCACGATGTCGGGCGGCGAGCAGCAGATGCTGGCGATCGGCCGCGCGTTGATGAGCCAGCCGCGGCTTCTGCTGCTGGACGAGCCGAGCCTCGGTCTGGCGCCGCTGATCGTGAAGCAGATCTTCCAGGTGATCCAGGAGATCAACCGGGAACAGAAGATGACGGTGTTCATGGTGGAGCAGAACGCGTTCCACGCGCTGAAGCTGGCGCACCGTGCCTATGTGATGGTGACGGGGAAGATCACGATGACGGGGACGGGTGCGCAGCTTCTGGCCGACCCGGAGGTCCGTGCCGCTTATCTGGAAGGGGGCCACTGAGATGGAGACGCTGCTGGGCTTTTGACGATCGGGCCCGCTGGTCTTGCCCAAAGATCAGCGGGTTTTCGTCGTCCGTGCCGGCCAGTCGGGTTCCTCCAGCAGGGACAGGGGCAAGGCGGTGGTGTGCTTGATCTCCGACAGAGCGATGGCCGAGTTGGTCTCACGCACCGCCGGAAGCTGGGACAGCTTCTCGCGGAAGAAGTGTTCATAGGTTTCGACGTCCCGGGCGACCACCTTGATGATGTAATCGGTGGCTCCCATCAGCGTGTAGCATTCCAGCACCTCCGGCAGCTGGCGCACGGTCTCCTCGAATTCGGGCAAGGTCGCGCGGCCATGGGCGGCGAGCTTCACCTGCGCGAACACCAGCACGTTCAGCCCGAGTTTCTTCCGGTCGAGCAGGGTCGCGCGCAGGCGGATGACGCCGTTCTCCTCCATCCGCTTGATGCGGCGCCAGCACGGCGCTTGTGACAACCCCACCCGCTCGGCGATTTCGGCGCTCGACAACTGGGCGTCGGATTGCAGCAGGGCCAGAATTCGGCGATCGATGGCGTCAAGTTCGATCCGCATGAAATTCCTCTCCAGACGGGCGATCAACGAATTGAACGATGCTCAGTTTCTGCATAGTAGGCATTAGAAC
Source organism: Azospirillum sp. (assembly GCF_035628975.1). GTDB lineage: Bacteria > Pseudomonadota > Alphaproteobacteria > Azospirillales > Azospirillaceae > Azospirillum. Next base: position 6,209 of record NZ_DASPIS010000075.1, on the reverse strand, counting down.
GCAAAGAAAATTCGCTGCACCAACGGTATAATCGGAACCACGACCCGATACCCCCGACACGCCGCTGCGGTTGCGGTCGTTTCCTGCCCCGCTTTTCCATCACCGACGCCTCTCGGACCGACGTCCGATGCCAGCACCTGCCTTTGGGAGGAATGCCATGGATGCCCCCGTGCCTGTTCGGGAGCCATTGAGTCTGCATGTGCCGGAGCCTCCGCAGCGGCCCGGCAGCGAGATCGATTTCAGCACCCTTGCCGTGCCGCCGGCCGGCACCGCCCGCCGTCCCGACACCGATTGTCCGGCGGCCGACATGACCGACCTCGCCTATGATCTGGTCCGCGTGCTCGATGTTCAGGGGCATGCCGTCGGTCCCTGGGACCCGGCGCTCAGCCCCGACATGCTGATACGCGGGCTGCGGTCGATGATGACGGTGCGCGCCTATGACGAGCGCATGCAGCGTGCCCAGCGGCAGGGCAAGACCTCCTTCTACATGAAATGCACCGGCGAGGAGGCCATCGCCGTCGCACAGGCGATGGCGGTCGACCGCGCCGACATGCTGTTTCCGACCTACCGGCAACAGGGGCTGCTGATCGCCCGCGACTGGCCGCTGGTCGACATGATGTGCCAGGTCTTCTCCAATGCTGGCGACCGGCTGAAGGGCCGGCAAATGCCGGTCTTCTATTCCAGCAAGGAAGCCGGCTTCTTCTCCATCTCCGGCAATCTGGGAACGCAATACAGCCAGGCTGTGGGCTGGGCGATGGCCTCGGCGATCAAGGGCGACAGCCGCATCGCCGCAGCCTGGATCGGCGAGGGCGCCACCGCGGAGGGCGACTTCCATCACGCCCTGACCTTCGCGTCGGTCTACCGCGCCCCGGTGATCCTCAATCTGGTCAACAATCACTGGGCCATCTCCTCCTTCCACGGCATCGCCGGCGGGGAGCGCACGACCTTCGCGGCGCGCGGCCTCGGCTATGGCATCCCCAGCCTGCGCGTGGACGGCAATGATTTCCTGGCGGTCTTCGCGGCGACGCGCTGGGCGGCGGCGCGGGCGCGCGCCAATCTCGGCCCGACCCTGATCGAACTGTTCACCTACCGCGCCGCCGCCCATTCCACCAGTGACGACCCCGCCAAATACCGGCCGGAGAATGCCGGCGCCCACTGGCCGCTGGGGGACCCGATCGACCGGCTGCGCCAGCACCTGATCGCGCTCGGCGTCTGGTCAGAGGCCCGACAGGAGGACCTGGCCCGGGAGGTTGCGGAAGCGGTCCAGGCCGCCGGGAAGGAGGCCGAAGCCCTCGGCACCCTCGACAAGGGGCCGTTCCAGTCGGCCCGCACGATGTTCGAGGACGTCTACAAAACGATGCCCTGGCACCTGGAGCGCCAGCGCCAGCAGGCGGGGGTCTGAACGATGGCGACCATGACCATGGTCCAGGCGCTGAACGCGGCGATGGACGTGATGCTGACGCGGAGCGGCGACGTCGTCGTTCTGGGCGAGGATGTCGGCTATTTCGGTGGCGTGTTCCGCTGCACCGACGGGCTGCAGCGCAAGCATGGGCGCAGCCGGGTCTTCGACACACCGATCACCGAAGCCGGCATCATGGGGATCGCGGTCGGTATGGCCGCCTACGGCCTGCGTCCAGTCGCCGAGATGCAGTTCGCCGATTACATCTACCCCGCCTGCGACCAGCTGATCTCCGAAGCGGCGCGGCTGCGCTACCGGTCCGGCGGCGAGTTCACGGCACCGGTCACCGTGCGCGCGCCCTATGGCGGCGGCATCTTCGGCGGCCAGACCCACAGCCAGAGCCCGGAGGCCATCTTCACCCACGTCGCCGGGCTGAAGACGGTGATCCCATCGACCCCGTACGACGCCAAGGGGCTGCTGATCAGCGCCATCGAGGACGACGATCCCGTGATGTTCTTCGAGCCGAAGCGTCTCTACAACGGGCCCTTCGAAGGCTATCACGACCGCCCGGTGGTGCCCTGGGCCAAGCATCTCGCCAGCGAGGTTCCCGACGGACATTACGCCATCCCGCTGGGCAAGGCGGCGACGGTGCGCAGCGGCACTGCCGTCACCATCCTCGCCTACGGCACCATGGTGCATGTGGCGCTGGCCGCAGCCCGCGACGCGCAGGTCGATGCCGAAGTCCTCGACCTGCGCACCCTGGTGCCGGTCGACATCGAGGCGATCGAGGCGTCGGTGCGCAAGACCGGCCGCTGCGTCATCGTGCATGAGGCCACCCGGACCGGCGGCTTCGGCGCCGAACTGTCCGCCCTGGTGCAGGAACATTGCTTCCATCATCTGGAGGCGCCGATCGAGCGGGTCACCGGTTGGGACACGCCCTACCCGCACGCCTTCGAGTGGGAGTATTTCCCCGGCCCGGCCCGAATCGCCGAGGCGTTGCGCCGCCTGATGGAGGAGTGAGCATGGCGCGCTATGTCTTCAAGCTGCCCGATGTCGGCGAAGGCACCGCCGAGGCCGAGATCGTCGCCTGGCATGTCGCACCCGGCGATCGCGTCGCCGAGGACCAGACGCTGGTCGACGTTATGACGGACAAGGCGACGGTCGAGATCCCCTCGCCGGTCGCCGGCACGGTCCTGTCGCTCAACGGCGCCCCCGGCGCGATGCTGGCGGTCGGTTCCGAACTGGTCGTGCTGGAAGTCGAGGGAGCAGACGATCAGGTACCCAGTGACGCCCCCGCCGACCCGCTCGATGACATCCCCGCGGCGGCGCTGCCGACAGCCGGCGTTGCAATGCCTGCCGCCGCTGCCCCCGCGCCGGATGTCGCGCCTGTCCGGCCAGACGGCGCTGTGCCCGCCCTGCTGGTCCGCCGGCCGCCCGGCGTCAAGCCGACCGCCTCGCCCGCGGTGCGCCGCCGTGCCTGGGACCTTGGCGTCCCGTTGCAGTTCGTAGCCGGCTCCGGCCCGGGCGGCCGGATCCTGCATCGCGACCTCGACCGCCATCTTGCCGGCGGAGGTGGTGAGGCCGGCGGTGTCGCCTTGGCAGAACGGCCACCCTCCCCGACCAGAACCGGGGTGTCGGAGGTGCCGGTGCGCGGCCTGCGCCGCAGGATCGCCGAGAGCATGCAGGAGGCCAAGCGTCACATCCCGCATTTCTCCTACATTGAGGAGATCGACGTCACCGCCCTGGAGGAACTGCGTCTCCACCTCAACGCCGAGGGTGGCGCGGTGCGGCCGAAACTCACTCTGCTGCCCTTCCTGATCCGGGCCCTGGTCCGGGCGCTCCCGGAGTTCCCGCAGATCAACGCCCGCTATGACGATGCGGCGAATGTGGTCCATCGGTTCGAGGCGGTGCATGCCGGCATCGCAACGCAAACGCCGGGTGGGTTGGTGGTGCCGGTCGTCCGCCATGCCGAGACGCTCGACCTCTGGCAGGCCGCCCACGCGATCCGCGAACTGGCTACGGCCGCGCGAGACGGGGAGGCCGGGCGGGAGCAGCTCAGCGGCTCCACCATCACCATCACCAGCCTGGGCACGCTGGGCGGCCTCGCCACCACGCCGATCATCAACCGGCCGGAGGTTGCCATCGTCGGCGTCAACAAGATCACCGAGCGGCCGGTGGCGCGCAAGGGCGCCGTCGTTATCCGGTCGATGATGAACCTGTCCTGCTCCTTCGACCACCGGGTCGTCGACGGCTGGGACGCCGCCTCTTTCGTCCAGCGGGTGAAAGCCGCGCTGGAGCAGCCCGCCACCCTGTTTATGGATCCGCCGCGATGAGCGCACCCAGCATGAAGACCGTCACCGCCAAGGTCCTGGTAGTCGGCGGCGGACCGGGCGGTTATGTCGCCGCCATCCGCGCCGGCCAGCTCGGGCTCGACACCGTGCTGGTCGAGGCCGACCGGCTGGGCGGTACTTGCCTGATCCGCGGCTGCATCCCGTCCAAGGCGCTGATCCATGTCGCCGGCAGCTTCGAGGCGATGGCCCAGTCGATGGGCGACGGCCGCCTCGGCATCGCACTCGACACGCCGCCGCGCCTCGACCTAGCCGGCGCCGTGCGCTGGAAGGACGGCCTTGTCGACCGCCTCAGCGGCGGGGTGGCAGCCCTACTGCGCAAGGCCAAGGTGCGCGTCCTGCGCGGCTGGGCGGTCTTCTCCGACGCCAAGACCTGCACCGTCCAAGGCAGCGATGGCCCGCTGACCGTGAGGGCGGAGCATGTGATCCTTGCCACCGGCTCGGAGCCGGTGCCGCTGCCCGCCCTGCCCTTCGGCGGGCCGGTTCTGTCCTCGACCGAGGCGCTGTCGTTGGACCGGCTGCCACGCCGGCTCGTGGTGGTCGGCGGCGGCTATATCGGGCTGGAGCTGGGCAGCGCCTTTGCAAAGATGGGATCGACGGTGACGGTGGTCGAGGCACAGCCGCGCATCCTGCCGCTTTACGACGCCGCTCTGACCGATCCGGTGCAGCGCTGGCTGAAACGGGCCGGGGTGACGGTTCATCTCGGGGCCCGTGCGCTGGGTATGGAAGCCGAAGGGGACGGGCATGCGCTGATCGTACAGACGGCGGATGGTGGGACGATCCGCCTGCCGACCGACGCCGTGCTGTCGACCGTGGGTCGGCGCCCCCGGCTGGAGGGTTGGGGATTCGAAACGATGGGTGTTGATCGCCAGGGGCGCTTTGTCGCGGTGGACGACCAGTGCCGGACCTCGATGCGCAATGTCTGGGCGATCGGCGATCTGGTCGGCGAGCCGATGCTGGCGCACAAGGCGTCGGCCCAGGGGGAGATGGTGGCGGAAATCATCGCCGGCCACCGTCGCCGCTTCGCCCCGGCCGCAATCCCGGCAGTCTGCTTCACGGAACCGGAGATCGTCAGCGTCGGCCTGTCGCCGGACGAAGCGTCGGCACAGGGGATCGATGCGATCGTCGATCAATTTCCCTTCGCCGCGAACGGCCGTGCGCTGACCCTGGACGCCGGCGAGAGCGGCTTCGTTCGGCTGGTGGCGCGCCGGGACGATCAGCGGGTAATTGGCATCCAGGCGGTGGGCGCCCACGTCTCCGAACTGTCGGGGGAATTCGCGCTGGCGCTGGAAATGGGGGCAGAGCTTGATGATGTCGCGGGAACTATCCATGCCCACCCGACTCTGGGCGAGGTTTTCCACGAAGCGGCACTCAAGTTGCTTGGGCGACCGCTCCATCTCGGATCTTGACCTTTGTGAAAGTGAGGTCGATCGGGAGCGTGACGATGATGTTGACGGATCGGGAGCCCCTCGATGGTACCGTCAAGTCCACAGTGGCGGTGCGGCAGGGGTGCGGGTATAGGGTTTCCATGACGACGCTTCGTGACCCCCGCTACGTCGGCTACCGCTTCCCCGCCGAGGGTATCGCAACGGCGGTGTGGCTCTACTTCCGCTTCCCCTTGAGCCTGCGTATGGTCGAGGAGATGCTTGCAGCCCGCGGCATCACCGTGAGCCATGAGACGGTGCGGAAATGGGCCTTGAAGTTCGGCCGCGAGATCGCGGACCGGTTGCGTCGGCGGGCGCCACGCGGGGACGATAAATGGCACCTCGACGAGGTCGTCCTGACCATCGCCGGCAAGAAACATTATCTGTGGTGGGCTGTCGACCGCGATGGCTTCGTGCTCGATGTGCTGGTGCAGGGCCGGCGCGATGCCAAGGCGGCCAAGCGCCTGCTCCGCAAATTGCTGAAAAAGCAGGGCCGCGCGCCGCGGGTGCTGGTGACCGATAAGCTGAAGTCCTACGCCGCGGCCAAGCGGACCATCATGCCGGGGGTGGAGCATCGCCAGCACAAGGGCATCAACAACCGGGCCGAGAACTCGCACCAACCGACCCGGCGACGCGAGCGGCAGATGAAGCGCTTCAAATCGGCCCGACAGGTGCAGCGCTTTCTGTCTATCCATGACCCGATCGCCAACCTCTTCCACCTCCGCCGCGACCAACGCCCCGCCTCCGACTACCGCGCCGCCCGCGCCCAGGCCTTCGCCACCTGGGCCGAAGTCGCCGGTGCGCCGCTGGCCGCTTGATCCTCCGATCTCTGGGCATCCGTGGCCGAAATGCGCCAGCCATAAGGTCGGTGCCAACGAGTTGACGGTGCCCCCCCGATCAGGGCTGTTCAGCGCTCCGACTGGTCGGGTGAGTCGGATTTGCCACGCCTGACGCCGCTGTGATGCGAGGCTAGATTTTCCGGATTCGCGCGGGCCGCTTTGCGTGATTCTTTCCTCGGCAGCCCAGCCAACCGGGATT
>NZ_DASPIS010000074.1:0-12771 GCF_035628975.1 Azospirillum sp. | reverse complement strand
GCCTGCCTTCATCCATGGCTTCAAGTCTGGGATGAAGCCTGACGCCTTCGCCCATCGTGCCCTCCGTCTCCCGTGAACCCGCGCGCAGTCTCGGCTACGGAAGACACTTCGGGAAGAAGGGTGCGCTCGTAGCGCTTACGGTGAATGCATCTGGTACCACGCAGATCGGATAGCCCACCGCCAAGGTGGCAGAGGGCTCCCTCCAACTCTGCCGACGAATTGTCCGGCAAGGCTGCCGGCATGTTCATAGGGCTGCCCCGCCTACCGCTCACATGAGTATTGTCCGCTGCAGCCGTACATCGCAGGGGCAGTCGCCCGCCGAAGTACGGCAAGCCATTCCGCCTCTGATCTTTGATCCGTTCGGCATTGGAAATCCCCTGTGTTGCGTGGTCCCTTTCGGCAGTCCCTGATCATGATGCGCCCCGACGTTGCCAAACTCGCGGTACTTTGCGGAACCGGTCTCCTCACGGGGATCGCCGTAATGGTTGCTGTGATCGCTGCCTGCGCGGTTGGTGCGCTGGCCTTTCCTTCGCTCGCCGGCGTCTGGTCAGGGCCGATCCTGTTGGCCATCGCTGCCACCACCATACCCGTTGCCCTGCCCATCTGTCTGACGCTGATCCGTTCAATTGTCCAAATTGATGCTCAGAGGCGCGATTTGGCTGCGCGCGAGGAGTTGCTCTCCACCGCCCAACGCATCGCCAAGCTCGGTTATTGGCGTTTTAATGTGAACAGCCAGCACTTCACCCTGTCGGACATGGTGCACGAGTTGATCGGCGATCCCGGCCGGACGCTCGACATGACACTTCCCCACCTCCTGGAGATGACGCATCCAGATGACCGCGACCGTCTGCAGGTCGCACTGCAGAAGGTTCTCCGCGATGGAACCAACGAGCAGATCGAATACCGCCTGACCGGATTGGATGGGGTGGAGAGGACGTTCTGGGTCGATGGGCATCGCGGAGAAGGGGCGGATGGAGCCGCAACGGCCTATGGGGCCTGCCAAGACGTGACTGAGCGCATCCGGATGGAGGTGGCCTTGCGCGAGAGCGAGGAACATTACCGGTACGCGGTCGAGCTCAACCCCCAGATCGCCTGGATAGCCGACGCGAATGGCCTCAGCCTCGACGTTGGCTCCCGTTGGCTTGAGGTAACCGGCCTGACGCGCGAGGAGACCCTCGGTACCGGATGGGCAAAAGCCCTACATCCCGATGATGCAACACCGAGTTTGGCGGCTTGGTCGGTGAGCCTGGAGACCGGCGCTCCGTTTGACGTCGAGCAACGCTTGTGCTTGGCCGATGGAAGCTATCGATGGTTCCGAGCACGGGCGGCTGCGCGTCGGAGCAGCGACGGCACCATTATGCGCTGGTACGGCACCATCGAGGACATCCACGATGCCAAGATGGCCGCTGTGGCACTGTACGAGAGTGAGGCTTTTGCCCGCAGCATCCTGGAGAGCAGCACGAACTGCGTCAAGGTTCTCGACCTTGAGGGGAACCTGCAGTTCATGAATGGTACAGGACTGCGAATGACCGAGATCGGAGAATTCGAGACTTTCCGAGGGCGCCCCTTGTCTTGTCTTTGGCCGGCGGAGGCAGCCGGCCGGCTAAACGCCGCCGTCGCGCGGGCCTGCGCGGGGGAGGCCGCGCGCTTCACCGGCTTCTGTCCGACCGCCAAAGGAACACCGAAATGGTGGGACGTCTCCATCTCGCCGATCCCTGGGGCAGATGGTCGTCCCGCACGGCTGTTGGCCATCTCGCGCGACGTGACCGAAGCCCAGCGTATCCAGGCAGAGTTGGAGGGGGCAAAACACGCGGCTGAAGACGCGGCGCGTCAACTCGGAGCCGTTCTTGAGAGCACCACCGATTGCGTGATCGTTCTCGATCGGGAGTGGCGTTTCACCTTCTTGAACCAGCGCGCTATCGACATCGTCGCTCCCGGCCGGAACCTGCTTGGTGTGAACATCTGGCAGGCATTTCCTGACGAGATCGATGGCCCCTTCGATCACCGCTACCGTGACGCCCTGAACCGGCAGACACCGGTGGAATTCGAGGAGTTCCTGCCGTCTCTCGGCATCTGGCTGGAGGTGCATGCCTACCCTGGCCCGGATGGTCTGTCGATCTTCTTCCGAGACGCCTCGGAGCGACGCCGAGCACGGGAGCAGTTGATCCATATGGCCACCCATGACGCTCTAACAGGGCTGGCGAACCGCGGGCTGCTGCGTCAACGCCTGGACCAGGCCATTGCGCAGGCCAAGGGTGATGCGCGCACAGCCGTCCTGTTCCTTGATCTGGACGAGTTCAAGGCCGTCAACGACACCCTGGGTCATCCGGCCGGTGACCGACTGCTGACGGAAGCGGCAGAGCGGTTGCGGGAGTGCGTGCGCACCACGGACACTGTTGCACGGTGTGGTGGCGATGAATTCGCCATCGTTCAGACCGGGCTGACACGCCCCTCTGACGCAGCGGCGCTGGCGCAGCGCATTATTGTTGCTCTGGGCGCGCCCTACGCGCTGGACGGCACTGCTGTCATAGTCGGGGTCAGCATCGGGATCGTCCTTGTGCAAGACATCGGCGCACAGGTGGATCAGGTTCTGAAGGACGCGGACATCGCGCTGTACCGCGCCAAGGCGGAAGGGCGAGGCATCTACCGCTTTTTTGAAGTAGGGATGGACGCGCATCTCCAGCAGCGTCAGCAGCTCAAAAATGATCTGCAAGGCGCGCTCGACCGGCGTGAGCTCCTCCTCGATTATCAGCCGCTGGTCAACCTGAAGACGGGCGGCATCAATGGGTTTGAAGCGCTTCTCCGGTGGCGGCATCCCCAGCGGGGGCTCGTCTCGCCGGCAGACTTCATCCCATTGGCTGAAGAGACCGGCGTCATCCTCGGCATCGGCCAGTGGGCGCTTCGCCAAGCGTGCTGTGAAGCGGCGGGGTGGCCGGGTGACATCACTGTTGCGGTCAATTTATCGCCTGTCCAGTTCCGCAGCCCCGACTTGGTGAACAAGGTGGCGGACGCCCTGTCCGACAGCGGCTTGGCGGCAGCGCGTTTGCAGTTGGAGATCACCGAGTCCGTCTTGCTTCAGGATAGCGAAGCCAACCTAATGGTGCTGCATGCGCTTCGCAGGCTGGGGGTGAAAATCTCCATGGATGACTTTGGCACCGGCTACTCCTCCCTTGGCTACCTGCGACGCTTTCCGTTTGACAAGATTAAGATCGATCGTTCCTTCGTCGGTGACCTTCCGGATGCAGCGGGCGCCAGAGCCATCGTACGTGCGGTACTAGGGCTCAGCAGAAGTCTGGGAATGACGACGACCGCAGAAGGGATCGAAACGGCTGAGCAGCTTTCCTGTTTGCGGATGAAAGGGTGCGAAGAGGGACAGGGCTTTCTGTTCGGACGCCCGATGTCCGCCGATCTAGTGATTGACTTCGTGCAGAGGGGAACGACTTTGGCGCACAAATCCGCGTGAGGGCAGATTCCGTCGGCGGCTGGCGGTGAATATGTGATCTTGCAGGAGACGGGCATGTCCAAGCGGATCATGATGTTCATGACCTTGCCGCTTAAGGAAGCCTCGACTTTCTAGCTCGGCGGGTTCCGAGCACGGCTGCCGCGGCCGATCAGTTGCTTGCAGGACTCACTCCATATGACAGACGATATTAGACGCTAATGCGCGGTTTCCAGAACCCCAGCGCGGCGCTGAGGCGTCCTCCTTGTGGGCGCAGGGGAAGCCCATCAACGCTCTCCCGCGGCTAAGCAGCGGTTGATACACGGCCTCTCGTTCGGCGCTTTTCAAAAAATTCAATATGCGCAGGACCGGTCGATCAGCGCCTACCAAAACGCGAAGGTCCTATTCACCAGGAGGCATTACCGGTCGTCCATCAGAAGTCGCCTGAGGGTTTCTCCAAGTTGCCGGGCGGTAACCGGCTTGTAGACGACATGCAGGCCATGCGCTGCCGCATCGTACTGGGCCTCGCTTCCGGTCTCGCCGGTCAGGATGATGCCCGGCACGCCGGTGCCGTATGCCTCACGCACCCGCAGGATCGCTTCGGTCCCGCTCCGCCCCTCGCGAAGACGGTAGTCGGCGACCACAACGTCTGGCCGGCGACCTGCCGCCTTCAGCGCGGACAGCGCCTGGTCAGTGGAACTGGCGGCCATCACTTGGTAGCCCCACGCCTCGAAGGTGGCTTTCAGCCCCAGCAACACGATGGCATCGTCGTCCACCAGCACGGCAAAGCGGCCGTTGCCCGCTAGCGCAATCGCCGCCACGGCGGCTTGGCGTTGCTCGGCTTGGCCGCGCGGCACCTCAATGGAGAACACCGAGCCTTGCCCCGGCGTTGAGCGAACGTCGACCGGATGCTCCAGCAGGTCCGAGAGGCGCTGCACGATGGCGAGGCCGAGGCCCAGGCCGCGGTTGCGGTCGCGTTCAGGATTGCCGACCTGATGAAACTCCTCCCAAATCCGTTCCAGCTGGTCCGGCGGGATGCCGATGCCGGTGTCCTGCACCTCAATGCGCAGCCGGTCCCCGGCCTGACAGCATTCGATGGCGATCCGTCCGGACTCGGTGTAGCGCAGCGCGTTCTCGACTAGGTTGCGCACCATTCGACCGAGCAACGTGCGGTCACTGCGCACGACGGCGGAACAGGTCGAAACTTGAAAGTCGATCCCCTTGGCCGCGGCGACCGGCATGTAGGCGGCGCTGATCGGCTCGACGAAGTCCTGGATCGCGAAGTCCTGGACGACGGGCTCCACGATGCCAGCGTCTAGGCGCGAGATGTCGAGCAAACTGTCCAGCAGGTCCCTCAACGCGTCCAACCCGCGCCCCAGGTGTTTCAATGCTTCCTGCCCCGTGGCCGTGACATGTGGTCTTAGGACCTCCAGGAACAGAAGCAGGGACTGCATGGGCTGGCGCAGGTCGTGGCTGGCTGCGGCGAGGAACTTGGACTTGGTCAGGTTCGCCTGCTCCGCCGCGTCGCGCATCGCCCGGACGTTCTCTTCAGCACGCTTGCGCTCGGTGATGTCGATGACTGATCCGACATAACCCCGAAAGTGGCCTTCCTCGTTGAACCGGGGAGCCGCCGCATCGATCGCCCAGTGATAGTCACCGTCGGCGTGGCGGAGCCGGTACTCGACACGGAACGGCGCCTGGTTGGCGGTAGCGGCCCGGAACTGGCGCTCCACCTCTTCCCGATCATCAGGGTGCGTCGCCTCCAGCCAGCCGAAGCCCAGGCCAGTTTCTGGGGTCTGTCCGGTGAAGGCGTACCAGGTCTGTGACAGATAGCTGCACTGGCCGTCGGCTTCGGTGGCCCAGACCATGACCGGCGCGTTGTCGGCGAGGTGGCGGAAGCGCGCCTCACTCTCCCGAAGCTCTTCCTCGACCCGCTTGCGGGCAGTGATGTCGGTGAAGAGGATCGCGACACGGTGCCGCTCGGCGTCGGCTCGGAAGGCGTACACGGCGTACCAGCGGCCTAACGCGGCCGCCCGGTGCTCGAAGCGCGCCGGCTGGCCGGTCAGGGCAATCCGGCCGTAGGTCTCAAACCAATAATCCTCATGCTCGGACCGCATCGCGCGCATGCTCTTGCCGACCGCGTCCCGCAGGCCCGTCAACGCCTCGAAGGCGGGGTTCACCTCGACGAAGACGTAATCGATCGGATGGTTCTGCTCGTCGAAGATGAGGTCCACCGTGCAGAAACCTTGATCGAACGCCTCAACCAGGGTCCGATAACGCTCCTCACTCTCGCGCCGGGAGACAACCGCCTGCGTCGTCTCCGTGCAGAGGACCAGGATGCCGCCGACGCCGTTTGCCGCGTCGGCGTCGTGGATAGGGCCGTAGCTGTAGGTCCAGTAAACGTCCTCGCACCGACCGTGACGGGAGATGGGGACCAGGTGCTGCTCGTGCCAAGTCGGTTCGCCGCCCGCCATGACCTGTTCGATCTGTGGGCCGATGATGGGCCACGCCTCCGGGAACGCCTCACGGCCTGGAGCCCCTAAGATGGAGGGGTGCTTCTCGGGCCCAAGCGACACGGCATAGGCGTCGTTGTAGAGGCAGACGTGCTGGGAGCCCCAAAAGATGAACACCGGGTGGCGGGTGCTGAGCATCATTCCGACCGCCGTCCTCAGACTCTGTGGCCAGTTCCCGATCGGGCCAAGGGGGGTGCGGGACCAATCGTTCGTCCGCACCAGCGCCCCCATGCTGCCGCCCCCGATCGGCCAAGTGCTCTCCGGGCGTCCAGCATCAGCGTTCACAGCCGCCCTCCGGGGTGGCGGCGCCGATCCCGAACCGGGATTGGGCCGAGTTTCGCTCCTGAAGCAGACGCATACCGTCGCGGATGACCTTGCTGGCCGTCGGGCAGCGGCCGGCGGCTATCTGAGCTTGGCCGAACTGGCCGAGTTCCGGCATGAGGGAAACATTTTGGCTGAGGGGTCTGAGCATGGAGCCACCGCGGCAGAAAGAGGGCTGGTATCACACCTTGTAACAACCTAGCCGGCGCAGAGGCGTTTCAAAGCAGCTGGGGATCCATCCGGACAGGAGCGGTGTAAATACTAGACTGTTGTTCAACGAAGTGGGAGCAATCGGTACCCGTTGGGACGCCACTTCAGCAAGTTTTCACTATTCTTTCAAAGGGTTGGGCTGCATCAGCTGCGGATTCTTGTTAGGTGCTGGTTCATAATCAAACCTTACGGGAGAATCCTCGGGAGCGGCTCAGCAGGCTCCTGACGTTCGACGCTACCTGAGCAAGCTGATAAGGTTTCATGATTACCATCAGTCGACCCGGCTCCTCGGTCGGCATGGCCTCGCTGTAGCCAGTGGTCACCACCACTGGCATATCTGGATCGGTTTCCCGGATGGCCTGGATCAGTTCTAGACCACCCATCCGAGGCATCCTCATGTCGGTCACCAGGGCGTCAGCCGGGTTGACTGCATGAGCCAAGAGGGCTTCCTGCCCGTCACGGGCGATGGTGACCCGGAAACCGTAAGACTCTAAAACTTCAGCCAAAGCAGCGGCCACAAGGTCTTCGTCTTCGGCGAGTAGAACATGAGGTGACGTGAGCATTTGATACTCGAGCCTAATCAGCACAAGCGTTATATAAGCTAGGTCTCTGTGGCCATCGTTATCAGAATTGTCACGAACTGTAACAGCAGGGTGTTTACTCAGTTCGATTTTATCTGACCGTCAGCATGTCGCACGGATGTGGTCGCAACCGGTAACTATCGCTCTCGCTCCAAAATTGTCACGGCAACTTATTGCTGGTCCATTGATCCATATCAACTGTGAGCGCAACGTTTGATATATGACGTTCGGTTCAGGTGGGGCGCTCAGGCGCCAATCGGGCGGTCTCAACCCGCCCGGCTGTTTTCCGGAGACGTCTCATGTTGCGCTGGTTCTCGAACCTGAAGCTGGTCACCAAGCTCACCTTTCCCATCGCCGTCCTCCTGGCGGTCATCGGTGCGATTGTCTGGCAGTCGCAGTCATCGCTTTCCCATCTGGCAGACACCTTGGAGACCGCCATCGGGCGGACTGCACAGCGCAACTCGCTGGCCTTCCAGGTCGAGGCCGCGGTGAATGGCTCGGCCATTGCCGAGAAGAACGTCATCATCGAGACTGAGCTGTCTGGCAAGCACGAGAACATTCGCATCTTCGACGAGCGCATCGAACGCGCCAAAAAGGCCGTCCAGCGTATGCTGCCGCTCGCGCTGCCGGAGCGCCGACCCAAGATCGAGGAGACGGCCCGGTTGATCGCCGAGTACGAGCGGATCGCCCGCCAAGTGATGGACATCGCCCTGCGCAACGAGACGGCTGAGGCTCAGCGATTTTCGGGCACCGAGGGAAGGAAGGTGCGCACCGAACTCGCTCTGCTCATCCAGGATCTCACAAAATACAACGATGTCGCGCTGGAGCAGTCCCGAACGCAAGGCGCTGCGCTCGCCGCCTCATCGACAACCATGCTGTATGTTATTTCCGGCCTCGGGCTTGCGCTCTCGCTTTCCCTGCTCGGCTTTATCATCCTGCGCCTCGTCGTGCGTCCTCTGGCAGACATGACGGCCTCCATGCACACCATCGCAGGCGGCAATCTGGACACGAAGGTCCGTGGCACCGAACGCCAGGATGAGGTCGGCACGCTTGCGCGAGCCCTCCAGGTCTTCAAGGACAACGGGCTTGAGATGCGCCGCATGGAGCGGGAGGCTGTCGAGCAGAGGACCCGCGCTGAACGCGAACGCAAGGACGTTCTGTTCAAGATGGCTGCCCACTTTGAAGCCAGCGTCGGCGGTATCGTTGAAGGCCTGTCCTCGGCAGCGACCGAAATGGAAAGCGCCGCCGCGTCGATGTCCTCCACGGCAGAGGAGGCGTCGCGCCAAGCCATGGCTGTCTCTGCTGCCTCAGAGCAGACCAGCACCAATGTCAACACCGTAGCAGCCGCCACAGAGGAACTCGCAACCTCGGTGACGGAGATCGGCCGGCAGGTTGAAGCCTCGACGGAGATCGCTGGACAGGCCGTCACCGAGGCTAAGCGCACCAACACCCTCATCCACGGCCTTGCTATAGCGGCCAGGGAAATCGGCGAGGTGGTTAATCTGATCAATTCGATCGCGGGCCAGACCAATCTGCTGGCTTTGAACGCCACGATCGAAGCCGCCCGGGCTGGGGAGCACGGCAAGGGCTTTGCCGTTGTGGCGAGCGAGGTCAAGGCACTGGCAAACCAGACGGCCAAGGCCACAGACGAGATCCAGGCCAAGGTGGAGGAGATTCAACGAGCCACCAACGGCGCCGTCGAGGCGATCGGCGGCATTGGCGAGATCATTGATCGGATCAACGAGATCGCCTCCGGCATCGCCGCGGCAGTGGAGGAGCAAGGCGCTGCCACCCGCGACATCGCCGGCAATGTTCAGCAGGCTGCGGCCGGCACGCACGAGGTGGCGAATAACATCGTGGGCGTGACCCAGGCGGCCACGGAGACCGGTTCGTCTGCGACCCAGGTGCTCGGTGCCGCCGGCGTGCTGGCCAAGGAGACGGTGATGCTCCAGCGTCAGGTTGACGCCTTCCTGGCGTCCGTGAGGAGCGCCTGATGCGCGATCACGGCCCCTCTGCCGACAGAAGTCATAGTTACCTTGCTATCATCAGGATCATGATCCACCGCTTGGCTCACCCAAACTGCAAGTGCCTATCTTCACCTGACCTGCAAAACGAACCGCGAAGCAATGTCGTCCTTAATCAATGTGACAACCGGAGGACTCTGCCAAAGTGTCATAGGCGAAGGACAAAAATGGAGATATCGTTTGCCTCATCAACACCTTCTGCGTTCATTCAATGCTCATCACGCACAGTATACGGATCCTGATTGTTGAAGATGACATTATTTGCGCAATGGCTCTCGGTAGCGTGTGCGAGGCCGAAGGTCATCACGTTGTCGGTGCAAACAATGGACAAGAGGGGCTGCAGGCTTTTTCCTCAGCCCCTTTCGATCTCGTGGTTTCTGATCTCAACATGCCAAAGCTTGACGATCGCCAGATGATCTGCCAGCTCCGCGACGAGTGGCCTTGTCTCCCCATCATCATCCTGACCGGTACCCGACCGACTGGAGGGGTTGGCGCTCTGCAAGGCAACGATCCAGGATTAACGGTGCTTTTGGAAAAGCCTGTGAACGGAAACGATCTCCTAGCCGCAATTCGCAGCATCTTCTGGTCAGAGCCCAGCCCTGCTGTCCTGCGCCTCAATCCCGACTGGTGGTACCAGAACAACGCAGCAAGCGGCCCCATCACGCGAGCAACTGGCGCTTGCTAAGAGCGCCTGTGAATCGGCACGAGGTTTCGAATGCCGATCGGCACAGTAACGTGCTGAAAGTATGAGATCCCTTGGGGCCCACCTGCGTGCTGTTTCACACCTGTCCGCATTGCTTCCCTTTGACGGACAGATATCTGAGCAAGCGGGGGAAGACCGGAGCCTCATAGGCTTGGCTGGCGTCGTTCATAGCGCCGCCATGATATGCCCGATCAGGGCCGATGGCGGGATGGGTTTGGACAGGATGCGGATGCCGGCCTCGCGCCCCAGATCCTGCAACACCGCCTTTTCGGCATAGCCGGTGACGATCAGGACCGGCAGGCCGGGGCGGTGACTGCGGACGATGCGGGTCAGGTCGGCACCGGTCATGCCAGGCATGGCGAAATCGGTCACCAGGACGCCGATGCCCTCGTCCGCCTCCAGCACGGCCAGGGCCTCCTCGCCGGTGGCGGCCTCCGACACCAGGATGCCGGCCTCGTCCAGCACGGCGGCGTTCGCCATGCGGACCAGGGCGTCGTCCTCGACCAGTAGGACGCGCACGGCTGCGAATGGCACGGGCAACGGTTCGCTTCCTGCGGGCGCCGGGCCGCCGGGGGCGTCCGCCTTGCTTTCGGCTGGGCTTTCGGCCGGCCTTTCCACCGGAGCATGGGGCAGATACAGCGTCACCGCGGTGCCGAGGCCGGGATGGCTTTCCAGGCGCATGCCGCCGCCGGACTGGGCGGTCAGCCCATGCACCATGCTCAGCCCCAGCCCGCTGCCCTGCCCGACCGGCTTGGTGGTGAAGAAGGGTTCGCAGGCCCGCGCCAGCACGTCCGCCGGCATGCCCATCCCGCTGTCGCGCACGGTCACGGCGACATAGGCGCCCGGCGCCAGGGCCGGCGAAATCCCCTCGCCCCCCTCCCCCGCCGGCAGGCCGCTGATGGACAGGCTGGTGACCGCGATGGTCAGGGTGCCGCCGTCCGGCATGGCGTCGCGGGCGTTGATGGCGAGGTTCAGCAGGGCGATGTCGAACTGGTGGGGGTCGACCAGCGCCGCTGGCACGTCGGCGTCCTTGTCAATGCGGATGCGGATGGAACTGCCCAGCGTCCGTTCCAGCAGCGTCGCCATCCCGGCCACCTGGGCGCCGAGATCTACCGGCGCCGGGGCCAGCCGCTGGCGGCGGGCGAAGGCCAGCAGATGCTGGGTCAGGGTGGCGCCGCGGTCGACTGCCTGGCTTGCCACTTCCAGCGCCCGGCGGCTCTCCGCCCCGCGCAGCTCGCCGCCGGCCTCCAGCATGTGCAGGCTGGAGCGCACCGCCTGCAACAGGTTGTTGAAGTCGTGGGCGACGCCGCCGGTCAGCTGGCCCAGCGCCTCCATCTTCTGCAGCTGGCGGACATGTTCCTCCGCCTCGTCGCGGGCCTCCACCGCCTGCCGGCGCTCGCTGAGCGCGCGGTTGGCGGTCTCGTAGGCCAGGAACTGGCGCGCCATCGCCCACAGCATCAGGGCGAGCGCCACCGTGCTGACCAGCCCGGTGGCGGCGATGACGACCGCTTGGCTCTCCCAGCGGGCCAGGATGTCCTCCCGTGTCCGGCTGACCCCGACGGCCAGCGGGTAGTTGCGTAGGGCCTGGAAGGACAAGATGCGGTCCTTGCCATCGAGTGAAACCGGCGCCGCATAGGTGCCGGCGTCAAAGCGAGCGAGCTGTTCGGCAACGCCAGGGCTGGGGGCAATGGTCCCGACCTTGTCCGGCGTCGGCGGGAAACGCGCCAGCAGCATGCCGTCGCGCCACCACAGGCTGAAGCCGCTGCCCGGTACCACTTGGAGGCTGCGGTAGAACTCCTCGAAATAGGACAGTTGGATGGCCCCGACGACCAGCCCGGCGAGCCGGCCCTCCAGGTCGTTCACGCGCCGCGCGATGTAGAGCGTCCATTCCTGGGTGGCCAGGCTTTTCGCCGGCCGGCTGAGATAAGCATGTCCGGGGTCATGGTCCTTGAGCGCCAGGAAATAGTCGCGCTGGGACAGGTCCAGCGCCGGGGCCGGGAACTGGCGGGTGAAGTTGACCAGAGTGCCGTCGGCAGCGATCAGGCTCAGTGCCTCCAGCTGTGGCAAGCTGGCGGCTTTGGCCTTCAGGATTTCATAGACCTGCCGATCCGCCCGCAGCTGGCCGAAGGCCTCGGGGCTGCGCCGGTTCTCAAGCGGGATCTGCTCGGCGACTCCGTTGACGGTTAGCTCGATCCCTTCGATGGTGCGCGTGGTCTGTTCGGTCAGCGAGGCGTTAAGCGTGCGCAGGCCCAGCACCGCCTCGGTCACCGTCTCGTCATGCAGCCAGTCCAGGACCATCGTGGTGCCGCCGCACAGCGCCGCCAGCAGGCCAATACCAAGGGCTCCGATGCGCTGGAGCGGACGGTTCTCCCTCAGAAGCCGCAGCATGATGCCCGCTTCCGGCCCGCCTTCGCCGCTGCTCCGTCATCCATGTCCGAGCCTGTTCCTCTTGTCGCCGCCATGGCGATCCGATCCCCCTGCAGCTCCCGCTGGAGCTACGGAAGGTTTTGATACTGCATGAGCTTGACTATAAACACTGCTGCCCGCCGAGCAACCGGTTCCAGCTGACATCCTCTCCGCCCTGACGGGCGGCGGCTCCGGCGAGAACGCAGGCGCACCCGCAACGACCGAGGTTCGCTTTGCCGGCTCCGGTCCGGTCAAGTTTCAACTTTTGGGGGCTGGCTGAGAGGCGGTCGCCCACAAGATGTTGATCGGAGGCAGCCCAGCGGCTGCCACATAACTTCCACTGCCGTGCGAAAGCGAACCGGATCAGAGGCTTGATCAGGCACAACCCGCACGCCGATAGCGATTATGGAACATGAACTTATACAACCGCGCAGTCAGGGGGCGGGACGCTGCTGTGCGGCACGCCACTCCGCCAAGGTCTGCCCCATCTCCAGCATGATTTCCCGCTGCTGCTGAAGGATCGCTCGCTCCTCTTCCGCCGCCAGCCGATGCTGCTCCGCCCACAGCCGCGCCT
>NZ_DASPIS010000073.1:0-12871 GCF_035628975.1 Azospirillum sp. | reverse complement strand
TGCGAAACGTTGCCGTTCCGAGCGGGCTGAATGAGCGAAAGCCGACCGGAGGACTCCGATCGGCGGGATCGGTGGATTCAAGCGGACGCACGGAGAGCCCCGGCGTCCTTTGAAGTTCGCGGACTTTAGGGAAAGGCATGGAGAGAGTCAAGGACGGTATTTCCCGATTGGAGCCGTACCGATGCCCTCCGCGCTGCCCAATGAAAAAGGGCGCGTCCCTTGCGGAACGCGCCCCCTTCCCTACTCAATCGGTCCGACTGATCAGGCCGCGGAGCTTTCCTCGCCCGGGGTCGGCAAAGCCGGAGTTTCCTCCGGAGCGCCGGCTTCCAGGGCCGCTTCACGATCACGCTCGGCGGCGATCAGCTTCAGGCGGTTCACCACGGA
This sequence comes from Azospirillum sp., assembly GCF_035628975.1. GTDB lineage: Bacteria > Pseudomonadota > Alphaproteobacteria > Azospirillales > Azospirillaceae > Azospirillum. Next base: position 12,487 of record NZ_DASPIS010000073.1, on the reverse strand, counting down.
GCCCGTGCCGGCCGGGATCAGACGGCCGACGATGACGTTCTCCTTCAGGCCTTCCAGGTTGTCGACCTTGCCGCCGACGGCCGCTTCCGTGAGGACGCGGGTGGTTTCCTGGAACGACGCGGCCGAGATGAAGGACCGCGTCTGCAGGCTGGCCTTGGTGATGCCCTGGAGAACCGGATGGCCGTGGGCCGGCTGAAGGCCCTCGGCGACCGTCTTCTCGTTCTCCTCATCGAACTCCTGACGGTCGACCTGTTCGCCCACCAGGAAGGTGGTCTCGCCGGCGTCGGTGATCTCGACCTTCTGCAGCATCTGGCGAACGATCACCTCGATGTGCTTGTCGTTGATCTTCACGCCCTGCAGTCGATAGACGTCCTGGATCTCGTTGATGAGGTAGTCGGCCAAGGCCTCCACACCCATCACGGCCAGGATGTCGTGCGGCACCGGGTTGCCGTCCATCAGCAGATCGCCGCGCTCGACGTAATCGCCTTCCTGCACGGAGATGTGCTTGCCCTTCGGGATCAGATACTCCTTCTCGTCACCGCTCTCGTCATTGCGGACGACGATGCGGCGCTTGGTCTTGTAATCCTTACCGAATTCGACGCGGCCGCTCATTTCCGAGATGATGGCGAAGTCCTTCGGACGACGCGCCTCGAACAGTTCGGCCACGCGCGGCAGACCGCCGGTGATGTCGCGGGTCTTGGACGATTCGCGCGGGATACGCGCCAGCACGTCGCCGGCCCGGACTTCGGCACCGTTCTCCACCGACAGGATGGCGTCCACCGACATGAAGTAGCGGGCTTCCAGGCCGTTCGGCAGGGTGATCAGCTCGCCGCGGTCGTCCACCAGCGCGATGCGCGGCTTCAGATCGGCACCGCGCGGCTGCTGGCGCCAGTCGACGACCACCTTGGAGCTGATGCCCGTCGCCTCGTCCATCACCTCGCGCATGGAGATACCCTCCACGAGGTCGATGTAGCGGGCGGTACCGGCACGCTCCGTGATGATCGGCAGGGTGTACGGGTCCCACTCGGCCAGCTTGGCGCCGCGCTCGACCTTCACGCCCTCGTCCGCCAGCAGCTTGGCACCATACGGCACGCGGTGACGCGCCCGTTCGCGGCCCTGGTCATCGAGCAGGATGACTTCTGTGCTGCGGCCCATGACGACCGGAATGCCGGAGGAGTTCATGACGACGTTGCGGTTGTTGATCCGCACGGTCGCGTCGAACGCCGCCTCGATCTGGCTCTGCTCCGCTCCGCGCTGCGCCGCACCACCGATGTGGAAGGTACGCATCGTCAGCTGGGTGCCCGGCTCGCCGATCGACTGCGCCGCGATGACGCCGACCGCCTCGCCGGTGTTGACCAGCGTGCCGCGGGCCAGATCACGGCCGTAGCACTTGGCGCAGACGCCGTCACGGGTCTCGCAGGTCAGGACCGAGCGGATCTTGACGGAGTCGATGCCCGAGCGCTCGATGCGGTCGACCGTCGGCTCGTCGATCAGCCCGCCGTCCTCGACGAGCAGCTCGCCGTTCAGCGGGTCGATCACGTCGCCGACCACGGTGCGGCCGAGGATGCGATCGCCCAGCGGGCTGATCACTTCGCCGCCGTCGATCACCGCCTTGACGGTGATGCCGCGCTCGGTGCCGCAATCATGCTCGACGATGATGGCGTCCTGCGCCACGTCGACCAGACGACGGGTCAGGTAACCGGAGTTCGCCGTCTTCAAGGCGGTGTCGGCCAGACCCTTGCGGGCGCCGTGGGTGGAGTTGAAGTACTCCAGCACGGTCAGGCCTTCCTTGAAGTTCGAGATGATCGGCGTCTCGATGATCTCGCCCGATGGCTTGGCCATCAGGCCGCGCATGCCGGCCAGCTGACGGATCTGCGCGGCGGAGCCACGCGCACCGGAGTGGGCCATCATGTACACCGAGTTGACCGGCTTGCCGGCTTCGGTGGTCGAGATCGCCTTCATCATCTCGGAGGCGACCTTTTCGGTGCATTCCGACCAGACGTCGACGACCTTGTTGTACTTCTCGCCCTGGGTGATGAGACCGTCGAGATACTGCTGCTCGAACTCCTTCACCCGCTCCTTCGACTCGTTGACCAGCTTCTCCTTGGCGGCGGGGATGACCATGTCGTCCTTGCCGAAGGAAATGCCGGCGCGGCAGGCGTGGCCGAAGCCAAGCTTCATCAGGCGGTCGGCGAAAATCACCGTCTCCTTCTGACCGCAATGGCGGTAGACGGCGTCGATGACGTTGCCGACGTCCTTCTTGGTGAGGACGCGGTTGATCAGCGAGAACGGCACCTTGGGGTGACGCGGCAGCAGCTCCGACAGCAGCATGCGGCCCGGCGTCGTCTCGACGATGCTGATCAGCTCGTTGCCTTCGTCGTCCACGCCGACGTAGCGCGCCTTGATCTTCGCATGGATCGACAGGACCTTGGCGTTCAGCGCCTGCTCGATCTCCGAGACGTTGGCGAACACCATGCCCTCGCCCTTCTCGCTCGGGCGGTCCATGGAGATGTAGTAGATGCCGAGGACGATGTCCTGCGACGGCACGATGATCGGCTTGCCGTTGGCGGGCGACAGGATGTTGTTGGTCGACATCATCAGGACGCGCGCTTCCAGCTGGGCCTCGAGGCTCAGCGGAACGTGCACGGCCATCTGGTCGCCGTCGAAGTCGGCGTTGAAGGCGGTGCAGACCAGCGGGTGCAACTGGATCGCCTTGCCTTCGATCAGCGTCGGCTCGAACGCCTGGATGCCGAGACGGTGCAGCGTCGGCGCACGGTTCAGCATCACCGGATGCTCGCGGATGACCTCTTCCAGGATGTCCCAAACCTCGGGACGTTCCTTTTCCACCATCCGCTTGGCGGCCTTGATGGTGGAGGCGAGACCGTACAGCTCCAGCTTGGCGTAGATGAAGGGCTTGAACAGCTCCAGCGCCATCTTCTTCGGCAGGCCGCACTGGTGCAGCTTCAGCTCCGGACCGACGACGATGACCGAACGGCCCGAATAGTCGACGCGCTTGCCGAGCAGGTTCTGACGGAAGCGGCCCTGCTTGCCCTTCAGCATGTCGGACAGCGACTTCAGCGGACGCTTGTTGGCGCCGGTGATGACGCGGCCACGGCGGCCGTTGTCGAACAGAGCGTCGACGGCCTCCTGCAGCATGCGCTTCTCGTTGCGGACGATGATGTCCGGCGCCTTCAGCTCGATCAGCCGCTTCAAACGGTTGTTGCGGTTGATGACGCGGCGGTACAGGTCGTTCAGATCGGACGTGGCGAAGCGGCCGCCATCCAGCGGGACCAGCGGACGCAGTTCGGGCGGGATCACCGGAATGACTTCCAGGATCATCCACTCCGGACGCGACTGCGAAGCCAGGAAGGCGTCGATCAGCTTCAGGCGCTTGACCAGCTTCTTGCGCTTGGCTTCGGAGTTGGTGTCGCGCAAATCCTCACGGCAGCGCTTCTTCTCCTCGTCGAGGTCGAGCGCGGACAGCATGATGCGCAGCGCTTCGGCACCGATCGACGCGGTGAAGGCGTCCTCGCCGTACTCGTCCTGGGCGTTCAGGTACTCTTCCTCGTTCAGCAGCGAATGCAGCTTCAACGGGGTGAGGCCCGGCTCGATGACGACGTAGTTTTCGAAATAGAGGATGCGCTCCAGGTCCTTGAGCGTCATGTCGAGCAGCAGACCGATGCGGCTCGGCAGCGACTTCAGGAACCAGATGTGCGCGACGGGGGACGCCAGTTCGATGTGGCCCATGCGCTCGCGCCGGACCTTCGACAGCGTGACCTCGACGCCGCACTTCTCGCAGATGATGCCGCGATACTTCATGCGCTTGTACTTGCCGCACAAGCACTCGTAATCCTTGATCGGGCCGAAGATGCGGGCGCAGAACAGGCCGTCGCGCTCCGGCTTGAAGGTGCGGTAGTTGATGGTTTCCGGCTTCTTGATCTCGCCGTAGGACCAGGACCGGATCCGCTCTGGGCTCGCGATCTGGATGCGGATCTGATCGAAGCTCTGCGGCCCCTGGACCTGACCGAAAATGTTCATCAACTCATTCATGACCGTCTCCCGCTGGCATCGCCGCGTTGTCGGTTAAGGGCAGTGCATGACCCCGGAACGGCGCGAACGCACCGTTCCGGGGTTTGGTCACGTCAAATCGGCTCAGTAGGACCGCTGGTTCAGTTCGACGTTCAGGCCGAGCGAGCGCAGCTCCTTGACCAGCACGTTGAACGACTCCGGAATGCCGGCCTCGAAGTTGTCGTCGCCGCGGACAATGGCCTCGTAGACCTTGGTGCGGCCGGACACGTCGTCCGACTTCACCGTCAGCATTTCCTGCAGCGTGTAGGCGGCGCCGTAGGCTTCGAGCGCCCAGACCTCCATCTCACCGAAGCGCTGACCGCCGAACTGGGCCTTGCCGCCCAGCGGCTGCTGCGTGACCAGCGAGTAGGGACCGATCGACCGCGCGTGGATCTTGTCGTCCACCAGGTGGTGCAGCTTCAGCATGTAGATGTAGCCGACGGTGACCTTGCGATCGAAGGTCTCGCCGGTGCGGCCGTCCACCAGCGTCGACTGGCCCGACCGGTCGAAGCCGGCGCGTTCCAGATGGACGCAGATATCCTCCTCGCGGGCGCCGTCGAAGACCGGCGTCGCGAAGGGCACGCCCTTGCGCAGGTTGCCGCCCAGTTCCAGCAGCTCGCCGTCGGTCATGTCGGCGATGTCCTCGTTGTAGGTCACCTCGCCGTACGCCGACTTCAGCGTGCTGCGCAGGGCCTCCAACTGGGGAGCGCCTTCGGCCTTCTGGCGGATCGCCAGACGGTACTGGTCGACCGCACGGCCGATCTGCTTGCCGAGACCCGAGGCCGCCCACCCGAGGTGGGTTTCCAGGATCTGACCGACGTTCATGCGCGACGGCACGCCCAGCGGGTTCAGCACCAGATCGACGGGCGTGCCGTCTTCCAGGTAGGGCATGTCCTCCTGCGGGATGATGCGCGAGACGACACCCTTGTTGCCGTGACGGCCGGCCATCTTGTCGCCCGGCTGCAGCTTGCGCTTCACCGCGACGAAGACCTTGACCATCTTCATGACGCCCGGCGGCAGCTCGTCACCGCGCTGCAGCTTGTCGACCTTGTTCTCGAAGCGGTCCTGCAGGGCCTTGATCGAGTCGTCGAACACCTTGGCCAGGTTTTCGACGGTCTCCATCACCTGCTCGTCGGCGATGGCGATCTGGCGCCACAGGCCCTTCGACAGGCCGGCCAGCACCTCGTCGGTCAGGACGGTGCCGCCCTTCATGCCCTTCGGGCCGGACTGCGCGGTCTGACCGATCAGCACTTCCTTCAGGCGGGTGTAGAAGCTGCGCTCCAGGATGCCGCGCTCGTCGTCGCGGTCCTTGGCCAGCTTCTCGATCTCGGCGCGTTCGATCGCCAGGGCGCGCTCGTCCTTGTCGACGCCGCGGCGGCTGAACACGCGGACCTCGACGATGGTGCCGACCACACCCGGCGGCAGGCGCAGCGAGGTGTCGCGGACATCGGAAGCCTTCTCGCCGAAGATGGCGCGCAGCAGCTTCTCTTCCGGCGTCATCGGGCTTTCGCCCTTCGGCGTCACCTTGCCGACCAGGATGTCGCCCGGACGGACCTCGGCGCCGATGTAGACGATGCCAGCCTCGTCGAGGTTCTTCAGAGCTTCCTCACCCACGTTCGGAATGTCGCGGGTGATTTCCTCCTGGCCCAGCTTGGTGTCGCGGGCCATGACCTCGAATTCCTCGATGTGGATCGAGGTGAAGACGTCGTCCTTGACGATGCGCTCGTTGATGAGGATCGAGTCCTCGAAGTTGTAGCCGTTCCACGGCATGAACGCGACGAGCACGTTCCGGCCGAGCGCCAGCTCGCCGAGATCGGTCGACGGGCCGTCGGCCACGATGTCGCCGGCGTTCACCCGGTCACCCACCTTCACCAGCGGACGCTGGGTGATGCAGGTGTTCTGGTTGGAACGCTGGAACTTCAGCAGGTTGTAGATGTCGACACCCGGCGCCGTGCTGTCCGAGCTGTCGGTGGCACGGACGACGATGCGGGTGGCGTCGACCTGGTCGACGATGCCCGAACGCTTGGCGACGATGGTCACGCCGCTGTCGCGGGCGACGGTCGCCTCCATGCCCGTGCCGACCAGCGGCGCGTCGGCCTTCACCAGCGGCACCGCCTGACGCTGCATGTTCGAGCCCATCAGCGCGCGGTTGGCGTCGTCGTTCTCCAGGAACGGGATCAGCGCCGCGGCGACGGACACCAGCTGCTTCGGCGAGACGTCGATCAGGTCGATCGCTTCCGGCCGGAACATCAGGTATTCACCGCCCTGGCGGCAGGACACCAGATCGGCGGCGAAGCTGTTGTCGGGGTTCAGCTCGGCGTTCGCCTGGGCGACGACGTAGCGGCCCTCCTCCATCGCCGACAGGTAGACCACCTCGTTGGTGACCTTGCCGTCGATGACCTTGCGGTAGGGGCTCTCGATGAAGCCGTACTGGTTCACGCGGGCGTAGGTCGCCAGCGAGTTGATCAGGCCGATGTTCGGACCTTCGGGGGTCTCAATCGGGCAGATGCGGCCGTAATGCGTCGGATGCACGTCGCGCACCTCGAAGCCGGCGCGCTCGCGGGTCAGACCGCCCGGGCCGAGAGCCGAGAGGCGACGCTTGTGCGTGATCTCGGACAGCGGGTTGGTCTGGTCCATGAACTGCGACAGCTGCGACGAGCCGAAGAACTCGCGCACGGCGGCGGCGGCCGGCTTGGCGTTGATCAGGTCGTGCGGCATCACCGTGTCGATCTCGACCGAGCTCATACGCTCGCGGATCGCACGTTCCATGCGCAGCAGACCGACGCGGTACTGGTTCTCCATCAGCTCGCCGACAGAGCGGACGCGACGGTTGCCGAGATGGTCGATGTCGTCGATCTCGCCGCGGCCGTCCTTCAGGTTCACCAGAACCTTCAGGATCTCCAGGATGTCCTCCTTGCGGAGAACGCGCATCTGGTCGTCGGTCTGGAAGTTCAGGCGCGCGTTCATCTTGACGCGGCCGACGGCCGACAGGTCGTAGCGCTCGCTGTCGAAGAACAGGCCCGAGAACAGCGCCTCGGCCGACTCCAGGGTCGGCGGCTCGCCCGGACGCATGACGCGGTAGATGTCGATCAGCGCATCTTCGCGGCTGGCGTTGCGGTCCGCATTCATCGTGTTGCGGATGTAGGCGCCGACGTTCAGGTGGTCGATCGCCAGCACCGGCAGCTCGTCGACGCCGGTCTTCTCCAACTTCTCCAGGTCGCTCGCCGACAGCTCGTCACCGGCTTCGAACAGGACTTCGCCCGTGCGCTCGTTGATGATGTCGACGGCGAGATAGCGGCCGGTCAGCTCCTCGGTGGAGACCTGCTGCTCGGTCAGGCCGGCCTCGACCAGCTTCTTGATGACGCGCGGGGTCATCTTGGTGCCGGCCTCGGCGACGATGGCGCCGGTGGCGGCATCGACCAGGTCCGACGCCAGCTTGACGCCCTTCATGCGCTCGGCGCTGAACGGGGTCTTCCAACCGCCGGCGGAGCGGCTGTAGGTGATGGTGTCGTAGAAGTAGTTGAGAATCTCTTCCTTCGACATGCCCTGCGCCTCATAGGGCAGCAGGTCCTTGCGGTTCGCCTTGCGCTCGGTGCGCAGAGCCTCGGTCTCCGCGCCGTCCAGAGCGAACAGCAGCGTGGTGGCCGGCAGCTTGCGGCGGCGGTCGATGCGCACATAGACGAGATCCTTGGCGTCGAACTCGAAGTCGAGCCAGGAACCGCGGTAGGGGATGACGCGCGCGGCGAACAGATACTTGCCCGACGCGTGGGTCTTGCCCTTGTCATGGTCGAAGAAGACACCCGGGCTGCGGTGCATCTGGGAAACGATGACGCGCTCGGTGCCGTTGATGATGAAGGTGCCGTTGGCCGTCATCAGGGGCATGTCGCCCATGTAGACGTCCTGCTCCTTGATGTCGCGAATGGACCGGAGGCCGGTATCTTCCTCGACGTCGAACACGGACAGGCGGAGGGTGACCTTCAGCGGGGCGGCGAAGGTCATGCCGCGCTGCTGGCACTCCTCGACGTCGTACTTCGGCTGCTCAAGCTCGTACTTGACGAAATCCAGCACCGCGCGGTCGGAGAAGTCCTTGATCGGGAAGACCGACTTGAAGACTTCCTGCAGGCCCAGGTTCGCCCGCTTTTCCGGGGCGACGTCCATTTGCAGGAAGTGATCGTAGGAGCTGCGCTGCACCTCGATGAGGTTGGGCATCTGGGTGACTTCCGGGATGCGCCCGAAGCTCTTCCGAACACGTTTACGACCCGTAAAGGATTTGGCCATGGATGTCCCCAAACGTCTGTACGTGATGCGCGTTATACCGACCGTTCAACCGACCGCGGGATCAAGCCGACTGGTGTCGACCGGTCCCAAGGGCGCCCGCGCGGGCCATCCCCATGATGGGGACGGAAAGAGCCGGGCCGGGCGAGCCCGGTCCGGCGGAAGGCAGAAAACGCCGTGCGGCGGCAGGTCCCCTGGGGGACCGGCCGCCGTCCGGCGTGGAACTGTATGATCCGTAACGCAACAAGGTCTTACTTAATATCGACCTTGGCGCCGGCCTCTTCAAGCTGCTTCTTGATCTTGGCGGCCTCGTCCTTCGTGGCGCCTTCCTTGACCGGCTTCGGAGCGCCCTCGACCAGGTCCTTGGCTTCCTTCAGGCCCAGGCCGGTGATCGCGCGGACTTCCTTAATCACGTTGATCTTCTTGTCGCCGGCATCGGCGAGGATCACCGTGAACTCGGTCTGCTCTTCGGCCGGAGCGGCAGCGGCAGCGGCCGGGCCGGCGGCGGCAACGGCCACCGGAGCGGCGGCGGAGACGCCCCACTTCTCTTCGAGGAGCTTCGACAGCTCGGCGGCTTCCAGGACGGTCAGGGCCGACAGATCGTCGACGAGCTTCTGCAGATCAGCCATGTTACTACTCCAAACGACTTGAGTTCTGGGGATGTGAAAAACGAGTGACTAGGCCTGGTTAGGCAGCCGCCTCGTCGTCCTTCTTCGCGTAGGCAGCAAGCACGCGGGCGACCTGGCCACCCGGAGCCTGGAGAACGCCGGCGATACGGGTCGCCGGGGTCTGGATCATGCCCACGAGACGGCCACGCAGTTCGTCCAGCGACGGGAGCGAGGCGAGGGCCTTGACCCCCTCCGCGTCCAGAATCTGGGTGCCGAGGCTGGCGCCGACGATCTTGAGCTTCTCGTTGGTCTTCGCGTAGTCGGCCACCACCTTGGCGGCCGCAACGGGATCCTTCGAGTAGGCGATCGCCGTCGGTCCCTTGAAGAGACCGTCCAGACCTTCGAACTGCGTCCCCTGAAGGGAACGACGGGCGAGCCGGTTCTTCGTCACTTTGAAGCTGGCGCCAGCAGCCCGAACCTTCGCACGCAGGTCGGTGACTTCCTTCACCGTCAGGCCCAGATGGTGGGTGACCACCACCAGGCCCGTGTCCTGGAGCTTCGATTGCAGAGCCGCGATCGTCGCTTCTTTTTGTGTACGATCCACGGATCGCCTCCTTGCACAGAGGTTTACATGAACCCCCGTCCCCGAAGGGCCGGAGGTCCGGCGAACCTGTCCCAGAAGTTCAAGCCGTTCCTGAACCGGACCAACCGCACGCATGCGCCGGGGCCGGAGGGGTAAACGGGTTCAACTCCTGTCTGCGCGGGTGGATTTTAAGCCCTCCCCTTCCCTTGCGGTCGGGTTCGGACACCAGCGGTCTCGGACAGGGGTGGGTGGGCGCCGTTGGGGTTTCCCCCTCGGGCAGTCCACCCGGTCACCGCCGCTGCCCTGGGGCAGCAGCGGCGAAACGGGTCGTCAGGCGGCGGGAGCCGACACGCTGGCGAGGTCGAGCTTCAGGCCCGGGCCCATCGTCGACGAGAGCGAGACCTTCAACAGGTACTGGCCCTTGGCGCCGGTCGGCTTGGCACGGCTGATGGCATCGACGAAGGCGCGGATGTTCTGTACCAGCGCCTCTTCCGAGAAGCTGACCTTGCCGACGCCGGCGTGAACGATACCGGTCTTCTCCGCACGGAACTCCACCGCGCCGGCCTTGGCGGCCTTGACGGCGCCGGCCACGTCGGGGGTCACGGTGCCCAGCTTCGGGTTCGGCATCAGGCCGCGCGGGCCGAGAACCTTACCGAGCTTGCCGACCACGCCCATCATGTCGGGCGAGGCGATGCAGCGGTCGAAGTTGATGTTGCCGGCCAGGATCTGTTCGGCGAGGTCGTCGCCGCCGACCACGTCGGCGCCGGCGGCCAGAGCCTCATCGACCTTGGCGCCACGGGCGAACACCGCCACGCGGACGGTCTTGCCGGTGCCGTTCGGCAGGTTCACGACGCCGCGGACCATCTGGTCGGCGTGGCGCGGATCGATGCCGAGGTTCATCGCGATCTCGATGGTCTCGTCGAACTTGGCCTTCGCGGCGCCCTTGACCAGGGTGACGGCCTGTTCCAGCGAGTAGAAGGAGTCGCGGTCGACGTTCTTGTAGGCGTCGGTCAGACGCTTGCCCAGCTTCGCCATAGGATCAGCCCTCCACCACTTCGAGGCCCATCGAGCGGGCGGAACCGGCGATCATCGTCGCAGCGGCGTCGACGTCGTGCGCGTTCAGGTCGACCATCTTCTTCTGGGCGATCTCGCGGATCTGCGAGGTCGTGACCTGGCCGACGAAACCGCCCTTGCCGGGGGTCGTCGAACCCTTGTCCTTGCCCGAAGCCTTCTTGAGGAAGTAGCTGACCGGCGGGGTCTTGGTCACGAAGGTGAAGGTGCGGTCGCCATAGGCGGTGATGACCACCGGAATCGGCATGCCGACTTCCAGGTCCGCCGTCTTGGCGTTGAACGCCTTGCAGAACTCCATGATGTTCAGGCCGCGCTGACCCAGCGCCGGGCCGATGGGCGGCGACGGGTTGGCCTTGCCGGCCGGGACCTGCAGCTTGATGTAACCGACGATTTTCTTCGCCATCTCACAACCTCCTGGGACGACGCGTCACGCTCTCGACCGGCTGGCCCGGCGCTGCGTCGCGGGGTTTTGCGGTTCGGCCATGGCGAGCCTCCCGCAACAGAATGGAGCCACCGATGCAAGCACCGGCAGCTCCGACACGAAACACTTTGGAACCTTGCGCTCAGATCTTTTCGACCTGCGTGTATTCCAACTCGACCGGCGTGGAGCGGCCGAAGATCGAAACCGCCACCTTGAGGCGGGACTTCTCTTCGTCGACTTCCTCGACGACGCCATTGAACGAGGTGAAGGGGCCGTCGCTCACTCGAACCTGCTCGCCCACCTCGAAGGTGATCGAGGGCTTGGGGCGCTCAAAGCCTTCCTGCACCTGATGGATGATCCGCTCGGCCTCGCGCTGGGAAATCGGCTGCGGCTTGCCGCCGCCACCCAGGAAGTCCGTAACCTTCGGCGTATTCTTCACCAGCGACCAGGATTCGTCGGTCAGGTCCATCTTGACGAGGACGTAGCCGGGGAAGAACTTGCGCTCCGTGTTGATCTTGGAACCCCGGCGCACTTCGACCACTTCTTCGGTCGGGACCAGGATTTCCTCGAACTTGTCTTCCAGACCCTTCTGAGCCGCCTTTTCGCGGATGGCCTGGGCGACCTTCTTTTCGAAACCCGAATAGACGTGAACGACGTACCAGCGCGCAGCCATGTCTTAGCCTCCCAGCCCAAGGATCAAGCGAACGGCAACCGCCAGCACCTGATCGACGACGAGGAAGAACAGGGCGGCCAGCACGACCATGACGAAGACCATGGCGGTCGTGATGCCGGTTTCCTTGCGGGTCGGCCAGGTGACCCTGGCTACCTCGCGGCGGACCTCGCGCGCGAATTCTGCGGGATTGACTTTAGCCATCGTGCGAACCGTGCGAGCTCCGAAGCGACTGTGAAGGGCGCCGCTTTTACCCTAACCGTCGTTGAGACGGCCGTTATTGGGACGGGATGGCAGGAGTGGAGGGGCTCGAACCCCCAACCCCCGGTTTTGGAGACCGGTGCTCTACCAATTGAGCTACACTCCTATCTCCGTCCGGCCACACCCTTCGGCGTGGGACGCCGCTTAAAGCATTCTTTCGGCGGCGGTGTCAAGGCCTTTCGACCTGACTTTCGGAATAACTTTTTAGAACGGCTTTGCGGAAGCCCGCCCGTACTCTTTACGCAGATAAAACTCCCCCGCCGAGCCGGAGCCCGACGGGGGAGGCAGGCTTATAGCATCACTCGACGATCTTGGCAACGACGCCGGCGCCGACGGTACGGCCACCTTCGCGGATGGCGAAGCGCAGGCCTTCGTCCATGGCGATCGGAGCGATCAGAGCCACTTCCATGGCGACGTTGTCACCCGGCATCACCATCTCGACGCCTTCCGGCAGCGAGACCATGCCCGTCACGTCCGTCGTACGGAAGTAGAACTGCGGACGGTAGTTGGTGAAGAACGGGGTGTGGCGG